>NZ_JAMOKO010000001.1 GCF_023656745.1 Collinsella sp. BG-O-102
CCTCTACGGGGCAGGGGCTGACGGCCGTCCGGGGCGGTCGGCCAGCGACCACCGGTACGGCTCAATCGTATAGCCGTGCAACGGAAAAGAGCCGCCCTTTCGGACGACTCAAACTGTAATGGGGATTAAAAAATCATTGTGTACCTAATGATTTTTTAATCCCCGTCCCAGAATAATCATCCCAAATTGACTGCCTTGCCTACGGGATATACTGCTGGGCAGACGAAAGGAGCGCCGACGATGCTTAATGGGTGCGCATATATATTGACGGTCGACGTGGGCAACACGTTCATTCGCTTTGGCCTGTTTGCCGAGGATTCGGCCGCGGCGCAGGAATGCCCGCTTGCGACGTGCGAGATCACCACGCCGTCGAGCATTACGGCCGACGAAGCGCGTATGCGTCTCGCTCAAGTCATGGCCGCGCTGGCGGCTGATGCGGGCATGCCCGGCGCGCTCGTTCCCGCAGCTGCAGTGCTGAGCTGCGTGGTGCCGGCGCTCGAGCGTCCGTGGAAGGCGGCACTTTCCCGCACCTGCACGGGGCGCGTGCTCACGGTGGGGCCGGGCCTCAAGACCGGCATGCCCGTCCACTACGACGACCCGGCCGAGATCGGCCCCGACCGCATCGCCGACGCCGTGGCGGCCCGGGCCGTTTACGGCTCTCCGTGCATCGTGATCGACCTGGGCACTACGACCAATATCGAGGTCATCGATACGCACGGAACCTTTGTCGGCGGCGTCATCGCGCCGGGTCTGGCACTTGGCGCCCGCTCGCTTACGGCGGCTGCGGCGCGCCTGCCGCAGGTCGAGCCCTCGGCACCCACGCATGTGATCGGTCGCAACACGCGCGAGGCCATGCGCTCGGGCGTGGTCTTGGGCGAGGTGGCCCGCATCGACGGCATGCTCGATATGGTGCTTGCCGAGATGCGCTCGACCAAGGCGGCGGGCGAGGGCAGCGTGCCCATCATCATCACCGGCGATGATGCCGAGGCGCTCGCGGCGTTGGTCGGCCATAGCCTGACGGTAGACGACGCGCTGACGCTGCGAGGACTGGCCGAGCTCTACCGCATCAACCAAAAGCCCCGCCGCGTGTAAAAGTGAGGGCGCCGGTGGGACAAACGCCTCCACCTTTCACCTGCTACAATAGGTCAAACTATTGCGATTTCGGAGGTGTCTGCCATGTCGGACGATCTTCATCAAACTTCGTCAGGCAAGCGCCTGGACGTCATTAGCTGGGACGAGTTCTTTATGAGCGTGGCCATCGCCGCGCAGCGCCGCAGCAAGGATCCCAACACGCAGGTGGGTGCGTGCATCGCCAGCACCAACCACCGCATCCTTTCGGTGGGCTACAACGGTACGCCCTCGGCGCTCAACGACGACTTTTTTCCGTGGGGTACGAGCGACGACCCGCTGCAGGACAAGCACAACTACGTGGTCCATGCCGAGGCAAACGCCGTGCTCAACTACCGTGGCTCGCTCAAGGATCTCGAGGGTTCCACGGTCTACGTCACGCTGTTCCCGTGCCATGACTGCGCCAAGATTTTGGCGCAGGTAGGCGTGGGCGAGGTTGTCTACCTGGACAACAAGTACGCCGACACCGATGACGGACGCATCAGCCGCCGCATCCTCGACTCCTGCGGCATCAGCTACCGCCAGGTTATCGTCGATGTTCATATCGGCACCGAGGGGCAGTCTCGGCAGTAGCGCGTGGCAACGCCAGCTGGCAACAAAAAGCAGCTAAAAGAGCCCCGTCCCAAATTGACTGCTCGTGAAAGTCGTGTCCGCACGCATGGATGGCTCGTGAGCGGGTACATGGCTGTAGTAACATAGCCCCTGTCCGCGGGCGTGCCCGCGTTATTGTGAGAAAGGAGCCCCTGTGGCTGTTAACGAAGAGCTGCTTAAGAAGGTTCTTGAAGAGATTCGCCCCAACCTGCAGGCCGATGGCGGCGATATGGAGTATGTGGGCGTCGACGACGAGGGCGTTGTCAAGCTGGAGCTGCAGGGCGCCTGCGCCGGCTGCCCCATGAGCTCGCTGACCCTGTCTATGGGCATCGAGCGCATCCTGAAGGAGCACGTGCCCGGCGTCACCCGTGTCGAGCAGGTCAATGCTTCCGGCGAGACCGACGACCTGTACGACGAGTACGCGCCGTTCTAAGCTGCGAAAGCTGCGGACGACATGCTCCGCATAGACGTTACGCCCAGATATGCGGCTGCGAGCGCAAGGCCCGCGGCCGCATTTGTATGTAGGGAGCAGGGGGATCGATATGCTCAACGACCTCTACCATATGCTTGACCCCGTCGCGATCTCGGCGGGGCCCATCACGATTTACTGGTATGGTCTGGCCTATGTGGTCGGAGCTCTGCTCACGGCGGTCGTCATGTACCGCACGCAGCGTCGCTGGGGCTTTAACATCACGATTGACGACCTGACGAGTGTCGTGGTCGGCGTGGTCTTTGGCCTCATTATTGGTGCGCGCCTGTTCTACGTCATCTTTTACGGTGATGGCTACTACTGGGCGCATCCGCTCGAGATCTTTGCCACCAACGAGGGCGGCATGAGCTTCCACGGTGGCCTGGTCGGCGGCATTATCGGCGGCATCATCGTGTGCCGCATGTATAAGCTCGACGCCTGGACCATTGCCGACCTTGCCGTCATCGGCGCGCCGCTGGCCTTGTGCCTGGGCCGTTGTGCCAACTTTGTCAACGGTGAGCTGTGGGGCAAGCCGACCGATCTGCCATGGGGCGTGGTCTTTGGCGGGACTGCGGGCGAGATGCCGCGTCATCCCTCCCAGCTCTACGAGGCATTTCTTGAGGGCATCGTGCTCTTTTGCATTCTGCAGGTGCTCAGCCGCAAAAAGCCGCTGCTGCCCCAGGGCACGTTTATGGGCGTGTTTGTGATGGGTTACGGCATCGTCCGCTTCCTCGTCGAGTTCGTGCGCGTGCCCGATGCCCAGCTGGGCTATCTGCTGGGTGGCGTTATCACCATGGGCCAGCTGCTGAGTTTGCCGCTCGTGATCGCCGGCCTGGCGCTCATCATCTTCGCCCGTCGCCGCAACCAGCCCCAGCGCGTCTACCTCGACGCCTAACCAAAACCACCACAAAGGGGACAGGCACCTTTGTGGTGGTTCGCTGGGCAACGATGACAGAACCGTAACGTTTCCCCAGATAAAACCTGCCAAAATAAACCTGTCCCTTTTTGGCAGGTTTCTAGAAAGGCTTTCGGACTGTGAAGGATTCCGATCTCTCCACAACGGCTGCGCGCGACGCTGCCCGCATCGTCTGGTTTAAGCGCTACCCCGCCAAGCAGACGCTCATCGCATTTCTGCTCGCGTTGTTGGCGACCACGGCGTTTTCCATCGATCCCGCCCCGGTGTCGAGCAACGCGGTGCTGTCGATCGATCCCAAGGCGACGGGCATGCTCTACGTGTGCTACGAGGTGCTTCTCTCGTTTGCCGGCCACACCGACGCGGTCATGCTGCTTGCGCTTGCCTGCCTGCTCACGCTGCCGTTTCGCTACGTATTCTTTGGTCGTGGCGACGCCTGGCGCCCGTCGGTCGTTCTGCCGTCGCTCTTCTTTGCGATCTGCATGGTGTTTGGCCGCAGCTACGACCTCACCGATTCGGCCGAGATCGTGCTCGGCGACAAGGCGCGTGTTATCTGCGCCTGGATTGGCGGCGCGGGCTGGATGCTCCTAGCGATCGTGGCCTTCTATCTGGCTTTTGAGTGTCTAGATTGGCTGAGCTCTCGGCGCATCCCGTTTTCCGAGGCGCACTTTGGCCGTATATGGCGTGTGGCTCACGCCGTGCTCTCGGTCCATCCCTTTGCCGGGCCCTTCCTGGTGCTTATGATCGCCTGGGCGCCCACGCTCATCGCTTCGCTGCCTGGCCTTTTTATGGGAGATACGGGCGCGCAGATTCGCCAGTGGTTCAACTATCCCAACGGCACGAGCGACTACCTGCGCCTACTCAACCCCAGCGTGCTGCTCAACGGGCATCATCCCGTAGTGCACACGGCCATTATCGGCTCGTGCGTTCAGCTGGGGCTTTCGCTGTTCAACAGCGCTAACGCGGGCCTCATCATCTATACCTGCACTCAATTTGTCATCACGGCTGCCTGCATGGCCTATTCCATTTCGTCGCTGCGCAAACTGGGCGTGAGCCTGCCGGTCCGCGGCGTGATCTTGCTGTTCTTTGCGTTTATGCCCATGTTCTCCAACTACGCGGCCCTGCTCACCAAAGACGTGCTCTTTGCCGACGCGTTTTTGGTGCTGCTGGTACAGACCGTCAAGCTCGTGGCATGTGGCTTGCCCCGTCGTGATGCCAATGTCGACCGAGCGGGCGAGAAAGCCCCCGTGCTCTTTGCGCGCCACGACTGGCTACTGCTCGCTCTGGGCGCCATGGGTTCCACGTTTTTGCGCAATGGCGGTCTGGTCTTTCCGTTGGCGGCCTGCGTGATTGCGGCGGCGTTTTGCGCATGGGATGTACATGTCGCTCGTCGTGCGGCTAAGCAGACGGGCACCGCGGTCTCATGCGTCACGCCGCGATTCCGCTGGGTTGGCGTCCTCGCGGTGCTCGCGCTCTGCCTTGCCTCTAATATGTACTTCACCAAGGTCTTTATGCCGGCGCACGACATCACGCCCGGCTCCAAGCGCGAAATTCTCTCGATTCCGTTCCAGCAGACGGCTCGTTTCGTTCAAAAGCACGATGGCCTCAACTCGGGTGTCAACCCCACGGTAAAGGAGGACGGCACCATCGTGGAGGCGCCCTGCGACGGTTTGGTGACCGACGAGGAGCGCGTCGTGATCGATCGCGTGCTCAAGTACGAGAACCTGGGCCGCCGCTACAACCCTGACAAGTCCGATGCCGTCAAGAACCGCTTTAACGAGTACGCCTCGCAGGAGGACATCAAGGCCTATTTTGAGGTCTGGGCGCAGATGTTCAAAAAGGATCCCGAGTGCTATATCTCGGCGCTCATCAATAACTATTACGGCTACTTTTATCCGAGTGCCCGCGATGCCTGGGTCTACAGCACGGCGCGTAGTGCCGAGATCATGGCGCGTCCCGACAACCTCAAGTACTTCGACTTCCATCCGGTTGACAGCAAGGTTGTGCGCTGGTGTGACCACCTGATCAATCTGTACCGTGTGGCGGTGCAGCGCATCCCGTTTATTTCGCTCACCATGAGTTCGGCCACCTATGTGTGGATCATGATTGCCGTGGTGGTCTACCTGCTGCGTCGTCATTCATGGCGTGCGCTGGCGATCTGGGTGCCGCTGTTGGGCGTGCTCGCCGTGTGCCTGATTGGTCCGTGCAACGGCTCGACCTACATGCGCTACCTGTATCCGGTCATCGCCTGCATGCCCTTCGCCATCGGCGCCACCGTCACCCGCAGCGACTTCCTCTGGTCCTAACTTGGTGCATTGGGGTCAGGTTTCTTTGCACCAAAGGGGACATCATCACGACGCCTTCATTTTGGGGTTTATCTCGCAGGCTAGTAGGTATATCATAACGACGTTTGTTTATATTGCCCGAGCATCTGCGCTGGGCTTTAGGTCGAAACCGATAGGAGACACGTATGTCCGGACACTCTAAGTGGGCCACAACCAAGCATCGTAAGGGCGCGCAGGACGCCAAGCGTTCCGCCCTCTTCTCCAAGCTCAGCCGCAACATCACTGTTGCTGCCCGTCTCGGCGGTGACCCGCTGCCCGAGAACAACGCCAGCCTCGCCGCTGCCGTTGCCAAGGCCAAGGCTCAGTCCATGCCTAAGGACAAGATCAAGTCCGCTATCGACAAGGCTTTTGGTTCGGGTGCTGACGCCGCCGTCTACGAGAACATCGTGTACGAGGGCTACGGTCCCGCCGGTGTCGCCGTCTACGTCGACTGCCTGACCGACAACCGCAACCGTACCGCCGCTGATGTCCGTTCCGCCTTCTCCCACGCTGGTGGCAACCTGGGCACCTCCGGCTCCGTCGCCTTCCAGTTTGAGCGCAAGGGCCAGATCGTCGTCGCCAAGGAGATCCTGGATGAGAACGCCAAGAAGGAGACCATGATCGCCAACGGTGCTGCCGGTGACGAGGATGAGTTCATGATGGCTATCGCCGAGGCCGGTGGCGAGGACTACGAGGATGCCGGCGAGGAGTGGATCGTCTGGACTGCTGCGAACGACGTCATGGCTGTCTCCAAGGCGCTCGAGGAGCAGGGCGTCCAGGTCAAGGGTTCCGAGACCACCATGGTCCCGACCACCCCGACCGAGGTCTCTGGTACCGACGCCAAGAAGGTCCAGCGCCTCATCGACCGTCTTGAGGAGCTCGACGACGTCCAGGACGTCTACAGCACCATGGACATGACCGACGAGGTCATCGCTGCCCTTGAGGAGGAGTAGCGCCAGCACGGATTGAGCCGTGCATATCTGGGCATAATGAAGCGAGCATGCAAGCCTCGTGGAATAGATGAGCCGGATCCGCGTGCGTAGAGCACCGGACCCGGCTCTTTTATAATGATGCGAACCGTTCTGCATTTCGAGAGCCGAGATTTGAAGGGAGCGCCGCGTGCGCGTACTCAAACGAGCCCTAGCGATCGTGTATCTTGCCGCCACCATCGTGGCACTGGGTACGCTTGTCTGCCAGTTTTGGGGGCCGTATACGTATCGCTTTATGCTGCTGATGCGCGACCCCATGCCGCGCATCGTCGTGACGGCGTGCGCCGGCGTCGTGGCGATCGGCGTACTGCTGAGCTTTTTCCGCCTGATGTTCGCCCGTCGCGAACCGTCCTGCGTGCATCCGGCGGGGGAGCGCAATATCGAGGTTACCCTTGCGGCGCTTTCTTCGTGTGCCAGGGTTGCTGCCGAGCGCGACGACCGCGTGATGGTCGAGCATGTCGAGGCTCGCGTCCAAGGTCCCGACGATTCGCACGTCCGTTTTAAGGTCGAGGCTATCGCGCTTGATGATAAGGACGTGGCATCTCTGGCTACCGCGATGCAGCAGCGCATCGAAGAAGCCTGCGATACCATGCTCGGCGCGCCGGGTACGACCGCGCGCGTCCGTTTTTTGCCGTCCAAGACTACCGTCCAGACCGTGGAGGTTTCCGGTGAGTGATACCAATCAAGATAAGACCGCTCGTACGCCGCGCCTGACGATTGACCAGAGCGCCACGTCGGCGAGCGAACCTGTTGATTCCAAAGCAGAGGCAACCGAGTTACAAGACGCGGTAGCCGCGGATTTTGACGAGGCTATGGGTCTCATCAAGGGTACGGGCGCTGCCATCTGGAGCTATGCTGTGCGTCATCCCAACACCACGCTCGGCGCCGTCGCCGGCTTTATCCTCGCCGTGTTGGTGCTCACGTTGGGCCTGTGGGACACGCTCGTCATTGCATTCTTCGTGCTGATCGGCGCTGTGATCGGCCAAATTCGCGACGGCGAGAACGGGATCGTCAACTTCTTCGGCCGTCTGTTTAGCGGCCGCTAATATGTATTCGACTGTCGCATCCGCGGCAGGCATAAGGAGGAACCATGGCTTTTAACACGAAGGTCGATGTGACCGATACCGAGCTCGAGGAGAACGAAGCGGTCGTCGCCGAAGCCGAGGACGTGACGCTCGAGGACGAGGCTCTTGTCGAGGCCGAGTCCGATGAGGATGAGGACGACGAGGAAGCGGATGAGTCCGAGGACTCGCTGACCTATTCCAACGGCGTGATCGAGAAGATCGTTGCCATGGCCACCCGCGAGGTTCCGCACGTTCTGGGCATGAAGGGTAACCTCATGCACTTTGTGCAGGAGCAGTTTGGTGCCGAGAATCTGACCAAGGGCGTGACGGTCGAGGTCACCGACGATAATCGCGTGGTCGTCAACATTTCCGTCATCATCGAGTACGGCGCCTATGCGCCCGCGATCTTCGACGATGTTAAGGCACGTGTCACCGAGCGCCTTGCCGCGATGACCGGCCTTGAGGTGGCGGGCGTCAACCTGCGCATCGAGGATGTCATCACCCCCGAGGAGTACGAGCACCGCACCAGCCAGCACGAATAACCTTCCAAAAAGGGACAGGTTTGTTTTGGCAGGTTTTATCTGCGAAAACATTAAACGGCCGACCGCGCAAGCAAAAGCGTGGCCGGCCGTTTTTGTACGCTCCCGATATAGTCATACCGCTCGTCTAACTAAGGGTTGCAATCCCCACGTTCCGCGTTACTCTAATGGGCGCATTGTTTCCAAATTGTTAACGAGGGGTTACCGTAATGGCCGACGAGCACGAAACAGAAAGCAAGGCATGGGCAATTGAGGCCGCTGCGGCAGAGGCGGCGTCGCGTGCTGCCGAGGAGGTGCATCGTCCTCCCGTAGTGCCGATGGAGCGCGTGGTCGATCGCGATGTTATCGAGCGGGGCGAGCGCGCTGGTCGCAAGCGCAGCCAGGAGCCGGGCTTTCCGCGCTTTTTTGCCGAGCTCAATCTGGGCCTGATCCTCACGGCCTTTGCCATCGTTGCGTTTAAAACCCCTAATCACTTTGCTTTTGGCGGCACCTCGGGCGTGTCGGTCATTCTGTCCACGCTGTTTCCGACCCTGCCCGTCGGCGTCTTTATGTGGATTATCAACGCGGTTCTCGTCGTTTTGGGTTTTATCTTTTTGGAGCGTAAAGCAATCCTGTGGAGCGTCTTTGCCTCGTTTGCGCTGTCCGCCTATGTTTCGCTGTTTGAGCTCTTTATTCCGACCGATGTCTCGATGACGGGCGATATGTGGCTCGACCTGTGCTTTGCCGTGATTCTGCCGGCGCTCGGCAGCGCCATCGTCTTTGATATTGGTGCCTCGACGGGCGGCACGGACATTCTCGCCATGATCCTCAAACGTCGCACGACGCTCGAGATTGGCCGCGCCCTGCTGTTGGTCGATATCGGCATCGTGACCATCGCGGCCTTCTTGTACGGCCCGCGCGTCGGTCTGTATTGCGTGCTCGGCCTGTTTGCCAAGACGCTTGTGGTCGACAAAGCCATCGAGAGCATCCACCTGCGTAAAGTCTGCACGGTCATTTGCTCCGAGCCCCTTAAGGTCGAGGAGTTTATCGTCAAGCATCTCAACCGTACGGCGACTATCAGCCGCGGCTACGGTGCTTTCTCGGGCAAGTGCGTGACGGTGATCATGAGCGTGCTAAGCCGTCGCGAGGCCGTGCAACTGCGCCGCTATGCGCGCGAAGTCGATCCGGGTGCCTTTATCACGATTGTCGACAGCTCCGAGATCGTCGGCAAGGGTTTCCGCGGAACGAACTAACGCAGACGTATTCAACGAACCGCCTGCCGGCGCCGTGTACCTTGCAAATCGGTCATCTTTGAGTATTTGACCCCACATTGGGCAATAATGATGCTAAAGACATCGTTTGCGATCCAAGTGATTCGTTCAAGATACGAAGGGATGATTCTATGTTCTGCTCGCAGTGTGGCGCCCCCATGGGCGATAACGCAAGTTCTGCGGCACGTGTGGTGCCCCCAATGCCGGTGCCGCAGCCTCTGCCCCTCAGGGTCAGCCCCAGCAGTTTGTTCCGCAACCGCCCGTGGCGAATGCGTCCAAGGGCTGTGTGGCTCAGGCGTTTGAGGATATGACCAAGACTCCGGGCGTGCTGCAGCGCGTGTGCCAGATTGCCTTTTTACCGGCGCTGATTTGTGTTGTGTCGGTACTCGTGCTGTTTATTCCCGTTATTGGCGGCATTGCAGCTGCCATCGGCTTTTTGGCAGCTTGCATTGCGAGCGTGTGTGGTTCCGGCTTTGGTATTGAGTGGGGTCGCGATCTGTCGCTCAAGGTTGATGGCGGTATGGATCGTCCACTCATGCGTTCCACGTCGTTTGGCCTCGGAGTCTTTTCGAGCGTTATCTCGGTCGTGCTCGAGGTTATCGCTGCCATTCCCGTTATCGGTGTAGTGCTTTCGCTGGTGGAGAGCGTGGTAATTGGCGCCGCGGGCTCGTATTCGTATTACGGCTCCTATGCACTCGAGGCAGCGCTGTTTGGCTCGCTTGGCCTGCTTGTCCTGGCTATGATTGCCACGGCGGTCCTGGGGGTCTTCTTTAAGATGTTCGCCGACATCGCCGTGATGCACTTTGCGGTGACCGGTCGTGTGGAGAGCGCGTTTTCGCTCGACAAGGTCTGGGCGGCGTTTAAGCACAACAAGACCAAGCTGTTCTGCGCTTCGTTCCTTCCCGAGTTTTTGACGGGCCTGGTTTCCAACGCCATTACGTGGATCTTGACAGCTGTCTTTGGTGCCATCGCCGGAATTGGCGCGTACGGCTATTACTATCGCCCCACGGGTATCGAGGCGATTGTTACCGCCGGTGGTGTCACGCTCGTATTGTTCCTGGTGCTGATTGCATTCGTCACGGTGTTCCTTACGGTCTTTGGCAAGATGCTCAAGCACCGTGCCGTTGGCTATTGGGCTGCACGTTATGCAAGCGAATGGGCCGATGAGGACAAGGACGACGTTTTGACTTTTGTGCTCCCGGGTGAGAAGAAGCCTGCTCCTGCGGGATTCAATCCCACGGCAGCCACTGGTGCTGCGCCTGCCCCGGCACCCGCGCCTGCACCTGCCCCGGCACCCGCGCCTGCCCCTGCCCCGGCACCTGCTCCTGTCCCCGCACCGGCGTCCGAGGCGACGCCTGCGGAGCCCGATTGGGATGCCGTTGCCACGCCGGCGGATGAGCCGGGCGATAATCCTGCTGCCGAAAACAATCAAACCGAATAGCCGGTCGAGGCGCCCTGGGCAACTGAGCCCGGGGTGCCTTTTTCTACTGCGAAAGCAAGAAAATGCCTGGGAAAACGGTTGCAGCAAAATTTCTCGGAAATTGGTCAATGTTGCGCAACAACGTCGCGGCTATTGTTGAGAACGTAGACGTGTAAGGTTTGAAGGCGTGCGACGCCTTAGGAAAAGGAGAGGCTCATGTTCTGTCCCACTTGTGGTTCTCCCATTTCGGATGATGCCAAATTCTGCCCTGTTTGCGGATCCGCCGTTGGTGCCGCTTCTGCCGCTCCGGCCCCGCAGCCCCAGCCCGCTCCGGCCCAGGCTATTCAGCCCGTGCCCCAGCCTCAGCAGCAGTACACCGGTCAATACGCCCAACAGTCCGCATCCGCTCCGATGGGCTATGGCCCCATTAAGGCTGACCGCAGCCTGATCGGCTGGCTGCTGCTCTCTCTTGTGACCTGCGGTATCTATTCGTTCTACTTCCTGTATTGCTTGGCACGCGACGTCAACACGTTGTGTCAGGATGACGGCGATTACACGCCGGGTCTGGCGGAATTCATCCTTCTATCGTTTGTGACCTGCGGCTTCTACGCGTACTACTGGTATTACAAGATTGGCAACCGCCTGCAGGCCAACGCTCCTCGCTACGGCCTGGTGTTCCAGGAAAACGGCACCACCGTTCTTCTGTGGCAGATCTTCGGCGCGCTCCTGTGCGGCCTTGGTCCCATCTTCGCTATGAACATCATCATCAATAATACCAATGCCATGGCAACGGCTTACAACACTCGCCTTGGCGCTCGTGCCTAACAATAAGGGCGGCGTGAACAGCTCCCAGGGACATAGGGGCACGGCAGAGCTCCTTCGCCGCGCCCTTTTTTGCACCGGCGCGCTCTTTGTTGCCTGGCTCGCGCTCTACCTGCTCGATATCGGCTGCATTTTTCGAATGATGACGGGCGCTCCTTGTCCGGGATGCGGCATGACGAGGGCGTGGCTGGCGGCGCTGCGTCTCGATTTTGCGGCGGCCTTTGCCTACCATCCGCTGTTTTGGGTGGTGCCGATTGCGTTTGTGCTCGCGTTCGTGCGCGAGGAGGTGGCATCGAGCAAGCTAAAGCGTGGTGTCGACATTGCAGTCACCGTGTTGTGCATGCTGGTCATCGCCGTATGGATCGTGCGCCTCATCAATCCGGTAGATGCCGGCCTACTCTTTGGCGGCCATGCGCCCGCCGGAGTCCCCGACGACATCATCCACCTCGAACCCCCACGCTGGCTCACCATCCTTCGCTCTTTCCTGTCGTGACGGAGGACGCGCTAGAAAAGCGGTCGACACATAAGCGGGGGCGAACGTTGAGATAACGTTCGCCCCCGCTTTGCTCTAGCCAGGTTGTTATGGGTGGGCGTGATGGCTACTCGTCGCGCTTCTCCTCGTGGCGAGCGGCAGCCCGCGCATCGTGGATGCCCTTGATTGCAGCATGGCGAGCGGTGCGAGCATCGTGCATGGCGTCGCGCGCCTCAGCGGCTGTTGCCTTGGCAGAGCGCAGCTTGGCGGCCAAGTCGGGGTTGGTCTCGGCAACCGCGGCGATCGTGGGGCCGTCGAGCTCCTCTTGCGTGGGCTCGGCCAAAAAGTCGATAGCATACTGGGCGGCCACCATGGAGCCCTTTGCCAGCACGGTCTCGTCGATCTTGTAGAAGCAGGAATGTTGGGCGTACGTGGCACCAATCTTGGGGTTGCGCGTACCTACAAAGGCGAGCACGCCCGGCACGCGGCGCAGGTACTCCGAAAAATCCTCGCCCGAAAGCGTGCCACGGTAATGGCCTTGACCGGTGGGGCCCAGGCACTTGATTACAGCCTGACGGCAGCGCTCGCTCGAGGCGGCGTCGTTTTCGACCTTGTAGTTGGCGATGGTGTAGTCGGTGAGCTCTGCCTCGGCGCCCAAGGCGGCCGCGGTATGCTCCACGATGCGGCGCATAAGCTCCGGCATTTCCTCGTGGGTCGAATCTCCGTAGGTGCGCACCGTGCCGGCAAGGTAGGCCGTGCCGGCGATAACGTTGCGCGCGGTGCCGCCGTGCAGCTCGCCGACGGTGATGACAGCCGGCTCATAGGGGCTGATCTCGCGCGAGACGATGGTCTGCAGAGCGTTGACGATCTCGGCGGCAACCATAACGGCGTCGTGGCCGCGCTGGGGCATGGCGCCGTGGCATGAGGTGCCGCGGACGTCGATGCGGAACCAGTCGGTATTGGCCATGCGCGGGCCGGGCTCGCAGCTCACGGTGCCGGCGTCGACCTCACTCCAGATGTGCGCGGCGTAGGCGCCATCGACGCCGTCGAGCACACCCGTGCCGATCATGAGCTTGGCGCCCTGGCCGTTTTCCTCGCTGGGCTGGAAGACGATGCGGACCTCGCCGTGGATGTCGTCGGTCATATGGCGCAGAATCTGCAGCGTGCCGAGCATCATGGCGATGTGGCAGTCGTGGCCGCAGGCGTGCATGCAGCCCTCGTTGACGCTGGCAAATTCCTCGCCGGTCTGCTCGGTGACGGGCAGGGCGTCGATATCCGCACGCAGCAGGATGCGGCGGCGCGGCGTGCCGTCCTCGCGGTAGGCATCGGGCGCGGTGCCGCGAAGGGTCGCCACCAGACCCGTCTTAAGGGGACGCTCATAGGGGATATTCATGGCGTCGAGCTGGTTGGCGATGTCGGAGGTCGTGCGCTCCTCGGCAAGGCTCAGCTCCGGGTGCTTATGGAAGTGCCGGCGCTGCTTGATGATATAGGGTTCAAACTCGGTAGCGATATCTTTGATGGCTGCGGTGACGTCGTCAGCCGCGCGAGCCTCGGTCGCCGCCATAATCTGCTGTGCCTTGGTCTTCGTCATGGTCGATTTGCTCCTTGCTGGGTTGATCGCAAAATCGTACAGGCTCTCTCCAGTATGCCACCTGCCGCTAGGGCTGGTAAAGTTGCCGTTTGCCGCTTGGGGTTTTGTTACAAGGGCGGGGGAGTACACTCGGGGGTGTTGAATTTCCTGCCAGAGATGGGGATGCCCATGCAACATATCGATCGGATTATCCGCTCCAAGAACGTCTTTACCGCGCAAGACGGCATCGATACCGCCCGCGAGCTGGCGATTGCCATCGCAGGCGACCGTATCGTCGCAGTCGGTGCGCCCGATGACGTGATCGCCGCCGCTCCCGCCGCCACGTCGGTTATCGACTACGGCGAGCAGTTTGTCTGCCCCGGTTTCCATGACGCTCATCTGCACTTCTTCCATACCTCGGTCGGTTCCTCGCCGTACATGCTTATGGATATGGGCACGTCCGAGGCGGCGCTGGTGCAACATGCGCTCGAGTTTTCCCAGGACCTGCCCGATGACGCTTGGGTTGTGACGCAGGGCTGGCGCGACTACCGTTGGGACCCGCCCGAGCATCCTACCAAGGCGTCGCTCGATGCGGCATTCCCCGATCGTCCCTGCGTTATGTATTCGGGCGACGGGCATACGCTTTGGCTCAACAGCCGCGCACTCGAGGCGCTCGGCGTCACACGCGACAGCGAGCCGCCAGCGGGCGGCAGCTACGACAAGGATGCAAACGGCGAGCTCACGGGCATTGCTCACGAGGCGGCTGCCATGCAGCTGCTACCGCGCTGCCTGGAGTGGCTGGGCGAGGACCGCATCGCGAGCGCTTACGCCGACCAGATGAAGCGTATGGCCGAGCAGGGCATCACCTCGATCTGCGATATGTCGCTCATGCCCATGCCGGGCTGCGATTTTATCCGCGACGACGTCTACGACAAACTGCAGGCAGCCGGCAAACTGGGCATCCGAGCCCATCTATTCCCCACACTGCTGGATGACCAATCGCGCTTAGAAGAACTGCAGACCCGCTACGCGAACAACGCGCTGCTCTCGGCGCCTGGTTTTAAGCAGTTCTTCGATGGCGTGTCGAGCGAACACACGGCATATCTCACCGAGCCCTATACCAATCCGCGCTTCCCGGGCGACCAGGGCCGTCTGACGGTTCCGGCTGAGCGCATGCGCAAACTGGTTCTGGCGGCCGCGGAGCGCGGTCACACCGTGCGCATCCACGTCATTGGTGACGGTGCGATTCATGCCGCGCTGGATATCTTCGAGGAAGCGGCCGACCTGTACGGCCTGCCCCAGCACGGTCATAACACGCTTGAGCATCTGGAGAACCTCTTGCCCGAGGACATCGACCGCCTGCGCAAGCTCGACGTGGTTGCCTCGAGCCAGCCCTGCCATATCACGCTCGACCCGGGTGGTCCGGAGCGCGACCTGGGCTTGGAGCGCAGCCGCATCATGTGGCCGTTCGCAACCTATAAGCAGCGCGGCATTCGCCAAGCCTTCGGTACCGACAGCCCCATCACAGCTGTTACCAGCATGAACGTGCTCTACACGGCTATCACGCGCCAGGACCCCAAAAGCCACTGGCCCGAGGGCGGCTGGCTGCCGAGCGAGCGCATCGATGCAGCAACAGCCCTGCGCAACTACACCCTGGGCAGCGCGTACGCAGCGGGCGACGAGCAAAACCTCGGCAGCCTGGAACCCGGCAAATACGCCGACCTGGTAGTCCTGGATCAAAACCCACTCACCATCGACCCCCAAGAACTGCAAGCCACCAAGGTTCAGGCCACCTACCTGGCAGGTAACTTGATTTACGAGCGCTAACCCCACATCCACACCTCAGTTGCGGTGAAATAGTCCCTAAAATCGGCCTTCAAGCCCAAAAACAGGAACTATTCCACCGCAACTTAAAAGAGCGCGTCCCAACAACGTGCCCCTATCTTGTGCATTCCATCCGCATCGCCATTTTGCTGCACTGACTTCTCTGAATTCCGGGCCCTAGTTAGTCAACCTGGCTCCCGGGGCGGACCGGAGGGCATGAAGTTTGTCGCGAGTTCCGCACGCAAAGGAAAGCACTTAATGTGCTTTCCGTCTTGCGCAGGACTGTAGAGCAGCAAACTTCATGCCCTCCGGTCCGCCCCGGGAGCCACTTCTAAGTTATCCCCCGGCATTCAGAAAATCTAAGTGCCAAAAAATAAGATTTTTTGACTCCGTGTTGTATAACCCGCCATTCGTGGGTACCATTCAACGCGTACGCAAACAAAAAGGGTTAATTCGCGTGGCATAACCACGCGGCCCAAAAAGGAGGAGACAAGCATGTCGTCTTTGAAGCCGCTTGCAGATCGTGTTCTGGTCAAGCCCGACGAGGCCGAGCAGAAGACCGCTTCTGGTCTGTACATCGCCAGCAACGCCCAGGAGAAGCCGCAGCGCGGCACCATCGTTGCCGTTGGCGCCGGCAAGGTCAACGACAAGGGTGAGCGCATCCCCATGGACGTCAAGGTCGGTGACGTTGTCATCTACGGTAAGTTCGGTGGCAACGAGGTCAAGGTCGACGGCGAGAAGTATCTGCTGATGCGCGCCGACGACATCTACGCTGTCGTCGAGGCCTAGTCTCGTCAGAATCTCTGATTCGTCTTTGAACGCGCCCGCCGCATAGGACTCGGAAGCGGCGACGCGAGTCACATTTCTTTTGGAGGATTACCTACCATGGCAAAGAACATTACGTTCAACACCGATGCCCGCGCTAAGCTTGCCAAGGGCGTCAACACTCTGGCCGACGCCGTAACCGTCACCATGGGCCCCAAGGGTCGCTACGTTGCGCTGCAGCGTACGTTCGGTGCTCCGACCATCACCAACGACGGCGTTTCCGTCGCCAAGGAGATTGAGCTCGAGGACAACATCGAGAACATGGGCGCCCAGCTGGTGAAGGAGGTCGCCACCAAGACCAACGACACCGTGGGTGACGGCACCACCACCGCAACCCTGCTCGCTCAGGCCATCGTCAACGACGGTCTGCGCAACGTTGCTGCTGGCGCTAACCCGCTGGCCATCCGTCGCGGCATCGACAAGGCCGTCAACGCCGCCGTCGCCGAGATGAAGAAGCAGGCCAAGCCGGTCGAGACCAAGGAGCAGATTGCTTCCGTCGGTACCATCTCTGCCGGTGACCCCGAGGTCGGCGAGAAGATCGCCGAGGCCATGGAGGTCGTGGGCAAGGACGGCGTCATCACCGTCGAGGATTCCCAGACGTTCGACATCACCATCGACACCGTCGAGGGCATGCAGTTCGACAAGGGCTATGTCTCCGCTTACTTCGTCACGGACAACGACCGCATGGAGGCCGTGATGAAGGATCCGTACATCCTCATCACCGACCAGAAGATCTCCAGCGTTCAGGACATCATGCCCGTTCTCGAGGCTGTCCAGCGCGCTGGCCGTGGCCTGCTCATCATCGCTGAGGACATCGACGGCGAGGCTCTGCCTACCCTGGTCCTCAACAAGATCCGTGGCGCTCTCAACGTCTGCGCCGTCAAGGCTCCGGGCTACGGCGATCGCCGCAAGCGCATCCTCGAGGACATCGCCGTCCTCACCGGTGGCCAGGCCGCTCTGGACGAGCTGGGCGTGAAGGTCGCTGACATCACCGCCGATATGCTCGGTACCGCTAAGTCCGTCACCATCTCCAAGGACAACACCGTCGTCGTCGGCGGCGCTGGCTCCAAGGAGGCCATCGACGCTCGCATCGCTCAGATCAAGGGCGAGATGGAGAACACCACCTCTGACTTCGACCGCGAGAAGCTCCAGGAGCGCCTGGCCAAGCTCTCCGGTGGCGTTGCCGTCATCAAGGTCGGCGCTGCTACCGAGTCCGAGCTCAAGGAGATCAAGCACCGCGTCGAGGACGCCCTGCAGGCTACCCGTGCTGCTGTCGAGGAGGGCATTGTCGCCGGTGGCGGCGTCGCCTTCATGGACGCTGCTCCTGCGCTCGATGCTGTCGAGATTGACGACCCCGAGGAGAAGATCGGTGTCGACATCGTCAAGAAGGCTCTGACCGCTCCGGTCGCTACCATCGCCAAGAACGCTGGCTTTGAGGGCGCTGTCGTGGTCGACAAGGTTGCCGAGCTGCCCGCCGGCCAGGGTCTCAACTCTGCCAACGGCGAGTGGGGCGACATGATCGAGATGGGCGTCCTCGACCCCGTCAAGGTCAGCCGCGTCACCCTGCAGAACGCTGCTTCTGTCGCCAGCCTGATCCTCATCACCGAGGCTACCGTCTCCGATGTGCCCAAGAACACTCAGCTTGAGGACGCTATCGCTGCTGCTACCGCTGGTCAGCAGGGCGGCGGTATGTACTAAGGCCGACAAGGTCTAGAACTCCCACCGGGAATCCGGGGGCGTGACGGGGGTTTCTCTCCGGAACGTCCTCGGACATGCAAAGAGGCTCCGCATCGCGCTTCGCGCTGCGGAGCCTCTTTGCGTCCTGCGGAATGTTCCGGAGAGAAACCCCCGTCACGCCCCCGGATTCCCTGCGTTTACGGCCTTGAGGTCGGCGTGGGCGGAGATCGTGGCTGATAGGGATACGTATCCCGGTTGCTGTTTCGCGCTTTGCGCGAAAGGCGCATCACTTTGGGATGGGTGGGGAACGTGGTTGTTGCGGCAACTGATCCCCACCATAAATTACCCTTGGCATACTTGCGCAAAAGCCTGCTGGTGCTACACTTGCAATTGCTGTTTCAGGGCGGGGTGAAATTCCCCACTGGCGGTAAATCGGGCGGTGCCAAAGGGGTGCCGTGGCGCAGACGAGATGCCTGCGGCCGAGCCGATGAGTCCGCGACCCGTGCGTGTGTTGGTTCGCATGCAGGCTGAACTGGTGAAATCCCAGTACCAACGGTTAGAGTCCGGATGAAAGAGGCAGGTGATCTTATGTCTGAACAGTCGCAGCATATCCATTTTGAGAACACGAATAGGTGGAGCACCAAACAGCTCGTTACCATGGCGTTGATGTGCGCCTTGGGCGCCCTGTTTATGTATGTGCAGCTGCCTATCCTTCCTTCGGCGCCGTTTTTGACGTATGACCCGTCGCTGGTGCCGGCGATGGTGTGTGGATTTGCGTATGGCCCTGGTGCCGGCACCGCTGTTGCCGCTATGGCGATTGTTATCCATGCGCTTACCACGGGCGACTGGGTCGGTGCGCTTATGAACCTGGTTGCCACGCTGGGCTACATTCTGCCCGCGGCTATCGTCTATCAGAAGATGCATACCTATAAGGGTGCCGTGATTGGTCTGGTGCTCGGCGTTATTGCCGCTACGGCGTTGTCTATGGTCGCAAACCTTACCATTGGCGTATGGTTCTGGTATGGCTCGGTCGATGTGATCGCCCCGCTTATGATTCCTGCCGTGCTGCCGTTCAACCTTATCAAGACCGTGCTTAACTCGGTATTGACGCTTGCGGTGTATAAGGCGGTCTCCAACCTCATCACGCCTAAAAAGGACCAGGTCAAAGGCCGCGCATGATTGAGTGTCGGGGCGTTTCCTTTAGCTATGACGGTGCCGCACCGGCACTCGACGGCGTCGATCTAAACATCGAGGACGGCGAGTTTTTCTGCATCCTCGGTGGCAATGGGTCGGGCAAGTCGACGTTTGCCAAGCATCTGAATGCACTGTTGCAGCCCGATGCGGGCACGGTACGCGTCAACGGCATGGATGCGTCCGACCCCGAGCTGGTCTACGACATTCGTTCGACCGCGGGCATGGTATTCCAGAATCCCGATGACCAGCTGGTGGCAACGCTTGTCGAAGATGACGTTGCGTTTGGTCCCGAAAACCTTGGCGTGCCGTCGGCGCAAATTGCGCAGCGCGTACGCGAGGCGCTGAAGGGTGTGGGCCTGGTGGGCTTTGAGCGTCACGAGACCCATGCGCTTTCGGGCGGCCAAAAGCAGCGCGTGGCGCTTGCCGGCGTGCTCGCCATGGAGCCGCGCGTGCTCATATTGGACGAGGCTTCCTCGATGCTCGATCCGCGTGGACGCAAGGGCCTCATGAAGGCTTGCCACGCGTTGCACGATCGCGGTATGACCATCGTGATGATTACGCACTTTATGGAAGAGGCCGCCGAGGCCGATCGTGTCGCGGTGTTTCGGGCGGGGCGCGTTGCCATGCTCGGTAAGCCCGAGGAAATCTTGACGCGGGCGGACGAACTTGCGCAGCTCAACCTGGATATGCCGGCGTCGTGCTGCCTAGGTAGGGCACTTCGTGAGAAGGGCGTTTCCGTTTGCGCGCAGGTGCGCGAGGCAGATATGGTCGCCGAGATTGCGCGGGTTTACGCCGAGCGGGGCGGGGCGGACGTCGCAGTGCAGCCTTCCGCATCCGATTCTCGTATGCTCGACAATGCATCCTTCGCGACTAACGAGGCGGCCGCATCGGAGCCCGTTATCGAGATTTCGCATCTCTCACATAGTTACTCGCTGAGCGCCCGCGAGCGCCGTCGATGGCGCAAGCGGGCGACCACTGCGGACGCATCGAGCAAACAGGCTCTTTGGGGCAACGATCCAAACAGTCCCTGGGCACTGCGCGATGTTTCGCTGACGGTGCGTCGTGGCGAGTTTCTGGGCCTGGCGGGTCATACCGGCTCGGGTAAATCAACGCTGGTTCAGCATCTCAACGGGTTGATTCGTCCGCAGGAGGGAAACGTTTGCGCGCTGGGGCTCGACCTATCAAGCAAGAAAGACGCCGCCGCGGTTAAGGCTAAGGTCGGCGTGGTGTTTCAGTATCCCGAGCGCCAGCTATTTGCCGAGACCGTGTCGCAGGACGTGGCGTTTGGCCCGCGCAACCTTGGTCTGCCGCAAGACGAGGTTGCGCGTCGTGTCGCATCATCGCTTGCGCGCGCGGGTCTCGATCTCGCCGCGATAGGCGACAAGAGCCCCTTTGAGCTTTCGGGCGGCCAGCAGCGCCGCGTGGCGTTTGCCGGCGTGCTCGCCATGGAACCCGAGGTCCTGGTACTCGACGAGCCCATGGCGGGGCTCGATCCGGCTGCGCGCAGGGATTTCCTGGGGCTCATCGATCGGCTCCATCGCGAGGGCCTGACTGTTGTCATGGTTTCACACAGCATGGATGACTTGGCTAATTGTTGCGACCGTATGGTTGTGATGAACGAGGGCGCGGTGTTTGCCGAGGGAACGCCTGCACAGGTTTTTGCGCACGCGGACGAGCTCAAGTCGATCGGTCTAGGTGTTCCTGCCGCTCAGCGTATGGCGTTGGCACTTGCTGGGACTGGCGTGCCGCTGCGCTGCGACAAACTCTATACGGTTGAGTCGCTGGCCGATGAGCTGGCCGGCGTGCTGATGGGCCGTGCGGGCAAGCCCGCGGACGCCCTCTGCCAGGTCGATTCCAAGATGCCCGCGCGAGAGGAGGGCTGCTAATGGAGGCGTTTTCGTTTGGTAGCTACTATCCTGGAGATAGCGCGGTCCATCGACTGGACCCGCGCACCAAGTTGCTCCTAGGTTTCGCATTTCTGATCACCGTGCTCACCGTTGGCAGCTTCCGCGGGCTGGTGCCGGTCGCAATGTTTGTCGTGCTGGTCTATGTTGTGACCCGGGTGCCGTTGCGTCGGGTCCTATCATCGATGGCGCCACTGCTGGCGATTGTCGTGGTAGTCGCGGTGCTCAACCTGTTTTCCGACCAGAGTGGCCGCATCCTGTGGCAGCTTGGCTTTTTGCAGGTGAGCGAGGGCTCGCTGCGTTCTGCTGCGTTTGTGGCGTGCCGCCTGACGTTGATGATGGCCGGCATGAGCGCCATTACACTCACCACGCCGACGCTCGACCTCACCGCGGGCTTTGAACGTCTGCTCGCACCATTTGCGCGCGTGGGGCTTCCGGCGCACGAACTCGGCATGATTATGGGTATCGCGCTGCGGTTTATGCCGCAATTTGCCACCGAGATGAAACAGACGGCCGATGCACAGGCAAGTCGCGGCGCGCGCGTGACGGGCGGTCCGCTCGGCGGCGTGCGCATGCTCGGCAGTGTGGCGATTCCGCTGTTCACCGGCGTGTTCCGTCATGCCGAGACGCTTTCGGCCGCCATGGATGCGCGCTGCTATCACGGCGAACAGGGACGCACGCGTCTGCATGCGCTTACGTTTGGCCGGGGGGATGTACTGGCCGCGGTGGCGATGGCGCTGCTGGTGACATGCGTTGTCGTTATCAATCTTCAACTTGTCTAAGCTCGATTCGAGCGCAAGAAAGGGGTCTCTATGACCGACATCGATCGCACGGCTCAGCTCGAGCGCGCCTGCTCGTATCTCAGGCGCATTCCGGCGTGGTATCTTGCCACGACCGATGCGAGCGACGGGTATCAGCCCCGCGTGAGGCCGTTTTCGTTTGCCATGGTCGATGACGGCAAGCTGTGGTTTTGCACGTCGCGCGACAAGGACGTGTGGGCGGAGTTGAGCGCGAATCCCAAGTTTGAGGTATCGGGCTGGAAGCCGGGGGAGTGCTGGATCGTGTTAACTGGCGAGGCCGCGCTCGAGGACGATGCATTCGTGAGCGACAAGGTGCGCCAAGCGGGCTTTAAGCACATGGTGGGCATTGGCGAGCAACACGATAGTGCCAACGACGGCCGCCTTGCATTCTTCTCGGTCCGCAACATCGCTGCGCGGTTCTGCGATATCGACGGCAGCGAAGAGCTCCTCGAGCTCTAATTTCCCAAATTGACTACCCATTCCAAAAAGACTGGTCAGGTGACAGGAGGAAACGTGGACGGATTGAATACGGTGCTGGAGTATCTGACGTCGGTGCCGGCGTGGTATCTGGCGACGAGTGTGGACGGGCAGCCGCATGTGCGTCCGTTCTCGTTTGCACAGATTCAGGACGGCAAGCTGTGGTTTGTGACGGCGCGCACCAAAGACGTGTGGCAGGAGCTTCTGCAAAACCAGCGCTTTGAGGCCACGAGTTGGTGGCCGGGCCATGGTTGGTTGATCCTGCGCGGACGTGCGGGGCTGGACGACCGGGCTTCGAGCGAAATGCGCGAGGCCGGATGGAAGCATCTTGAGCGCTTGAGCGAGCACTATGAGGGACCTAACGACCCCACGCTCGTCTTCTTTAGCGTCGAGGATCCTGAGGCTTTTATCTGCAATCACGACAAATGGGTGCCGGTCGAGCTCTAGCCAGCTGGCTCTTCCTAACAACTTAATTTTCGCATGGGCGGGCCCCGTATTGCCCGGCGCCGTTATGGGTGCCGGGCAATACGGGGCCCGCTCCATTTGTCAATTCCTTCAAGCGAATGTGTCGGGAATGTTTCAATGCATGAACACGCAAGCCATTTACGTATTCATGCATCTTTTGGTGCTAAAGTTTCAACCCACTTCATAACGACCGCTGCGAAATGCGCATCGGTGCATAAATCGCAGACAAGGAGTCTGATATGTCTTTGAAGGTTGGAATCGTCGGCGCGGCTGGATATGCCGGAGCCGAGCTCATTCGCCTCGTGTTCGGCCATCCCGAGTTTGAACTTGTGGCCATTACGTCCAACGCCGATGCCGGCCAGCCGCTGTCCGCGGTGTATCCGAGCTTTGCTGGCGTGAGCGACCTGGTTTTCACCACGCATGACGCCCCCGAGCTCAAGAGCTGCGATGCGGTTTTTCTTGCCGTGCCGCACACGGCTGCCATGGCACAGGTGCCTGCACTGCTTGCCGCAGGCGTTTCCTGCTTTGATCTTTCGGCCGATTACCGTCTGAGCGACGCGTCCGTCTTTGAGGCATGGTATGCCGCCGAGCACACGAGCCCTGAGTTGCTCAAGACCCGCGCTTTTGGCCTGCCTGAGCTGTTCTGCCAGGACTTAGGGACCGCTGCTTCCAGCCATGCCGCTGGCAGGCCCGTGTTGGTCGCCTGCGCCGGCTGCTATCCCACCGCAACGAGCCTTGCAGCCGCTCCTGCCGTGCGTGCGGGCTGGGTGGCCGAGAACGGCCCCGTAATCGTCGATGCCATTAGTGGCGTGACGGGTGCCGGTAAGTCCTGCAACGCCCGCACCCATTTTTGTAGCGCGGACGAGAACCTGGAGGCCTATGGCGTGGGCAAGCATCGCCATACGCCCGAGATTGAGCAGATCCTGGGCCTGACCGATCGCGTCGTCTTTACTCCGCACTTGGCACCGCTCAAGCGCGGTCTGCTTTCCACGGTGACGATGCCGCTCGCGCCGCAGACTCTCGACACGTTGGCCCTTGAGGACGTCGTCGACCATTACAAGAAGTTCTACGCCGGTCGCACCTTTGTGCGCGTGCTCGATGCCGGCCAGCAGCCCAAGACGGCTTCGGTCGTCGGCACCAACGCTGCCCAGATCGGTCTTGCGCTCAACAAGCGCGCGGGCGTGCTGGTGGCGACGGGTGCTATCGACAATCTGTGCAAGGGTGCAGCAGGCCAGGCGGTCCAGTGCGCCAACATCGTTTTTGGCTTTGACGAGCGACGAGGCTTGCCCACAGTGGCGTGCCCGGTGTAGCACATTCGATTGTTAACGATTTGGTAGTCGAGTATCGAGTTGGGCGCCACTTTTAAGCTGGTCTACTAATTGCGACCGGTATGGCGTGCCAGCCGATGCCCGTTTTTTTGTCTGATATAAGGAGTCGTAGGGACGATGAATACCGACCTGATTGATATTAAGATTCGCGCCGTCGAGGGTGGCGTTACGGCAGCTGCCGGCTTTAAGGCCGCAGGCATCCATGCGGGATTCCGGAAGAATCCCGAGCGCTTGGACTATGCGCTCGTCGTGCCCGATAGGCCCTGTCCCGGCGCCGGCGTGTTTACGACCAACCGCTTTTGCGCGGCGCCCGTGCAGGTGAGCCGTGCCAACCTGGGCGGTGCGGACAGGGGCTATGGCATTATCGCCGGTGTTTCAATCAACTCCGGCAACGCGAACGCCGCCACGGGCGAGACCGGCCTTGCCTGCGCGCGCGAGACCTGCAACATCGCCTCGCAGGTTATCGGCTGTGAGCCCCAGCAGATCCTAGTTGCATCCACGGGTGTGATTGGACAGATTCTGCCGATCGACACGTTTGAGACGGCTGTTCCGTCCGCCTACGAGGCGCTCTCTGCCCATGGCGGTGCCAATGCGGCCCGTGCCATCATGACGACCGATACGCACTCCAAGGAGTATGCCGTTCGCTATCGCAGTGAGGCTGTGGGCCATGCGGGCAACGCTTATACGGTGGGCGGCATGTGCAAGGGCTCGGGCATGATCATGCCCAATATGGCCACCATGATCGCGGTCATTACGACCGATGCCCCCGTCGAGCCGGCGGCGCTCCACACCCTACTGCTCTCGACCGTTAAGCAGACCTTTAATAAGGTGACAGTCGATTCCGATACCTCGACCAACGACACCTGCATCATGCTTGCTTCTGGCGCTGCTGCCGCTGATACCGAGGCTATCGTCGAGGGCACTGACGCCTTTGACGAGTTGGCCTTTGCCGTGCACGAGGTGTGCGAGAGCCTGGCGCGCAACATCGCGGCCGATGGCGAGGGTGCGTCAAAGCTCGTGACGGTTAACGTCACCGGCGCCGCCAACGACGAGGAAGCCGATATCGCCGCCCGTGCCGTCGCCAACTCGCCGCTCGTCAAGACCTGCATCGCCGGCCACGACTGCAACTGGGGCCGCGTTGCCATGGCGCTCGGCAAGTGCGGCGTGAAGTTTAATCAGGAAGACGTTTCCATCGACATGATGGGCATGCCTGTCTGCCGCGACGGTCTGACTGTTCCCTTTGACGAGGACGAGGCTCTGCGACGTTTTGAGGCGTCCGAGATCGTGATCTCGGCCGACCTGGGTGCAGGCGACGCGGCAACGACCGTGTGGACCTGCGACCTCACGCACGAGTACATCTCCATCAACGGCGACTACCGTTCCTAGATTCCAGGCACGCTGCGCATCTTGCCGCGATTGCGGACAGCGAAGCACAGCGTGATAACGATACGAAAGACGAGGCAGATTATGAAATTCGCACGCGACTGTCGTTCGAGCGAATCCAACGAAGCAACCGCGCAGCTGCTGTTCGAAGCACTGCCGTGGATTAAAAACCTGACCGGCAAGACGGTCGTTATCAAGTATGGCGGAGCCGCCATGGTCGATGAGGAACTGCGCCGCGACGTGATGAGTGACATCGTTTTGCTCAAGATCATCGGCATGCGCCCCGTCATCGTGCATGGCGGCGGCAAGGCCATCAACGAGGCGCTGAGCCATTACGATATTCCCGTCGAATTTAAGAACGGGCAGCGTGTGACTACGCCGGCGACCATGGATATCGTGCGCGAGGTGCTGGGCGGTAAGGTTAACCAGGAGTTGGTCGCCGCCATCAACCACCACGGTAATTTGGCCGTAGGCGTGTCGGGCAGTGATGCCGGCACGCTCATCGCCGAGCCGCTCGACCCCGAACTCGGTCGCGTGGGCAAAGTGACGCACGTCAACACCGACTATATCGAGCGCTTGCTCGATAGCGAGTACATTCCCGTAATCGCTACCGTCGCGGCGGGGGAGGACGGCGGCTTCTTCAACATCAATGCCGATACCGCCGCCGGCGCCGTTGCGGCGGCGCTTCACGCGCATAAGGCGATTTTTTTGACCGATGTCGACGGCCTGTACAAGGATTTTAGCGACAAGGACTCGCTTATCTCCAACCTGACGCTCGACGAGGTCAACGAGATGCTCTACGGCGGAGAAGTCGACAAGGGCATGATTCCCAAGCTGCGCGCCGCCGTCGATGCGCTTGCTGCTGGCGTGTTCCGAGCCCACATCATCAACGGCACGACGCCGCACTCGCTGCTGCTGGAGCTGCTGACCGATGCTGGCGTTGGTACCGTGATCCACTCCACCGAGACGGCCTACGAGTTCGATACGCATCCGCATCCGCTTTCGACGTTTGCGGCGCGTCTGACCGAGAACCTCGACGAGGTCGAGAAGCTCCAGACGGTCTAGCCGACCCGCGGTCGTCGCGTCCCTGCACCCATAGCCCTGCGCCGTACGGCGCCCAACGAAAGGCATCTCATGTCACTTGCAACTCAGCAATCGCTCGAATCCCATTACGTCATGCACACCTTTGGCCGCTCGCCGGTCGAGTTTGTCGAAGGCCACGGCATGAAGCTCACCGGCGACGATGGTCGCGAATACCTCGATTTTCTTGCCGGCATCGGCGTGTGCAGCCTGGGCCACGGCAATCCGGCAGTGCTGTCGGCGCTCGAGGCTCAGACCAAGAAGCTCCTGCATGTCTCCAACTATTTCTACATCGAGCAGCGTGGCCAGGTCGCGGCGCTGCTGTCCAAACTCGCTAACGATGATGCGGATGGTGCATGCGTGCTTGCCGACGCGATTGCCGCCGGCGACGAGACCACGGCCGCTGCGCTCGGTGCCCCGGCTGCGGACGAGCAGGTGTGGGAGACGTTCTTTGCCAATTCTGGTGCCGAAGCCAACGAGGGCTCGATGAAGCTCGCGCGTCTGTACGCCAAGCGTGCTGGCAACGGTGGCAACATCATCGTGTGCATGCGTGGCGGCTTCCACGGCCGTACGCTCGAGACCATTGCCGCCACCATGCAGGATTGGCTACAGGACAGTTTCCGTCCGCTGCCGGGTGGCTTTGTGGCCTGTACACCCAACGATGTCGACGAACTGCGTTCGATCTTTAAGCAGCTGGGAAGCGAGGTCTGCGCCGTCATGCTCGAGCCGATTCAGGGCGAGAGCGGCGTGCACCCCATGACCGAGGAGTTTATGGCGGCGGCGCACGACTTGGCACACGAGGTGGGCGCCGTTCTTATCGCCGACGAGGTCCAGTGTGGCATCTTCCGCTCCGGCAAGCCGTTTGCATTCCAGACCTATGGCGTGGAGCCCGACATTATGAGCCTTGCCAAGGGCATCGCCGACGGCGTGCCCATGGGTGCCGTGGTGGCAAAGAAGGAGATCGCCGACGTGTTTAAGCCGGGTGACCACGGCTCGACCTTTGGCGGTAGCTGCTTGGCTGTCGCGGCGTGCGCCGCGACGCTCTCTGCGCTCGTGCGCGGCGATTTTGCCGAGCATGCTGCCAAGGTGGGTGCTTATATGGAGCAGGCGCTGGCTAAGCTTCCGCATGTGGTAGAGGTGCGTGGTCGCGGCCTGATGCTCGGCTGCGATCTGGACGATGCCGTGGGTGATGCACACGACGTTGTAGCCCGTGCATTGGGGGCTGGTGCCGTGATCAACGCTACAGGCGCACATACGCTGCGCTTCCTTCCGCCGCTCGTGTGCGAAGAGGCCGACGTGGACAGCCTAATCGAGATCCTGTCGGACGTTTTGGCCTAGCGAGAGTAAAACATAGCCAGTTTGAACGGGTTCCAGATTGTCGGTGCGTCATTTGATGCATCTTTGGACGGTCTGGAACCCTTTTTGCCGTAAATCTACAATGGTCAGGAGAGCCTCTGGACAAAAAATGCCAAATATGAGTACTGTCACCAGTTGAATCTCATATGAAACCGACTATTTAGGATTAGTTAGACCACACATGTTCAATTATGTTAGTGGAAAACTAGTAGCAAAGGCTTCAAATCGCTGATTCAAGGCTAGATTTACCCAGTCATATCCAAATACCGCTGCTACAAAATTAGTAACAGTACTCATTTTTGCCATTTTTTGGCCACGGCCTTTGTGACAGACGTGTTGACGGGTTCGAATCCCTCTGCGATGGGCCCAAAAACGAAAGGCCCCCATAGCTGGGAGCCTATCAAATCAGTGGTGGGCGATGAGGGATGTCCGCGTGCGGCTTCGCCGCCCGCCCTCGCTTTGGGCCTACGGCCCTCGCGTGCTGCGCTGGAAAACGCTTCGCGTTTCCTCAGCTCCGCACCCTTGCGGGTTCGAATTCCATGTACCGGGCACAAAAAAAGAAAGGCCTCCATCACTGGAGGCCTAACAATTCAGTGGTGGGCGATGAGGGATGTCCGCGTGCGGCTTCGCCGCCCGCTCTCGCTTCGTCGCTTCGCTCCTCGCGTGCTGCGCTGGAAAACGCTTCGCGTTTTCTCAGCTCCGCACCCTGTCGGGTTCGAATCCCATGTACCGGGCACAAAAAAGAAAGGCCTCCATCACTGGAGGCCTAACAATTCAGTGGTGGGCGATGAGGGATTCGAACCCCCAGCCTTGTGCGTGTAAAGCACCTGCGCTAACCGTTGCGCCAATCGCCCGCAGGGATTGAGTATAGCGGAAACCCTGCGTGGTTCACCGCTAATTCATAACGAAAACTAAGCGGCGACTTCAGCGCCCTTGTCCTCGTCGATAAAGAAGCGCTTGTACCAAATGAGGAATGTCAGCGTGGTATAGATCTTGCGCTGGTTGAGCGCGCGACCCTCAAAGTGATCGTCAAGCAGTTTCATGAGCGCATCGGTGTCAAAGAAATCGGCAGCCCACGGTGCGGTGAAGTATTCCTTTACGTAGTCATAGTACTTTTGCTGGCGCAGCCAGAACTTGACCGGTACGGGGAAGCCCACCTTCTTGCGCGTTGCCCACTCGTCGGGCAGCGTGCGGTTGGCAGCGTGACGCAGAACGAGCTTGCAGCCTTCTTCGTTAACACGGTAGTTGGCGGGAATGTGCTCGGCAAACTCCATGACCTTCTTGTCCAGGAACGGGACGCGAAGCTCCAGAGAATGCGCCATGCACATCTTGTCGGCCTTGAGCAGAATGTCGCCCGGTAGCCACATGTTCATATCCAGATACTGTTTCTTGGAAAGCTCGCAGCAGTTGGGAACCTGCTTGTAGTACTCGGCGCACATCTCGGCGGCGTTCTTGCCGGTGTCATAAGCGGGCTTGAGCACCTCGTCGACCTCGGAGGGATCGAACACCTTTGCCTGACCCACATACCAGCGCTCGGGAACCTCGGCGCATTTCGTCAGGAAGTTGTGACCCTTAAAGTAGGGGAGATGCTGAACGAGTGAGCCCAGGGCGCGACGTACACCGAGCGGCACGCGCTTCTTAAAGGTGCGCATCTCGGGGGTGTCCTCGTACCACTCATAGCCGGCAAACAGCTCGTCGGCACCCTCGCCCGAAAGGACGACGGTGACCTCCTTGGAAGCCATCTGCGCCAGATAGTACAGCGGCACGCTGGACAGGTTCGATTGCGGCTCGTCCATGTGGTACTGGATATCGGGCAGTGCATCAAAGAACTCGTCGGCGGTAATCATCTTGCGCACGTTCTTGATGCCCAGCTTGTCGGAAAGCTCGGCGGCGTAGTTGGTCTCGTTGAAGTTCTTGTAATCGAAGCCGACAGAATACGTGGTGTCGGGCATGAGACAGGCAGCGATGTAGCTGGAATCGACACCGCCAGAAAGGAACGAGCCCACCTTAACATCGGCGATTCGGTGCGCAGCGACGCTTTCGTGCACGACCTTGTCGCACTCGTCCACGTACTCCTCGAAGGTCTTGGAGTTGTCGTCGGTGAAGTCACAGCTCCAGTAACGCTTGATGTCCATGGTGTTGGTCGTCAGGTCATACGTAAAGCAATGCGCCGGGGCAAGCTTGAACACGCCCTTAAAGAAGGTCTCCTCCGTGGCGGGGAATTGCAGCGTCAGGTAGGGGCGCAGCGCGTCGTGGTTGACAGCCTTCTCAAACTTGGGATGGTCCAGGAAGCTCTTGATCTCGGAGCCAAACAGCAGCGAGCCATCGGATGCCTGGTAGTAATAGAACGGCTTGATACCAAAGATGTCACGAGCACCAAAGAGTTTGTTCTTGTTCTGGTCGTGAATCACGAACGCGTACATGCCGCGCAGACGGTTGACCAGGTCCTCGCCCCACTCCTCGTAACCGTGTACCAGGACTTCGGTATCAGCGTTGCAGTGGAAGGCGTAGCCGGCCGCCTCCAGCTCGGCGCGAAGCTCCTGGAAGTTGTAGATCTCTCCGTTGAAGACAATCGTGACCTTGCCGTCGTCGCTCGACATGGGCTGGGCTCCAGCTTCGGAAAGATCGAGAATCGAAAGACGACGGAAGCCAAGGGCAACGTTGTCGACGATATGCTGGCCGCCCATATCGGGACCACGGTGGATGATGCGATTCATCATGGCCGTGAGAACCAGCTCACTCTGTTCATCTGTACCGGTAAAACCGACAAAACCGCACATGCAAGATCCTTTCTGCTGACGGCTCAGGTGTACTGCCGCAAGGATTGTGGCAGCTGATGTCAAATAATCTTTACTATCATGCCAATCTTTTGTTTCGTGATAGGGCATAAGCGCCGAGCGAACCGAAAAAACCACGTCCCGATCTTCAGACGAAGCGGCGGGCCGTGGTTGCGAACGCTATGTTAAAGAACAGCACCCAGATTTCCTTGTTTTTACACGGGGTGAACACCGTTGCCATTTATTAGACCACGGCACAGTCCATGCAATTTTTTAGAAGGCTGTGATGCGCGTAAGGTCAGGTGGCATATTAGGATGGTTGATAATACAGAATGTTTCATCGTTTCTGCCGCGGGACGTCTTCTGCCCTTTAAGGCTGAATTTAGCGAGAGAGGTCTTTGTATGTCGAGTCCGACACAAGAGAAGCTAACTCTGATGCGCTATATAGAGTTGCTCGAGGAAGATGACCTTGTTGTTTCCAGACCGAGCGCTTCGTGCGACCAGCGCATTGAGTTTGCGACTGATGACTCGCGCCAGGTGCGTCCGGGCACGTTGTTTGTCTGCAAGGGCCGTGCGTTTAAGCGCGAGTACCTGCTTTCGGCAATCGCCGATGGCACCGTGGCCTACGTTTCCGAGGTCGATTACGATGTTGATCTTCCCGCGGTGATTGTGAGCGATATTCGTCGCACGCTCGCCGTGGTGGCAGATGCCTTTTATGGGCACCCGTCGGGTAAGGTGAAGGTCTGCGCCTTTACAGGCACCAAGGGCAAGTCGACCTGCAGCTTTTATCTGCGCGGCATCCTCGCCAACGAGGCCAAGCTTACGGGCTGTCATCGACCCGCTCTTAATACGGGCATTGAGTTCGACGACGGCATCGAGACGGGCCCTTCCAAGCTGACGACCCCCGAATCCTTCCTGCTGCAGTCTCGCATCGCGCATGCTGCGGAGGCGGGTGCTCCGTGGCTGGTTATGGAGGCATCGAGTCAGGGCCTCAAATACGAGCGTACGGGCAAGATTGACTTTGAAGTCGGCGCCTTTACCAATATCGGCGAGGATCACATTTCGCCGATTGAGCATCCGACGCTCGAGGATTACTTTGCCAGCAAGCTCAAAATCTTCTTGCAGAGCCGTTTTGCCGTGGTCAATCTCGATATGGATAAGGTCGATCGCGTGCTCGAGGCGGCATCTCGTTGCGAACGTACGGTGACGTTCTCCCTGACCGACGAGCGTGCCGACGTGCTTGCGCTGGCGATTCGCAATGGCGACTGCGGCGTGGTGGCAACGGTGCGCACGCCCCGTTTTACGCGTGACATTGTGATTCCCACGCCGGTTAAGTTCAATGTGTCCAACGCGCTTGCCGCTATTGCCTGCGCCGAGGCCCTGGGCATTTCCGAAGAGGGTATCGTCCATGGCTTTGAGGGCGTCTTCGTTCCCGGTCGTATGGAGCTCTATCCGTCCGTATCGGGCAAAATCCTGGGCATCGTCGATTTTGCACATAACGGCATGAGCCTCGAGACACTCCTGCGCGACTTGCGCGAGAACTATCCCGAGCGCGAGCTGGCGGTTGTATTTGGCGCTACGGGCGGTAAGGGTGTCGATCGACGCACCACGATGGGCATCGCCGCTGGCAAGTATGCCGACCGAATCGTGATTACCGAGGATGACCCCGGCCCCGAGGATGTCGAGGACATCTGCGCCGAGATCGCGCGCAACGTTCAAGCGCAGGGAAATGATAACTGGCAAATCGTGACTGATCGCGTTGCCGCTATCAAGACTGCCGTGCGCGAAACTGTCCGTCCTGCCGTGGTCATCGTGACCGGTAAGGGCGAGGAAGAGTGTATGCTGCGCAAGAACGGACCCGAGCCTTGTGAGCGCGACGGTTCGATTCTCAAGCGCACCCTTGCGGCGTACGACGCCTAGACCAGCCCCTTCTATGTAAACGGAGTGACCATGTCCCACAACATCCTGCCGACCGTTGCCGAGCTTTCGGGCGAGATGCGCGAGCGCCTTGCCAAGGTCAAGTATGTCTTTACCGATCTGGACGCCACGATGCTCGCCCCCGGCTCGTGCGTGCTGCGCGATAACGACGGCAATCCCTCGACCAAGCTCGTCGAGGCGGTTGTCGCGCTCGCCCGTGCCGGCATCCAGGTGGTTCCCACCTCGGGTCGCAATCGCACCATGATCCATGAGGACGCCCGCGTGCTCGGCCTCAACTCCTACATCGGCGAGATGGGCGGCCTGGTCATGTACGACCTCAAGGCCAACGACTGGGAGTACCTGACGGGCGACATGCCCTACGACCCCGCCTGCGGTCTCACGCCGCACCAGGTGATCGAGCAGACCGGCGTGTGCGAGAAGATCCTTGCCCGCTGGCCGCACAAGATCGAATACCACAACGACATGTCGACCGGCTACAAGTACCGTGAGGTCACCGTCGGCATGCGCGGCGATGTGCCCGACGATGAGGTCCAGGCCATCCTGGACGAGGCCGGCTGCGGTCTGGTCTGGGCTTGCAACGGCCATCTGACTCACCTGTCCAAGCCGACGACGCTCGAGCTTAATCGCGTCGAGGACGGCCGCGCCTTCAACATCAATCCGGCGGGTCTCAACAAAGGCGTTGCCATTGCGCGCTTCTGCGAGCACCTGGGGATCGAGCGCGAGGAGACGCTTGCGCTCGGCGACTCCGAGTCCGACTTCTACATGGCCGACCATGTTGGCATGTTCTGCCTGGTCGAGAACGGTCTGACGAGCGCCGGTGCCCCGGAGTTCTTGGACGCCTGCGACAATGCCTATGTAACGCGCGGCAAGATTGTCGACGGTTGGGCGGCAACGGCCGAGCTGTTGGTCGCGGCCCGTTCGTAGCGCGACGCATCACGCATGGTCGCATTTTTCGAGAGAGAATCTGGTGAGGTAATGTCCGATATCGATAATCTGGCCGGGGACACGCGTCCGATCGGCGTGTTCGACTCGGGCCTGGGCGGCTTAACGGTCGCGCGCGCGATCGCAACGGCGCTTCCGCACGAGTCCGTCTACTATTTCGGTGACACAAAGCGCTGCCCTTATGGCACCCGCACCGAGGACGAGGTTCGCTCGTTTGCGCTGCAGGCGGGCCGCTGGCTATCGAGGCACGACGTTAAGATCATGGTCATCGCCTGTAACACGGCGACCGCCGCGGCCTTGCGTCTGGCTCAGCAAGTGCTCGACGTTCCCGTGATCGGCGTGATCGCCCCGGGCGCACGCGCCGCCATCAACAGCACGCGTACGCGTCGCGTGGGCGTGCTCGCCACCAACCTCACCATTCGCTCGGGCGCCTACACGCGCGCCATCCAGGATTTGGATGCTGGTGTCGATGTGTATGGCTGCCCGGCTTCGAGCTTTGTCGAGGTCGTCGAGCACGAGCTCGCCTCGGGCGCGCATCTGCAGGAGCAGTGGCTCGAGAACGAGGATATTTTTGATACGCCAGCCGTTCGCGCGCTGGTCGGCACCACGGTCGAGCCGCTGCACGATCGTGGCATCGATACCGTGGTACTCGGCTGCACGCATTTCCCGCTGCTGGTGGGTCCCATCCGCCATGCGCTAGGACCCGGGGTGCGCGTGGTGAGCTCCGCCGAGGAGACCACCCGCGAGCTGACCGATATCCTCACGCGCCGTGAGCAGCTGGCGGGCGATGCCGCCGAGCCACAGCATCGCTTTGCCACCACGTCTGACAACATTGCCGAGTTTGCGGTGGCGGGTAGCTTTATCTTTGGCCAGCCGCTTAAAAGCATCGAGCATGTCGATATCGACGAACTCGGTTAGGCTCGCAATGTCGCCGGAGGCTTCGCCACATCTTTTGCCGAAAGGATAGTTCCATGGAATACATGCAGGTTAACCGCGCCAACGGCCGCGCCGCCAACGAGCTGCGCCCCGTTAAGCTCACCCGCGGCGTCATGAAGCACGCCCACGGCTCGTGCCTGACTGAGTTCGGCGACACGCGCGTACTGTGCGCCGCCACCATCGAGGAGGGTGTGCCTGGTTGGCGCAAGGGCGCCAAGGCCGGCTGGGTAACGGCGGAATATGCGATGCTACCGGCCTCGACCGGTAAACGCTGCAAGCGCGAGCATGCCAACCGCAAGGGCCGCTCCATGGAGATCGAGCGGCTTATCGGCCGCAGCCTGCGTACCGTCGTCAATATGAAGGCGCTCGGCGAGTACACCGTTACCGTCGACTGCGATGTGATCCAGGCCGATGGCGGCACGCGTACGGCGAGCATTACCGGCGCCTGGGTGGCGCTGCACGACGCCCTTGCCATGTGGGTCGAGGCGGGCAAACTCGAGCGCATCCCGCTCACGGGCCAGGTTGCCGCCATTTCCATGGGCGTCGTCGACGGCAACACCCTGCTCGACTTGGATTATTCCGAGGACAGCCACGCCGAGGTCGACATGAACCTCGTCGCCACCGACACCGGTGAGATGATCGAACTCCAGGGTACCGGCGAGCAGGCGCCCTTCGACCGCAAGCGTCTTAACGCCCTGCTCGACCTGGGCGATAAGGGTATCGCCGAGCTCATCGAGCTTCAGCGCCAAGCCCTCGCCTAACCTGCCAAAAAGGGACAGGTTTATTTTGGCAGGTTTTATCTGGGAAAACGTCGAAGTATAAGACTGCCGTTGATTGAGACGGGAGAGAGGCCGAAGTCCTCGTCGTCCTCAACTCGGCATTGCTATAGAGACAAAGGAGACCAGCTATGGCACTTGAGAAGATTGACATCGACACCCTCGACCCGGCGGCGACCATCGTCGTGGCAACCGGCAACGCCCATAAGCTCACCGAGATCGAGGCCATTTTGGGCAAGGTCATGCCCGAGGTGCGCTTTGTGGCGCTCGGCCAGCTGGGCGATTTTGAGGACCCCGAGGAAAACGGCACGACGTTTTTGGAGAACGCCATCATCAAGGCGCAGGCTGCGGTCGAGGAGACGGGCCTTATGGCCATCGCCGACGACTCCGGCTTGGTCGTCGATGCGTTGGACGGTGAGCCGGGCGTGTATAGCGCGCGCTATGCGGGCGTGCATGGCGACGATGCCGCCAACAACGCCAAGCTTCTCGTTAACCTGGAAGGCGTGGCAGACGAGGACCGTACCGCGCGCTTTATGAGCGTCGTCGCGCTTATCGATACGGACGGCCTGGTCACCTATGGCGAGGGCGCCTGCGAAGGCGTTATCGCGCACGAGGGCCGCGGCGAACACGGTTTTGGCTACGACCCGCTGTTCCTGCCGGTCGATACGCCGGGCAAGACCATGGCCGAGCTCACGGCGGACGAGAAGAACGCCATCAGCCATCGTTTCCATGCGCTCGAGCATCTGTCCGCCAAGCTGACGGGCGAGGAGTAGACCGTGCGTGCGGTGGTGCAGCGCGTGCTCAACGCCAGCGTGACAGTCGGCGACGAGTGCGTGGGCCGTATTGGACGCGGCTACCTGGTGCTGCTGGGCGTGGGCCACGGCGACACACGCGCCGAAGCCGACAAGCTGTGGGGCAAGCTCCGCGGGCTGCGTATCAACGAGGACGAGAACGGCAAGACCAACTTGGCGCTGGCGGATGTCGACGGCGAGGTGCTCGTGGTGTCGCAGTTCACGCTGTTTGCCGACTGCCGCCACGGCCGCCGTCCGTCGTTTACGGACGCCGGCGCCCCCGATGTCGCCAACGAGCTCTACGAGTACTTCCTGACGCTTGTGCGCGAGGACGTCGAGCACGTAGCGCATGGCATTTTCGGCGCCGATATGAAAGTCGATCTTGTCAACGACGGTCCATTCACCATCGTCCTGGACACCGACAACCTTTAGGTTACGCGGTTTTACCAAACCGCGTAACAACTGGTCATGCGAGATTGTCGTCTGGTACGTATTTGGGACGGGGCTTATTTAGCTACTTGCGTATGGCGGCAGCAGGGTGCTATAGTATTAGAGTTTTGTCTATCTTAGGGGTATTATCCCCTTTTTGAATTGCACCTTCTGGAGGCCCTGTTCATGGAAGAGATGGAAGTCAATCACGTCGACGACATCCACGAGAAGCTGACCGATATGGTGGGCGATCGCGTCAAGGTTAAGGCCAACATGGGCCGCACCCGCGTCGTCGAGCGCATGGGCACCATCAAGAGCGTCCACCCCGCCGTCTTTATCGTCGAGGTTGACGAGCGCCGCGGCCGCAAGTCGCGTCAGTCCTACCAGTATATCGATGTCCTCACCGGTCAGGTCGAGCTGTTCGACCCTGAGAGCGGCGAGCATATCTTTACCCCGCTCGGCAATCAGCTCGAGGAGCATTAACGGTGACCGATCGGTCCCTGACTCTTTCCGCGCCGGCAAAGATTAACCTCTACCTGGGGGTTCATACCGAGCGCGATGACCGCGGCTACCACAGGGTCGATTCCCTGATGGCGGCCGTCGGTCTTTCCGATACCGTGACGGTCACGCCGGCGCAGGCGCTGACCGTCCAGACGGTTCCAGCATCAGATTTTCCCATGCAAAAGAATACGGCGTATCGGGCTGCGGTTGCTATGGCCGAGCATTATGGTCGCGAGGCAAACATCCGCGTGACGATTGAGAAGCGCATTCCATTGTGCGCCGGCTTGGGCGGCCCCTCGACGGATGCGGCCGCGGTCATTGTCGCCTTGGCGGAGCTCTGGGGCATTGATCGCACCGACCCAGCGCTCGACGACATTGCGCGGGGCATTGGTGCTGACGTCCCGTTCTTTTTGCACGCGAGTCCTGCGTTCTACGTAGGTGGGGGAGACGTGCTGGCAACTGAGTACCCCGCGCTGCCCGTGACGCCCGTCGTGCTGGTTAAGCCGCGCGAGGCGAGCGTTTCGACAATTGAGGCCTATCGACGTTTTGACGAGGCCCCGGTGCCTGCGGACAAGCCCGGCGCGATAGCTTCTGCCTTGCGTGCTGGTGATGCCGAGACGGCATATGCGCTCATCCATAACAACTTGGGTGTCATTTCCGCACAGATGGAGCCGCAGATTCAAACGGTTCTCGATTGGCTGCGTAAACAGGACGGAACCGTTGCTGTAGATGTGTGCGGATCGGGTGCCTGCTCGTTTGCCATTTGCGACACCGCCGCCACGGCCGAAAGGCTTGCCGACGCTGCCCAGCAAAACGGCTGGTGGGCCTGCACGACGGAGCTCATTCCCAACACGGTTCGCGTCGAAGTGCCAAAGAAATAAAAATTTCTCTAGCATGCGGCGAAAATCTTTGTTACTATAGTCGAGCTAACGGGTTGTGGCTCAGTTTGGTAGAGCACTGCGTTCGGGACGCAGGGGTCGCTGGTTCAAATCCAGTCAACCCGACCAGAGCATGAGGAGGGACCGCTTCTTGCGGTCCCTTTTTTTAGCTATTGTTGTGATACCGCGATACCCGCGGTATACTCATTCGAGCTTGTCTCGCTGTATTGTGGAGGTCTACATGTTTGGACTGAGGGCTCCTGAGCTCATCATTATTCTCGTCGTTGTCCTGATTATCTTCGGGCCCAAGAACCTGCCGAAGCTCGGCAAGTCCCTCGGCTCTACCGTCAAGAATATCCGCGAGGGTATGGAGGGCGACGATAAGGCCGAGACCAAGCAGGCCGAGGAGGTCGTGGTCGAGCAGTCCGAGGAGGACAAGGAGATCGCTGAGCTCGAGGCCAAGCTCGCTGCTGCCAAGAAGAAGCAGGCAGAGGACAGCGACGCGGACGCAGAGTAGTCCCATCCCTTTGGGGTGAGCACCTGACCGGCTTGCCCGCAGGCTAGCCGGTCTTTTTCGTTTTGTTGACAGTTGATTGTTTGATCAGAGTTGGGGAGATATCCGTATGGACGCAAGCCAGATCGTACTGACCGCTGAGGGCCGCCAGAAGCTCGTCGAGGAGCTCGCTTGGCGTGAGGGCGATTACGCCAAGGAGATCGTCGAGGACATCAAGGAAGCCCGCGCGTTCGGCGACCTTTCGGAGAACTCCGAGTACGACGCCGCTAAGGACAAGCAGGCCCAGAACGCCGCTCGTATTGCCGAGATCCAGGCCGTCCTCGCCAACGCTCAGGTTGCTGCCACCACGGGCGACCTGACCGTCTCCATCGGTTCCACCGTTTCGCTGATTGATCCCAACGGCGAGGTCATGGAAGTCACGCTCGTCGGTACCACCGAGACCAACTCGCTCGAGCACAAGATTTCCAACGAGTCTCCGGTCGGTCACGCCATCATTGGTCACGGCGAGGGCGACTCCGTCGAGGTCGTTACGCCTTCCGGCAAGACTCGCGTCTACACCATCGCCAAGATCGCACGCTAGACCACGGTCCCGCGTAAAGGTATGTTTTCGCTCCCTGGGACCGAATCCTGGGGAGCGTTTTAGTTTGAGGAGCTAACTTATGGCAGAGAACCAGAACGCCGCCGATCAGGCATCGACGCTCAACGACGAGCGCGCCACCCGCCTGGCCAAGCGCGCCGCCCTGTTCGAGGCGGGCCAGAACCCCTATCCCGAGCACTCTGAGCTTGAGGACTACGTCGCCGATATCGAGGCTAAGTACGCCGAGCTTGCCGATGGCGAGGACACCGAGGACATCGTGAAGATCGCTGGCCGTGTGGTCGCCAAGCGCGGTCAGGGCAAGATCATGTTCATCGTCGTGCGCGATGCGACTGCCGAGATTCAGCTGTTCTGCCGCATCAACGACATGGACGAGGCTGCCTGGAGTACGCTCAAGGCCCTCGACCTGGGCGACATCCTGGGCGTGACCGGCGTGGTCGTGCGCACCCAGCGTGGCCAGCTTTCCGTTGCCCCTAAGAGCGCGACCCTGCTTGCCAAGGCCGTTCGTCCGCTGCCCGAGAAGTTCCACGGTCTTTCCGACAAGGAGACCCGCTATCGCCAGCGCTATGTCGACCTGATCGCCAACGACGACGTTCGCGAGACCTTCCGTAAGCGTTCGCAGATTCTCTCCACCTTCCGTCGCTTTATGGAGTCCGACGGCTACATGGAGGTCGAGACCCCCATCCTGCAGACCATCCAAGGCGGCGCTACTGCCAAGCCGTTCATTACCCACTTCAACGCGCTCGATCAGGAGTGCTACCTGCGTATTGCCACCGAGCTGCACCTCAAGCGCTGCATCGTCGGTGGTTTTGAGCGCGTGTTCGAGATCGGCCGCATCTTCCGTAACGAGGGCATGGACCTTACCCACAACCCCGAGTTCACCACGATGGAGGCCTACCGTGCCTTCTCCGACCTCGAGGGCATGAAGGCACTCGCCCAGGGCGTCATTAAGGCGGCTAACAAGGCCATCGGCAACCCCGAGGTCATCGAGTACCAGGGCCAGACCATCGACCTTTCTGGTGAGTGGGCCAGCCGTCCCATGACCGACATCGTCTCCGATGTGCTCGGCAAGCAGGTCACCATCGACACGCCGGTCGAGGAGCTTGCTTCCGCCGCGCGCGAGAAGGGCCTGGAGATTAAGCCCGAGTGGACCGCCGGCAAGATTATCGCCGAGATCTACGATGAGCTGGGCGAGGACACCATCGTCAACCCGACCTTCGTGTGCGATTACCCCATCGAGGTCAGCCCGCTTGCCAAGCGTTTTGAGGACGACCCGCGCCTGACGCACCGCTTTGAGCTGGTTATTGCCGGCCACGAGTACGCCAACGCGTTCTCCGAGCTCAACGACCCGGTCGACCAGGCCGAGCGCTTTGCCGCCCAGATGGCCGAGAAGGCCGGCGGCGACGATGAGGCCATGGAGTATGACGAGGACTACGTGCGCGCCCTCGAGTACGGTATGCCTCCCGCGGGCGGTATTGGCATTGGTATCGACCGCGTGGTCATGCTGCTTACCAACCAGGCTTCTATCCGCGACGTGCTGCTGTTCCCGCACATGAAGCCCGAGAAGGGTTTCCAGTCCGGTGCCGCTGCCGCCAAGGCTGCCGAGGCCGGCAACGCCGCGAACCCATTCGTTAAGTCGCTTAAGCCCACGCTCGATTACTCCAAGATCGCCGTTGAGCCGCTGTTTGAGGAGTTCGTCGACTTTGATACCTTCTCCAAGAGCGACTTCCGCGCTGTGAAGGTCAAGGCATGCGAGGCCGTCAAGAAGTCCAAGAAGCTGCTGAACTTTACGCTCGACGACGGCACCGGCACCGACCGCACCATCCTCTCCGGTATTCACGCTTATTACGAGCCCGAGGACCTGGTTGGCAAGACCTTGCTCGCCATCACCAACCTGCCTCCGCGCAAGATGATGGGTATTCCCAGCTGCGGCATGCTGATCAGCGCTGTCCACGAGGAGGAGGGCGAGGAGCGCCTCAACCTGATCCAGCTCGACGCCTCCATCCCCGCCGGCGCAAAGATGTACTAACTTGTTACGCGGTTCTACGAACCGCGTAACGGCTCGACGCTGCGCGGGCCGCATTTGGACAATCTGACGTTCAACTTCAAGGGCGCGACCTAGGTGGTTACGCGGGTTTGCCAACCCGCGTAACCAGTTGACGCTGCGCGCCGCCCAGGGCGACAATTTGTCATTCAAAAGGCAAGGCATGACCAGAAGGTCTATGCCTTGCCTTTTTCATGCCAACTTGTTCGCCCTGGACGTCGCTCGCTGTCCGTCCTCTACCTGCGGCGTTGACTTGGTTGACACTTAGAACATCGATGTAGTCATTGGGGACGTTCTTAAACGACTGCCCAACGGCTGTTGAGCACATGGCTCGCATGACAGTCGTCTCTTTTATGTTTCCTTTAGCCGTTGCTGCCTAGGATGGGGGTTAGTCGGTAGGAAGGGAGCGTCTATATGGACGACGCGAGCGAGCGTTCAATCGAAGAGGACATGCTCGATCAGTTCAATTACTTTGATGATGAGGACGAGGAGCTGATCGACCGTCGCGAGCCAGCGCCGCTTGATTCCTTTGATCTGGTCGATGAAGAGACTGATGAGGTTGAGGACGAATCAACGGAGCCCCCACAGCCTTCGCGCCTTGACTCGCTGCTTTCGAGAGCCCCCATGCACCACGGCGTTCGTGCCGGCGCGCTCCATATGAAAACTGACTGGCACCAGATCGTGACGGCAGGCGATGAGCTTGCCGTCGATGCGCCGCTCACCGATAAATCATCCATCATCTGCCGCACCGGCATGCTTATGCTGGCAAGCGGAACGGGTGCCTGGCGCGTGCGCGATACCATGAATCGTGTTGCCGCCGTACTCGGTGTCACCATCCACGTTGACTTAAGTCTTCTGTCGTTTGAGTGCACCTGCATCGAAGATGGCCACTGCTTTAACGAGGTTGTCAGCCTGCCCACAACGGGAGTCAATACCCATCGCATTTGGATGATGGAGAGCTTCTTAAAGGAAATCGAGACGTATGGGCGCCGGTTTACCGTGCACGAATACCACGAGATGCTCAAGACCGTTGAGAGTTCAAAACCCGATTACTCTCCCTGGCAACAGGGCCTTGCGGCAGCTTGTGCTTGCGGCGCCTTCGTCTTTTTGCTCGGCGGCGGCCCTATCGAGATGGCCTGCGCGTTTGTGGGCGCGGGTGTCGGCAACTTTGCCCGCTCCCATATTCTCAAGCAAGGCCTTGGTCAGTTCAGCGCGCTGACGACCGGCGTTGCGCTCGCTTGCGTTTCGTATCTGCTGGCATTGCTCGGCCTTGGCCAGGTCATACCGGGGGCAATGTCGCACCAAGAAGGCTATATCGGCGCCATGCTCTTTGTGATTCCCGGCTTTCCGCTCATTACGGCGGGCCTCGACATCGCCAAGCTCGACATGCGAAGCGGTATCGAGCGCCTTTCATATGCCGTATCGATTATTGTGATGGCGACCCTCGTAGGTTGGATGGTTGCCGAGTGTGTTGGCCTGGCGCCGGACGACTTTGCCCCACTGGGCCTTTCGCCGCTTGCCCTTACGCTCCTGCGCGTGGTGATGAGCTTCGTTGGCGTATTCGGCTTCTCGGTGATGTTCAACAGCCCGGTAAAGATGGCCGCGGCAGCTGGGTTGATCGGCGCCGTGTCCAATACCCTGCGTCTGACCCTTGTCGATGCGCCGACGATGATTCCCTTCCTGGGCCTCAGCACGGGAATGCCTCCCGAGGCAGCAGCGTTTATCGGCGCGCTGGTATCGGGGCTGCTCGCAAGCTTGGCTGAAGTCAAGCTCACCTACCCGCGCATCGCCCTCACGGTGCCTTCGATTGTCATTATGGTGCCGGGCTTGTATCTGTATCGCTCGATGTATTACATGTGCACCTTCGACACGGTCAATATGCTCGGCTGGTTTGTGCGCGCAGTGCTCATCGTAGCGTTTCTGCCCGTTGGACTGGGTGTGGCGCGTACGCTCACCGACCCTCGCTGGCGCCACACCAGCTAATTGGTACAAGGGGGACAGGTTACTTTGCACCAAATGAGTTGCGGTGAAATAGGGACTGAATTGCTGCTTAAAGGGTCAAAACAGTCCGTATTCCACCGCAACTTATGGGGTCGGGGGATTATCGGTGCCCTGCATCTTCATAAACTCAACGCTTACGAAGCGCATGCGTTTCGTGCTAGGCTGGTTCCACCACATAAGTAGTCGCAGACGCGCGTACCACGGGCGGGCGAGATGAAGTTCCAACAGCTCCATCTTGCCCGCCCGTTTTTGTTGCGTGGCGCCGCGGTACAACACAGAGAGGAATCTGCCCTTTATGCCTATCAACAAACGAGAGAGCCTGCTGTTCACCTTTATCATGTGCTTTTGCATGGTGCTCTGGATGAGCATCTACAACGTTGCCCTGCAGCACGGGGCCATCAACGGCGAGGTCGTTGCCACTGCGTGGCTCGGCTTCCCCGTTGCCTACATTTTTGCCATGTGCTGCGACTGGTTCGTCGCCAGCCCGCTCGCCAAGGGTTTCGCCTTTAAGTACTTGGTCACGCCGGGCAAGAGCTCGCCACTTGCCATGACGCTCGCCGTCAGCTCCTGCATGGTCGTTCCCATGGTCATCATCATGTCGCTGTACGGTGCCTGTGAGGGTCTGACGCACATGCCCGGCGGCATCCTTGCGAACCTGTATTCCGTGCCCGCGATCTGGATGATCAACATCCCGCATAATTTTGTGATGGCGCTGCCGTGGAACCTTTTGGTAGCCGGTCCGATTTCCCGCTTCGTCTTCCGTCGCGCCTTCCCTGTGGGGACGGTTTTCGAGGAGGAGCATGCCGAGCTCTTGGAGCAGGCTATGGCTCCTGAGTGCGAGTAGCTCGCTTAGGGATCTGCTGAGCGCGGGCGACTTGCTTGGTTGGAGCCCAAAGCGTGGATAGCTCTCTCGGCGACATCGCGGGCGTGAGCGGTGCGCATGACCGGAGGGCCCGTGCTGCTCCGTTGCCCGACGTGCTAGCGCGCAGAACAATCTGTTGGTGCATTCGGCGGCTGCTGAAGCGTTTCGGCAGCCGCTTTTTATACGGAGTTTAAATACAACAGTCTGTTGTATTACGTAGAGTGGTATATCTCTAGCGGGAAAAATGCGAGAGACGGAGCATTATGGCGTTGCTAGTAGGACTGGACGTAGGGTCGACGACGACCAAAGTTTACGCGATGCACGAGGATATGACCGAGGCGTGGTGGGGATATCGCCGCCACGGGGCGTGTCAGACAGCGAGCGTGCGCGCCATGCTCGGCGAGCTCGCCGAGCGCTTTCCCCATGAGTCACTGCGCGTTGCGGTGACCGGCTCGGGTGCGCGCGATATCGCGACCGCGCTGGGCGCCTCGTACGTTCAGGAGGTGGTCGCCAACGCGCTCGCGATCAGCAGGTTCTATCCGCAGACGCGCTGCGCCATCGAGCTGGGCGGCCAAGACGCCAAGATGATCTTCTTCCGCACCAACGATAAGGGAGACATCGAGGTTGCCGACATGCGCATGAACGGCTCGTGCGCAGGCGGTACCGGTGCATTTATCGACGAGATGGCAAAGCTCATGGGGGTCGGCACCGAATCGGGCGAGTTCGAGCAGCTCGCAAGCCGGGGAACGACCGTCCACGAGGTCTCGGGCCGCTGCGGCGTGTACGCAAAGACCGATATCCAGCCGCTGCTCAACGAGGGCATTCCTACCACCGACCTGGCGCTTTCGGCGCTTCACGCGGTCGCCCGCCAAACGATCGGCGGTCTGGCCCAGGGTATCGACATCGAGCCGCCGGTAATCTTCGAGGGCGGTACGCTCGCCTACAACCCCACACTGGTCCGCGTGTTCCGGGAGCAACTGAATCTATCGGACGATCAGGTTATCGTCCCGCGCGATCCGCAGATCATGGTCGCGCGCGGTGCCGCCCTGTCGCTGACCGACATGTTCGCATCGTCCCAACCGATCGACCTTCCCGACGCTTTTGTCCGGCTGGATAAGCTCGAGACGGTCGCGCCCGCAAGCGGGGAGGGACGTCTTGCCCAGCCCTTTTTTGCCACACCTGCCGAGCAGGCGGATTTTACGGCACGCCATGGCAAAGAGACGCCGGCAAAGGGTCCGGATGCGTATGCGCCCGGAGAGACGGTGCGTGTGGCGCTCGGTATCGATTCGGGGAGCACGACGACCAAGTTCGCCCTGGTCGATGAGGCGGGTGAGCTTGTCGATTCGTTCTACGCGTCTAATAACGGCAGACCGCTCGACGTCGCCCAACAGGGTCTTGTCAGCTTGAAGAACCGCTGGGAGACAGCGGGAGTCACGCTTGCGATCGATGCCGTGGGCACCACGGGATACGGCGAGGAGCTTTTCGCGCGCGCGTTCCACGCCGACTACCATACGGTCGAGACGGTCGCGCACGCCCGCGCCGCGTGCGCATGCGTTCCCGATGCGACCTTCGTGCTCGACATCGGCGGACAGGATATGAAGGCCATCTGGCTCAACCACGGCGTGCTGACCGATATCGTCGTCAACGAGGCGTGCTCTGCGGGCTGCGGCTCGTTCCTCGAGGGTTTTGCCAAAAACCTCGGAATAGCCGTTGAGGATATCGCGACCGAGGCATTTTCGTCCAAAGCCCCCGCCGTTCTCGGCAGCCGCTGCACGGTGTTCATGAACAGCAGCGTCGTTTCCGAGCAGCGGCGCGGTAAGGGTCCGGGCGACATCATGGCCGGTCTCTGCCGCTCGATTATCGAGAACGTGTTCACCAAGGTCATTCGCGTTTCAAATCTCAACCGTCTGGGCGACAAAGTCGTCGTCCAGGGCGGCACGTTCCGAAACGACGCGGTGCTGCGCGCATTCGAGCAGTATCTGGGCAAACCCGTCACGCGTGCGCCCCACCCGGGGCTGATGGGCGCTATCGGTATCGCCCTGCTCGCGCGCGAGGAATGCCGCAAGGGCGACGCCGGCACGTCGTTTATCGGGCTCGATGCCGTGGAGCGCTTCGAGCATCGCGAGTTCGGCGGCGTTACCTGCCGTCGGTGCAACAACCGCTGCCAGCGCGCGGTCGTGGCATTTGGCGACGGCTCGCTTTACGTCACGGGCAATCGCTGCCCGCGCGGCGGCGCCATCTCATGGGATGAGCTCGTGCGCGAGGTTCCCGCGGCGGAGGAGCTGCGTCCGCAGGGTGCTTGCGAGGCACAGGCACCCGGCACGGGGCGCGACCGGACCGCGGCTGCCCCCAATCTCTTTGTCGACCGCGAGAAGCTGCTGTTCGAGTCGTACCCCACGGTTCCCGTCAGCGGGGGGCGCGATGTCACGATCGGCATTCCCCGTGTGCTCGAGTTCTGGGACACCATGCCGTTCTGGTCGACGTTCTTCAGCACGCTCGGCTTTAAGGTGCGCGTCTCGGGACGCAGCACCAAGGCGATGTACGAGCGCGGTCTGGCGCACGTCACATCCGACACCGTGTGCTTCCCGGCCAAGCTCGTCCACGGGCACATCCGCAATCTCGTCGACGCCGGCGTCGACCGCATCTTCATGCCCATCATCACGACGGTGCCCACCGAAAACACCGCCTCTACCAGCGAGTGGATGTGCGCCGTCGTAAAGGGATACCCCTACGTGATGCGCAATTCCGATAACCCGGAGGAGCGTTTCGGCGTTCCGTTCGATACGCCGCTGTTCCACTGGTACGACGAGGGCGACCGAAACCGCCAGCTCAAGGCGTGGTGCAAGGAGACCTTCGATATCGATGCCGACCTGGTTGCCAAGGCGACCGAGCAGGCGGACCGCGCGCAGGAGACGTTTGAGAACCAGCTGCAGCTGCGCGGCAGGCAGGTGCTCGAGAACGTGCACGAGGACGGCGGCTACGCGGTGGTGATCGCTTCGCGCCCGTACCACAACGACCCGCTGGTCAACCATGGGCTGCCCAAGCTCTTCTCTGAGCGCGGCATCCCCGTGCTGACGCCCGATGCGGTGCCGGGGGTCTGCAACGTCGATCTTTCCAACAGCCGCATCGACATCGTGAACAACTATCATGCGCGCATGCTGTCGTGCGCGGTCATCGTCGCATCGACGCCCGAGCTCGAGCTCGTGCAGATGGGCAGCTTCGGCTGCGGCCACGATGCGTATCTCACCGACGAGATCGCGCGCATGATGGGCGAGATGGGCTCCAAGGTTCCGATGATGATCAAGCTCGATGAGAGCGACGTCGCCGGTCCCATGGGCATTCGCGTGCGTTCGTTTATCGAGTCGGTCAACCGTCGTCGCGCGGAGGAGCGTGCCGAGGGCGCCCGGGTGCACGCGGTCCATCCGCTCGACGACCCGTATAAGGTCAAGTACACCAAGCGCGACCGGCACGACAAGATCGCGCTGGTCCCCAACACCTCCCATGCGTTCTGCAGGCTCATGACCGCGGCGATGCGCAATCAGGGCGTGCGCGCCGAGGCCCTTGATATCGGGCGCGAGGATGCCATCCGCCTGGGCAAACGCTATGTGCACAACGACATCTGCTTCCCCGCGCAAATCGTGATCGGCGAGGCGCTCGCGGCACTCGAGAGCGGTAAGTACGACCCGCACGACGTCGCCGTGGTGACTGGCAAGTATATCGGCGACTGCCGCCTGACGCACTACATGCCCCTGCTGCGCCGCGCGCTCGACGACGCGGGATACGACTATGTCCCGGTGCTCACCAACGACGACGTCGATGCCCACAATGCGCATCCGGGCTTCAAGCTCGGCCTTGGCCCGAGCATCCAGATCGCCTACGGTCTTCCCATGATCGATGCCCTCGAGGCCATGCTTAGGCGCATCCGTCCCTACGAGCTCGAGAAGGGCGCGGCGGACGCTGCGTTCGACCGCGCGCTCGATGAGGTTATCGAGGGCATGGAGCGCTCCGGGCTGAGAGGCCAGGCGACGGGCTTCAAACGCGCGCTTGCGATCATGGACGCCGTTCCGTACGACCGCTCGAACCCGCATCCGACCGTTCTCATCGTGGGCGAGTACCTGCTCAATTTCCATCTCGGCGCCAACCACGAGATCGAGCGCTACCTCGAGGACAACGGGCTCGAGGTCATCGAGGCGCGCATGACCGACGTGATCCGCAAGACCTATTTCTACAAGCATGCGCAGTCGCGCGAGTTCCACGTCGACCTGTCGCTGCCCGAAAAGGCCTGGTACGCCACGGCGGACAACCTGTTCGAGCTCGCGCACGACCGTTGCGACCGCCTGGGCGCGGCGAGCCCGCTCTACGAGCCGCCGACGCGCATGCCCGAGCTCGTGCGCGCGAGCGATAAGATCCTGCACCATACGTTCGATGCGGGCGAGGGCGTGCTGATTCCGGCGGAGATTCTCGAGCACGCCAAGCGCGGCTGCCGCAACTTCGTGATCCTGCAGCCGTTCGGGTGTCTGCCCAACCATGTCGTGGGGCGCGGGCTCATCCATGCGCTCAAGAAGCAGTATCCCACGGCGCAGTTCCTACCGCTCGACTACGATCCCGACGTGAGCTTCGCCAACGTGGAGAACCGTCTTCAGATGCTCATCATGAACGCCAAGGCGCAGGGGTGCGGTGAGGCGCATGGCGAGACCGCGTAAGGACGCCGATGCGCCCGATGCACGCACCCGTATCATCGAGGCGTTTTGGGAGCTCATCGAGAACAACAGCATCTTCGAGCTGTCGGTTGGCGAGGTGACCCGCGCCGCCCAGTGCAATCGCGGAACGTTTTACTACTATTTTCACGATTTCGATGAACTCGTCGCCATCGCCATAGCCCAGCTGCTGCAGGATAACGAGCTCATCACCGATGCCCTCTGGCATTTTTCGAGCGAGGGCGACCTTTCGGCGTTCGACCGGCGCGACGTCCGCTGCCTGCTGCGGCGCATCGTCATCACCATGAGGGCGGGTGCCGCCGAGCAGGTCGTGCAGGGCATCCATACGATCATCATCGACCGCGTGAGAGAGATCGTCCACCCCGACGGAGAAGAGCTCAAGGCAGATTCGAGCTTTGCGGTGGGCTTTCTGGTCTCGGGCATCATGGGCTTTGTGATGGCGGTCGGCTTTGCCCGGGAGGGCGGCGAGGAGATAGACCTCGAGCAGCCGGGGGACAGCGCGTGCGCGTACCTGAGGGCGGTCGCCATGCAGACGGTGGAAACGGTCGCGCAAGTCGAGGGCGTCGATACATCCGAGCTGCTCGAACGCGTCTCCAAGGAGGCCGATGCCTATCGCGCATCGCGTGCGACGAGTCCCGACGTGGTGAAAGACGCCTAGGGTTTCTCTTGCGGGGCGCCTGTCGCGCATCGCGCGGTGAGTCCCGCGATGCGGTCATAACCTGCATTCATGTGAGCCGGGTTTATAGATATTCCTCCAGCTGTTAACATAGACAACCTGTGGGTAAAGAGACAAAAGCGCCGCCGACGGGCGGGCGTTTTGATTTCGATGAACTCATGTAAGGAAACGAGCATGTTAGATAGATTTACCGATCGAGCGCGCAAGGTCATGTCGATGGCCAAACAGGAGGCGCTCGATCTGCACTCAAATAAGGTGGGCACCGAGCACCTGCTGCTCGCACTCGCCAAGGAGGACGAGGGCATCGCTGCCGAGGCGCTGCGCTCGCTTGATATCTCCTACGACGACATCATGGACACCCTCAAGGAGGTCCAGACCACGGTTCCCGAGCCCAGCGAGGAGACCGAGGCTGCCAAGCTTGCCTTTACGCCGCTCGTCATTAGCGTGATGGAGCGCTCCTTCCGCGTGGCACGTGAGAACAACCAGACCTACGTGTCGACCGAGCACTTGCTGATTGGCATCGTCGAAGAGGGTAACGGCATGGCCATGGACATCCTCATGCGCCTGGGTGTGTCGTCCGCCTCCATCAAAAAGGCTATCGAGAAACTTACCGCCAAGGACCAGGACAAGAAGCGTCCGCTCGCCGGCGCCGGTGCCGGGCGTCCCGGTGCGGGCCTGCCGTTCTTTAGCGGCTCGGACGCGTCGCAGCAAAAGGGGAGCGGCACCGATACGCTTAAGCAGTTCGCCACCAACCTTACGCAGAAGGCGCGCGACGGCGAGCTCGACCCTGTAATTGGTCGCGAAAAGGAAGTCCAGCGTATGATGGAGATCCTTTCGCGTCGCACCAAGAACAATCCGCTTATCTTGGGCGACCCCGGCGTGGGCAAGACGGCCATCGTCGAGGGTCTGGCTCAGCAGATTGCAGCTGGCAACGTGCCCGAGAACCTTATGAACCAGAACATCTGGACGCTCGACCTGCCGGGCCTCGTTGCGGGCGCCAAGTATCGCGGTGAGTTTGAGGAGCGCCTCAAGAACGTGATCCAGGAGGCCACCGAAGCTGACGACGTCATCCTGTTTATTGACGAGATGCACACCATCATCGGTGCCGGCTCTGCCGAGGGCTCCATCGACGCGAGCTCCATGCTCAAGCCCGTGCTCGCGCGCGGTGCCTTCCAGATTATCGGCGCCACCACGGCCGAGGAATTCCGCAAGTACCTCACCAAGGACCCGGCCTTCGAGCGTCGCTTCCAGACCATCGATGTCGAGGAGCCGAGCGTCGAGGACACGGTCAAGATCCTGACCGCGCTCAAGCCGCGCTACGAGGAGCACCACCATGTGCGCTATACGCAGGGTGCTATCGAGGCCGCCGCGAACCTCTCCGACCGCTACATCCAGGATCGCTTCCTGCCCGATAAGGCCATCGACCTCATTGACGAGGCCGGCGCCCGCGCCCGCATCGCCGCCAACCGCGCGCCCGAGCCGGTGCGCGAGGCCGAGCATCGCGTGGAGGAGCTTAAGGCCGCCGCGCAGGAGGCCACCGAGAGCGACGACATGAACAAGGCCGCCGAGATCACCGAGCAGCAAAAGGCTGCCGAGATTGAGCTCGCCGAGGCCAAGGCTGCCTGGACCGCCGAGCTCGACGCCAGCCCGCTCACCATCGATGTCTCCCAGATTGCCGACATCGTGTCCGTGACCTCGGGCGTGCCGGTGTCCTCGCTCACCGAGAGCGAGAGCCGCCGCCTGCTGCAGGCCGAAAGCGTGCTCAAGACGCGCATCATCGGTCAGGACGAGGCCGTCGAGGCCGTTGCCAAGGCCGTGCGCCGCAGCCGCTCGCCGCTCAAGGACCCGCGTCGCCCCGGCGGCAGCTTTATCTTCCTGGGCCCCACCGGCACGGGCAAAACCGAGCTCGCCAAGACGCTCGCCGAGTATCTCTTTGGCAGCAAGGACGCGCTCATCAGCTTCGATATGTCGGAGTTTGGCAGTGAGTTCGAGGTCTCCAAGCTCATCGGTAGCCCCCCGGGCTATGTGGGCCACGACGAGGGCGGCCAGCTCACCAAGGCCGTTCGTCGTCACCCGTACTCGGTCGTGCTGTTCGACGAGATCGAGAAGGCGCACCCCGATATCTTCAACATCTTGCTGCAGGTGCTGGAGGAGGGCCGCCTGACCGATAGCCAGGGCAAGACGGTCGACTTCCGCAACACCGTGATCATCATGACGTCCAACGTGGGCGCCCGCGAGATTGCGCAGGATGCGAGCGTTGGCTTTGGCACCACCGGCGAGCAGGGTCTCACGTCGAGTGAGATCCGTGGTCGCGCGATGGGCGAGCTCAAGCGCCTGTTCCGCCCCGAGCTGCTCAACCGTATCGACGACATTGTGGTGTTCCAGAAGCTCTCGGGCGAGAATCTCACCAAGATCGCGCACCTGCTGGTGGACGACCTGCGTCAGCGTTTGATTGCCAACGGCATGAACATCAAGCTCACCGATGCGGCCTATGACAAGATCGTGGCCGAGGGCACCGACCTCACCAACGGTGCGCGTCCGCTGCGCCGCGCCATTCAAAAGCTCATCGAGGACCCGCTGTCCGAGGAGCTCCTGGCCGGCGAGTGGGGCGAGGGCGATACCGTCCTGTGCGACGTGGCCGATGGCAAGTTTGTCTTTAGCCGCGGCACGGGCGAGATCCCGGCACCGCGTCCGGCGGGCACGCTTGGTGGCGATACCGCCCCGGCGGTACCGCACACCGGCAACGCCGCGCCCGTGAGCGGCGGCGTGACCTCGGGCCCCGGCGGCATGATGCAAGCCGGTTCCGGCGCGCTGTAGGGCGTGGCGACAATTTGATACGCGCAATCGAGGCGCTCCGGAAAGGGCGCCTCGATTTGTAGAGCTGCGGAAGTTGTGACCGTTACGCTATACGGTCCACCGTTAGCCGATGATGCGAGGGCGCTCGGCGTTTTCGACTGGTTTATGCACGCAAAGTCTGGGAATATACAAGTCGCATGTCTTACTGTCTAACCAGTTGCGCCAAGGAGGCACCATGGACTACAAGATTACCGGCTACGAGCCCGCCCAGCTGTTCCATTTCTTTGAGGAGGTCAGCGCGATCCCCCGTGGGTCTGGCAACGAGAAGGGCATCAGCGATTTCCTGGTTGCGTTTGCCAAGGAGCGCGGTCTCGATGTGTACCAGGACGAGGTCTACAACGTCATCATTCGCAAGCCCGCATCTGCCGGTGCCGAGAATGCCCCGACCGTGATGCTGCAGGGCCACATCGATATGGTGTGCGACAAGTTGGGCTCCGTTGAGCACGACTTTACGACCGATGGTATCGACCTGGTCGTCAAGGACGGCGTCCTCACCGCTAACGGCACCACTCTGGGCGCCGACAACGGTATTGCCGTCGCGCTTATGCTTACCGTGCTCAACGACGATTCGATTACCCATCCGGCCCTCGAGTGCGTGTTCACCACCGACGAGGAGACTGGCCTGGTCGGCGCCGAGACGCTCGACAAGTCCCAGATTAGCGCCCGCACCATGATCAACCTTGACTCCGAGGAAGAGGGCGTTGCCACCGTCAGCTGTGCCGGCGGCGTCGTCGTTACCTACACCTGCCCGATCGCGCGCGAGCACAAGACCGGTAGCACCCTCACGCTCGACATCTCCGGCCTGCTGGGCGGCCACTCCGGCAGCGATATCAACCTGGAGCGCGGCAACGGCAACCTCATCATGGCCCGCATCATCGACCGCCTGATGGTTGCCGGCGAGCCCGCCATCGTTAGCTTTAACGGCGGCACCAAGGACAACGCCATCAACCGTGAGTGCAAGGCCGAGCTGGTCTACGCCGACCACGCTGCAGCCGAGGCCGCGGCCCAGATCGCAAAGGGCATCATCGCCGACGTTACTGCCGAGCTCGAGGTCTTCGACCCCGGCTTTACCTGCACGGTTGAGATTGCCGACAACACTGAGGTCGAGGCCATGGACGAAAAGTCCGCACTTGCCCTTATTCGCGCTCTGCGTCTTGCCCCCAACGGTGTGATCCGCCGCAATGTCGCCACCGACGGCTCCGTCGAGGTTTCCTCCAACATCGGCGTGGTTGCCACCTCTGACGACCAAGTCAAGATCATGCTGTCCCCGCGCTCCTCGATCACCTCGCTGCAGAACGAGTTCAAGGACCGCCTGCAGACGCTGGCCGATGTCCTGGGATTCGACGCCAAGTTTGAGTTCGAGTATCCCGGCTGGAGCTATGCCGAGCATTCGCCGGTCCGCGACATCTTTGTCGAGAGCTATCGCGAGCTCTTTGGCTCCGAGCTACGAATCGAGTCCATTCACGCCGGCCTTGAGTGCGGCCTGTTTGCCGAGGCCCTGCACGGCCTGGACGCCATCGCCGTGGGCCCGACGCTCTCCGATGTCCACACCCCGGACGAGAGCATGGAGCTCGCTTCTGCCGAGCGCTTCTACGAGCTGCTCATCGACGTCCTCAAGCGCCTCGCTGCGTAAAGGTTGCGCTAGCAGCAGTCCGAGCCACGTGCTGGTGGATTGCAAATGACATTATGAGAGGGGGCACCCGAGCTTTTGCGACGGGTGCCTCCTCTCTTCTTTTGGGAAATGGGAGATTACGGACACCTAGCCCATATCCGCCTTGATGAGGTCGAGGGTGCGCTGGCAGTTTTCGCAGACGGGGCCGAGCATATGCTCGCGCAGGTCCGCCATGCCGGGCAGGTCGGCGTATTCGTCCATGACCTCTTCCATGCAAATGGGTACCTCGTAGGCGAGGTCCATCATGGTCGCAAAGCAAAACTTCTCGGATAGCCCGGCATCGGTGAGCGCCGCCTCCAGCGCGGGGTCGCCCATACCGTGGTATCGGCGGATAGCGCCTGGACCGATGCGCCCCACACGATTTTCGCCGCCAACGCTCATGGCAAGGCGCGCTTTTCGCCGCATGCGTTCGTATGCCAGCCCCGATGCAACGTCATACATACGGGCCATCATAGCTGTGCTGCCGTTTCCAAGAAGCAGGGAATAGTTCTTCGCATGCGCGTCCGGTGCGCCGATGATGGCGTTAAAGAAAAGTATCTGCGTAAACAGATACAGGTTAAGTTGATGATGGCTCGTGTTGACGAGGAGTTCCTGAATGTCGCGTGCGGTCGGGCCACCGTCTGCCGTGTACTTTTGAGCGGGCATCACTCCAAGGGCCTGACAGAGGTCTTCTTGGTGTAGACGCATGATTGTTCCGTCTTTGGCTTTCACACGGTCATAGCGTTCAACAATGAGGGCGGGTTCGTCCTCAAATAAGCGATACTCAACGTTCGCCGTTGCGATACCCGCGCGCTGGGCGCTTTTCATGCAGACAAACTCATTAAGAGCTTCAAGTTTAAATCCGATAACGCCATTTTTGAAAATATGCGTCGTGGGCGAGGAACCTACGCATTCGCACCAGCGACCGTCTATGAGCGCGAGTGCGAACTTGCCCTGGTTGCCTCCAAGTGACCAACTTTCATCTAGGCCCATCCACGATGCCTCGCGGTCATCCCTGATCGACTTGAGGCGCAAGGCAATCTCGTGGTCGTCTATAGGGCGGTATTCGCCAGTGCGATGCAAGGCGGCGTCGATATCTTCTTCGGCGCAAAACTGCACTCCGCCCGGACAGTCGAGTCCGATATGGCTGAGCAGCGCAACGGGATTATTGGGCCTGGCGTCGAATTCGGCGGCAATCGCTTTTCGTTGGTCCTCGCTGTCGGGCAGAAGGCCAAACAAGTACGGATTCATGACCTGTTGGCCGTATGTGCGATTTGATACGGGAATGTTGGTCGATAGGGCTGGCCCGTCATAGTCATGATCGTAGGTAAAGCTGATAAGACCGTTCTCATCTTGCGTGAGCGTTCCCGCAGGTACGCCGCAAATAATGGTCCGAAGTGATGTTCTGGCCATTGGCTATTTCCCTTCGGGCTTGGTTTGGTTAGATGCGTTTGCGGCAATCGAGACTCCGAGATTGGACATGGCGAAATCGGCGAAGACCTCGTCGTAGAGTGCGGATGTAAAGGGGGCATCTGCAAGAGCCGGAATGGCGGTACTACGACGGTTGCGATGATGAGGACGTTGAGTGTGATGGCGCCTGGGGATGCTGCGAGGCAGCGGATTGGCATGCGGGGCGTCGACTGGTCGCTCGTTTTTTGCTTCGCCTATATCCCCTTGAGCGGCGAGCGCCAGTCCGAGAGCATTGAAGATTGCCAATAGCTTGTCGAGTCGAATGCCGGTGGCATCTCCTAGCTCGAGCGATGCGAGCAGGCGCTCCGAAACACCGGCTTTTTTAGCGAGGGCCGCACGGGTGATTCCCTGTGACTCGCGTGCCTGGCGCACGTAGATGCCAGCTTGGCGCGGCGTGGTGATGGGAAGGGTATCCACGGCAATCTCCTAACGTGCAGACTTTTGCATATCAGTATGACATGCAAAAGTCTGCACGAAAAGGCCTTATGCAAAACTCTGCATGAGACTTCCACGTTGACGTTGAGCTTATGAGAGGCGTTTTTTATATCGCGAGGATCCCCAGATGCTCAAGCAGAATCTTGAGGCCGATGAGGATGAGCACGACGCCGCCCACGATGGTGGCAGGCTTTTCGTAGCGCGCGCCAAAGGTATGGCCGATCGCCACGCCGGCGACGGAGAAGATAAACGTTGTGACGCCGATAAGCGATACAGCGGGCACGATGTCAACCGAGAGCGCCGCAAACGAGATGCCTACGGCCAGGGCGTCAATCGAGGTGGCAATGGCGAGAACCAGGTATTCTACCAGGTCAATCTTCTCGGCATTCTTGTTGTCGCTCTCGCCCTCGTCCTCGGTAAAGGCCTCCCACAGCATCTTGCCGCCGATGAAGGCCAAAAGGATAAAGGCGATCCAATGGTCGATGGGCCCGATGATGCCCATGAATTGACTGCCGAGCGCCCATCCGATCACGGGCATGCCGGCCTGAAAGCCGCCAAAGAACAGGCCGAGCACTACGGCGACTTTAAGGTTGATCTTTTTCATGCCGAGACCCTTGCAGATGGAAACGGCAAAGGCGTCCATCGAAAGGCCAACGGCGAGCAACACGAGCTCTGCGAGTCCCATAGTCTGGCTCCCTCTCTGCGGGCGAGCCCGATTACGCGACTACTCCCTCATTTATATGAGACCCGATGCTACCACATGAGCAGTCAAAGGAGCCCCGTCCCAAATGAGCTACCTAAGCGGCGTTCGCTCATTCTGTAAGCATCTGATTTCGCGAGCGTGGCGGTGGCAAACCGTGAGAAACTATTTAGCGTTTATGGAGCGTATAGGATGGGAGCGATGCCTTGGATAAGAACGAGCTGCAAAAGCGTATGGAACAGGCCATCCGCCTGACGGCACCTGGTCAGCCGATCCGCACCGCCCTCGACATGATCATCGCCGGTCACCTGGGCGCCCTTATCTGCGTCGGCGACACCGAAAACGTGCTCGCTGCCGGTAACGACGGCTTCCCGCTCAACATTTCGTTCACCTCGAACCGTCTGTTCGAGCTCTCCAAGATGGACGGTGCCATCGTCATCGACGGTGACCTCACCCAAATCCTGCGCGCCAACTTCCACCTCAATCCCGATCCCTCGCTTGCCACGAGCGAGACGGGTATGCGTCACCGCACCGCCGCTCGCATGTCGGTGCTCACGGATGCCATCGTGATCTCGGTCTCGGCCCGTCGTGCCGTTGTCAACGTGTACGTTCACGGCAAGAGCTACGAGATCCAGCCCGTTACCACCATCATGAGCTCGGTCAACCAACTCGTCGCCACGCTCCAGACCACCCGTCAGTCGCTCGATCGCTCCCTGCTGCGCCTGACGGCCCTCGAGCTCGATGACTACGTTACGCTCGCCGACATTACCGGTATTTTCTCGAGCTTCGAGATCATGCAGCAGGCAAAGACCGAGCTTAAGGATTGCATTGTCAAGCTGGGCAACCAGGGCAAGCTCGTGCAGATGCAGCTCGAGCAGCTCGCCGGCTCCAGCATGGATACCGAGTACGACCTGATGATTCGCGACTACGCGAGCGACTCCTCCGAGGCAAACGCCGAGAAGATTCGCGCTGAGCTTGCCCGTATGACGCCCAAGGACTTGTCCGACCCGCAGCATGTGGCGGCGGTTCTGGGCTACGACGACCTGGACGAGGACTCCGTCATGACGCCGTTGGGCCTGCGCACGCTTTCGCGCGTGTCCGTCGTGCGCGACGGCGTGGCCGAGAAGATTGTCGACGAGTACGGCTCGCTGCAGGAGCTCATGGATGACATCAGCGAGGACCCGGAGCGCCTGGGCGACTTTGGCGTCAACAACCCTGCCATTCTTGCGGACTCGCTGTACCGCATGAAGGGCACCAAACAGGGGAACGCATAATGGCGCCCGTATGCGCCGTGGTCGTTGCCGGCGGCAGCGGCCAGCGCTTTGGAAATCCCGGCGGCAAGCAGCTCGTCAATGTAGCGGGTCGTCCGCTTATGAGCTGGTCCATCCGCGCATTTGACCGTAGCGATAAGGTCGGCCACATCGTCGTGGTTTGCCCTGCCGAGCGTCGTGCCGAGATGCGCCGCCTGGCCATCGACCCGTTTGACTATGACACGCCTATCAGTTTTGCCGATGCCGGCAATACCCGTCAGGATTCCACCCGTGCCGGCGTGCATGCGGTTCCGGCGGGTTTCGAATACGCCGCCATCCACGACGGCGCCCGTCCGCTCATTACGACCGAGGCCATCGATCATGCGATCGACGTGCTCGTGAGCGACCGCGCCCTCGACGGTGTCGTGTGCGGTCAGCCCGCGATCGACACGCTCAAAATCGTCGATGGCGATAATATCGTCGAGACACCGCCACGCGAGCTGTACTGGGCCGCGCAGACGCCGCAGATCTTTAGTGTCGACGCCATGAAGCGCGCCCATGCCGCAGCGATTGCCGAGGGCTTTATCGGCACGGACGATTCGTCGCTGGTCGAGCGCATGGGTGGGCGTGTCCGCTGCGTCCAGAGCCCACGCGACAACCTTAAGGTGACGGTACCCGAGGACTTGCGTCCCGTAACCGCGATTCTGCTCGGTCGCATGGCCGAGGGAGAGGACCTTCCCCATGTTCAGTAACCTGCGCATTGGCCACGGCTACGACGTCCACCGTTTGGTGGAGGGGCGTCGATGTATTATCGGCGGGGTCGACATTCCCTACGAGCGCGGCCTGCTGGGCCACTCGGATGCCGATGTGCTCGCGCACGCCTTGGCCGACGCCATTCTGGGCGCCTGCCGCGGGGGAGACATCGGCAAGCTATTCCCTGACACCGATCCCGCCTACGAGGGTGCCGACTCGATGGTGCTGCTTGCCCGCGTAATGGACTATGCGCGCGAGCTGGGCTTTGAGTTTGTCGATGCCGACTGTACCATTGCCTGCCAGCAGCCCAAGATCACCCCGCACCGCGATGCCATGCGCGCCAACCTCGCCCATGCTCTGGGCGTTGACGTCGAAAACGTGGGCGTCGCCGCCACTACGACCGAAAAGCTCGGCTGGGAAGGCCAAGGCGAGGGAATTGGCGCCTGGGCCGTCTGCCTGCTACAGAAAACTGTTAAGGAGTAACGAATGCGTATCTACAACAGCGCTACCCATAAAAAGGAAGAGTTCCAGCCCATCGAGTCCGGCAAGGTCCGCATGTACGTGTGCGGCCCCACGGTCTACGACAACATCCACATCGGCAACGCCCGCACGTTCATCAGCTTCGATGTGATTCGTCGCTGGCTCATCGCAAGCGGTTACGAGGTCACGTTCGCCCAGAACCTCACCGATGTCGATGACAAGATCATCAAGCGCGCCAACGAGCAAGGCCGTACGGCTGCCGAGGTCGCGACGGAGTTCTCCGACAAGTTCATCGGCGTCATGCGCGCCGCCAACGTGCTCGATCCCGATGTGCGCCCCCGCGCCACCAAGGAGATCGGCCCCATGATCGCTATGATCAAGACGCTCATCGAGCAGGGCCACGCCTATGCCGCCGATAACGGCGACGTGTACTTTGCCGTGCGCAGCGATCCCAACTACGGTCAGGTCTCGGGCCGCAACATCGACGACCTTATGGTTGGCGCGCGCATCGAGGAGAACGAGGACAAGAACGACCCGCTCGACTTTGCCCTGTGGAAGGCCGCCAAGCCCGGCGAGCCCAGCTGGCCGAGCCCCTGGGGCGAGGGCCGTCCCGGCTGGCACACCGAGTGCGCCGCCATGGTGCACCGCTACCTGGGCACCCCGATCGACATTCACGGCGGTGGCTCCGACCTTGCCTTCCCGCATCACGAGAACGAGTGCGCCCAGGCCACCTGCGCCTGGCACCAGGGCTTCTCCAACACCTGGATGCACACGGGCATGCTGCTGGTTGACGGCGAGAAGATGTCCAAGTCGCTCGGTAACTTCTTTACGCTGGCCGAGGTGCTCGAGCAGCACTCTGCCGCGGCTCTGCGCTTGCTGATGCTGCAGACGAGCTATCGTTCGCCGCTCGACTTCTCTTGGGAGCGCCTGGAGGGTGCCGAGAACTCGCTCACGCGTATCGCCGGTACGGTCGAGAACCTGCGCTGGGCCGCGAACCATGCGACGGCCGATGCCGAGGAGGCAGCATCTGAGGCGTTTGTCGCCAAGGCCGCCGAGACTCGTACTGCCTTTAAGGAGTGCATGGACGACGACTTTAACACCGCCGGTGCCATGGGTGCCGTCTTTGGCTTTGTGACCGAGTGCAACCAGTACCTGGAGCAGGCGGGCGACGCTGCCGACAAGGCCGCCGCGCTTGCCGCCGCCGACACGCTGGCCGAGTTGCTCGATACGTTTGGCGTTGAGCTTCCCGAGCCCAAGGTCGAGCTGCCGCTGGGCCTGCTGGGCGTTGCCGCCGGTTTGGTTGCCTACACGGGTGACGACGTGGACGAGGCCGCTGCCAAGATTCTCGAGGCCCGCGCCGAGGCCCGCGCCGCCAAGAACTGGGATCTGGCAGACGCCATCCGCGATCAGCTCAAGGACCTGGGCCTCACCATTGAAGATACGGCCGCGGGCACTCGTATCAAATCTCTCTAATCCCCGCGGTTTTCCCAAGCACCCGACCTTGCCGTTCAAACCGTCGCTCGCGTACTCAAGTACGCGTCGCTCCTCTTTCGCGGCAATCTCGGGCACTTGGAAAACCCGTACCGACCGCCCGAATTAATATTCATGGGCGGTCGTTTATTTTGTTTCGTTTGATAGTTGTATTTAGGAGGTCGCTTTATGGCCGACAATCGCAAGCGTGCGCCTCGTGGTGGCAAGCAGGCTGCTTCTGGCTCGCGTCCGATTCGCCGCAATGACCGCGCTGCCGCTCCCAAGGGCCAGCGCGATCGCACCCAGGTTGCGCGTCCGCAGCGCGATCGAAACCGCGACGCTGTCCAGGCTCCCAAGGGCGAGTTTATCGAAGGTCGTCGTGCTGCCGCCGAGGCGCTGCGCACTGGTTTTCCCATCAAGTGCGCGCTCATTGCCGAGGGCGGGGAGCGCGATGCCGCCCTGTCGCGTCTGGTCGATGACCTCAACGCCGCGGGCGTCCGCATTAAGTATGTGCCGCGCGCGCAGCTCGACGCACTGTCGAGCCATGGCGCTCACCAGGGCATTGCGCTCGAGGTTGGTAACTTCCCCTATGCCGATGTCGCCGATATCCTCGACCGCGCGGGCGACGGTCCGGCGCTCGTCATCGTACTCGACCATGTGACCGACGACGGTAACTTTGGCGCTATCGTGCGCTCCGCCGAGGTCGTGGGCGCCGCGGGCGTCATCATCGCCAACAAGCGCGCCGCCGGCGTGACCGTGGGCAGCTACAAGACCTCTGCCGGCGCCGTCATGCACCTGCCCATTGCGCAGGTTCCCAATATCGCCCGAGCGCTCGATGACCTCAAGGCCGCTGGTTTTTGGGTGGGCGGCGCCTCCGAGCACGCCGAGGGCAGCTGCTGGGATGCTCCCTTCGAGGGCCGCGTGGCGCTCGTCATGGGCTCCGAGGGCGACGGCATCTCGCGCCTGGTGCTCGAGAAATGCGACTTTTTGACCAAGCTTCCCCAGCGCGGCATGACCGAGAGCCTCAATGTTGCCCAGGCGACCACGGCGCTGTGCTTTGAGTGGCTGCGCCGCAACGTCGGCGAGCTCATGGGGGAGGAGTAGCGCATGTCCAAAAAGAACCGTGCCAAGTCCAAGGCCAAGCGCTTTGGCGAGGGCTCGGCCAAGCCGATTGTTTCGGCCGCGACCTACGGCGTGGGCGGCAATGCGTTTGCGCAGGCCATCGCCGACCCGGTCTCGACGGTGCACTCCAATAAGCCCGAGCTGCTGGTGGTCGACGGCTACAACGTGATCCACTGCACGCCGCGCTACGAAAAGCTCGTGTACGACCATTCAGACGATCCGTATTCCAGCGACGTTCACGATATGGCACGCACCGCCCTCATCAACGACGTCGCCGCGTTTGCCCAGGGCCGCTACGAGGCCGTGATCGTGTTTGACGGCGCGGGCAACATCTCCAGCGAGCGCCCCAACCTGCCGGCCCGCGGCGTGCGCATCGAGTTTTCGCCGACGGGCGTCTCTGCCGATACCGTGGTACAGAAGCTCTGCATCGAGGCACGCGAGGAAGGCCGTGCGTGCTCTGTTGTGTCGAGCGACGGCACGATCCAGGCCGTCGTCATGGGCAAGGGCGTTACGCGCATCTCGAGCCGTATGCTGGTGGACGAGATCAAACAGATCGACAACGACGTGCACGAGGCCGAGGAGGCCCCGCAGATCAAGATGACCCTGGGCAGCCGTCTAAGCCCCGAGGCCCTGGCCAAGCTCAAAGCTCTGCGCGGGAGGTAGGGGAGTTGGCGGGGCGATGCTGTCTCGCTAACTCCATTCAGCGATGTCGATCATTCTTTCGAGGCGCCATGTTAGCGCCTCTTTTAGATAAGGCAGTCTCGCTGTAAGAGCGTCGTTTTTGGATAGGATTTCGATTGCCTCGTCAACGAAACCCTCGAGTTTGTCGCCGTCAAACCAGCCCATGTCCTCGACGAGCAACATTTGTTTGGCGGGGCTTGAATGAAATTGTGCGCTGGTAAAACTGTGCTCTCCCGCCCTAAGCTCCTCTAGTGATATGTTGCACCAGAGTGATGAGCCCGAATCGAAGATAGGGGCAGGTCTGCAGGCTAGCGTGTTTACGTTTCGCACAAGGCCAAAGTTACGCCAATGACGATCGTAGTTGGCGATGATGTCGTCGCACACGATCATGCGGTCAAGGGCATCCTTGACGCCTGTCACCCCGAGCTCCTCGCAGTTTGCTACGTATCGCTCGTAGTCGGTTAGTCGTTCATCTGCGTTTGCGTGCTGGTTTACATAGAACGCAGGGACATACTCTTCTTCATCAGTTAAGAAGACATCGCATATGCTCAGGGCGGAAGTGCCCGTGCCCTCGAGCGAGTAAGGCACATAATCGCAGGTGTTTAGGATGCGACGGTGGAGCGTGGTCGCCACCAGCTCGTTATAAGGTTCCTGGTTCAGGTGCGCTCCTGCCTTATGCAGAATTCGACGCCCGCCCTCGCATGTCCAGTACTTTTGAAGATTGCCGTCCGAGGTGTTGTCGGGCTTTGCGGCAGCCGCTTTTCCCTCTGGGGCAAAGGGTGCAATGGACAGCGAGACGTCATCAAAGGCGTTATTGAAGAAGTTGATATCCTCCCAGGTGAGACCGGAACCTTGGGGCCTAATCCAATACTGGTCGGATAAGGAGAGGCCGAGATTTCGCTGGACGAGTTCATCGGGAACATCGACTGCGGCTTCTGCAAGCAGGGAGGCTAGCCCAATGCGTGCGAGCGGGATACCGCGGCCGCGCCACCAGATGCGGAAGGAGTCTAGCGATATGGGGCTATTAGGGCCAAATACTCCAATAGGGGCGTGGGCGTAATCGATGTCGGCACCGATGTGGGTAAAGTCTTTTCGCGATGTACTGTAGACCAGCTGAGCGACTTCGTACGTGCGGTTCATGAGGGTGAACGCGATCTCGCTCTTACCGTGGCCGCGGCGGGGACGTCCCCCCGTTTTGGTCACAGAGCGGAGTCGCGTGTCGACGCTGTCTTTGTCGATGAGCCATACACCAGAAGCCTTGCGGGCCTCAAGTGCTCCGTTTTTTATGAGCTCCTGCACCCTGCGCGGAGTGATGCCGAGCAGCTCGGCGGCTTCTTTGGTAGTAAGCATCGCGAAACCCTTCGCCAGAACGAATAGTTTTATATATAGCAATTGTAATTAAAACTATTCGTTCTGGCGAATGGTTTTAAGATTGAGGGCGCACTGACAGAAATGAACGGGCCTGGTACGCGTTGTTGCTGGATTTTGCATATTTGTATAACGCCGTGCGGCCTGTTGCGCCCCGTCCGCAATTCCTTTATTCTTAACTCGCTTCGCGTGAAAGCGCCAAGTGTGCCAGTGTGGCGCAACGGTAGCGCAACTGATTTGTAATCAGTGGGTTGCAGGTTCGATTCCTGTCACTGGCTCCATGAGAGTTTCGGGCTCTGTTTCCTTGTGGGACAGGGCCCGTTTCTATTTATGTCGATAAGTCAGCGTGTTTGGCGCCAACCAAGCTTCAGGTTTGTCTCGATCCGTAACACGAGTGGGCTGAAGACCCTCCTTATAGTTACAGATCGAAACATTGCCAAGGGAAGGCCGATAACATCTCGATCCGTAACACGAAGAGGCTGAAAACCGTTCTTACTGTTACAGAATGAGACGTAAGCGGGGGTTTCTGCGAAACATCTCGATCTGTAACAGATAGGGGAGGAATAACCCTCTTACTGTTATAGGTCGAGACATAGGCCGGGGCGAGGTTGGTCATCGTCATCGAGCGTGGATTATCGGACACACGAGCGTGGAAAATCTTCCGCCTAGTGAATGAGCGTGGATAATCTGCCACTTTGGATTCGATGGCACGGCAAAGTGGGAGATTATCCACGCTCGATTTCAAACGGAAGAAAATCCACGCTCGATTTTGCCTGGGAAGAGCAATCTTCTGTCTGGGCAGCCCCGATCTCGACCTATATATAGGTGCAAATAAGCTGGTATCGAAGTTCGATACTGAAGGTGTACTCCACTACAGCAAAGTGTTACCTTGGGAAACGTCACCTCAGTATCCAAAACCACTGTCCTTCATATCCAAACTCAATAAAACCGCAGGTCACGGCTATATAGATACGCCCGGCACCGTGTATCTAGAGGTTTTCGTTGACAGCCCCCAAGGTGGCATCGTATTATCTTCTTCGTTCGCGGGGGCGGCGGTCCAAAAGACCAAAGGACCTGCGGATACTTGAACGATTGGGAGTTTGCCCGAGTGGTTAATGGGGACGGGCTGTAAACCCGTTGGCTCTGCCTACATAGGTTCGAATCCTATAGCTCCCACCCGTCAAGTGCCTGTATAGCTCAGTCGGTAGAGCACTTCGTTGGTAACGAAGAGGTCACCAGTTCAAGTCTGGTTGCAGGCTCCATCCGGCGGTGTAGCTCAGTTGGTTAGAGCACACGGTTCATACCCGTGGCGTCACTGGTTCGAATCCAGTCACCGCTACCATAGGTAACACGGTGGCTTCTCAATAGTATGTTGAGAGGCCACTATGGTATAAAGGCAAAGTCCCGTCCGGGGACGACCTGTTAAGAGGAGGGCTTTATGGCCAAAGAGAAGTTTGAGCGCACTAAGCCGCATGTTAACATCGGCACCATTGGTCACGTCGACCACGGCAAGACCACGCTGACCGCTGCCATCACCAAGGTTCTCTCCGAGACCGAGGGCTGCAAGGCTGACTTCACTGCGTTCGAGAACATCGACAAGGCTCCCGAGGAGCGCGAGCGCGGCATTACGATTTCCGTCTCCCACGTTGAGTACGAGACCGCTGCCCGTCACTACGCTCACGTTGACTGCCCGGGCCACGCTGACTACGTCAAGAACATGATCTCCGGCGCTGCTCAGATGGACGGCGCTATCCTGGTCATCGCTGCTACCGACGGCCCCATGGCTCAGACCCGCGAGCACATCCTGCTCGCCCGTCAGGTCGGCGTTCCCTACATCGTCGTCTTCCTGAACAAGTGCGACATGGTCGACGATGACGAGCTCATCGACCTCGTCGAGATGGAGACCCGTGAGCTCCTCTCCGAGTACGATTTCCCCGGCGACGACATCCCCGTCATCCGTGGCTCCGCTCTGGGCGCTCTCGAGGGCGACGCCAAGTGGATGGACGCCATTCGCGAGCTCATGAAGGCCGTCGACGAGTACATCCCGACGCCTGCTCGTAACAACGACCTCCCGTTCCTGATGGCCGTTGAGGACGTTATGACCATCTCCGGCCGTGGTACCGTTGCTACTGGCCGTGTCGAGCGCGGTGAGCTCAAGCTCAACGAGCCCGTCGAGATCGTCGGCATCAAGGATACCCAGAACACCGTCGTTACCGGTATCGAGATGTTCCGTAAGTCCATGGACTTCTGCGAGGCTGGCGACAACGTCGGTCTGCTGCTCCGCGGCATCAAGCGTGAGGACATCGAGCGCGGCCAGGTTCTCTGCAAGCCCGGTTCGGTTACCCCGCACACCAAGTTCACCGGCGAGATCTACGTTCTGACCAAGGAGGAGGGCGGCCGTCACACCCCGTTCTTCGATGGTTATCGTCCTCAGTTCTACTTCCGTACCACCGACGTTACCGGTACGGTCAAGCTCCCCGAGGGCACCGAGATGGCTATGCCTGGTGACCACATCACCATCGAGGGCGACCTCATCCACCCGATCGCCATGGAGGAGGGCCTGCGCTTCGCTATCCGCGAGGGTGGCCACACCGTCGGTTCGGGCATCGTCTCCACGATCATTGAGTAAATTAGCTCTTTGATATAGCTGACTTAGAGAACCCGGCACTTATATGGGTGCCGGGTTCTTTTCTGCAATGGATATTGAGCCGTTGCTGGTGTCGAGAGGATCGATAATGGTCCTGGATGCACCGTCGATTAGCTCTCGATGGCTTCATTGATGTGTTCCAAATATGAATGGATCCACCGAGAACCAATTGACTCGAGGTTTTCATTGACAGCACTTACGTGGAGCTGATAAAGTAACAACTCGTGCCCGTACGGGGCGGAAATGAAAGGTTCAGGATACATGCGTACTCTAGTTACTCTTGCGTGCACTGAGTGCAAGCGCCGCAACTATACGACCACCAAGAACAAGTCGACCATGCCTGATCGTATGGAGATCAAGAAGTATTGCCCCTGGTGCCGTCACCACACGCTGCACAAAGAGACTCGCTAGTCTCTAGTCACATACGCCAGTAGTTCAATTGGTAGAGCATCGGTCTCCAAAACCGAGTGTTGAGGGTTCGAGTCCTTCCTGGCGTGCCAGTCATTATTCCGTAAGCTCCCACTTGGGGGCTTACGGTTTACTCATGTATAAGCGCATTGCGCGGAGGTAACCCAAATGGCCAACAAGAAGAACAAGAAGAAGGCTCAGCAGCCGGCACCTGCCAACAAAGCTGCCGCCAACTCCAAGGTTGAGGCCAAGAAGGCCGTTGCCAAGAAGAACGAGAAGGCTGCGAAGTCCAAGAAGAACGAGAAGCCTGGTTTCTTCGCCCGCACCAAGAAGTATTTCGCTTCGGTCAAGTCCGAGATGAAGCGTGTCACGTGGCCCGATAAGAAGGAGCTCGTGAACTACTCGGTTGTTGTTTGCGCTTCTCTGATCGTCGTCGGCGTCGTCATCGCTCTGCTCGATGCTGGCTTTGGCGAGGCTCTTGCTCTGTTCTCTGGATTGAGGGGCTAAACCATGTCTAAGCGTTGGTACGTCGTTCACACTTACTCTGGATACGAGAACCGCGTTAAGTCCGATCTCGAGCATCGCATCGAGACTATGGGCATGCAGGACCGTATCTTTGATATCGAGATTCCTATGGAGCGCGTCACCGAGATTAAAGAGGGTGGCAAGCGTGAGACCAAGGATTCCAAGATCTTCCCGGGTTATGTCCTGGTCCGCATGGAGATGGATGACGATGCTTGGACGTGTGTTCGTAACACGCCTGGCGTCACCGGTTTCCTAGGCGGCAACGGCAAGCCCGCTCCGCTTTCCCGCGACGAGTACAACAAGATGACTCGTCGTCCCGGTAAGGGCGATTCGCCCAAGCGCACCTCGGTTGATATTGAGGTCGGTACGTCCGTCCGCGTCACCGATGGCCCGCTTACCGACTTTGATGGCAAGGTCTCCGAGGTTAACACCGAGGCTGGCAAGCTCAAGGTCACGCTGATGATCTTTGGCCGCGAGACGCCGGTCGAGCTCGACTTTAACCAGGTCGCTGTCATCGCTTAAGTTTTCGTCCGTTCGCGCGAGCGTGCTTCTTCTGTGACTGCTCATCTCAGGAGTGCTTCTAACACGTGCGTGCTTACGATATAGCAAGTACTTCACACTCGTGATTCGAAAGGAATGACCATGGCTGAGAAGAAGGTTGCCAACGTCATTAAGCTCCAGATTCCTGCTGGTGCAGCAAACCCCGCTCCTCCCGTCGGCCCCGCCCTGGGCGCTGCTGGCGTGAACATCATGCAGTTCTGCCAGGCCTTTAACGCCGAGACGCAGGACAAGAAGGGTGACATCATCCCCGTTGAGATCTCTGTCTACGAGGACAAGTCCTTCTCCTTCATCACCAAGACCCCGCCGGCGGCTCACCTTATCAAGAAGGAGCTGAACCTCAAGTCTGGTTCCGCTAAGCCCCAGGCTGACAAGGTTGGTCAGCTCTCCCAGGAGCAGCTCACCAAGATCGCCGAGATCAAGATGCCGGACCTCAATGCCAACGACATTGACGCCGCCAAGAAGATCATCGCCGGTACCGCCCGTTCCATGGGCGTCACCATCGCTGAGTAGCGATTTCTTATGGTAACGGCGGGTGCTCCGACCGGGGCGCCCGTTAAATGTGTGCAATAGGGCACACGATACGATGTGGGAGGGCTCACGCCCGTTTAACCACAGGAGGTAATGCACATGGCTAAGCATGGTAAGAGCTATAACGCCGCTGCCGAGAAGATCGACCGCGCAACGCTCTACACCCCCCTTCAGGCTGCCAAGCTCATCAAGGAGCTCGACACCGCCAAGTTCGACGAGACCGTCGAGGCTCACTTCCGTCTGGGCATCGATACTCGTAAGGCTGACCAGAACATCCGTGGTTCCATCTCCCTGCCCCACGGCACCGGCAAGACCGTTCGTGTTGCCGTCTTCGCCGAGGGCGAGAAGGCCCGTGAGGCTGAGGCTGCCGGCGCCGACATCATCGGTTCCGACGAGCTCGTCGCCCAGATTCAGAAGGGCGAGATCAACTTCGACGCCGCTATCGCTACGCCGAACATGATGGCCAAGGTTGGCCGCATCGGTAAGATCCTTGGTCCCCGTGGCCTCATGCCGAACCCCAAGCTCGGCACCGTGACCATGGACGTCGCCAAGATGGTCTCCGAGCTCAAGGCTGGCCGCGTTGAGTACCGCGCCGACCGCTACGGCATCTGCCACGTGCCCCTGGGCAAGAAGTCCTTCTCTGAGCAGCAGCTCGTCGAGAACTACGCTGCCCTGTACACCGAGATTCTGCGCGTCAAGCCCTCTTCTGCTAAGGGCAAGTACGTCAAGTCCATCTCCGTGTCTTCCACCATGGGCCCTGGCGTCAAGGTCGATCCCGCTGTCCAGCGTGACTTCCTGGCTGAGTAACTGCTAGTTACTGCCTGAGTACAGCAAGCATTGCTAAAGAAACCCGGTTCTGCCTTGTGCAGGACCGGGTTTCTTGCTATCGCGTCAAAAGCACCATAAAGGGGACAGTGTCCCCTTTATGGTGGTTACCAGGGTGTTCTGGCTGTTGAAGACTCGATGGCTTCGTGGCGTTTGAGCTCGCGGCGCATGGTTTGTGAGTTGAGCCAAGCTGCTTGCCAGCCGCGGATGGGGTAGTGCGTCTGGTCGAGCTCAAACTGCGTATAGCCGCAGGCGTTGATGATCGTCGTTCCACACACATGCTGACGCTCGCGCTGAAAATCGCAACCGTAGCTTTGGTGCACATGCCCGTGCACCATGTAGTCGGGATTCCAGGATTCGAGTGCTGTGTTAAAACACTCGAATCCTCGATGCGGCAGATCGTCCAGATCACCCATGCCGGCGGCGGGTGCATGGGTAAGCAGAATGTCGCACCCGCCGACCATCCTAACCTTACGCGACAGCTTACGCATGCGCTTGGACATCTCGCGTTCGGTGTACATGTTGGCGCCGTCGCGATAACGCATGGACCCGCCAAGGCCCGCAATGCGAATCCCTCGGTACGTGTACACGCTGTCCTCTACGCAGATACATCCACCCGGTGCATGACGTGCGTAGCGGTCATCGTGATTGCCGCGCACGTAGATGAGCGGTTTGTTGATGACCGTAACCAAAAACTCAAGATAGTCCGGGTCCAGATCGCCGGCGGACAAAATCAGGTCGACTCCCTCAAAGCGTTCCTTGCGAAAGCACTCCCAAAGGCATCGTTCTTCGGTATCGGCTATGGCAAGGATTTTCATAGGGCAGGGACTTTCGGCTCATCGTCGAGCTGCGGAATGGTGCCTACCACGTTGTCCGCCAGCCAATTCATCTCGACAATCTGCCTGCTCGGCAGCGGAGGGAAGCCTTCGATCTGTACCACGCCGTTCTGGCTGTGGAGCTCGCCGCCAAAGGGGTTGATGGATCCCACAACAATGCCGTTGCGGAGCAACTGCACGAGTTTGCGCGTTTGGTAGGGTAGGCCCGGAGCGTAACGGATGTCGATAACGCCGGAGCTCATGCCATACCAGTAGTTGACAGCGCGCACTTGGTTGTCGTCGCTGGTCTCGTCCCACGTGCCGTGAAGAAGGCTGCGAACGATGAGCTCGTAGTAACGGCCCCAGTTCCATACGGGCATGGCGATGCCGGTGACTTTGCCGTCGACCAAGCGGTGAAGCCCGTAGGCCGTTGGGTCTTCGAGCGACTTTGACATGTCAGCGCCGGTCATGACGCTTACGCCTTCGCGGCACATGGCTTCGGCAAGACCACCGGCGGGAACATCGCCCCAGGTGAGGATGACCTGCGCGCGCGGGTCGAGCAGCGAGGCGCCAATCGCAAAGGCGTTGATCTCGCTGAGTGCGCCCGAGGCGAAGACCGACGCGTGGTAACCGATGCGGTGGTTGTCCGCCATGCTGGCCGCAAGGGCGCCCAGCAGAAACTTGGCCTCGTACATCTTGCCAAAGTACGAACGGACGCTTTGATGGGGAAGGCCGATAGAGCAGTTGAGGAACCGAACCCGGGGATACTCAACGGCAGCCCTGAGCGTGTATTCCATCAGGCGGTGCGAGGTCGAGAAGATGACGTTTGCTCCATGTTTGACAGCCGTTTCCACGGCGGCGTAGAACACATCCGGATCGTGACAGTCCTCGAACGCCTCGGTGCGCACGATACCGCCAAAGTGCTCATCGAGATACTGACGCCCTTGGTCGTGCAGGCTGTCCCAGCTCGACGTCGCACAGGGGAACTCATGGATAAAGGCGATGCGCAGGGGGTTGGCCGTCGAGTAGACGGTCTTGCCCATAAAGAAGTTGAGCACGCTAGAGGTGGACTTGGCGGGCGTCTCCTCCTCGTCGACGCTCGGTGCTTCGACAAGATCGACCTTGTCCTCGTCATTTTTGCCGGCAATGACCAGCTCGCGCCAGATCTTGCACAGGCGGTTTACGACGATATCCGTTGGCGTATCCAGCAGGCGGTCCTGGTTGTACACATTGAGGTAGACGAGCATGGCGTCGGCGGGCGTAATGTCCAGGTGATCGCCGCCTGCGCGAAGGTAGGCACGCTTAAAGAGCAGGAAAGTGTGGCGCAGGTAGTCGACCTTTTTCTGCGGCCATTTTTCGATAAGGTTCTGACCGAGCATCTTCGCGAGCGTTTCGTAGCTTCCCTCACGCGAGAACTCGATCTCGTATAGGGGGCAGACGCGCCAAAACGCGCAGAACTCGCCGTACAGGCGGCTTTCGACGGAATCCCATGTGCCGGGGTAGAGACGGGTGACCTTGGCCGAAACCGTCGGGGCGTCTAGGAATTTGAGGACACTGACGCGTTTGTTGCCTTCTTGGACATAGAACCGATGCATGAACTCGGTGACGATGACGGGGTCGCGATAGCCCTCGGTCACCTGGATGTCGTAGAGGTTGGACCACTTGCGGGCGAACTCGGTGCTAAACGGAAGCAGGGGCATAAAGTTACACGAAAAGGCGGACTGACGGCCCTTGGTGACCGTGCCGACGACCATTTCGAGCGGAATATCCCGCAGGCCGACATTCTCTCGCTGACCTAAGGGGAGCTGAGCAACCAAGCTATCGAGGTCCGTAAGGTATGGATGCTCGCTTTGGCTAATGGCGCGTCGACGTCCTTGCTCGCCGCGCTTGCGTGCTTGACGATAGGCCTCTTCCATAATGTTGCTCCCTTAGTCGTTTAAACAACTATATGAACCATGGTACCACGAATGAAAACCACTACAAAGATGCCTGACCCCTTTGCGGTGGTTTAGGCGATGATGGGGGCGATGGCGCGGATGCAGGCGTCGGCAGCGGTGAAAGTGGTGCTGTCGTCGCTGACGATAAAGATGATCTTTCCTTTGATGCCAAAGTCGCCGATTTCGCTAAAGAGCACGTAGGGCTCTTTGTCAAAGCCCGAGATGGGCGAGACGGCCGTTTTGGTTGCGCTCGTGAGCTCGTCTGCCAGCACGTCAAGGGAAGCCCACTTAGACGTGTCCTTTACGGCAACGGGCACGGCCACGCGTCCAAAGGGCATCAAATGCACGAGCGTGTTCTTGGAGATGTTGGAGTTGGGCACAATGATGGTCTGTCCACAGGCATCCTCAATCGTTGTATGACGCCAAGTGATGTCTTGGACCACGCCGGATACGCCGCCGACCTCGATATTGTCGCCGGGTTTGATGATGCCCATAAAGGTCACTTGCATGCCGCCGATAAGGTTTGACAGCGTGTCCTGAAAGCCGAGCGAGATGGCGATGCCGCCGACGCCAAGAGCGGCGACGAGCGCGTTTGCGTTAATGCCAAAGCAGTTGTCGAGGATAAAGCTGCCGCCAATCATCCAGATGACGGCGCGCGCGATGTTGATGAAGATACTTGATGCCGGAAGCGGGTTATCGTCACGGTTAAGCAGATGGTTCAGGGTCTTGGATACGACCTCGGCGGCGACGGCGGTGCCTATCGCCAAGATGACGGCCCAGATGATGTTGTGGACCCACCGTTGCTCAAAGAAATGAAGAATCGGCTCAAACAATTCCATGTAGGGAAAACCTCCTAATGATCGTCCAACCATGATACCCACCAAGAAGCCCGTCCGATCAAATTCAGACGGGCTTCTGTGCTCGATATAAGGTTTACGCGGCGGGGCTGCAAGGCCCGGCGGTGTAACTTAGCGTCGACGCTTCCAGATAATGCCGAGGATGATGACGATGATGCCGCCGATAAGGCACGCGCCAACTACTGCCAGCGTGCGGTCTCCCGTTGCGGCGAGCTTACCGCTCGTCTTCTTGGTGCTGACCTTCGTGGTCGTCGTGTCCGTCTTAGGCGAGGGCTTAGGCGTCAGGGCCGGTGTGGGCGTGGGGTCCACGGCTACGGAGCCGAAGCTGATGGTGCCGGCGAGCCCGGCCATCTTGCTCTCCCAGCCGTTCTGCCCAATCAGCGCCCTCAGCGCCGCCTCGCACGTGCCCCACTCGGTGTACTTGGTGGCGTGTGCAAAGGTGGGAAAGTCGGTCGTGTTGGTAATGATGTAGTTGTTGGTGGCGACGGTATAGGTCTTGGCGGGGTCGAGCGTGCTGCCGTCTTTGGTGAGTGTGGCACTCACAATGCGCTTGCCTTCGGGCTGCGTCCAATCAATCGTCACGTTGATGCCGCCAAAGGAGAGAACGCTGCCAGAGTCATCGCGCCACTTGTACTTGTCTTGCGCCTCCTGCTCGGTGTGACCGGCCGCCACATAAGCCTGCTGAAGCTCGTAGCTGTCGTTGCAATCGTCGCTGATTTGTAGCGAGTGCTCGAGCGCTGCGAGGAAGTCCGCGCCGGTCATGGTCCAGGTCTCCACGGTGTTGCCGTAGGGCGAGATGGCGATGACGTTGCCAGCGGTCACGTTGCCCGCCGCGATGCCGCCGCGGATGCCGCCAGCGTTTTCGATAGCGAGGTCCGCGCCCGTCAGGGCAAGATAAGAGCCGCAAATCACGTGGCCGATGGTCTGGGCCTTGGTGGTGTCGCCCTCCTTGCCGGGGCGGAAATCGGTGGTGCGCACCATTTCCCAACCATGCGTGCCTGCGGCGTCCTCGCCGTAGAAATAGTTGGTGGTGGATGTGCCGAGCACCTTGTTCGATTCGTTTTCAAAGTCCTCGTCGAGCGGCTTGATCTTGTTGCGGACGGCTTCAAGGCGGCTTTGGTAGTCGGAGCCCTTGTCGGGGTCTGTCAAAAGGTCGTTGACGTTCTTGGCGGTGTAGAGCTTCTCGTCGCTGCCGTCTGCAGGGACCGTGACCGTGTCATCGTCGGTCGTCTCGGTGCCATTCGTGTCGTATTTGTACGGAATGGAAAGCAGTCCCACCTCGGCAAAGGCACTGCCCGCCTCGACAACGTGGATTGTCTTGCCGTCGGCTCCCGTCACCTTCTCGTTAAGGTTGATGTGCTCGTGGCCTGCGATAAGGGCATCGACGCCACGGAGTCGCGTGGCAAAGGTCTTGGCGTCGAGCGTGTGCGCGATACACACAACAACATCGCAGCCCTCCCTGCGCAGCTGCTCTGCCTCGGTATTGATGGCGTTCGCGGCACTCGAGAAGCTGGTGCCCGCGACCAGGTCCGCGCGCAGCGAGGAACCTAGCGACTCATCCATGGCACCCACGACGCCGACCTTGATTTTGTAGTCGAATGTGGAGTGATCTTCGCTATCCTCCCAGGTGCGATCGAGCGTCTTCGTGATGCTCGAGCTCCATACGCCGCTCGTAGACTTCGCGTTCGCGCAGAGCATGGCGAAGGGCGTGCCGGTGGTGCTGTAGCCGGTCATGGTGCGGAGTTTGTCCGCACCGTAGCTCCAGTCGTGGTTGCCTGGCGTGGTCGCGTCGTAGCCGTCGGCGTAGAAGGTGTCCATGAGCTCGGCGATGCTCTTGCCCTCGCTCATGGTGGCGAAGGACTGTCCGTGGAAGGTGTCGCCCGCATCGAGCAAAAGATCGGGGACGCTGCTTTGGGCGCTATAGAGAACCGCCAGTCCGTCAAAGCCCACAGTGCCGGTGCCCTTGCTTGCGTTGTAGCTGTACTTGTAGCTGCCGTGGATGTCGTTGGTGTGCATGACGGCCACGGAGCCGTCAATAGCGGCGGGCAGGTTCCCCGCGAAAGCGAGGCTTGGGATGCCTGCGAGCGCGCCGGCAAACAACGCGGCGGCTAACGCAAGGCGGGGGAGTCTATTCATGGCAGTTTCCTTAGTCCTTAGCCAGAATGTCTGGTTGAATATCGGATTATCGACATAATATGCGAAAACCGCCGCAAGGGCGTCTGTCCCTTAGCGGCGGTTTTGACGTTTGCGCAGATAAAACCTGCCAAAATAAACCTGTCCCTTTTGGCAGGTTTTAGCTCAGCAGCATGCGGTCGTTGGCGAGCTCGCCGCCCGAGACCTCCTCGAACTTCTGCAGCAGGTCGGCCACGGTGAGCGACTTCTTCTCGTCGCCGGCCACGTCGTAGATCACGTGGCCTTCGTGCATCATGATCAGACGGTTGCCCAGACGGATGGCGTCGTTCATGTTGTGCGTGACCATGAGCGTGGTCAGGTGGTTCTCGTCGACGATCTCCTCGGTCAGGTTGAGCACCTTAGAGGCCGTCTTGGGGTCGAGGGCCGCCGTGTGCTCGTCGAGCAGCAGCAGGCGCGGCCTGGTGAGCGTGGCCATCAACAGGGTGAGTGCCTGGCGCTGGCCGCCCGAGAGCAGGCCGACCTTGGCGTTAAGACGCGTGTCAAGACCAAGGTCCAGGCGCTTGAGCAGCTCAACGTACTCATCTTTCTCGGCCTTGGTGACGCCCCACGAAAGGCCGCGACGCTGGCCACGGCGCTTGGCGAGGGCCAGGTTTTCGGCGATCTGCATGTCGGCAGCGGTACCGCGCATGGGATCCTGAAACACGCGGCCCAGGTACTTGGCGCGCTGCGACTCGCTCAGGCGCGAGATGTCGGTGCCGTCGAGCTCAATAACGCCCGAATCGAGCGGGTACACGCCGGCGATCATGTTGAGCAGCGTGGACTTGCCGGCGCCGTTGCCGCCGATCACGGTTACAAAGTCGCCGTCATTCAGGGTGAGGTCGACGCCGGTGAGCGCGCGCTTCTCGGTGACGGTGCCCTTGTTAAAGGTCTTCTTGACGTGCGAGAGCTTAAGCATCTGCCTCATCCCCCTTCGTGTAGGAGCTGCGGAGCTTATAGCGCTCCCAAACCACGGGTACGCACAGGGCCACAGCGACAATTACGGCGGAAAGCAGCTTCATGTCGTTGGCGTCCATGCCCAACTGCAGCACGATGGCGCGGATAAGGAAGTACACCACGGAGCCAAAGACGGCGGAGGCAAGACGGACGCTAAACTGCGTGAGACCGCCGGGCAGCAGGCGGCCGAGCACCTCACCGATAACAATGGCGGCAAGACCGATAACGATGGCACCGGTGCCCATACCAATGTCGGCGTACTTTTGGCTCTGGCAGATGAGCGCGCCCGAAAGCCCGATGAGGGCGTTGGAGAGCACGAGGGCGATCATCTTGGTGGAGTTGGTGTTAACGCCCAGGGCGCGGATCATGTACTCGTTGTTGCCGGTGGCGCGCAGCGCCGAGCCGATCTCGGTGCCAAAGAACCAATACAGGATGGCAACGATAGCCACGGCGAGCAGGATGCCCAAGATGATGGCAACGGTGGACTGCGGCAGACCGGTCATATTGCTGACGGCCGAAAACACGGTGCCCTTGGCAAGAATGGGCGTATTGGACTTGCCCATGATGCGCAGGTTGATGGACCACAGGCTGATCTGGGTGAGGATTCCGGCGAGGATCGCGGGAATCTCAAAGACGGTGGTCAAAATGCCCGTGACGGCGCCCGCGATGGCGCCGGCGCACATGCCGGCCAGCACGGCGAGCAGCGGGTCGACGTTGTTATTGACGATGAGCACAGCGCAGACGCAGCCGCCGAGGGCAAAGCTGCCGTCGCAGGTCATATCGGGAATATCGAGTAGGCGGAACGTGATAAACACGCCAAGCACCATAATGCCCCAGAGGACGCCCTGCGAAACGGCGCCCTGCAATGCAATGAGCATGCTTCATACCTCCTAGGATAGGGTGGACACGTGATTCACCATAATAGCGGTAACAATGCATAGAAGAGCTGCGGACAGACGTTTTGTTTTACCTGAAACAAGCAGGGCGGACGCCGGTCTACAGCGCCCGCCCCTGTGGCTCAGATATTGAATAACGCGGCTAAAGCGCGAGCACGGGCTCTAGGCGCATGCCGCGTATGGCATTACGCGTCCAGAGCGGAAAGGTCGATGCCCAGGGCCTCGGCCATCTCGTCGTTCTTGACGACGACCAGGTCCTTGCTCGAGAGGTGCTTGATAGGCATGTCTTCGGGCTTGGCCTCGCCCTTCAGAATCTTGACGGCCATCTCGCCCGCGGCGTAGCCCAGATCCTCGTAATTGATGGAGAGGGTGAACAGGCCGCCGGCCATGCACATGCCCTCCTCGCCAGTCACGAAGGGAAGCTTGTTCTCCTTGCAGATCTGGCCCACCTGCGAGGCGCCCGCGGCGATGGTGTTGTCGGTGGGGGAGTACAGCGCGTCGACCTTGCCCACGGCAGACTCGACGACGGACTGAATCTCGTTGGAGCTCGAGACGGTGAAATCGGTGTACTCGAGGCCCAGCTTGTCGAGCTCCTTCTTGGCGGCCTTGATCTGGACGTCGGAGTTGGACTCGGCGGTGCAGTAGAGCAGGCCGACCTTTTCAACGTCGGGCAGGACCTTCTGCATCATCTCGAGCTGCTCGGCGACCGGGGTGAGGTCGGAAGCGCCCGTGACGTTGGTGCCGGGCTTGTCGTTGTCCTGGACCAGGCCGGAGGCGGCGTAGTCGGTGATGGCGCAGCCCACGATGGGGATATCGGCCGTGGCGCCGGCGGCAGCCTGCGCGGCGGGCGTGGCGATGGCATAAATCAGGTTGACGTTGTCGCCCACAAACTTGTCAGCAATGGACTTACACGTGGACTGGTCGTTCTGGGCGTTCTTCTGGTCGATCTTGACCTTAAGGCCGCTCTCCTTGATGGCCTTGACAAAGCCGTCGTTGGCGGCATCGAGCGCGGAGTGCTCGGTGAGCTGCAGAACGCCGATGGTGTAGTCGGAACCGGCGGCAGCAGAGCCGGAACCAGAGTTGCCGCCGCATCCGGCGAGCGGGGCGAGCGCGAGCAGGCCAGCGGAGACCAGAAGGCTCCTGCGGCTGATGGTGATGTCCTTCATATCATTACCCCCAGTATAAAAATGGCTGGAAACACTGCACTGGGACAAAGTGCAAGTGGAACTATAGTAGCGCTGATGTCCATTTTTACAACAGCCTGGCGGGTTTTTTAATACAGAATCGGATGGGCGGTACGGGTAGTCGAATGGGCGGCGGAGGGTCTTATGCGGCGGAGGAGGCGTCGTCCTCGTCTAGGGCGGCGAAGAGCTTCTTGCCGTCGAGGAGACGTGTGGTGACGTTTCTCATACGGGCGATCTCGACGGTGCGCAGCGTATCGTCGGTGCCTCGGGCGTCGTAGACCGTTCCCAGCAAATACGAGATGCCATCGCGCTGCCTGATGGCAAAGGGACGGAGTGTCATCCGTGCTGCTTCGGTTTCGCCACGCGTCGTGACGCTCGAAATATCAAAACTCACCGTGGTTCCGTGGTCGATGGCCTGCTCGACGAGCTCGCACGTGTCGATGCGCTTGATGGGCGTGCGTGTTGCCTTGGTAGCCTTGCTGCCTGCGCTTGGAGCGGGTTCGGGTGTATCGAGGTAGCCGCGAACGTCGGCGCTCGCCATGGCAACTAAGTGCTGCGCCATGCTCTTGCGGATAGCGATAGGCGTGGAGCGGTTGCGCATGACCATACCGTGGAGCCGGATGATCTCTTCATCGGTGAGCGGGCGGGTAAGAAGTTTGTAGCCCACGCCGCGTTTGTACTCAATTTCGTATCCGGCATGGCGAAGCGCGGAGATGGCGGTGTAGATGCTGCGCCGCGCCGCCGAGATGGGCATGCGGGCGGGGTCGTCGGGATGGGCGAGGCGCCGGATCAACTCATCGGAAAGCATGGCCTTGTCCTCGCCGGTGTTTTCGCTTAATAGTTGCAGGATGCGAACGGCGCGATAGGCTGCCATCGAGGCGGCGCCTCTAGTCGTGGTGTCGTAGGTTTCAACAGCGGCTTCGGTCATGGTGCCCACGTCCTTTCCGTTTTGGGTGGCGACGGTATGGAGCCTAGGACGTGGGGCTTTCCCAGGGGCGCAGGGCGCTCTGGGCGGTCGGTAGTCGTCGGCAAACGGCGGGTCGAGTTTTCAACAGCCCTGCTCAACTGACCAAAAACTTGCCAAAAGCTTGACGGATGCTGTTGAAAAAAAGCGTCTCTCGACCGATGTCGAGAGGCGCTTGTGCGATGAGCGTTGGCGTGTGGCGACGCGAGCTAGCGTCCGACGATTAGAAGTCGGCGTTGCCCACGGTGCGCGGGTGCGGCAGGACGTCGCGGATGTTGCCCACGCCGGTCAGATACATGACCAAGCGCTCGAAGCCCAGACCGTAGCCGGCGTGCTTGCAGGAACCGTAGCGGCGCAGGTCAAGGTAGTACTTGTACTGCTCGGGATTCATGCCCAGGTCCTTGATGCGGGCCTCGAGCAGATCCAGGCGCTCCTCGCGCTGGGAGCCACCGATGATCTCGCCGATACCGGGAACCAGGCAGTCGGCGGCGGCGACGGTCTTGCCGTCCTCGTTCATGCGCATGTAGAAGGCCTTGATCTCGGCCGGGTAGTCGGTTACGAAGGTCGGGCGCTTAAAGTGCTCCTCGGTCAGGAAGCGCTCGTGCTCGGTCTGCAGGTCGATGCCCCAGCTCACGGGGTAGTCAAACTTGTGACCGGCGGCGACGGCCTGCTCCAGGATCTCGACGGCCTCGGTGTAGGTAACGCGGGCGAAGTCGGAGTTGGCGACATGGTCTAGGCGTTCGAGCAGACCCTTGTCCACAAACTTGTTGAGCATATTGAGCTCGTCGGGGCAGGTGGCCATGACGTCCTTGAGGACATACTTGAGCATGGCCTCAGCGTTATCCATGTAGTCGTTAAGGTCGGCAAAGGCCATCTCGGGTTCGATCATCCAAAACTCGGCGGCGTGGCGCGTGGTGTTGGAGTTTTCGGCGCGGAAGGTGGGGCCAAAGGTGTACACGTCGCCAAAGGCCATGGCAAAGTTCTCGGCATTGAGCTGGCCGGACACGGTGAGGCTCGCATGCTTGCCAAAGAAGTCCTGGCTCCAGTCGACCTCGCCGGACTCAGTGAGGGGCGGATTTTTGGGGTCGAGCGTGGTCACGCGGAACATCTCGCCGGCGCCCTCGCAGTCACTCGTGGTGATGATGGGGGTGTTGACGTAGACAAAGCCCTGCTCCTGGAAGAAGCGGTGGATGGCGGCAGCCGCGACAGAGCGGATGCGGAACACGGCGCGGAACAGGTTGGTGCGCGGGCGCAGGTGCTGCTGGGTGCGCAGGAACTCGACGGTTGCGCGCTTCTTCTGCAGCGGGTAATCCGGGGCGCTCGTGCCCTCGACCTCGATGGAGGTGGCAGAAAGCTCGAAAGGCTGGGGCGCATCGGGGGTCAGCTTGACGGTGCCGGTGCAAATGAGTGCGGCCGAGACGTTTTGATGGGCGATCTCGTCGTAGTTGTCGAGTGCCTCGCGGTTCATGACGACCTGCAGGTCGCGGAAGCAGCTGCCGTCGTTGAGCGTAACAAAGCCAAAGTTCTTCATGTCGCGGACGGACTTGACCCAGCCGGCGACGGTGACGGTTTGGCCGCCGAGCGACTCGGCATCGGCATAGAGCTGCGCGATTTTGGTGCGGTTCACGTATCCTCCCATAACGGTTGAATGATAGTTATCCATACAGTTCGTTATTCTAGCAGCTCGTCTCATTTGGGCTATACAGATAAGGCATTGGCGGGATGGTTTTTCAAACGAAAAGCGCCCGCGGCCAAATGGTCGCGGGCGCTTGACGAGGTGCCTTTTGGCTGTGTGGCGTGGGGCCTGGCTACTTGGTCTTGGCAACCAGCAGCGGGTCGCCAAGCTTGACGAGCGGGTTGCCGCCGATAAGCGTTCCAGACTCGCCGACATGGTCGATGCTCTTAAGACGATCGAGCTCGGAGACGATGACGGTCACGATGTCCTCGTGACCAGCGGCCTTAATGGCCTCGCGGTCGAAGCTGATAAGCGGCTGGCCTGCCTTGACCACATCGCCCATCTCGACAAAGCGGGCAAAACCCTTGCCGTTCATTTCCACGGTGCCCAGGCCAACATGGATGAACACGCGCAGGCCGTCCTCGGTGATCATGCCGATGGAGTGGTTGGTGACAGTGGTGGCACCGATGCGGCCGTTGGCGGGCGCATAGATGGTGCCGGTAATGGGCTCGATGCCATAGCCCTGGCCAAGCATGCCCGAGGCGATCGTCTCGTCGGGAACCTCGTTCAGGTTGACGAGCACGCCGTTGACGGGGGCGTAGATGACGCCTTCGCGGGTAGCGAAGCTTGCTGCGGGCGGAACGGACGCCTCGCCGGTCGAGGTGAAGGTGGACTTAAGCGAATCGAGCAGACCCATAGTTGCCTCCAACTTAAATAGGCGCATATCGCGCGTTTGGTTTGCCGGAAACGTTTCACATGTGTTTCGCGGCTTGGTCAACGCCCCTATTCTACGCTGCTCAACGATACCTCTGAACTGGGATTATGTGATATATCAGTTGAAGGGAAACTTATTGCCGGAGTGTTTCTGCGCCACGGGTTCAAGTGGGGTACGCTTGAAGGCGAAAAACAAGGGCGCATAATTTGCGCGAAGGGAGCACATATGATTGTCGAGAACCATGCGCTGTGGGGCGAGGAGCCGACCGAGGATTATCCGGCGACGTTTACGTATTTGGGTGCCGAGCCGCTGCCCGATAAACCGAATGGCCGCCGCCCCGCGGTGATCATCTGCGGCGGAGGCGGGTTTACGCATATCGCTCCGCACGAGCAGGACCCGGTGGCGTTTGCATTTTTGGATCGCGGCTACCAGGCCTTTGTGCTTAACTATGTCACGAGTTCTACGGGTGACGTGAGCTTTCCGCACCCCCAGGCAGATCTTGCCAAGATGGTCGCCACGGTGCGCGCCAACGCCGACGAGTGGCATGTCGATCCTAAGCGCGTGTGCGTCGTGGGCTTTTCTGCTGGCGGCATGATTTGCGCCTCGCTGGCAACACAGTGGAAGACCGGCCCCTTCGCGGCACTTGCCGGGGCGCGTCCGGACGACATTCGTCCCGATGCCGTGGTGCTGGGCTATCCATTGCTCGACTTTGCCTATGTGCGTGACATGCAGGCGCGCGATCCGCGCATTGACTTGCGTGTGCCCAAGACGGGCGGCAAGACGGGGCGCGATTTGCTCAACGACTACCTGTCGATGGTGACGGGCGGCGAGGCAACTGACGAGCATCTGGCCGACATCTGCCCCACCACGCATGTTTCGCGTCAGATGCCACCGACCTTTGTGTGGGGCGTGTCCGACGACAAGACGGCGCCGATCGCGCAGGTCTACCCGTTTGCGCAGCGCATGGCCGAGGAGGGCGTTGCATGCGAGATGCACGTCTTCGACCAGGGTGGTCACGGCCTTTCGCTCGGCAACGCCAACACCGCGGTCGACAACGAGGACAAGCAGGTGGCAGTCCGTCCCTGGATCCGCCTAGCCTTCCGCTTCCTGGAGCGCCATCTGTAAGAGTAAGAGGGCCAGCCCCATCCCGTCCCTCATAACTTGCGGTGAAATAGTTCCAATTAAAGTCACGGGGCTTTAAACAGGAACTATTCCACCGCAACTTCGTTTTGATCTGTTGGAGACGGAGGAAAATGGATCATTTTGTCGAGGGAGCGGGCGGCTGTTTCTGCTCCCGCGGGAAACCACGTCCCGTTTGGGAAATCGTGACCCGTTTTGGGCGCAGATTCCGGGTCGCAGTTTCCCCGAGGGGCTCGATCGGGAAATCGCATCCCAGTCTGAGCGCCGATTCCGGGCTGCAGTTTCCGCTAGATGCCTCAACCGGAAAGCCCGTCCCGTTTAGGTGTTCCGGAGTGGGATTCGGTTTCCGCAACAGGCCCGTCTGGGAAGCAATGGCCCAGAATTCCCCTTGCACCGATCTGTCGATTGAACGTCGTTGTGTGTTCACGCTATCATGTAAGCTTAAAATTGGTTAGCCATGGCAAACGGTTAGCCATGGTGAACATAAATACAACGCCCTGCGGGCGCCGGGGGAGGAGCACGGACGTGAAGCTCGATACACTCGAGATTGGAAAGGACGCCGTTGTCGCATCGGTGGCATCGGACGATCAGGCACTCCGACAGCATATTTTGGACATGGGTCTAACGCCGGGCACCGAAGTCACCATGATGAAGTACGCCCCCATGGGTGACCCGCTCGAGATCCGCCTGCGTGGCTACGAGTTGACACTGCGTAAGGACGATGCCGCTCGCATCGAGCTCGTGGGTATTCACGACACCGATACGGGTCCGCGCGCTAACGCCGCAATCGGCACGACGGAGCATCCGGCCCTGGGCGAGGGGACGTATTCGCCCCGTGCGGCAAAGACGGCCGTGCCAGAGGGCGCGCCGCTGCACTTTGCCCTCGCCGGCAACCAAAACTGCGGCAAGACCACGTTATTCAACCAGCTGACGGGCTCCAATCAGCACGTCGGTAACTTTCCCGGCGTGACGGTCGACCGCAAAGATGGCACCATCCGCAACCATCCCGAGGCGAGCGTTACCGACCTGCCTGGCATTTACTCCCTGTCGCCGTACACAGGCGAAGAGGTCGTGAGTCGTCAGTTCATCCTCGACGAGCGCCCGGATGCTATCATCGACATCATTGACGCCACCAACATTGAGCGCAATCTGTACCTGACGCTGCAGCTTATGGAGCTCGACCGCCCCATGGTCATCGCGCTCAACATGATGGACGAGGTGACGGCCAACGGCGGCGCCGTGGACGTCAACCTGCTCGAGAGCCTGTTGGGCGTGCCTGTTGTCCCCATTAGCGCTGCCCGCAACGAGGGTATCGGCGAGCTGGTTGATCATGCCTTGCACGTGGCGCGGTTCCGCGAGCGCCCCGGTCGCCTGGACTTTTGCGCACCCGATGGTCCAGACGGCGGTGCGCTGCATCGCTGCATCCACGGCATCGCCAACCTTATCGAGGACCATGCCGCGACGGCGCACATTCCCGTGCGTTTTGCGGCGACCAAGCTGGTTGAGGGCGACGAGCTGGTGACCGAGGCGCTTCACCTGGATCGCAACGAGCTCGACGCTATCGAGCACATCATTACCCAGATGGAGGGCGAGGCCGGCACCGATCGCCTGTCCGCGCTGGCCGATATGCGCTTTAGCTTTATCGGCGACGTGTGTGGGCGCTGCGTCGTCAAGCCGCACGAGAGCCGCGAGCACGTGTGCTCCGTCAAGATCGACCGCATCCTGACGGGTCGCTACACGGCCATTCCGGCGTTCCTGGTGATCATGGGCCTCGTCTTTTGGCTGACGTTTGGCGTGATCGGCGCGGCGTTGCAGGGATTTATGGAGGACGGTATCGCTGCCATCATCGCCTCGGCCGATGCGGGCCTCAAGGCGTTCGGAACCAACGACGTGGTGCGCTCGCTGGCTGTCGACGGCGTGCTTACGGGCGTGGGCAGCGTGCTGACCTTCCTACCGATTATCGTCGTGCTCTTCTTGTTCCTCTCCATTCTGGAAGACTCCGGATACATGGCGCGCGTGGCCTTTGTCATGGATAAGGTGCTGCGTCGCTTTGGCTTGTCGGGCCGCAGCTTTGTGCCCATGCTCGTCGGTTTTGGCTGCACCGTGCCGGCTATCATGTCGACCCGTACGCTCCCATCCGAGCACGACCGCAAGATGACGGTCATGCTCACGCCGTTTATGAGCTGCTCGGCCAAGTTGCCGGTCTACGGCTTGCTGTGCGGAGCATTCTTCCCGCAGGCGACAGTTCCCGCCATGGTCTCGCTCTATCTGATCGGTATCGTGGTCGGCTGCATTGCCGCCCTGGTGCTCAACCGCACGGCATTTAAGGGCGACCCAGTGCCGTTTATCATGGAGCTGCCCAATTACCGCCTGCCGAGCGTCAAGACGACGGTGATGCTGGCATGGGATAAGGCCAAGGACTTTATTACCAAGGCCTTTACCATTATCTTTGCCGCTACCGTGGTCATCTGGTTCCTGCAGACGTTCGATATTCGCTTTAACGTGGTCGCCGATCAGTCGCAGAGTCTACTTGCCGGTCTGGGTAGCATTATCGCGCCGGTGCTGGCCCCGCTCGGTTTTGGCGACTGGCGCGCCTCGACGGCGCTCGTCACGGGGCTCATCGCCAAGGAGAGCGTCATCTCGACCCTCACGGTGCTTTTGGGCGCAACGTCGCCCGCGGCGCTGTCAACCATGTTTTCGCCGTTTACCGCCTACGTGTTCTTGGTCTTTACGCTGCTGTACCCGCCTTGCGTGGCCGCTATCGGCGCTGTCAAGAGCGAGTTGGGCGCGCGCTATGCCGTGGCCGTATTCGCGTTTCAAGTGACGGTCGCCTGGATCGTGGCGTTTGTCGTGCATTCGGCGGGCATATTGCTGGGGCTGGCTTAGTTATTTATTGACGGCGCAACCTTTGTGTATCGAATTGTTTTCGGCCCTGCATCTGTTGCTGACGGATGCGGGGCTGTTGCTATATAATCGCCTCCGCTCAAAACGATTGGGGACGTTATATATGACTCAGACAAGGCAAGACGGCATCACGCTCAAGCAGTGGCTCCCACTCGTCGGGCTCACCTGCTGTGCGTTCGTGTTCAACACGTCGGAGTTTATGCCCATCGGCCTGCTGACCGACATCGCCGCATCGTTTTCGCTCACCGAGGCCCAAGCTGGCATCATGATCTCGGTCTACGCCTGGGGCGTCATGCTGCTGTCGCTGCCGCTTATGGTGTTCGCTTCGCGCTTTGAGTTCAAGCGGATGCTGCTGGGCGTGCTGGCCGTGTTTTCGTTGGGTCAGTTCCTGTCCGCCGTGGCGCCCACCTATCCCATCCTGGTCTGCGCGCGCCTGGTGGTCGCTTGCGCACATGCCGTGTTCTGGTCAGTCGCCTCGATTATGGCGTCGCGCCTGGTTGACACACGTCACGGGGCGCTCGCCATCAGCATGATCGCTACGGGCTCGTCCATCGCGCAGATCTTTGGCCTGCCTCTCGGTCGCGCCATTGGCTTGGCCGTGGGCTGGCGCATGACGTTTGCCGTGGTCGGAGCGCTGTCTGCTGTCGCGGTCGTCTACCAGGCCACGGTGTTTCCTGCCATGCCAGCGGGCGAGCGTTTTACGTTCAAACAGCTGCCCGAGCTGCTCAAGAACCCGCTCCTCATCGCGCTCTACGCAGTCACGGTCTTCATGGCGACCGGCTATTACGCAAGCTACAGCTATATCGAGCCCTTCCTGGCGCAGGTCGCGCACGTCGATGCGGGCGCCATTACCATGACGCTGACGGCGTTTGGCTGCTCTGGTTTGCTCGGAAGCTGGCTGTTTGGCCGCCTGTTCGATGGGCATCGCTTCCCGTTCTTGGCTATCACGCTCTCCGGCGTGCCGGTGGCCCTGCTGCTCATGGGGCCGGCCGCATCGTCGCTCGTGACAGTGCTTGCCGTCTGCGCACTGTGGGGTTGCTGCGCCACGGCCTTTAACGTGGCGTTTCAGGCCGAGCTCATCAAGCACACGCCGGCAGATTCGTCGGCCGTCGCCATGTCGATCTTCTCGGGCCTGTTCAACCTGGGGATCGGCACCGGTACGGCGATCGGCGGCGCCGTGGTGTCGGGCCCCGGTATCGCCTGGATCGGCTACGCGGGCGGTGCGATCGCCGTCGTGGGCGTCATCCTCGCTATCACGGTAATGTTCCCGGCCATCCGCCGCGCCAAGCCCGTCGCCTAATCACGTCCCCTCATCAGTTGCGGTGAAATACGGATTGTTTAGCCCAATAAACCTGGCAAACAGTCCGTATTTCACCGCAACTTATTTTGGGGGAGTGGATACAGGCTGGGCATACAATGGATGTCGTTGTGTTGAGCTTACCGGGAGGTTGCTATGTGGGCATACGAGACGACGTTCTACCAGGTCTATCCGCTGGGCTTTTGCGGAGCTCCGCGCGAAAACGCCGCGCCCGTTGCTGAGGATGAGCTCGCCCAGGCTGCCAACGACGCGCCCAACTCCGATGCCCCCATCATGAAGATTGCTCAATGGGCCGATTACCTGCAGGAACTCGGCGTTGGCGCTGTGCTGATCAACCCGCCGCTCGAGTCCGATAGCCACGGCTACGATACGCGCAGCCTGCGCCATATCGACCGCCGCCTGGGTGGAGATGCCGACTTTGCCGCCGTCTGCGAGACGCTACATGCCCACGGCATCCGCGTGGTGCTCGACGCCGTCTTCAACCACGTCGGTCGTGGCTTTTGGGCCTTCCGCGATGTGCAGGAGCGTAAGTGGGACTCGCCCTGCAAGGATTGGTTTCACATTAGCTTTGACGGCGACTCCTGCTATGGCGACGGCTTTTGGTACGAGGGCTGGGAAGGCCATTTTGAGCTTGTGAAGCTCAACCTGCAAAATCCCGCTGTGGTCGATTACCTGCTCGAGTCCGTGCGCCGTTGGGCCGACGTCTTTGGTGTCGATGGCCTGCGCCTGGACGTTGCCTACATGCTCGACCGCGATTTCATGCGTCGTTTGCATAGCTTTGCCCGTGAGCTCAAGCCCGACTTCGTGCTGATCGGCGAGACGCTCCACGGCGACTACAACCAGATCGTCAACGACGAGATGCTCGACTCCTGCACCAACTACGAATGTTACAAGGGCCTGTACTCCAGCTTTAACTCGGTCAACATGTTCGAGATCGCGCACTCGCTGCACCGTCAGTTTGGTGGCGACCCCTGGTGCATCTACCGCGGCAAGCATCTGCTGTCGTTTGTCGACAACCACGACGTGCCGCGCCTGGCAAGCATCCTCACCGACAAGTCGTGCCTGCGTCCCGCCTATGGCATGCTCTTTGGCATGCCGGGCATTCCGTGCGTCTACTATGGCAGCGAGTGGGGAATTGCTGGCGAAAAGGGTGGCCCCGATGGCGACTGGGCGCTGCGCCCTGCGCTCGATGAGCCTGCGCCCAACGAGCTGACGGCGTTCATCACGCAGCTTGCGCACCTTCGCTCGGCCGACGACGCGGCGGCCCGTGCTCTCAACTACGGCGCGTACCGCAACGTGGTGATCCAGAACAAGCAGCTGCTGTTCGAACGCGCCTGCGACGGCGCGACGGTGCTCGTAGCGGTGAACGCCGTGGGCGAGCCTTATACCTTTGGCGCCGGCGAGCTCAACGGCTCCTTTGTCGACCTGCTTGCCGACGGCATGCCCACGGTCGAGTTGCCGGGCTCCCTTGAGCTTGCGCCCTACGAGGTGCGTTATCTGCTGAGGGCCTAGGCCATGGCAACGTCTGACGAGGGCTATCAACATATTGAGCATGGGTTTGAGCCCGTGTTTGACGAGTGTTCGCGCGTTTTGGTGCTCGGATCGTTTCCCTCGGTGCTCTCGCGCGCCAATGCCTTCTACTACGGTAATCCCCAGAACCGCTTTTGGCGCGTGATGGCCGCGTGCCTCGGTGTGCCCGTGCCGCCCAACGAGGGCGACCTTTTGGCAGGCAGCGAGCCTGCGACGCTCGACGCCTCGATTGCCGCCAAGCGATTCATGCTGCTGAACGGCGGCGTAGCCCTGTGGGATGTGATTGAGAGCTGCGACATTAAGGGCTCGAGTGATGCGAGCATTCGCAACGTTGTGCCGGCACATATCGAGTGCATTACCGACGTGGCTCCCATTGAGCAGGTGATATGCAACGGTGGCACAGCTGGCCGGCTCTACAAGCGCTATCTACAAGAACGCACCGGGCTGCCCGCCATCGTCCTGCCCTCGACAAGTCCTGCCAATGCGGCCTGGCGCCTGGAGCGGCTTGTCGAGCGCTGGCGCGAGTCAGTTGACTGGGTCGCTCTCTAATTTAGATATTTGATTGAGCATGGGCGCCGAGATGTTTGATGATGGTGCGCCAGATTAGCGCGGGCACAGCAGGCCTAGCGCGCACCATGCCGTCGACGTCGACACTATCGGCATTGCCACCGCCAAGCAGCTGCGCATGCTCAATGGAACAGCCCATGCGCACAGCGCCCACAAGCTTATCCATCGCTTCCGAAAACGGTCGCCGCAAGAGGCCCATGCGTGGGGAATGGCGAAGCGCCGCAATGCCGCTGCCGGCGCAGATGACAACGCCGCCGCACCACGACAGGTCACGAAGACGGCAGGCCCGACGCAGCCGCGCAGCGGTTTCGTGTGCCCGTTTGGCGTCCTCGGACCCAGCAAGAATGACGACATAGATGCGTGTCTCTGTATTCCCAAGGCGATCGAGTATCTGCTCGACAGCGATCATGGCCTCATCATCAAATGCATCATCAACAGCGAGCACGATGCCATCGACAACGCAGCCGGCATCGTCCGCCTCCAAATCAACCGAGTGGGGGAGCGCGGTGCCAGAAAGCTGTGCATAGGCAGCGATGGCATCCTGCAGGTCCCAGAGCAAAAACTCAAGATCGACGCTCTCGGGAATGCTGATATACGCAATGGTTTGCAGTGTTTTGGGCTTATCGCCGCGTGCGGTCGTCTCCATGCCGCCTCCTTTCCGGTCGGTTTCCGTTTAGGTTACACCGTCTGACGGCGCCTCGCCGCGCTATCCTAGTGCAACCCTTACGAAAGGAACGCCATGCGTCTGCCTATGAATACCTCGCTTGCCACGCTCAAGCCCTCCGGCATCCGTCGGATTAACGCGCTCGCCGCCCAGCACCCAGGGTGCATCGCGCTTGCGCTTGGCGAGCCCGATTTTCCCACGCCCGATGTGATTAGCGCCGAGGTGACGGCCTCGCTCGACCGCGGTGACACGCACTATCCGCCCAACAACGGTCGCCCTGCCTTGCGCGAGGCACTGTCTGCCTACATGGGGGACGCGGGCCTTATGTTTTCGGCCGACGAGGTCATCCTGACCGACGGCGCGACCGAGGCCCTGTCGGCAACATTTATGGCTATGCTCAACCCCGGCGACGAGGTCATTATCCCCACGCCGGCCTTTGGCTTGTACGAGAGCATTGCCGTGGCCAACCATGCCAAGGCGGTCTTTTTGGATACGGAGCCTGCGCAATTTCAGATTGACGAGGACGCACTTCGTGCTTGCGTGACGCCGGCGACCAAGGCCATCGTCATCTGCACGCCCAACAATCCCACGGGCTGCATTCTCAACGCGGCATCGCTCGACGCCGTGGCACGCGTGGCAGAGCAGGCGGGCATCTACGTGGTCTGCGACGACGTATATAACCGTCTGGTCTATGTGGATGGCTACGAGCGCTTTGCCCAGCGCCACCCGGAGCTACGCGAGCAGACAGTGGTCATCGAGAGCTTCTCCAAACCTTGGGCCATGACCGGCTGGCGTTTGGGCTGGCTCGCAGCGGCAGCCCCCGTCATCGCCGAGATCGCAAAAGCCCACCAATACCTAGTATCGAGCGCCGTCTCCTTCGAGATGGACGCCGCAGCCCGAGCCCTGACCGTCGACCCAACCCCCATGCTCAAAGTCTACCGAGCCCGTCGCGAACGCGTACTCGCAGCCTTAGACGCCATGGGCCTCGACGTGGTAGAGCCCGCAGGAGCCTTCTACACTTTCCCGAGCATCAAAAAGTTCGGCCTAACCAGCGAAGACTTCTGCATCAAAGCCATCGAAGAGGCAAACGTAGCCCTAGTCCCGGGCGACTGTTTCGGCACCGAAGGCCACATCCGCCTCAGCTACTGCGTCTCCGACGAAAACCTGGACGAAGGCCTAAATCGCCTGTCCACCTTCATTTCAACCTTATAGCCCAACGGGACGCAATACATCAGCCCACCGACCCAAGCTTTATGAGTGGGGGCGTCACCCAACGAAAACCCGGGCTGCCCAAAGTCAACGCAGGCCGCGCCGCCAAAGGCCAGGCGCAAGGTTTTCGTAGATTCCGCACGAGCCGAAGAGCACTTAATGTGCTCTTCGTGCGAGCCAGGACTTGACCGAGCGAAAACCTTGCGCCTGGCCTTTGGCTGCGCGGCCGGATGGTGGAATTGTGTACAGCCCGGTTTTCCGTTGACCGACGCCGGGGTCCCCGCCATAATACTTTCGGTTCACGCACGAATCCGCTGCCAGAGACAGCCGGTGCAAACGGGCATCGCCCGCGAGCTTAATGGGATATCCCGCCAGCCGAGGTGGTCGAGTAGATATGTCTTCTCGCCCCCGTCGCTCATGCAGCGCGGGGGCTTTCTTTTTGGACATGCCCCCGTCACGTCCTTGTGGCGGACCGTGCCCGGAAAGAATTCGAGGAGGTGTAATTCATGCCCCAGCAGTACAAAATCGACAAGGTTGCAGAGATCGAGTCCCGTATCGCCGAGAACGCCGGTCTGTTCGTCGTCAACTACAACGGTCTGACGGTTAAGCAGGCTCAGGAGCTGCGTCATCAGCTTCGCGAGTGCGGCGCCGAGATGAAGGTCTACAAGAACAATCTGGTCAAGATCGCTCTCAAGAACCAGGAGCAGCCCGAGCTCGACGAGATCCTCGCCGGCCCCGTCGCTTATGTGTTCTACGAGTCCGAGCCGGTCGAGGCCGCTAAGGCCCTTAAGGACTTCTCCGCTAAGTCCAAGGGTGTCCTTGAGATCAAGGGCGGTATCTCCGACGGCAAGGCCGTTTCCGCTGATGATGTTAAGGCTATCGCCGAGCTGCCTACCAAGGATCAGCTTCTCGGCCAGATCGCCGGTCTCATCTCCGGTTTCGCTCGCGACATCGCTGTCTGCGTCAACGGCGTTTCCTCTGGTCTCGCTCGTTCGATCCAGCAGGTCTCCGAGCAGAAGGCAGCCTAGTCGCTGTTTTCACCCGCGGCGGCAACGCCGCACCCCTGGCGCATTCGCGCCGTGTTTTAACTGATCTCCGTGCACAGACACGGAAACCGAAAGGACTTAGAAATGGCTAAGCTTACCACCGATGAGATCATCGATGCTCTTAAGGAAATGACCCTTCTCGAGGCTTCCGAGCTCGTCAAGGCTATCGAGGACACCTTCGGCGTTTCCGCCGCTGCTCCTGCCGCTGTTGTCGCCGCTCCCGCTGCTGGCGCTGCTGAGGCCGAGGAGAAGACCGAGTTTGACGTCGTGCTCGAGGGCTTCGGCGACAACAAGATCCAGGTCATCAAGGCCGTCCGTGAGCTCACCAACCTTGGCCTGAAGGAGGCTAAGGAGGTCGTCGAGGGCGCTCCCAAGGCTGTTCTCGAGGGTGCCAAGAAGGAGGACGCCGAGGCTGCCAAGGAGAAGCTCGAGGCTGCTGGCGCTGCTGTCACCCTCAAGTAATCAGGCTTTCTCGCCAGATTTCTTTGCAGACGGGGTTCGCATTGCGAGCCCCGTCTTTTTTGTTATGACCCCTCTATTTTGCTGGCTCGGCATGCAAATTGCTGTCGTTTGCGGTGCTTTGGGTTCGCTACCGTTGGTCGATAAAATTGCACCATTCGAGCAATAATTTGCGTTGACCTGCTGAAGAATTGCGTTTGCCTAGCGGTAGTGCCTGGTCCCGGCGGTAAGATACTTCGGTATCGCAATTTGGTCTGCGGCCGCCGTGCCGCACGCACAGGGCGCATCCTGCGCCTGCGAAAGGATCCTTGAATAATATGAAGGCAATCATCCCCGCCGCCGGTCTTGGCACGCGTTTTCTGCCTGGCACCAAGTGCACGCCCAAAGAGATGCTGCCGGTTCTCGACAAGCCGGTCATCCAGTATGTCGTCGAGGAGGCGCTCGACCCCGAGGAGGTCGACGACGCCATCATCGTTACCTCGCCCGGCAAGCCCGAGCTGCTGAACTACTTCCAGCCCGACCGTTCGCTCGAGAACCTGCTGCGCGAGCGCGGTAAGGACGCCTACGCCGACGCTGTCGCCCATGCGGGCGGTATGCCGGTCGACTTCCGTTATCAGTACGAGCCCAAGGGCCTCGGTCACGCCATTCGCTCTGCCGCTGACGCTGTGGCAGGGGAGAACTTTCTGGTTCTTCTGGGCGACTACGTTGTTCCCAACCGCGACATCTGCGACAAGATGCTGGCCGTCTCCAAGGAGCACGGTGGCGCTTCGGTTATCGCCGTTGCCGCGTGCGCTCCCGAAGAAGTCAGCCGCTATGGCGTCATCGCCGGCGATCGCGTGGGCTCTCTCGAGGGCTTCGAGAATGCCGCTGACGACGAGCCCGGTGCCGTTTGGCGCATCGGCGGCCTGGTTGAGAAGCCCGCTCCCGAGGCGGCTCCGTCCAACCTGTACATCGTCGGTCGCTACCTGCTGAGCCCGTTGGTCATGGACCTGCTGGCCGATCAGCAGGCCGGTAAGGGCGGCGAGATCCAGCTGACCGACGCCATGGCACGTTCGCTCGATCGCGAGGCCATGTACGCCGTCGTCATCGACCCGCTGTCGGGCTACGATACCGGTACCCCGTCTGGCTGGATGGCCACCAACGCCCTCATGGCTGCAAACGACCCTCGCTTTGCCGGCGCCTTCTGGGACGCCATCGACGAGCGCGGCGGTTTGATGCGCAAATAAGCCTTCGGGCATCGACATTTACGGGTGCGGACTTCGGTCTGCACCCGTTTTTTATGCGAGCTACAGCTTAGCCCCGGAAACTGCGACCCACAATTCGGCCGAATTCTGGGATGCGCTTTCCAGCTGAGGCCACTAGCGGAAACTACGACCCGGAATTTCGGCTCAGAACGGGATGCGGTTTCCCAAACAGGGTCCAACCGGAAAGCGCGACCCAGTTTGAGGCCTCAAAACGGGACGCAGTTTCCGCCCGATTAACCCTCGCCGCCATTCCGTCATTCAGCGGTCCGCACCAGCAACCTCGTTCACAGAAAATATATGAACAGGTGTTCGATGCACACTTATCTACCTGCACCTTTTCTGTCGAAAAACTTTGCTACTCCAAAAACTCAATCGCGTCAAGGCTTTTCTTGCCCAACGGTCGGTACCTGATAAACTATTAGGTTGCGATAACTGGCGAAGCCATGCCTCGCCAACCCACCGAGCATTTCCGTGAAGGAGGAAAAACCTGGTGACCTACGCATACACTGCCACTGAGCGCAAGCGCGTCAGCTTCGGGAAAATCCCGGAGGCCATGGAGCTCCCCAACCTTATCTCTGTTCAAAGGGAATCCTTTGAGCGTTTTAAGGACGAGGGCCTTCGTGAGGCGTTCAAGGAATCCAGCCCCATCCAGAGCCAGAACCATGTTCTCGAGGTTACCTTCGGCGAGCATCAGTTCGGCGACCCCGCGCACACCGTCGAGGAGTGCCGCGAGAAGGATATGACCTATCAGGCTCCGCTTCTGACCGACGTCCGTCTCACCAACAAGGAGACCGGCGAGATCAAGGAGCAGCTCGTCTTCATGGGCGACTTCCCCATGATGACCGATCAGGGCACCTTCATCATCAACGGTACCGAGCGTATCGTCGTCTCGCAGCTCGTCCGCTCCCCGGGCGTGTACTACAGCTCCGAGATGGATTCGGGCAAGCAGATCTACAAGGCCCAGATCATCCCGTCCCGCGGTGCCTGGCTTGAGTTTGAGGTCGACAAGCGCGACCAGCTCATGGTCTCCATCGACCGTAAGCGTAAGCAGAGCGCCACGATGTTCCTGCGCGCCCTTGGCATCGCCGTCACCAATGACGACATCATCGAGCTGCTCGGCAACTCCGATGTGATCAAGCGCACCCTGGAGCGCGACACCGCCCTCACTCGCGAGGACGCCCTCATCGAGATCTACCGTCGCCTGCGCCCGGGCGAGCCTCCCACCGTGGACGCTTCCCGCAGCCTGCTCGAGGGCCTGCTCTTTAACCCGCAGCGCTACGATCTGGCCCGCGTCGGTCGTTACAAGGTCAACAAGAAGCTCAACCTCACCACCGAGGAAGAGGTCACGGTGCTCACCGACGAGGATATCGTCGCGACGCTGCGCTACCTGTTGTCCCTCGCTGCCGGCGAGCAGGGCTTCAAGGTCGACGACATCGACCACTTTGGCAACCGCCGCATCCGTACCGTCGGCGAGCTCGTCGCCAACCAGTTCCGTATCGGCATGAGCCGTATGGAGCGCGTCGTCCGTGAGCGCATGAGCTCCCAGGACATCGACGAGATCACCCCGCAGTCGCTCATCAACATCCGTCCGATCGTGGCCTCCATCAAGGAGTTCTTCGGTTCCTCGCAGCTCTCGCAGTTCATGGACCAGGCGAACCCCCTGACCGGTCTGACCCACAAGCGCCGTCTGTCCGCACTCGGCCCTGGCGGTCTTGCCGGCCACAAGTCGGGCTCCAGCCGCCGCACCAACGTGCCGACGGCCGTCCGCGACGTTCACAACTCGCACTACAGCCGCATGTGCCCGATCGAGACCCCCGAAGGCCCCAACATCGGCCTGATCGGCTCGCTCGCCCTCTACGCCCGCGTCAACGAGTATGGCTTCATCGAGGCCCCGTTCCGTCGCGTCGAGAACGGCGTTGCCACCGACCAGATCGACTGGATGACCGCTGACGAGGAAGAGAAGCACGTCATCGCGCCGGCCAACACGCCGCTCGATCCCAAGACCAACGAGTTCATCACGACCGATGCCGAGGGCAAGATCGTCCGTCCGCACACCGTGATCGCTCGTACCCGCGACTTCGACGGCTCCTTCGGCGCCCCCGCCGACGTGCCTGTCGAGGACGTCGACTACATGGACGTCTCGCCGCGTCAGATGCTCTCCGTCGCAGCCACGCTGATCCCGTTCCTTGAGCACGACGACGCCAAGCGTACGCTGATGGGCGCTAACATGCAGCGCCAGGCCGTGCCGCTGGTTCACCCCGCCGCTCCCTATGTCGGTACCGGCATGGAGCGTCGCGCCGCTCTGGACTCCGGCGAGGTCACCCTGGCCAAGAACGCCGGCGAGGTCATCTTTGCCGACGCCGCCAAGATCATCGTCAAGCATGCCGGCGGCATGGATGAGTATCATCTGGCCAAGTACCAGCGCTCCAACCAGTCCACCTGCATCAACCACCGTCCGCTCGTGCGCGTCGGTGACACCGTTGAGCAGGGCGAGCCTCTGGCCGACGGTCCTTCGACCGATCACGGCGAGCTCGCACTGGGCCAGAACCTCACCGTGGCCTACATGCCGTGGGAAGGCTTTAACTACGAGGACGGTATCGTCGTGTCCGAGCGCCTGGTGGCCGAGGACCTGCTGACGACCATCAACATCACCCGTCACGAGATCGACGCCCGCGACACCAAGCTCGGCCCCGAGGAGATCACCCGCGAGATCCCGAACCTCTCCGAGGACATGCTTGCCAACCTCGACGAGGACGGCATCATCCGCATCGGCGCCGAGGTCGGCCCTGGCGACATCCTGGTCGGCAAGGTCACGCCTAAGGGCGAGAGCGCTCTGACCGCCGAGGAGCGCCTGCTGCGTGCCATCTTCGGTGCCAAGGCTCACGACGTTCGCGATACCTCCCTTAAGATGCCTCACGGCGCTTACGGCCGCGTCATCGACGTCGTCCGCTTTAGCCGCGAGAACGGCGACGACCTGGCCCCCGGCGTCAACGAGCAGGTGCGCGTCTACGTCGCCCAGCGTCGTAAGATCCAGCAGGGCGATAAGATCGCCGGCCGCCACGGCAACAAGGGTGTTATCTGTAACGTTCTGCCGGTCGAGGACATGCCCTATATGGCTGACGGTACCCCGATCGACGTTATCCTCAACCCGCTGGGCGTTCCTTCGCGTATGAACGTCGGCCAGCTGCTCGAGTGCCACCTTGGCTGGGCTGCCGCCTGCGGTTGGGATACCGAGCAGGCCGACTCCGACAAGTACGTCCCCGGCCCGTTCTTCACCGCGACGCCCGTCTTCGACGGCGCCAAGGAGGACGAGATCGCCGAGGTCATTCGTCGTGCCAACAAGAACATGCTCAACAAGGCCACCGCTGCCTTTGGCGATCACATGCGCCCCGAGTTTGTCACCCAGCTTGACGAGCGCGGCAAGACCCGTCTGTTCGACGGCCGCACCGGCGAGGAGTTCCGCGAGCCCATTACCGTGGGTACGTCCTACATCCTCAAGCTCGGCCACATGGTCGACGACAAGATCCACGCCCGTTCGACCGGCCCTTACAGCCTGGTTACCCAGCAGCCGCTGGGCGGCAAGGCTCAGTTCGGCGGCCAGCGCTTCGGCGAGATGGAAGTTTGGGCACTGTACGCATACGGTGCTTCCAACGTCCTGCAGGAGATCCTGACCGTCAAGTCCGACGATACCGTGGGCCGCGTCAAGACCTACGAGTCCATCGTCAAGGGCGAGAACGTTCCGGTCCCGGGTATCCCCGAGTCCTTCAAGGTTCTCGTCAAGGAGATTCGCTCCCTCGCACTGGACATCGAGCCCATGCACGATGCCGACGAGGACGCCTCCGCCCCTGTGACCGCCGAGGAGACCTCTGCCCTCGATGACCTGGCCGCGCTCGCCGGCGTTGATGCCGACGTCGAAGCCCAGGATGCCGAGACCGCCGAGGCACCCGAGGCTGTCGCCGCCACGACCACTGATAAGGAGTAGTTGACTGTGGCAGATTTCGAAGCTACTGATTTTGACTCGGTAAAGATCTCCCTTGCCTCCGCCGACCAGATCCGTTCCTGGTCGCACGGTGAGGTCAAGAAGCCGGAGACCATCAATTACCGTACCCTCAAGCCCGAGAAGGACGGCCTGTTCTGCGAGAAGATCTTCGGTCCCGCCAAGGACTGGGAGTGCTCCTGCGGCAAGTACAAGGGCATCCGCTTTAAGGGCATCGTCTGCGAGCGCTGCGGCGTCGAGGTCACCTCGGCCAAGGTGCGTCGCGACCGCATGGGCCACATCGAGCTCGCCGCTCCCGTGTCCCACATCTGGTACTTCAAGAGCCCCACGAGCTTCCCGATGAGCCGTATGCTCGACATCAAGTCCAAGGACCTCGAGAAGGTTCTGTACTTTGCCAGCTACATCATCACCGAGGTCGACTACGTGGCTCGCGAGGCCGACGCTGACGACCTGCGCGAGGAGCTCGCCGCCGATCTGGAAGAGATCGATGCCGAGTGCGCCCGCCAGATCGAGTCCCTCAAGGAGCAGGGCAACCCCGAGAACTTCGACGAGTTCTCCGACGAGGAGCCGCTGACCCCCGAGGAGATCGCCTCTGGCATCGTCGACATCGAGGAAGAGTGCAAGGACGAGAAGCAGCTCCGCACGGACGCCTTCAACGCCTTCATGAAGCTCAGCGAGCGCGACCTCATTTCCGATGAGCCGCTGTTCCGCGAGATGACCCGCTACTACTCCATGTACTTCAAGGGTGGCATGGGTGCCGAGGCCGTCCGCGACCTGCTCGCTGCCATCGACCTCCCCTCCGAGGCCGAGAAGCTCAAGGCCATCATCGCCGACGAGGACTCCCAGAAGCAGAAGCGCGAGAAGGCCGTTAAGCGCCTCGAGGTCGTTGACGCCTTCCTGAAGGGCGGTAACAGCCCCGCGAATATGATTCTGGACGTCATTCCGGTCATTCCGCCCGATCTGCGCCCGATGGTCCAGCTCGACGGTGGCCGCTTCGCCGCGTCCGACCTCAACGACCTGTACCGTCGCGTGATCAACCGTAACAACCGACTCAAGCGCCTGCTTGACCTGGACGCCCCTGCGATCATCGTGAATAACGAGAAGCGCATGCTCCAGGAGTCCGTGGACGCCCTGTTCGACAACGGCCGTCGTGGTCGCCCGGTCTCTGGCCGTGGCGGTCGCCCGCTCAAGTCGCTCGCCGAGGCCCTCAAGGGCAAGCAGGGTCGCTTCCGTCAGAACCTGCTGGGCAAGCGTGTCGACTACTCCGGCCGTTCGGTCATCGTTACCGACCCCAAGCTGCTGCTGCACCAGTGCGGTCTGCCCAAGACCATGGCACTGGAGCTCTTCAAGCCCTTCGTCATGAAGCGCCTGGTCGAGCTTGGCAAGGTCGAGAACATCAAGGGCGCCAAGCGCGCTATCGACCGCGGTGCCACCTTTGTGTGGGATATCCTCGAAGAGGTCATCGACGGCCGCGTCGTGCTGCTCAACCGTGCACCGACCCTGCACCGTCTGTCCATCCAGGCCTTTGAGCCGGTGCTGGTCGAGGGCAAGGCTATCCACCTGCACCCGCTGGTCTGCTCGCCCTTCAACGCCGACTTCGACGGCGACCAGATGTCTGTCCACGTGCCGCTGTCCAGCCAGGCTCAGGCCGAGGCCCGCGTGCTCATGCTCTCTGCGAACAACCTGCGCTCGCCGGCATCCGGCAAGCCGGTCAACATCCCTTCGCAGGACATGATCATCGGTGTGTACTACCTCACCCAGGTTCGCGAGGGTCTGCCGGGCGAGAACCACGTGTTCTCGAGCTTCGACGACGCGCTGCACGCCTATGACTGCCGCTCCGAGGTCGACATGCAGGCCAAGATCCAGGTCCGCGTGTCCGCCGAGAACGCCAACGTCATCAACGAGGACGGCACCCGTATCTTCCGTGTCAAGAACGGCAAGAACGAGTTCGTCGACTACGACGTCACCGGCAACAAGACCGCGCGCTTCGAGACCTCTATCGGCCGCATCATCTTCAACCGCCAGTGCCTGCCCGAAGACTACGAGTTCATGAACTACAAGATGGTCAAGGGCGATGTGGCCAAGCTGGTTGCCGACTGCTGCGATCGTTACCCCGAGGCCAAGGTCGGCCCGATCCTCGACGCCATCAAGTACTCCGGCTTCCACTACGCTACCCGCGCCGGTCTCACCATCTCGGTGTGGGACGCTCTCATCCCTGCCGAGAAGCAGGAGCTGCTCGACCGCGCCCAGGCCAACGTCGACCAGATCAACGAGTACTTCGAGGAGGGCTTCATCAACGAGACGGAGCGCCACATCGAAGTCGTTAACGAGTGGACCGCTTGTACCGACAAGGTCGCAGCGCTCATGCTCGACTTGTTCGACGAGGAGAACCCGCTGTACATGATGGCCGACTCCGGCGCCCGTGGTTCTAAGACCCAGCTGCGTCAGCTCGGCGGCATGCGTGGCCTGATGGCAGACATGTCCGGCGAGACGATCGACCTTCCCATTAAGGCGAACTTCCGCGAGGGCCTGCTGCCGCTCGAGTACTTCATTTCGACCTACGGCGCCCGTAAGGGCCTGGTCGATACCGCATCCCACACCTCGGACTCTGGTTACCTGACCCGTCGTCTGGTCGACGTGGCCCAGGACGTCATCGTCCGCGAGGAGGACTGCGGTACGCACGAGGGCGTCACCTACAACCTCATCATCCCCGGCACCACCGACCTCAACACCGACCTTGTCGGCCGTTGCTTCATCGAGGACGTCGTGGCTCCCGATGGCACCGTGCTCTTTGAGCAGGACGGCTACATCGAGAAGGTCGCCGACATCCAGAAGATGGTCGATGCGGGCCTCAAGAAGGTCAAGCTCCGCGCGCTGCTCACCTGCCGCTCCAAGTACGGCGTGTGCCAGAAGTGCTACGGTTGGGATCTTTCCACCCGTCGTCCGGTCGCCATCGGTACTGCCGTCGGCATTATTGCCGCCCAGTCCATCGGCGAGCCCGGTACGCAGCTTACGATGCGTACCATTCACTCCGGCGGCGTCGCTGGCGTCGACGATATTACGCAGGGTCTGCCTACGGTCAGCCGTATGTTCGATATCGTCGGCAACGTCAACGAGAAGATTCTGGGTCGCGAGGCCGAGCTGGCTCCGTACTCCGGCCACCTCTCGATTAAGCCCGAGAAGTCCGAGTACGTGCTGACGCTCACCGACTCCGAGGACCACACCCGTGTCCTCGACGAGCGTCGCGTCCCCGCATCGGTGCGCTTTATGCCCGAGATCGAGGACGGCTGCGAGGTTCGCGCCGGCGACCAGATCACCAAGGGCTTCGTCAACTTCCGCAACCTGCGCAAGCTGACCGACATCGAGTCGACGATGCACACCTTCGTCGAGAGCGTCAAGGACGTCTACACCAGCCAGGGCGTCGACCTGAACGACAAGCACATCGAGGTGCTCGCACGTCAGATGCTGCGTCGCGTTCAGATCACCAACCCCGGCGACTCCAAGTACCTGCTTGGTCAGTACGTCGACCGCTACGAGTTCGCCGACGAGGTCGAGCGCGTTGCCCGTCTGGGCGGTCAGGCTCCCGTGGCCGAGCCCGTCATCCTGGGTACGCTCAAGGTTGCGTCCAACATCGACTCCTGGCTGTCGAGCGCTTCGTTCATCCGTACCGCCGGCGTCCTTACCGAGGCTGCCATTGAGGGCAAGGTCGACCACCTGCTCGACCTTAAGTCCAACGTCATCGTCGGTAAGAAGATCCCGGCCGGTACCGGCCTCAAGCCGTACGCCAACGCCAAGCTGACGTATCGCACGGCCGACGGCTACGTGGACATCGACGGCCCGGTTTCGCCCAACGCCAAGTCGCTGCCCGAGTGGGCTCCGGTGGAGCTCAAGGACCTGGACGAGCAGCTTCCGCAGCAGCTCGACTGGGCCGGCTACGACGAGTTCGGTGGTGCTGACGGTTCGTTCACCCGCAACGGCCACACCATCTCCGCCGAGAAGGCTCGCCTGTACCTGTTCGACGACCTGGGCGTGTCGCAGCGCTGGACCAACAAGTTCAGCGAGGTCGGCATTGAGACGGTCGGCGACCTGGTCGGCAAGTCCGAGGAGGATCTGCTGCGCATCGACGGCATCGGTGCCAAGGCGATCGAGGAGCTCCGTGACGGCCTTGAGGCCCACGACCTGCTCTACATCCTCGAGAACAACGACGACGTTGCCGACGAGGAAGACCTCTCGCAGCTGCTGCAGATGGTCTTTAGCCCCGACGGTCCGGACGACATCCTGCTGGGCACCTCTGCCGCGCCGACGCATCACGCCGACGCCGACGAGGAGCTCCTGGGCGCTCCGATCGGCGACAAGAAGGCTCCCGCCAACGGTGCCATCAACGAGGACATGGCTTCCCTCGACGAGCTGCTCAACCAGCTCGTGGACACCGACGACGCCGAAGAGGCCAAGGACAACGACGAGGAGTAACTTCCAAGTACGTTAACCGCGCTTATAAAGGCTCGCTTCCCAACAGGGGGGGCGGGCCTTTTTTGTTGAAGAAAACCTGCCAAAAAGGGACAGGTTTATTTTGGTAGGTTTTTCCTGCTTGAATTTGAAACATTTCGTCCGGCAAGAGCGTATCTATGGTGAGGGCCTCATCAAGAATCATTAACGTCACCGGGAGGTGATTATGGAAGAACAAGCTTTTAGACAGGCGGTCGAAGATCACAGGGATGTCGTGTTTCGAATCGCATTGACGTATCTGCGCGATCGTGCCGATGCCGACGATGTCGCTCAAGACGTCTTTCTGAAGTTACTCAAAAGCGATGCGCAATTTGAAAGCTGGGAACATCTTCGTCGATGGCTTATCCGGGTCACGATCAATGAATGCAAATCTCTCTTTCGAAAGCCATGGAGGCGTGTGGAGGATATTGAGAACCTGGCCGATTCGCTTTCGACGGCGCAGGAGGAGACCAAGGCGGTCCTGTCAGACGTTATGCGACTTCCGGAACGATTCCGTGTTCCCATCATGCTCTATTACTATCTGGGCTTTTCGACCTCAGAGATTGCCGAGTTATTGCATGTGCCAGCCGCGACTGTTCGAACGCGTTTGGCTCGCGGCAGATCGAAGCTCAAGTTCATCCTAGAGGAGGGCGACCGTGAAATCCAATCAAATCAAGCAGGCCTTCGAGTCCGTCCAAGCCGATAGCGATCTTGCTGACCGTGTTCTTTATGCCGCTGCTGGTGAGCCGCTTCGCCGAAAGGGTCACGCGAAGCCTCTGTATGTTGCCGTGATCGGATGCCTTGCCGGAGTGCTGGCGACCGGAGGGGTCGCCTACGCCGTCGTCAATTCCAGCTATTTTGCCTCTGCCTGGGGAAACCACGGCAACGGGGATTCCATTACCTGGACCAACGGCGGCTCATCGGGAACTAAATATACCTACACCAGAGAGTTTGGCGATGGCATCGCGCCCCAAAGCCTGGAAGGCGCAGTCCAGGAGGTTAATCTGTCCGTCGAGGGCAACGGCTATACGCTTGATATCCATGAGATGGCAATCGACCAAAACGGCTGCGGAGCCGTGACGTTTACGTTGTCCAATCCAAATGGAGTTAACTACTACAAGCCAGCAGCAGAGATTGGCGAACTTGTTCTCTATGGTGAAGAAGAGCAGGGCATCGGCACGCCCGATATGAAGTTCGGCGAGGAATGGCCTGACACACGCAGCACAATTGATAAGGACACATCAAGCGATACTGTCATTAATGGCACGATGTACTTTGCCGCTATGGATCGCGAGCGAGATTTGCAACATGCTGTCACCTGGAATATCCATTGGACCGAGGGTGAAGGTGAGAGTGCGAGGCGGTTTGAGGCGTCGACACCCGAGTTCAATATTGGAGCGTACGTCGATACAAAGGAACTCCGCTCCGGTGACTCGCCTCTTGAGATTAGCCCGTTTTCCATCCAGACGCACATCGATGATTTGGGCTATGAAGCAGTTGATAATAAGCTGACCGTCAGCTACAAGGATGGATCGGAGCAGATTATCGAAGATGACGACGCAGGGGTGTTCAACTTATATTTTTCTTATGGGCGCAATAGCGGAGAGAACATCTGGGTGCCAACGAAGTTGATTGATGTCGATCAAGTTGTCTCGGTAACCCTTGAAATTGTGAGGTATACATCAACAGGGGAGACCGAAACGAAAGAGCCCTTTACCATCGTCTATTCGTAAGATTTGGGGTCGCTTCCTACTAGGGGAAGCGGCCTCTTTTGCGTTAAATGGAAACGCCGCCGATTTCCATGCGACAGATGAGAGCAGATCACCGCTGGAGCGCGACGTTTCCCCAGATAAAACCGACCAAAATAAACCTGTCCCTTTTTGGCAGGTGGCGTTGCCCCGCCGAGCATGTCGGATTCCCGGACCGGGCGGCCTGCGGTTTAAGTTTGTCGCGAGTTCCGCACGAGCCGGAGGCCACTTAATGTGGCCTCCGTGCGAGCCAGGACTGTAGAGCAGCAAACTTAAAACCTGGGCCACCCGGTCCGGGAATCCTCCCAGCGCACAGGAGGGGATTCCTTTTGTGTAGGCTTTGCGGAAATGTGGCTATTTAAGGATACGCCCGGCGGCGTGGTCTGTTGACGGCACAGCTAACGCCACGTATCCTATCGAACTGCGTGTTTCGTAGGGGGATGCTGACCCCTCGATTCAAGCCGTTGCACTTTACAGAAAGCTGGAATCATTCGAGAAGGAGTACGCTTTGCCTACTATTAACCAGCTGGTTCGCCAGGGCCGTCGTTCCGTGCCCAAGAAGTCCAAGAACGCTGCTCTGCAGCACAACTCCCAGAAGCGCGGCGTGTGCACCCGCGTCTTCACCACGAGCCCCAAGAAGCCGAACTCGGCTCTTCGTAAGGTTGCCCGTGTTCGCCTTGTCAACGGCATCGAAGTTACTGCTTACATCCCGGGTGAGGGCCACAACCTGCAGGAGCACTCCATCGTGCTCGTCCGCGGCGGTCGTGTCCGTGACCTCCCTGGTGTCCGTTATCACGTCATCCGTGGCGCCTACGACGCTGCTCCGGTCCAGAACCGTATGCAGGCCCGTTCCAAGTACGGTGCTAAGCGCCCCAAGGCCAAATAAGCCAGATAACGTTTTGATACTTTCGCCGTGTGCCGCCTAAGCGCCGCACGGTAGACACTTAAGGAGATTTCACATGCCGCGTCGTGCAGCAGCTAATCGTCGTGAGGTTCAGCCTGACGCCGTTTACAACAACCGCCTGGTGACTCAGCTCATCAACAAGGTCCTTCTTGACGGCAAGAAGGCCACCGCTGAGCGCATCGTTTACACCGCTTTCGAGATCGTTGCCGAGAAGTCCGAGGGTGGCGACGCTCTCGCTACCTTCAAGAAGGCTATGGACAACGTCAAGCCCACGCTCGAGGTTAAGCCCAAGCGTGTCGGTGGCGCTACCTATCAGGTCCCGATGGAGGTCAACTCCCGTCGTTCCACCGCTCTGGGTATCCGCTGGATCGTCAACTTCTCCCGCGCTCGCAAGGAGAAGACCATGGCCGAGCGTCTCGCCAACGAGATCCTCGACGCTTCCAACGGCCTGGGCGCTTCCGTCAAGAAGCGTGAGGACGTCTTCAAGATGGCCGAGGCCAACCGCGCGTTCTCTCACTATCGTTGGTAAGTTAAGGTAAGGAACTAACATGGCTAAGCCTAAGTACAAGCTTTCCGATACCCGTAACATCGGCATCATGGCCCACATCGATGCCGGTAAGACCACCACGACCGAGCGTATTCTTTACTACACCGGTAAGACCCACAAGATCGGTGAGGTCCATGAGGGCGCTGCCACCATGGACTGGATGGTTCAGGAGCAGGAGCGCGGCGTAACCATTACCTCCGCTGCTACCACGTGCTTCTGGAACAAGGACGGTAAGGACTACCGCATCCAGATCATCGACACCCCGGGCCACGTTGACTTCACCGCCGAGGTCGAGCGCTGCCTGCGCGTCCTCGATGGCGCTGTCGCCGTCTTCGACGCCGTTGCCGGCGTTCAGCCCCAGTCTGAGACCGTTTGGCGTCAGGCTTCTACCTTCAACGTCCCCCGCATCGCCTTCATCAACAAGTATGACCGCGTGGGCGCTGACTTCTTCAACGCTATCGAGACCATGAAGGATCGTCTCGACGCTAACGCCGTGGCCGCTCAGGTCCCGATGGGCGCCGAGGACAACTTCTGGGGCGTCATCGACCTGGTCACCATGACTGCATGGGACTTCAAGGCCGACGAGAAGGGTATGACCTACCCCGAGCCGATGGACGAGATCCCGGCTGAGTTCGCCGACATCGCTGCCACCAAGCGCGAGGAGCTCCTCGACGCTGCTGCCAGCTTTGACGACGAGCTCATGGAGAAGATCCTCATGGAGGAGGACTTCACCGTCGAGGAGCTCAAGGCTGCTCTGCGTAAGGGTGTTCTGGCCAACGAGCTCAACCTCGTCTTCGTGGGCTCCGCCTACAAGAACAAGGGCGTTCAGGAGCTGCTCGACGCTGTCGTCGACTACCTGCCCAGCCCGCTCGACGTCGAGGCCGTCACCGGTACCGATCCGGACACCGGCGAGGAGATCCAGCGTCATCCTTCCTTCGACGAGCCCTTCTCCGGCCTGGTCTTCAAGATCATGACCGACCCGTTCGTCGGTAAGCTCACCTACGTCCGCGTTTACTCCGGTCGCGCCGAGTCCGGCTCCTACGTGGTCAACGCTTCCAACGGTCAGCGCGAGCGCCTCGGCCGCATCCTCGAGATGAACGCCGCCGAGCGTATCGACCGTGACGACGCTGCCGCCGGCGACATCGTCGCTTGCGTCGGCTTCAAGAACTCCACCACCGGTGACACCCTGTGCGCCGAGGGCAAGGAGATCGTCCTCGAGAAGATCGAGTTCGCTAAGCCCGTTATCGACGTTGCCATCGAGCCCAAGACCAAGGCCGAGCAGGACAAGATGTCCTTGGCTCTGACCAAGCTCGCCGAGGAGGACCCGACCTTCCAGGTGTCCACCAACCACGAGACCGGCCAGACCATCATCGCCGGCATGGGCGAGCTGCACCTCGAGATCATCGTCGACCGTCTGCTCCGCGAGTTCAAGGTTGACGCTAACGTTGGTAAGCCCCAGGTTGCCTACCGCGAGACCGCTGGTCACGACGTCGAGAAGGCTGAGGGCAAGTTCGTCCGTCAGTCCGGCGGCCGCGGTCAGTACGGCCACGCCGTCATCAAGCTCGAGAAGATGGAGGAGGGCTTCGGCTACGAGTTCGTCAACGCTATCGTCGGCGGCGTCGTGCCCAAGGAGTACATCCCGTCCATCGACAAGGGCATCCAGGAGGCCCTGAACACCGGTGTTATCGCCGGCTTCCCGGTCCTCGACGTTAAGGTCACCCTGTTCGACGGTTCTTACCACGAGGTCGACTCCTCCGAGGCCGCCTTCAAGATCGCCGGTTCCATGGCTATCAAGGACGCCCTCAAGAAGTCCGATCCGCAGCTGCTCGAGCCGATCATGGCTGTCGAGGTCGAGACCCCCGAGCAGTACATGGGCGACGTTATGGGCAACCTCTCCGGTCGCCGCGGCAAGATCGAGGGCATGGAGGATCGCAAGAACAGCAAGCTCATCCGTGCCAAGGTGCCGCTGGGCGAGATGTTCGGTTACGCTACCGACCTTCGCTCCCAGACCCAGGGCCGTGCATCCTACACGATGCAGTTCGACTCTTATGAGCCCGCGCCCAAGTCCATCGTGGACGAGGTCATGAGCAAGAACGCCTAAGTTCGAGCTCTCTGTTACGTAATCCTGCGAGAACACCTCTCGCACTCTTTGGAGGTTTAAGTTGGCTACCCAGAAGATCCGCATTCGCCTCAAGGGCTATGATCACGAGGTCGTCGATCAGTCCGCGAAGCTCATCGTCGAGACCGCTCAGAAGACCGGCGCTCGCGTTTCCGGTCCTGTCCCCCTGCCCACCGAGCGCAACCTGTACACGGTTATCCGCTCGCCGCACGTGAACAAGGACTCCCGTGAGCAGTTCGAGATGCGCACCCACAAGCGCCTCATCGACATCCTCGACCCCACCTCGGGCACCGTTGATTCGCTCATGCGTCTCGACCTCCCCGCTGGCGTCGACATCGACATCAAGCTCTAAGCGATATCGCTCATAGCTTATAGAGCCCCGCTGCCATCTTGGTAGCGGGGCTCTTTTGTTTTGAGTTTAGATTTTGGGATAGCGAATTCGTCTGCCGAGCTGATGGCTGCGGCGCCCTATTCGCTCAGGGGGCGCAAGGACGCTTCTTCGAAGTGGAAGACGCACAAGCCGCTCTCGGTCTCAATGCTTGCGCGGCCGCAATCGTCGACCGTTCTAAATATGCCGCGTGCCAGCTCGTCTCCAGCGGGGGAGCGGGCGATAACGTGCTCCCCAATCCAATTGAGGTGTGCGACATATTCGTCGTGGACGGGCGCGAGCGGTCCGGCGTTTTCTTCCATGGCGTTGAGGCGCTCTGCCCAGGTATCTACAGCGTCTATAACTGCGTGATAGACCTCATCGAGGAGCATGTCGACGGCGGGAACGCTCTCGTTGAGGTCCGAGAGGCCAATTGCCGCCAGGCCGCCATCGGGCACCTCTTGGGGCGTGTAGTTTACGTTGACACCAATGCCGCAGACGGCGAAAGGTTTGCCTTCGTTATCGCGTACGGCCTCGACCAGAATGCCGCCGAGCTTGCGTCCTCGCGCGACCAGGTCGTTGGGCCACTTGAGGGCTATTTCGCTTGCAAGGCCTTGCTTTTCGAGTGCTTCGAGCACCGCTAGGCCGCTGACGGCGGCAAGACCAGAGTACTTTGCGGGATTAACGCATGGACGCAGGACAATCGAAAGCAATAGGTTGCCGGCGGTTGAATCCCACTTGTGGCCGCGCCGGCCGCGTCCTGCCGTTTGCGCGCGGGCGGCAAGTCCTGTGCCGTGCGGCGCACCCTGTTTTCCTGCCTCGAGCAGGTCATCGTTGGTCGATCCGGTTACATCGACAATCGTTAATTGGGCATCCATAGCGGCTGCTACCTCCTTATTGAATAAGTGAATGACGCAATGGTGTCGAGAGATAGACACAATGTGAAGCCTTTGTCGCATTTGGACAATTTAATGTTAACACGTCAACAAAGACTGAAATGCGTTATCCTCTCTTGGTCGATGTAAACACGTCAACAACTCAAAGGAGGTTAGTGATGGGTTTCACGATTCTTGGAACAGGTTCGGCACTTCCTGAGCGCAGTGTTTCCAATGACGAGCTGTCTGAGTTCCTCGATACCTCGGATGAGTGGATTTTTACTCGCACAGGTATCAAGAGCCGCCACGTCTGCACCACCGAGTCACTTGACGACCTTGCCGTAGCAGCGAGCGAGCGGGCACTCCAGGTGTCCGGAATCGACGCGAGCCAGCTGGATCTGATCGTCTGCTCGACGACGACGGGTGACCACCTTGTTCCCGCCGAGGCGTGTGCCGTTGCTGAGCGACTAGGCGCGACGTGCCCTGCCTTCGATGTCTCGGCGGCTTGTGCCGGCTTCGTATTTGCGCTCGATGTCGCCGAGGGCTATATCGCCCGCAGCCGTGCCGAGCGCGTGCTTGTTGTTGCTGCCGAGCAGATGACGCGCGCGCTCGAGTGGACCGACCGTGCCACCTGCGTGCTATTTGGCGATGGGGCAGGCGCCGCAGTGATTGAAGCTGGGGGAGACAACCCCCTTGCCGTTGAGCTTTCGACGGCGCCCGACGTCGAGACGTTGCGCGTTCCCGGTCTGGTCGGTACCTCGCCGTTTAAGGCTTCCGCAGATAGCGCGAGCGTGCTGTCCATGAATGGCCGCCGCGTGTTCAAGTTCGGCGTCAACGCCATCTGTGACACGGTCCATAAGCTTGCGATCGATGCGAGCATTTTGGTCGAAGACATCGATCATTTTGTATTCCATCAGGCTAACGAACGAATCCTGAGCCAGGCGGTCAAGCGTCTGGGCGTGCCGGACGAGCGTGTGGTTCGCACGTTGCGCGAGACCGGCAACATTTCGAGCGCATGCATTCCGCTTGCCCTCGACCGGCTGGCAAACGCCGGTGCACTTCACACGGGCGACACGATCGCCTTGGTTGGATTTGGCGCCGGTCTGGATATAGGTGGCTATCTGCTTCGTTGGAAGTAGTCGCACATAGGAAATAAAAACGCCCTAGGGCACAACCAAAGGAGAACTACCATGGCAGATCAGAAGACCTTCGAGCGCGTTTGCGACGTTATCCGCGAGACCGCTGGTCTTGACGACGTTGAGATGAAGCCCGAGTCCACGCTCGAGGAGATTGGTCTCGACAGCCTGGGCACCGTCGAGATCCTCGTCGCCGTCGAGGACGAGTTTGGCATCCAGCTCGATACCGAGGAGAACCCCAAGACGGTCGGCGAGTTCGCCGATACGGTCGAGGCGGCATTGGAGAAGTAGAGATGCTCAAGACTCCTCTCTGCGATTTGCTCGGAATCGAAAAGCCCGTGTTCCAGGGTGGCATGGCCTGGATTGCCGACGCCTCGTTGGCATCTGCCGTGTCCGAGGCAGGCGGCTTAGGCATTATCGCGGCCATGAACGCAGACGCCAACTGGCTGCGCGACCAGATTCATGAGCTGCGCGCCAGGACGGATAAGCCCTTTGGCGTCAACGTCATGCTCATGAGCCCGTTTGCCGACGAGGTCGCGCGGGTCGTGATTGACGAGCGGGTGCCGGTCGTCGTGACGGGTGCCGGCAATCCCACCAAGTACATGAAGGCGTGGAACGAGGCGGGCATCAAGGTCATCCCGGTCGTTGCCTCGGTGGCGCTGGCGCGTCTCGTGGCGCGTCGTGGAGCCACTGCCGTGGTTGCCGAGGGTACCGAATCAGGCGGCCATATTGGCGAGACCTCGACGATGGCACTGGTGCCACAGGTTGTCGATGCGGTCGATATTCCCGTGGTTGCGGCTGGCGGTATCGCCGATGGCCGCGGCGTGGCGGCCGCCTTTATGCTGGGCGCCGCCGGCGTGCAGGTGGGTACGCGCTTTCTGATCGCAGATGAGTGCACCGTATCGGAGCAGTACAAGGAGATGGTCCTGAAGGCCAACGACACCTCGACGCGTGCGACCGGCCGCTCGACGGGACACCCGGTGCGTGCCCTCAAGAGCCCCTTCACTAACGCCTACGCCAAGAGCGAGGCGGCGGGCGTAAGCGTCGAGGAGCTCGGGGCCATGGGCACGGGCGCCCTTCGCAAGGCCGCCAAGGACGGCAATTACGAAGAGGGCTCGTTTTTGTGTGGACAGATTGCCGGCATGGTCAACGAGCGCCAAAGTGCACGTGAAATCGTTGACGACCTAGTCGATGGCGCCGAGCACGTCCTGAAGGGTGCGTGCGCATGGGTGGCGTAGCGTTTCTGTTTGCCGGCCAGGGCGCCCAGCACCCCGCGATGGGCGTCGACCTGATCGAGGCATCGCCGGCGGCCGCCGAGGTGTTCGCCATTGTCGACGAGGTGCGCCCGGGGACCAGTGAGCAGTGCCGAAGCGCCTCCAAGGAGGAACTCTCGCAGACCGAGAACACGCAGCCGTGCGTGTTCGTTCACGATCTGGCAGCGGCTGCCGCCCTGCGTGAGCGCGGCGTGGTACCTGCCGCCTGTGCGGGTTTTTCGCTTGGCGAGGTCGCCGCGCTCACCTTTGCGGGGGCGTTCGATACGCGAGCGGGCTTTGAGCTCGTGTGCGAGCGCGCGGCGCTGATGGCCGCGGCTGCCGAGCGCCATCCGGGCGGCATGCGCGCCGTCATCAAGCTCGATGCGGCGCAAGTCGAGAACCTGGCAAAACAGGCCGGCGAGGACTGCTGGCCGGTCAACTACAACAGTCCGCAGCAGACGGTTGTTGCCGGAGCGCCCGAGGCGCTGCAGGAGCTCGACGTCCTAGTAAAAGAGGCTGGCGGCCGCGCTATGAAAGTCGCGGTGTCGGGCGCATTTCATAGCCCCTATATGGCCGAGGCGACTGAGGGGCTGGCGACGTATATCCAAGCCGGCCACGCGCCGTCACCGCTGCTGATTCCGGTCATGGCAAACATGACGGCGGCGCCCTATCCGGCGGACCCGCGAGCGGCATCGGATGTCTTGGCCAATCAGGTGAGTCATGCCGTTCGTTGGGTCGACACGCTGCATACTCTGCAGAATCAGGGCATCGACACGTTTATTGAGGTCGGCCCTGGCAAAACGCTGTCGGGCCTGGTCAAGCGTACGCTGAGCGACGTTCGCGTGTATTCGTGCGAAACGGCCGAGCAGGTCGCAGCTATTGCCGACGAGCTCGCATAGTCCACAGGGCTGTAACCCGAAAGGAATGACATGGGCAACTTGAACAACGGCGCGCTCGAGCGCAACGACTCACGTCGCGTGGCACTGGTCACGGGCGGCTCGCGGGGTATCGGCCGCGCCTGCGCTGTCGGTCTGGCGGAGGACGGCTTTGATATCGCCGTCGTCTATGCCGGCAGCGTCGATGCGGCGCGCAAGACGTGCGAAGCCTGTGAGGCGGTTGGCGCCACGGCACGCGCATATCAATGCGACGTGGCCGATCCCGCTGCCGTCAACGCGTGCGTGGAAGCGGTCCTCAACGACTTTGGTTCCATTTGGGCGCTCGTCAACAACGCCGGCATCACCCGCGATGGCCTGCTCATGCGCATGGGCGATGACGCATTCGATCGCGTGCTCGATGTCAATCTCAAGGGAACATTCAATATGACGCGCGCGCTCACCAAGACCTTTATGCGCCAGCGCGGCGGTTGCGTCGTCAACATGAGCTCGGTCGTGGGCCTGATGGGCAATGCCGGGCAAGCCAACTACGCTGCTTCCAAGGCGGGCGTGATAGGGCTTACCAAGGCGGTGGCGCGCGAGCTTGCGCCTCGTGGCGTACGAGCGAACGCGGTCGCTCCCGGGTTTGTCGAGACAGATATGACGGCAAAGCTCTCGGAGAAGGTGCGTACGGCAACCGAGGAACAGATTCCCCTTAAGCGCATGGCACGTCCCGAGGAAGTGGCCGGCGTGGTGCGCTTTTTAGCGAGCGATGCGGCTGCTTACATTACGGGCGAGGTCGTGCGCGTCGACGGCGGAATGGCGATGTAGAAACCAGGGCCGAAGAACGGCTTGGATGAGGAGACCATGATGGAACAGAGAGTTGCAATCACCGGCATCGGTGCCGTATCGCCGCTCGGCAACACCGCGCTTGCCACCTGGGCGGCCATGTGCGCCGGGACCTGTGGCATCGGCCCGATCACGCACTTTGATACCGATGCGTTTACCGTCAAGGTGGCGGCCGAAGTCAAGGGCTTTGACGGCAACGAGTACTTTGGCAAGCGCGACGCCAAGCATCTGGACCCCTGCGTTCAGTTTGCGCTGGTGGCTTCGGACGAGGCAATGCACGATGCGGGCTTTGATGCCGAAGGCGCCATCGATCGCGAGCGCCTGGGCGTTTACGTGGGGTCGGGCGTGGGCGGCATGCAGACGCTCGTCGACAACGTCCATACGATTGCCGACCGTGGGCCCCGCCGCGCATCGCCTTACATGATCGCGATGATGATCCCCAACATGGCATCGGGCAATATCGCAATCCGTCACAAGGCAAAGGGACCGACCCTGCCAGTCGTGACTGCGTGCGCGACCTCGGCCCATGCGGTGGGCGAGGCGTTCCGTGCTATTAAGCACGGCTATGCCGACGCGATCCTCGCGGGCGGTGCCGAGGCGGCCATTATCCCCGATGCTGTTGCAGGCTTTACGTCCTGCCGCGCATTGACCACCAACCCCGATCCCGCGACGGCCTGCCGCCCGTTCGACGCAGACCGCGATGGCTTTGTGATGGGTGAGGGCGCCTGCGTGCTGGTACTCGAGAGCATGGAGCATGCGCAGGCGCGCGGTGCGCACATTTATGCCGAGGTCGTGGGCTACGGCAACACCGACGATGCCTATCACATTACGAGTCCCGACCCCGATGCCGCCGGCATTGCCCGTGCGATATCGCTGGCGGTAGCCGAGGGCGACGTCAAGCCTTCCGAGGGTCTCTACATCAACGCCCACGGCACCTCGACCAAGCTCAACGATTCGTCCGAGACGACAGGCATTAAGCGGGCGCTCGGCGAGGACGCGGCACGCGCCGCACACGTCTCGTCGACCAAGTCGATGACCGGGCACATGATCGGTGCCACGGGTGCCATCGAGGTCATGGCCTGTGCCATGGCGCTCGAGCAGGGCGTGGTGCCCCCGACCATTAACTACCACACGCCCGATCCCGCCTGCGATCTTGATTACACGCCTAATCGAGCGGTTCGCGCCGACCTTACCTGGGCGCTTTCGACCAACCTGGGCTTTGGCGGGCACAACGCCGCCATCGCGCTGCGTAGATATACGAGGAGCTAGAGCATGGATTCCAAAAGACTTGCCGAGATAGCCGATGTGATGGAGGACCGCGGCCTTACGCGCGTACGTGTTGAGGAGCCCGATGGCACCGCGGTCGAACTCGAGCGCGCGAGTGTGGCGCAGCCGGTTGCCGTGCCCATGCCTATGCCGAGCGCCATGGCCGCTCAAGTTGCAGCTCCCACAGTCGCGCCTGCCGCACCGGAACCCGCCACGCAGACACCTGCCGCCGCGCCGGAGCCCAAGGGCACCGAGGTGACTGCTCCCATGGTGGGCGTCTTCTATGCTGCCCCTGCGCCGGGCGACGAGCCATTTGTGCGCGTGGGCTCCAAGGTCAAGGCCGGCGAGACCCTCTGCATCATCGAGGCCATGAAGGTTCTCAACGAGGTGACGGCCGAGGCAGACGGTGAGGTGCTCGAGATCTGCGTGGCCGACGGCGACCTCGTGGAGTTTGGCAGCTGCCTCATGAGGATCGGATAGGTGATATCCATGAACAAAGAAGAGCTCAAGAAGCTGTTGCCGCATCGCGAGCCGATGCTTTTGCTCGACGAGGCCGAGCTGGTGGGCGACGAGGCCCACGGCAAGATTACGATCACGGGCGACGAGTACTTTTTGCAGGGGCATTTTCCGGGAAACCCGGTCGTCCCCGGCGTGATTCAGTGCGAGATGCTCGCCCAGAACTGCTGCGTGCTGCTGATGGGCGATGAGGAGGCGCGCGGCGCGACGCCGTTCTACACGAGTCTGGACAAGGTTCGCTTTAAGCGTCCGGTGCGCCCGGGCGACACGGTGGATCTGGTGTGCTCCATCACGCGTGCGCGCGGGCCGTTCCGCTTTGCGACGGGTACCGCGAGCGTCAACGGTGAGGTTTGCTGCCGCGCCGATATGTCTTTTGCACTCATGCACGAAAGTTAAGGAAGGCTTCATGTTCGACAAAGTGCTCATCGCCAACCGCGGCGAAGTCGCGGTCCGTGTTATCCGCGCGTGCCGCGATATGGGCATCAAGACCGTCGCCGTTTATTCCACGGCCGATGCGGACGCGTTGCACGTGCAACTTGCCGACGAGGCGTATTGCATCGGCGGCCCGCGTCTTGCCGAGAGCTACCTCAACGACGATGCTGTGCTCACCTGTGCCGTAAAGTCGGGGGCAAAGGCGATCCATCCTGGCTACGGTTTCTTTTCCGAGAAGGCGAGCTTCGTGCGCGACTGCGACAAGTACGGTCTGGCGTTTGTCGGTCCCTCGGCCGAGGTCATCGACAGCATGGGCGACAAGGACGCCGCACGCCGAACGGCCGCTGCCGCGGGCGTGCCCATCGTGCCGGGCTGCGATTTGCTCAAAAGCCCCGAGGAGGCAACGGCCGAGGCCGAGCGCATTGGCTGTCCCGTGCTCATTAAGGCGCGTGCAGGCGGTGGCGGTCGCGGCATTCGTAAAGTCGAGCGCGTGGAAGATGCGGCAAAGGCGTTCATCGAGGCGCGTGCCGAGGGCGAGGCCGTTTTTGGCGACGGCGAGTGCTACATGGAGAAGTTCGTCGCGCCGGCGCACCACGTTGAGGTGCAGATTATGGCCGATAAGCAGGGCCATGTGTTTTCGCTCGGCGAGCGCGAGTGCTCGGTGCAGCGTCGCAACCAAAAGCTGATCGAGGAGAGCCCCGCGCCGTGTCTCGACGGACACGACGACATTCGTGCTCGCATGCACAAGGCGGCGCGTGACCTGGCTCGTGCCGTCGGCTACGAAGGAGCCGGTACCATCGAGTTCCTGTATTCGGACGACGGCAATTTCTACTTTATGGAAATGAACACGCGCTTGCAGGTGGAGCATCCGGTTACGGAGTTTGTGACCGATACCGACTTGGTCAAGTGGCAGCTGCGCGTGGCAGCCGGCCAGCCTCTGCCCTTTGAGCAGGAGGACATGCCGGTTCGCAACCACGCCATGGAGTGCCGCATCAATGCCGAAACGCCGGACTTTCTGCCGTCATGCGGAACGGTCACCGCGTTGCGCGTGCCGGGTGGTCCGCGCGTGCGCTGGGATTCCGCCATGTTTACCGGTGCGAACGTTCCGCCGTACTACGACTCCATGCTCGGCAAGCTCATCGTGTGTGCGCCCACGCGTGACGGCGCCATTCGCAAGATGCGCTCGGCCCTGGGCGAGCTCGTGATTGAGGGCGTGAGCGAAAACAGCGAGCTTCAGCTCGACGTGCTGGCAAACGACGAGTTCTTGTCGGGCATGTATCACACCGATCTGATGGGGCATCTCTATGCTGATGAATAGAAAAGCGAAGACGGTCAACGTCCTCGAGGGACCGATGACCGAGTCGTGCGCCGAGTTTCCCGCGCGCCACGTGTTTATCAAGTGCCCGGAGTGCCGCCGCGTAATCGATGAGGCACGCCTGCACGACAACCTCGAGGTCTGCCCTCGTTGCGGCAAGCACTTTCGCGTGAGCGGGCGCGACCGTATGCGCATGACGGTCGACGAGGGCACGTTTGAGGAATGGGATGCTAATCTGGCGTCGGAGGACTTCCTCTCGTTTCCCGGTTATGCCGACAAACTCAAGAGCGTGAGCGAGCGTTCGGGCGAGCGCGATGCCGTTGTGTGCGGCAGGGGCAAAATCTGCGGTTGCGATACAGCTCTCTTCTTTATGGACGCCAACTTTATGATGGGCTCGATGGGTTCCGTGGTGGGCGAGAAGATCTGTCGCACATTTGAGCGCGCGACCGAGATGGGATTGCCAGTTGTCGGCTTTACCGTTTCGGGCGGTGCGCGCATGCAAGAGGGCGTGACATCGCTTATGCAGATGGCCAAGATTTCTGCGGCGGTTAGGCGCCACAGCGAGGCGGGCGGCCTGTATATCACGGTGCTCACCGACCCCACGACTGGCGGCGTGACCGCGAGCTTTGCCATGGAGGGCGACATTATCCTGGCCGAGCCCGATGCCCTGACGGCATTTGCCGGCCCGCGCGTGATCGAGCAGAACATGCACAAGCGCCTGCCCAAGGGATTCCAGCGCTCCGAGTTTTTGCTGGAGCACGGCTTTTGCGATGCCGTTGTTCCGCGTGGCGAGATTGCGCTCACGGTAGGCGAGCTGCTGGCGCTGCACGAAGGGCACGCGCCCGGCCTGGGGGCACCGCATGAGATCGTGCATACGGGTCGCCGCGGCAAAAAGTTGGGACACTTGTTCAAGCGCTCGGCCGTACCAAAAACCGCGCTCGAGATTGTCAAGCAGACCCGCTCGGCAGATCGCGCCACGGCAGGCGAGATGATCTCGCTGGGCCTGGATGGATTTGTGGAGCTGCACGGGGACCGCTACTTTGGCGACGACGCCGCTGTGGTGGCTGGCATTGGCTGGAAAGACGGACGCCCCGTAACGGTCATCGCCATCGAACGCGGCACCACGACCAAAGAGCGCATGCGCCGCAACTTTGGTATGGCGCATCCCGAGGGCTACCGCAAGGCGCGTCGCCTTATGCGTCAGGCCGAAAAGTTTGGTCGACCGGTTCTGTGCCTGGTCGATACTTCGGGCGCGTTTTGCGGCATCGGTGCCGAGGAGCGCGGCCAGGGCGAGGCGATTGCCCAGAATCTCATGGAGATGAGCGGCCTTAAGACGCCGATTGTCTCGGTGGTGACAGGCGAGGGCGGCTCTGGTGGCGCGCTGGCGCTATCCGTGGCCGACCGCATCCTGATGCTCTCGAGCTCGGCCTATTCGGTCGTGAGTCCCGAGGCCTGCGCGTCGATCCTGTGGAAGGATACCGAGCGCGCGAATGAGGCCGCCGAGGCGCTTAAGCTCACGGCCCCCGATCTGCTGGCGCTCGGCATCATCGACGGCATTGTCGACGATAGGGGCCTGTCGCATGAGGAGATCGCCGGTGCCGTCATGTCTTCGGCATTTGATGCCTTCGATACGCTTGGGCAGCTCGACGACGCGACCCTCACAAACCTCCGCTATGAAAAGTACCGCACAATCGGTCGGTACCGCACGATGTGACAAAGGGGCAGCCCGTATGTCACATTGGGAAAGGCGTTCCATGTCACAAGTTTCTAACACCTCGTTTACAACGACGGTCTCATCAAACGCCATGGCCGTGGTGGACTATCTGTCCAAAAGCATGATGTCGGCGCTGCCCTTTATTGTCTGCGCGGCGTTGTTCCGCACCGTCGCCGTCATTATGGGCGAAGGCATGCTGGGCCTGTGGTCGGCCGATTCCGAAATCTATCGCCTGTTCTACAGTTGGCTTTATAACGCCGGCTACTACTTTTTGCCCATTTATCTTGGTTGGGCGGCCGCCCGCCAGCTCGGTTGCTCGGAGCAGCTGGGCATGATGCTGGGCGGCGTATTGATTGCGCCCGATCTGCTTAAGCTCGTCGATGCCGCATCGACGACGGGGGCATCGATGACTTCCGTGTATGGTCTGCTTCCCGCGCCGGTCAACGATTACACGACGACTGTTATTCCGGTCCTTATCTCGGTGCCTGTGCTATGGCGAGTGGAGTGTTTCTTTTCGCGCATTATCCCTAAGGCCGTGGCGTTTTCGTTCGTTCCGTTTACAACCATGCTTGTCATGGTTCCGGTTTCGCTGTGTATTACGGCGCCGGCGGGCAGCTATCTGGGCATGCTGTTGGGCCAGCTTATGTTTATGCTTGGCAATTCCGGTGGCATCGTGTCGCTGCTCACGCTCATGGGGCTTGCCGCGGGTTGGGAGTTCCTTAAGATCGCGGGCGTCAGCAACGTTGTCCTATCGCTTGCCTATGCGCAGTTTATGAGTGTGGGAACGGATTCGTGCATCTTGATCGCCGCGACGATGGCAACGTTCGCCGTTTGGGGCATGCCCTTTGGCGTGTCGCTCCGCGTTGCGGATAAGGACGAGAAGGCGCTCATGCTGGGCTATTCGATCTCGGGCGTGCTTGGCGGCGTAAGCGAGCCGTCGCTGTACGGTTGCGGCTTTAAATATGGCAGGTGCCTGACGTGCATGGCCATTGGCGGCGCCGTCGGAGGCCTTGTTGCGGCCGTGGGCCACGTTACGGCCTATACCATCGGCATGACGAATGTCCTCATGGTCATTGGCTTTGCCACGGGCGGCATCTCGAATCTGCTGTGGTGCTGTGCTGCCGGAGGTGTGGCATTTGCGGTGTCTGCGGCGCTGAGCTACTGCTTTGGCGTGGTGCCGGCGAGGGGGCAGGCGGCAGAAGACGAAGCCGATTCACCCGAAACCTCGAAGAGCGTGGTCGAAGTAAATGCGTAAACCTGTGCGACAAAGGGCGATTTCTTTGTCATGTTCCAAGGTCGTGGCCCGTGTGGGTTGCGGCCTTTTTGTATCTGTGGGGCAAAGTGGCTACACTACAATCCGTTTGAGCAATAGATATATAGGTAGTACCGTGGGGGCGGATATAGATGGTTGAGTGGATTGTTCGTCGTGCGCAGGGCGACCGTGCGCGCGTGGGCACGTTGACGGGCGTGGTGTGTATTCTCGCCAATGTTGCGCTTTGTGCTGCGAAGGGCGTAATTGGCGTGCTGTCGGGATCGGTTTCGATCGTGGCGGATGCCATGAACAACCTGTCCGATGCCAGCTCGAATATCGTGAGCGTGCTGGGCTTTAGGCTGGCGAGCAAGCCGGCCGACCCCGAGCATCCTTACGGACATGGCCGCTACGAGTATCTCTCGGGTCTGGTTGTGGCGGCGCTCGTGCTGCTTATTGGCATCGAACTGGTGAAGTCCTCGGTTGAGCGTATCGTCAACCCGGAACCTGTCGAGTTTTCGCTTGCCCTGGTGGCAGTTCTAGTGCTTTCGATGGTCGTAAAGCTGTGGATGGCGGCCCTCAACCAAAAGCTCGGTGACCGCATTGAGTCCGAGACGTTGCGTGCGACCGCTCAGGATTCCAAAAACGATGTCCTTGCCACAGGCGCCGTGTTAGCGTGCGCAATTGTTTCGCAGGTGACGCGCATCAATCTTGATGCTTGGGTCGGCCTTGCCGTTGGCGCCTATATCGGCTGGAGTGGTTTTGAGCTCATCCAGGATACGGTGAGCCCGCTTTTGGGCCAGGCGCCCGATCCCAAGCTGGTCAAACATATCCGAGACAAGATCATGAGCTACCCCGGTGTTTTGGGCGTCCACGACCTTATGGTTCACGATTATGGTCCGGGCAGGAAGTTTGCAAGTGCGCACGCCGAGATGGCGGCCGAGGCCAGCCCACTGGAAAGCCACGACACGCTCGATAACATCGAGCAGTCGTTTAGGGACGAGGACGGCATGATCGTCACGCTCCATTACGATCCCATCGTGACCGATGACCCCAAGCTGGCGAGCATGCGCCTGCGCATCAACGCAATGGCCCAGGAGATTGATAGCCGCCTTTCGATTCACGATCTGCGTTGCGTGCCGGGCCCTACGCACACCAACGTGATCTTTGACTGCGTGCGACCCTCGGATCTGCAGATGAGTGCCGAAGACGTAAAGCGCGCGCTGGCACAACGGGTCGAATCGGAATATCCCAAGTCGATTGCCAAAATTACGATCGACGAGGACTATGTCGGCCATACCCACGAGTAGGGCTGTGCCGGCAAGGTAACTGAAGCAGAAGGGGAGAGCATGAAGCGTCTCTATCTACTCCGCCACGGCCAGACGGAATTCAACGTCAAAAAGCTGGTCCAGGGCCGCTGCGATTCACCGCTGACCAGCCTGGGCCGTCAACAGGCACAGGCAGCCGCCGCGTGGCTCAAAGCCAACGGCGTCGTCCCCGACAAAGTGATCTCATCACCCTTAGGCCGAGCCATGGACACGGCAAGTCTCGTCGCATGCGAACTCCTCGGTCCGGACGCCGCTGCCGAGCCCTGCGAAGGCATCATCGAACGCTGCTACGGCTCCTTCGAAGAGGGCCCGCACGACGCGCTACCTACCGACGTCTGGGATCCCGGCGAGGATCTGGTCCCCTTCGGAGGAGAAGGAAGCCGCGCGCTGCAAGAGCGCATGGTAGACACCCTCACCAATCTCATGGGCTCCGAGGGCATCGAAACCCTCCTAGCAGTAAGCCACGGCAGCGCCAGCCGCCAATTCATCAAGGCTGCAGCCCCAGAAGGCTTCGAACTCCCAGCAAAACTCCCCAACTGCGCCATCATGATCTTCGATTTTGACGAGGAAAAGCCACAAGCAGAAGGCGAGCCAATGCAATGCAAGTTTTCCCTCCAGCAAATAGTGGACCCTCAACAAAGTAATTAGCTGAGCGAGCAAGGTTTAGCAGAAATTAACGTGTCGTCTCCCGAGCTTGGCAGAGGGGCGGCGAAATGTATTAAGTTTGTCGCGAGTTCCGCACGCAAAGGAAAGCACTTAATGTGCTTTCCGTCTTGCGCAGGACTGTAGAGCAGCAAACTTAATATATTTCGCCGCCCCTCTGCCAAGCCCAGGCGACTCCACGCACTTTACCTGCGTAAACAATGTGAGTGAAATATGAATCTCGATGGATACGCCCGCAGCCGTGTATACTAAACAGCTGTGTGTAACCAGGGGAGTATTCTGGCTGGACAAAATGCCTGCTTAATAGGGTTGTCAGGTAGTCCGGACGCAATACAAGACTGGGGAGCACGTCGTGTAAGTAGTGGTCCTCTAGGGGCGTACGCTCGGTGGTGTACGCATTGTCCCAAGACCACGCGAGAGTTGGGATCATATCTTGATCAGCATGATTCTCGGCCGCAAGATTGGCATGACCCAGGTTTGGGACGAGGACGACAACGTCGTTCCCGTCACGGTCATCCAGGCTGGCCCCTGCGCTGTCTCGCAGGTTAAAACTCAGGCAACCGACGGCTATGACGCCGTCCAGATCGGTTTCGGCGACATCAAGGCCAAGAACGTGAACAAGCCCATGGCTGGTCACTTCGCCAAGGCTGGCGTCGAGCCTGTCCGTTTCCTTCGTGAGGTCCGCGTCGAGAACGGCGAGGAGCACAAGGTCGGCGAGGTCGTCACCGTCGCTGATTTCGCTGATGTCGAGAAGGTCGACGTCATCGGTACCTCCAAGGGTAAGGGCTTCCAGGGTCGCATCAAGCGCTGGGGTCAGCGCCGCGGTCCTATGACGCATGGTTCTCACTTCCAGCGTCACCCCGGTTCTATCGGTCAGTGCGCCTATCCTGCGCGCGTCCTCAAGGGCGTCAAGATGGCCGGTCACATGGGTAACGAGCGCGTTACCGTCAAGAACCTTTCCGTTGTCCGCATCGATGCCGAGCAGAACCTCATCTTGGTCAAGGGCGCTGTCCCGGGTGCCAAGAATGGTCTCGTCGCCATCCGTATGGCCTAAGGGCCCAGCCCATTTAGCCCAGCGTCATACCAAGGAGAACACTTAAATGGCAAAGTTTGAAGTAAAGAACAGCGAGGGCAAGAAGGTCGCCGAGGCCGAGCTCGCCGCTGAGGTGTACGGCATCGAGCCGAACATCCACGTTATGCACCACATCGTCAAGTGCCAGATGGCCTCTTGGCGTCAGGGCACCCAGTCCGCTAAGGGCCGCTCTGAGGTTTCCGGTGGCGGCAAGAAGCCTTGGCGTCAGAAGGGCACCGGCCGTGCCCGCCAGGGTTCCATCCGTGCTGCCCAGTGGCGTCACGGTGGCGTTGTCTTCGCCCCCAAGCCCCGTTCCTATGCTAAGCGTATGAACAACAAGGAGGTCAAGCTGGCTATGCGCTCCGCGCTGTCCGCCAAGCTGGCCGATGGCGAGCTCGTGCTCGTCGACGACTACGGCTTCGAGAAGCCTTCCACCAAGGCTGCCGTTGCCATGCTCAAGGCTCTCGGCCTTGAGGGCAAGCGTCTGACCATCATCGTTCGCGATGAGGACGTCAACGCCTACCTGTCGTTCCGCAACATTCCCAAGACGTTCATCATCACCGCCGACGAGGCCAACACCTACGATCTCGTCAACAACAACGCTGTGCTGATGCCCGCCGACATCGCCGCTCACTTCGGGGAGGTGCTTGCATAAATGACCGCCCACGAGATCATCATCCGTCCGATCGTGTCCGAGCGTTCCTTCTCCGGCATGGAGCAGAACAAGTACACGTTCGAGGTCGCCAAGGATGCTAACAAGTATCAGATCAAGGACGCTGTCGAGGAGATCTTCGGCGTCAAGGTCGTTCGCGTGAACACCCTGACGGTCAAGCCCAAGACCAAGCGCGTGCGCTATGTCGCCGGCAAGACCCGTTCTTGGAAGAAGGCCATCGTCACGCTGGCCGAGGGCGACACCATCGAGGTCTTTGGCAACCAGGCCTAAGACTCGCTGCTGTTGAGTGAGCTCATGCCTCCCAAATAGGGGAGGCGAGAGCTCGAGGTTTTGGGCGTATAAAATGGACACGCCCGGAACCGTGTATACGTCCGGTGTCATCGCACCCGAGGCAGAACCTCGAATCCCTGTCTGCGATGGCTAACGGATTCCTATTGAAAGGGATTGTAATGGCTGTAAAGCACCTTAAGCCGACCTCCGCTGGTAGGCGTTGGCAGACGATCTCCGATTTCTCCGAGATCACCTGCACCAAGCCCGAGAAGTCTCTTCTCGAGCCCCTGCCCAAGAAGGCCGGTCGTAACAACAACGGCCGCATCACCACCCGCCACCAGGGCGGCGGCGTGAAGCGTCGTTACCGCGTGATCGACTTCAAGCGCAACAAGGACGGCGTGCCCGCCAAGGTTGCCACGATCGAGTACGATCCGAACCGTTCCGCTCGCATCGCTCTGCTGCACTACGCTGACGGTGAGAAGCGCTACATCCTGGCCCCCAAGGGCCTCGAGGTCGGTCAGACCGTCATGTCCGGTTCTGACGCCGACATCAAGCCGGGCAACGCTCTGCCCCTCGCCGACATCCCCGTCGGTACGCTCATCCACGCCGTCGAGTTCCAGCCGGGCAAGGGCGCTGCTATCGCCCGTTCCGCCGGTAACTCCTGCCAGCTGATGGGTAAGGAGGGCAAGTACGCCATCGTCCGTATGCCTTCCTCCGAGATGCGCCGCATCCTCGTTACCTGCCGCGCCACCGTCGGTGAGGTCGGCAACGCCGATCACGCCAACATCGTCATCGGCAAGGCCGGCCGTAAGCGTCACTTGAACGTGCGCCCGACCGTCCGCGGTACCGTCATGAACCCTGTCGACCACCCGCACGGCGGTGGCGAGGGCAAGAACCACACCTCTGGTCGTCCCTCTGTTACTCCCTGGGGTAAGCCGACGAAGGGCCTTCGTACGCGCAAGAAGAAGAAGGTCTCGAACCAGCACATCATTCGTCGCCGTAAGAAGTAATTTCGGATACCGAGTTTTAGGAGAAAGCACTTATGAGCAGAAGTCTCAAAAAGGGCCCGTTCGTGGAGACTCGCCTTCTCTCGCGTATCACCGCGATGAACGAGGCTGGCAAGAAGGACGTCGTGAAGACCTGGTCCCGCGCGTCCACCATCTTCCCCGAGATGGTTGGTCACACCATCGCCGTCCACGACGGCCGCAAGCATGTGCCCGTGTATGTTACCGAGTCCATGGTTGGTCACAAGCTCGGCGAGTTCGCGCCGACTCGTACGTTCCGTGGCCACAAGGCCAAATAGGGGGTTAACCGTAAATGGCAACTAAGTCTATTGAAACTGAGGCCACCGAGGTTCGCGCCGTCGCTAAGTACGTGCGTGTTTCCCCCAGCAAGGCCCGCCTGGTGGTCGATCTGATCCGCCGCAAGCCTGTCGCTCAGGCCTTCGACATCCTCCACTTCTGCGACCGCGCTGTCGCCGTGGATGTCGAGAAGGTTCTCCGTTCCGCCGTTGCGAACGCCGAGAACAACAACGGTCTGCGTGCCGACAACCTGGTTGTCGCCGCTGCCTATGTTGACGAGGGTCCGACGCTTAAGCGCATCCGTCCCCGCGCCAAGGGTTCCGCTTCTCGCATTCTGAAGCGTACTTCCCACATCACCGTCGTCGTTGCTCCTCGAAAGGAGGCGTAAAGCTGTATGGGTCAGAAAGTCTACCCCACCGGCTTCCGTCTTGGCATCACCGAGAACTGGCGCTCCCGCTGGTTCGCAGAGAAGGATTACGCTAAGACCCTCGGTAACGATCTCGAGATCCGCAAGTACCTCGAGAAGCGTCTTTCCCGCGCAGCTGTCTCCCGCGTCGAGATCGAGCGCGCTGGCGACAAGGTGAAGGTCATCATCCTCACCGCTCGCCCCGGCGTTGTCATCGGTAAGAAGGGTGCCGAGATCGATACCCTCCGCACCGAGCTCGAGAAGGTTGCTGGCGTCTCCAAGGGCCAGCTCTCCGTCGACGTTGTCGAGATCAAGCGCCCCGAGCTCGACGCCAACCTCGTTGCTCAGTCTATCGCCGAGCAGCTCGAGGGCCGCGTTGCCTTCCGTCGCGCTATGCGCAAGGCTGTCCAGTCCGCCCGCAAGGCCGGCGCCAAGGGCATCCGTATCCAGTGCTCCGGTCGTCTCGGCGGTGCCGAGATGGGTCGTCGTGAGTGGTACCGTGAGGGTCGCGTGCCTCTGCACACCCTCCGTGCCAAGATCGACTACGGCACGGCTGTCGCCAGCACCACCATGGGCGCTTGCGGCGTGAAGGTCTGGATCTACCTGGGCGAGAAGCTCCCGGGCCAGCCTGTTCCCAACCCTGCACTCGAGGGCTCTTCCCGTCCTCGTCGTCGTAACTCCGAGAGGAGGGGTCAGTAGTGCTTGCCCCTAAGCGTATTCTTCACCGCAAGGTGCAGCGTGGCTCCATGAAGGGCCAGGCCAAGGGTAATACCGAGCTGCATTTCGGCGAGTTTGGTATCCAGGCTCTCGAGGCCCATTGGATCACCAACCGTCAGATCGAGGCCGCTCGTATTGCCATGACTCGCTACATGAAGCGTGGCGGTCGTGTCTACATCACGATCTTCCCCGATAAGCCCATCACCAAGAAGCCTGCCGAGACTCGCATGGGTTCTGGTAAGGGTAACCCCGAGGAGTGGGTGGCCGTCGTCAAGCCCGGCCGCATCATGTTCGAGGTCAAGGGCGTGCCCGAGGAGGTCGCTCGCGAGGCTCTGCGTCTTGCACAGCACAAGCTTCCCATCAAGACCAAGATTGTTGCTGCCAAGAACGCTGAGCAGCGCATCGAGAAGGAGATGGCTGAGGAGGCCGCTCTCGAGGCCAAGTGGGCTGCTGAGGACGCCGCCGCCGCCAAGGAGGAGAACTAATGAAGCCCGCAGAGATTCGTGAGCTCTCGGACGCTCAGCTCGTTGAGAAGCTGAAGGAAATGCGCGCCGAGCTCTTTAACCTTCGTTTCCAGATGGCCACCAGCCAGCTGGACAACACCGCTCGCGTCAACACCGTGAAGAAGGACATCGCTCGCGTCCTCACGGAGCAGCGCGCCCGCGAGATCGCAGCGGAGAAGTCCGCTGTCGCCGAGTAGGACCTAAGGAGAGAACATGACTGATTCGCGTAACTCGCGTAAGGTCCGTACGGGTGTCGTTACCTCCGTCTCCGGTGCCAAGACCATCGTTGTCACCATCACCGAGCGCAAGCGTCACCCTAAGTACGGCAAGATGATGACCAGCTCCAAGAAGCTGCACGCTCACGACGAGGAGTGCACGGCTGGCGTGGGCGACACCGTCCGCGTTATGGAGACCCGTCCTATGTCCAAGATGAAGCGTTGGCGCCTCATCGAGGTCGTCGAGCGCGCTAAATAAGCAGTCGCTCATACGACTTGTACGTTTCCGAAGATGTGCGTATGCCTGGCTTGCATACCACAGGCCGTATAAAGGCTGCGCACCTCTCTTCGGTTCTTAGTTCGGAGGAACATCTACCATGATTCAGATGCAAACCATGCTGAACGTCGCCGACAACTCCGGCGCTCGCAAGATTCGCTGCATCAAGGTGCTTGGCGGTTCCAAGCGTCGTTATGCAGGCATCGGCGATGTGTTCATCGGTGCTGTCCAGGAGGCTACCCCTGGCGCCAACGTCAAGAAGAAGGACGTTGTCCGTTGCGTCGTCGTTCGCACCGTTAAGGAGATCCGCCGCAAGGATGGCTCCTACATTCGCTTTGATGAGAACGCCTGCGTTGTCATCAACAACGATGGTTCGCCCGTCGGCACCCGTATCTTCGGGCCCGTCGCTCGCGAGCTTCGTGACAAGAAGTACATGAAGATCGTCTCGCTCGCTCCCGAGACCCTGTAGTTAGGGGAGATATATGTATATCAAGAAGGGCGATAAGGTCCAGGTTCTCTCTGGTAAGGATCGCGGCAAGCAGGGCGTTATCCTGCGTGCTCTCCCCGCCGAGAACAAGGTCGTTGTCGAGGGCGTTTCGGTCGTCAAGAAGGCCGTCAAGCCCAACGCTGCCAACCAGCAGGGCGGCATCGTTTCGCAGGAGGCTCCCATCGACGCCTCCAACGTCAATCTCGTCTGCCCCGAGTGCGGTAAGGTTACCCGCGTCGGTCACGAGAAGGACGGCAAGAACAAGCTGCGCGTCTGCAAGAAGTGCGGCCACAAGTTCTAAGCTGCCCGCAACATCAAGTTGCTAGCAAAGGCCCGGATGCCACGGCACCCGGGCCTTTTTTGATCCCTACTCATTGGGTACTTATTGGGGACAGGCTTAAATGAGTGGTCGTTGTTTGGCAGTCATTGGGGACAGACTTAAATGAGTGGTCGTTGGGAACGTCCCTATGTGCCGGCAGTTTGGTACGGTCCTTTGATGCCTGATGCTTCTATAGGTGTGGAGTAAAACGACCTACTCTGTCTTTTAGGGCTTTGGTGTTCCGTCCCTTTATGTTTCACAAGGATCGTTGCATGCGCATTTACGCGCATGTCATTGCGTGACATTGCGTGTAACCGCGCAAACATGTGCAAATTATGGCTATATGATGACCGTTAAGCACCTAAATACGCATATACGTGCATATACGCGCGCATTTGTGCGAATATAGAGCTGTCTGAAATAAAAGACTTTTCACGACGCAGGAGGCACATATGGCAGATTCCAAGCAGGCTCCACTCGACTCTGCGGCAGCCGCAAAGGCAGCGTTCGCTTCGGTCCAGGGCAAGCCGTTCCCTAACGACATCTTTACGGCTCCCGAGCTTCGTTGGGCTGTGATCGGGTGCGGCGTAATCGCCAACCAGATGGCCCAGTCTCTTGCTCTTGCCGGCCGCAAGCTTGCGGGCGTCGCTAACCGCACCCTATCCAAGGCTCAAGCTTTTGCCGATCAGTATGGCATCGAAAAGGTCTATGAATCGGTCGAGGACCTCTATGCCGATCCGAACATCGACGCGATCTATATCACCACCCCGCATAACACGCATATCACCTATCTTCGCGCCGCTCTGGCAGCTGGCAAGCACGTGCTCTGCGAGAAGGCCATTACCCTCAACTCCGCCGAGCTCGACGAGGCACGTGCCATTGCCGACGAGCATAACGTGGTCCTTATGGACGCCACTACGGTGCTCCACATGCCCCTGTATCAGGAGCTGCGCCGCCGCATGGATGCCGGCGAATTTGGCCGCATGAACCTCGCCCAACTCAACTTTGGCAGCTATAAGGAGTACGGCGATCTGACCAACCGCTTCTATAACCGCAACCTTGCTGGCGGTGCCATGCTCGACATTGGCGTCTATGCCCTGTCCGTTATGCGCCTCTTTATGGCACGCCAGCCCGCTGAGGTCGTATCGCTGGGCAACACCTGTGAGACCGGTGTCGACGTTGCGGGCGGCATCGTCTGCCGTAATGCCGAGCAGCAGCTGGGTGTTGTGAGCCTTACGCTTCACTCCAAGCAGCCCAAGCGCTCGGTCATCAGCTTTGACAAGTGCTATATCGAGGTCAACGAGTATCCGCGTGCCGATCACGCGACCATCGTGTGGACTGCGGACGGCCACCGCGAGGAGGTCCACGCCGGCACCGAAGCTTACGCCCTTTGCTACGAGATGGCCGATCTTGAGAATGCCGTTGCCGGCGACGACTCCAAGCGCGAGCTGCTGGATTATGCTTCTGATGTTATGGAGCTTATGACCAAGCTCCGCGCCGATTGGGGAGTCGTGTACCCCGAGGAGGAGTAAGCGATGCTAGCGGAAGATAGGCTCAACGCGATCGTGTCGATGGTGCAGCAGGCTGGCTCGGTTACTGTGCCAGAGCTTGCCGAGGCCCTGGGCGTGACGGCGTCTACCATTCGGCGCGACCTGCAGACGCTCGATCGAGCACACCGCATCGCCAAGGTCCACGGCGGAGCGACGAGTCTTGAGCGCGCACACGTGACGCGCGACCTAACGCTCAATGAGCGCAGCGACCTCCATAACGACGACAAGGAGCGTATCTGCGCCCATGCGGCGGCGCTTGTGGAGCCCGAGAGCTTTGTATACATCGACTCGGGCTCGACGACGCTCAAACTCATCGAGCATCTTCCACACCTTGAAGATGTCACCTATGTGACCGATTCTGTGATCCATGCTCAGCACCTCGCTTTGCGCGGCATGCGCACCGTGGTGTTGGGTGGCGAGCTCAAGCCCGAGACCGAGGCACTCGTTGGCCCCGATGCTTTGGCAACCCTAGACCGCTACAACTTCAATTGTGGCTTTTGGGGTTCTAACGGCATTGCCGCCGAGCAGGGCTTCACGGCGCCCGATATCGAGGAAGCGCAAGTAAAGCGTATCTCGATGCGCCATACGGCCAAACGCTTCGTAATCTCGGACGCCAGCAAATTTGGCATGGTGGCGCCCGTCAAGTTCGCGGACTTCCGCGACGCAACGATTATTACCGCGGGCGAGGTCCCCGCCAAGTACCGGGCAATGGACAACGTCATCACGGTCTAACAGCAGGGGACGGGCTAAGGCCAAAACCACCACAAAGGGGCCTGTCCCCATTGTGGTGGTTAGCAACGGAAACCGAGTAGTTTTCTCAATAGAAAAGCGGCAACGTCCATCACGGACGTTGCCGCTTTCGTTGTCTACCGGTTTTGTCTAAGTCTGTAACAACTGGACCGTTAAAAGTGGGCTAGGTGTTACAGATCGAGATACTTCCGAGCCGCGCCGTCCCTTTGTCTCAATCTGTAACATCTGGGACCGATTTTGCCGAGTTATTGTTACAGATTGAGATTTTTCCTTGAGAGGGATTCGAATGTCTCGATCTATAACAAATAGACCGGAAAATGGGTTCTAACTGTTACAGATCGAGACGTTTTGGGACTGTGGCTGGGCCATTGCGGCAAAACCACCACAAAGGTGCCTGTCCCCATTGTGGTGGTTTAGGGCTCCCAGGGGCAGGGAGCTTCGATGTGGATGTGCTCGCCGGTTACGGGATGCGTAAAGGACACGCTGTGGGCATGGAGCATGAGGCCACAAGGACGTGGCGTGCCGTACAGCTCGTCGCCTACCAGGGGATGACGCTCGCTCGCCAGATGCACACGGATTTGGTGCTTGCGGCCGGTGAGCAGCTCGACATCGATATACGAGCGCGTGGGCAGGCCACGACGGCTCTTAAGGCGCTTGAGCACCTTGACGCGCGTCTGAGACGGCTTGCCGCTGGCGCCAACGCGCATCTTGCGGCTATCGTGGCGGTCGCGGGCGATGGGCTTGTCGATGAGCTTCTCGTTCCAGTCGATCTTGCCCTCGGCCAGCGCCAGATAGTGCTTTTCGAATGCGTGGTCGATCACCATCTGGTCAAAAGCGGGTTGTGTCTGCTTGTCGAGCGAGAACAACACCACGCCGGTAGTGTTGCGGTCCAGGCGGTTGAGCGGTTGCATGTCGGTCGCGGCAAAGCCGTCGCCCATGGCCAACAGCAGGTCGCTGGCGTAGTCGGTAAGTGTGCGCTCACCGGTGCCGTCACCGTGGACGATCATGCCGGCGGGCTTATCGATGGCCATGAGCCAGGCGTCGCAGTAGAGGACTTGAGGTTCTTCGTTCACGTGTAAGCCTTTCGGTTAGCTAATTCCCACAAACATGCAGCCCGAGGTCGCGCCGCGCAGGCGGGCAGCGGGCTTGCGACCTGCCTGCGCGGCCTCAATGGCGCGGCGGACACGAGCGACGGCACGGCCAACATCATCGGCCTCGAGCAAGGTTCCGTCGACCATGAGACGACGCACGCCGGCATCGAGCAGCTGCGGAACTTGCGGTGTGAGGTCGATGGGGTAGGCGTCGTACAAGCGCGAGCGGCCGTGGATATCGGTACGCACGGGCATGACCTTGCCATCGATATTCTTGAGCGACAGCTTGCGGGCGCGCAGGCGGCAATTGGCGCAATCGTGGATACAACCGTTGGCAACCTGCAGGATGCAGTGCTCGCTCGTCATAACGCGCGGGCGGCCGAAAACGGTGATGCCCAGGGCTGCGGGCGCGGAGGTGCCAAGCGAGATAATCTCGTCGAGCGTAATCTCGGGCGAGAGCCAAAAAGCGCCGGCCCCGCGCTCGGCGAGTGCCTCCATGCAAGGCGTGTTGTGCACGGGCAGGCAGGATCGAATTTCGGCCGTGGCGCCAACCTGGGCGGCCAGGGCAAGCTCAGAGATGTTACCGACAGCGATGGTGGCCCCAGCCTGTATCCACGAATCGACGCGCTCGTGGTCGACGGCGCGGCAGACCTCGTCGAGTACGGGCACGATGCCCTGCTCAAACGCATCGGCGGGGGAGAGCCCGGCCGCATCGAGCGCGTCGGTGGTCATGTAGATGCGCGTTGCACCCTCCACGCGCGCTGCCTCGGCGGCCTCGAGCGAGGTGACAGTGGCGCAGATTTGCGGCTCATCGCGGTAATGCTCGGGCGCGGGGCGGGAATTACTGGTGACAATCGCCGGCAGCTCTAGCGTACGGGCGCGCTCCTCGTAGGGTGCCAGAATGGCCTCCTCCAGCGCCTTACAAGCGGCGGCGCGCACCTTGTGCACGGCGGAAAAGCCCATGCCGCAGCCCTCATCGAGCGCCACATCAAAGTTCGCAGCCTCAAAGGGCGAGGAGCCCATACGCCCGACGTGCTCCACCAGATCGGCCGCCTCGACGGCGCGAGTCTTGGCGGCCTCGACGGTAAAGCCGGTGGCGGTGGCGGTGAGCGCGGGGTCGTCGCAGCAGGTGAGCGTAACGGTAAACGGCTCGCCCAGACGCGCCACGACGGACACGTCTACGGCGCGGCGGCGCAGCACGTCGCGTTTGAGCGCGGCGCCGGCGGCGTCGATAGCGCGCTGGCTGCGGATGACGCGCACGCGGCAGCCCTCGGGCATGCTGCGGGGCACACGGCATTCGATGATGTCGCCCGCGGCGGCATCATCGGCGGCGATGGTGGTCAGGAACTGGTCGAACTCATCGTCGTGGCGAAGCTCCAGCAGGTCGCCCTTGCCCACGGGCTCAAACAGCTCAACGCTGGCGATGGCAGCGCGACGACGGCGGTCGTCAGGCTTGAGGCCGCGCACATCGCGGTTGGCCAGGCGGCTACCGAGCACCGTGCCCACAATCTGGCCGCGGTTGTTGGAGCGCTCGTAGCTCATCATCTCGTCGCCCGAGGTGCCGTCCTGATAGGCGTGCGTAAAGTCACGGTTAAAGCAGCGCTTGAGCTGGCGCTGGCGGGCGGCCTCTTCATCCTTAGAGGTCGAAACATTGGCCAACATGTCATCAATCTGATGACGATACACGTCGACGATGGAATACACGTAATCGGGGGCCTTCATGCGGCCCTCGAGCTTGAGCGACGCGGCGCCGGCGTCATACAGACGGCGAACAAGCTGCGACGTGTTGGTGTCGCGCGGGCACAGCGCGCGCTCGCGACCGGCAGGGGAGAGCGCGCGACCGTTCTCGTCGATCAGCTCGTAAGGCAGGCGACAGGGCTGGGCGCACATGCCGCGGTTGGCCGAGCGGCCCGCCATGGCAAAGCTCGACAGCAGGCACAGGCCCGAGTAGCAAAAGCAGATGGCGCCGTGGCTAAAAACCTCCAGGTCAACGTCGGGCGCGGCATTGTGAATGGCGGCGATCTCGTCGATGGAAAGCTCGCGCGAGAGGGTCACGCGGTCGGCGCCCTGCTCGCGACACCAGATAGTCCCACGGTCATCGTGGATGTTCGCCTGGGTCGAGATATGCGTCTCGATGCCGGGCATGGTGCGCTTGACCTCAAAGAACAGGCCCCAGTCCTGGATAATAAAGGCGTCGGCGCCCAGCGTGGAGCAACGATGGATGAGCTGCAGCGCATCGCTCATCTCGGATTCCTTGATGACGATGTTGACCGTGACGTAGACGCGCGAGCCGGCCAGGTGCGCGGCGCGGCAGGCCTGCTCAAAGGCCTCGTCGGTAAAGTTCGTTGCCTTGCGGCGGGCGTTGAAGCTGCCCATGCCACAGTAGATGGCGTCTGCCCCGGCGGCGAGCGCGGCGGCAAAGGGCTCCGGGCCTCCGGCGGGTGCCAAAAGCTCGGGCCTGCGGTTGGTGGTTCGACTGGCGGTTGCGGTCATATCCTGCCTTTCAAAATGCTCAGATACTCAAAAGTATAGTGGTGCAGTTGCGGCGGACGAGCCCTGTGGCCCAAGCAGGATAAAGTCTTCAGCAGCCCTTGCAGTAAAAATGATCCGTTTCCCTCCGTCCCCATCGGATCAGGCGATCCATAGGGGACAGAGGGAAACGGATCATTTTGAGCTTCACCGTCCGGTCGTGCCGTTCAGCGGCCGACAGGCACCGTTGGGCGATAAAATATTCTCGCAACGTGATAATAATCTTGCATCGCGCGGAAACCTTGAGTACTATCCCAAATCAAGCGCGGTGTTCAGACCGAATTGTGCCTCCCGGTGCGAACGCCGCGCTCACGCTCTCTATCTGATCGTAAGGAGAAAAACATGAGCAAGACCGTCGTGTCTTCCGATAACGCACCTGCAGCCATCGGCCCGTATTCCCCCGGTATCCAGACCGGCAACATGGTGTTCCTGTCCGGCCAGCTGGGCATCGACCCCGCAACTGGCAAGATGCCCGAGGGCGTCGAGGCCCAGGCTAAGCAGTCCCTTGCTAACGTTGAGGCCCTGCTGACCGCTGCCGGCGCCACCTTTGCCGATGTCGTCAAGACCACGGTCTACCTGGCCGACATTGCCGACTTCGCTGCCGTGAACGAGATTTATGCCTCCAAGTTCGAGGCCCCGTTCCCCGCGCGCAGCGCTTTCCAGGTTGCCGCTCTTCCGGCTGGCGGCCTGGTCGAGATCGAGGTCGTCGCCGCTCTCTAAGGCGTTGGCAACAGCTAAACATGACATGCAAAAGGACCCTGCAGTGCGAGCTGCAGGGTCCTTTGTCAAGCGATGGGTCACTTGTGGAGCCACCAAGGGCAGTCTTTTTGGGACGGGGCTATTTTAGCTACCCCAATATGCAGGATTGCTTTTACTTGCGGCTCATCGAAATCGCGGGCAGAGGGAGGGTAGCTAAAATAGCCCCGTCCCAAAAAGACTGCCCGCGCTCCATTTTGCTCGCTAGCCCTCCTTGCGGACTTTTTGCAGGTAGCGGTAGACGCTGGGCTCCGAGATGCCCAGCGCGGTGGCGGCGCAGGCCACGGCGCCCTTGAGCATGAACACCCCGTTGCCGTTGAGGTGGCGAATGACGTCCACGCGGTCGCTCTGGCCAAGTGACGCTACATCCAGCCCGCGCGCGCTCAGCAGCTCGGCAATACTGCGGTCGATGAGCTCCTGCGTAGACTCCGAAAGACTTTCGACCTCGATAGACGCGGGCTCTGCCTGCCTTGGCACAGCGTCGAAGCAGGCCATGAGCTGCTGCGCCATGGCGTTGATGGAGCGTACCGTGGAAAGATCGGTGTTGACGCAGAGCATGCCGACGATCTCGTTGTCCTCGCGGATAAAGTACGTCGCGGACTCCAACGTCTTGCCACCGGCGCCGCGCCCTTCATAGCCCGTAATAAACGGCAGATCGCGATACTTGGGGTCGTGCATAATCTTGAGCGCCAGATCGGTGGCGGGACCGCCGACCTTGCGGCCGCTCACGATACCGTTGCGGATATCGACGATGGCGTGGTCGGGATCCGAGAAATCGTGCAGGACGATCTCGCTGTTCTTACCGAGTACCTGCTCCAGGAAATCGACCATCGGCAAAAAGCGACGTACGGTCTCGTTCACGGGCAACTCCTTGGGGTGAAATCGGAAATGTTCATAACAATTTTTTCTCATGGTAACACGGTGTCTATTGATTCACATATTCGCAGGTACATTGCGTAATACGGACGAGCGGTAGGAATTTAGCGGTAAACGGTCGACCAAAAGAAAAGTTAGATGTTATTTTGACCAGACACTTTCTTGACCTGCGGAAATGCATTGTCTCAGCTCAAGAATAGTCTGATAACAAAAAATTATTATTGAGAATGAGAATCATCTTTAATACGATATGCAACGAAGGCACAACCTCAACCCCGCACTGCGTCACAATAGAGCGTTAGATGCGAAAACAACTATTTCGAGGATTGGTGGTCAAATGACCCAGGAGACGGTTAAGAACGGCACTGAAGCCCTGTTCACTCGTGAAGGCATGCCTCCCGTTAAGGAAATGATCCCGTGTGCCCTTCAGCACGTACTGGCTTCGTTTGCCGGTATCATCACCCCGGCTGTCATCATGGCCGGCGTCTACGGCTTTAATAGCCAGCAGAGCACCGACATCATCCAGGTCGCGCTCATTCTTTCGGCAATCGACACGGCCCTTCAGGCCTTCGCTCCCTTCCGTCGCATCGGCGGCGGCCTGCCCATCGTCATGGGCGTTTCGTTCGCGTTCCTCCCGGCCCTCCAGGCCATGGGTGCCTCGGGCTTTAGCTTTGGTGCGCTGCTGGGCGGCGAGATCGTCGGCGGCGCCGTCGCGGTCCTCTTTGGTCTGGCTTACAGCAAGATTAAGTGGCTATTCCCGCCCGTCGTGACCGGTACGGTCATCTTCTCCATTGGCGTCTCTCTCTATCCCACGGCTGTCAAGTATATGGCCGGCGGTATGGGTACGCCGCTGTGGGGCACCCCGCAGGCCTGGTGCGTCGCTCTTATCACCTTCGCCGTGGTCTTTGCGCTCGCCAACTTTGGCAAGGGCACGCTCAAGCTGGGATCCGTGTTCTTTGGCATGATCGTTGGCATGATCGTTTCGATCCCCTTTGGCATGATCGACTTCTCCAGCGTCGCCACCGCTCAGGTCTTCGCCCTTCCCAAGCTCATGCCCTACGCGCTCGAGTTTGATCCCGAGGTCTGCATTACCCTCGCCGTCGTGTTCCCCATGGTTGCCATCCAGGTTATCGGTGACGTCTCCGCCGCCTGCCTGGGCTCCATCGACCGTATGCCCACCGAGCGCGAGCTCTCCGGCGCTATCGTGTCCCAGGGCCTCACCTCTATGGTCGGCGGCCTGCTGGGCGGTCTTCCCACCAGCGCCCTTGGCCAGAACGTGGGCATCATCTGCTCCAACAAGGTCGTCAACAAGTGGGTCTTTGTGATCATCGCGGCCGTCTTTGCCATCGCCGGTCTGTTCCCGCAGCTCTCTGCCGTCCTTTCCGCTATCCCGCAGCCCGTCATCGGCGGCGCGACCGTCGGCGTCTTTGGCACCATCACCATGAACGGTGTGCGCATGTTCACCCGCGAGGGCCTCACGCAGCGCACCACCACCATCGTCGGCACCTCCGTTGTCTTTGGCTTGGGTATCTGGATGGCCAGCGGTTGCCTTGCCGGCGAGGGCATGCCCACCTGGGTGTCCACCGTCATCGGCTCCAACGCCGTAACCCCCACCGCCATCATGGCCATCGTGCTCAACCTGATCCTTCCGCAGACGCCGGTCGTGGCTCAGCACATCGATGCCGCCAAGGATGCCGCTGTTGATCTGGTCCTGCCCGAGAGCAAGAAGTAACCAATTCGGTGCTATTCGCCGGCGGATGCATCGCCTCGTCCGCCGGCGCCATGCGGCGCCAAGCCGCACTTCAAAGGGCTTGTCCCTTTGGTGAAGCGTTGACGGGAGAGGGCCCGTTTCCGGTGTAGGCCGGCGCTTCGCACTTCCGCCATGTCAGAGGTGTCAAACCCCGCCTCTGATGTTGAAGGGAGCATTTATGCTTCTGGTCGCTAACGGTTCCGTCTTTACCCGCAACGCTCAGACTCCGTTCATTCCCAACGGTGCAGTCGCTATTGACGGAGATACGATCGTCGAAGTGGGCCCCGAGCGCGAGCTCAAGGCCAAGTACCCGGATGCCGAGTACGTCGACGCCCAGGGCAACCTCATCATGCCCGGACTCATCAACTGCCACACCCACATCTACTCGGGTCTGGCCCGCGGCCTTGCCATTAAGGGCTGCAACCCCACCAACTTCCTGGAGAATCTTGAGCAGCAGTGGTGGAAGATTGACGACAACCTGACGCTCGACGGCACCAAGGCCAGCGCCTATGCCACGATTCTGGATTCCATCCGCGACGGCGTTACCACGATCTTCGATCACCATGCGAGCTTCTGCGAGATTCCGGGCAGCCTCTTTACCATTAAGGACGCCGCTCAGGAGCTGGGCATGCGTTCGTGCCTGTGCTACGAGGTTTCCGACCGCCGTGGTCAGGAAAAGTGCGACCAGGCTATTGCCGAGAACGCCGAGTTTGCCCAGTGGGCCGCCAAGGAGCGTCGCGATAACGACAATCACATGATCGCCGCCATGTTTGGCGGTCACGCCACCTTTACGCTGTCGGACGAGACCATGGATAAGATGGCCGAGGCCAACAATGGCCTGACCGGCTTCCACATCCACGTGTGCGAGGGCATGAACGATGTGTGGGACTCCCGCCTCAACCGCGGCGGCATCAGCCCCGTCGAGCGCCTGCTGCAGCACAACCTGCTGGGTCCCGACACCATGCTGGGCCACTGCATCCACGTGACGCCTGCCGAGATGGATATCGTCAAGGAGTCCGGCACCTGGCTGGTCAACAACCCCGAATCCAATATGGGCAACGCCGTGGGCTGCGCCCCCGTGCTCGAGTTCTTCCGCCGCGGCATTCCCGTGTGCATGGGCACCGACGCCTACACCCACGATATGCTCGAGAGCCTCAAGGTCTTCCTGATCATTCAGCGCCACAACGCCGCTATGCCCAACGTGGGCTGGTGCGAGGCCATGACCATGCTGTTCGAGAATAACGCCAAGATGGCGAGCAAGTACTTCGATCGCAAGCTCGGTGTGCTTGAGCCCGGCGCTGCCGCCGACGTCATCGTCATGGACTACAAGCCCTTTACGCCGCTGAGTGAGGAGAACATCGACGGCCACATGCTCTTTGGCATGATGGGCAAAAACTGCCGCACCACCATCATCAACGGCCGCGTCCTGTACAAGGATCGCGAGTTCGTTGGCATCGATGAGGAAAAGATTAACGCGTGGACCATGGCCGAGTCCAAGAAGCTCTGGAGCACGCTCAACGATCGCACCTACTAATTCACAAGTAGATTCGCGCGCGTCGGATGTTTCGCCGCATCCGACGCGCGTATAGGCGGCCTCCGCGGGGTCGCCGGCGCTGTGCTGGCGCTACACCGTATTTGCGTCCGCCGCGCGGTCTCGCCGGGCGTTACAGAGAGGAGCTCATTATGAGCGACATCATGAGGCCGATCCCGTTTTCGCAGCTGATGAACTGGATCATCGAGGAGCACAAGACCCAGGACGCCATCTTTGGCGTGCGCAAGATGGTCACGACCAACCAGGAGGGCGCGCTTCCCATTTTTGACGAGCGCATCGAGACTCCGTTTGGCCCGGCCGCCGGCCCCAATACGCAGCTGGCCCAGAACATCGTGGCCTCTTATGTGGCCGGTTCCCGCTTCTTTGAGCTCAAGACCGTTCAGGTTATGGACGGCGAGGAGCTCTCCAAGTGTGTGAACAAACCCTGCATCGTGGCACAAGACGAGTGCTACAACTGCGAGTGGTCGACCGAGCTCGAGGTTCCGCAGGCCTTTGCCGAGTACGTGAAGGCATGGTTTGCCTGCCACCTGATCGCTCGCGAGTACGGTCTGGGCAGCCCGGACGGTTTTGTCTTTAACATGTCCGTGGGCTATGACCTCGAGGGTATTAAGAGCCCCAAGGTCGACGCCTACATCGAGGGCATGAAGGACGCCAGCGGCTCCGACGTCTGGAACGAGTGCCGCGCATGGGCGCTCGCCAACCTGGACAAGTTTGAGCATGTCGACGCCGCGTTTGTCGAGTCCATTCCGGCGCGCGTGTCCAACTCCATCACCGAGTCCACGCTGCATGGCTGCCCGCCGGCCGAGATCGAGCGCATCGCGACCTATCTGATCACCGAGAAGGGCCTCAACACCTACATCAAGTGCAACCCCACGCTGCTGGGCTATGAGTTTGCCCGCCAGCGTCTGAACGAGCTGGGCTTTGACTACATCGTCTTCGATGACACGCACTTCCGCGAGGACTTACAGTGGGTCGACGCCGTGCCCATGTTCGAGCGCCTGATTGCCCTGTGCGCCGAGCGCGGCCTGGAGTTTGGCGTCAAGCTCACCAACACGTTCCCCGTCGACGTGACGAGGAACGAGCTGCCTTCCACCGAGATGTACATGTCGGGCCGTTCGCTGTTCTCGCTGACCATCGAGGCTGCCCGTCGTATTACCGAGCAGTTCGATGGCAAGCTGCGCATCAGCTACTCCGGCGGTGCCACGGTCTACAACATCCGCGCCCTGTACGATGCCGGCATTTGGCCCGTTACCCTGGCGACCGACGTGCTCAAGCCCGGTGGCTACGAGCGTTTTAGCCAGATGGCCGGCGAGTTTGGCGATCTGGACGGCAAGCCGTTCGCGGGCGTCTCGCTCGAGGCAGTGACCGCGATCCAGACCGATTCGCTCACCAACCCGCTCTACAAGAAGCCGCTGCGCCCGCTGCCCGACCGCAAGGTCGCCGGCAAGAGCCCGCTTTCCGACTGCTTTACCACGCCGTGCCGCACGAGCTGCCCCATTCAGCAGGATATTCCCGCCTATCTGGCGGCTGTTGACGAGGGCCGCTACGAGGACGCGCTCAACATTATCATCGAGCGCAACGCCCTGCCGTTCATTACCGGCACCATCTGCCCACATCCCTGCGGCCGTGCCTGCGAGCGTGCGTTCTACGAGCCCGAGGGCGCCCAGATTCGCGCCAGCAAGCTCAAGGCCGCCCGCGAGGCCATGACCGCCGTGCTGCCCAAGCTGCGTGCTCAGGCCATCGCCAACGACGGCGAGCGCAACGTTGCCGTTATCGGTGGCGGCCCGGCCGGCCTGGCGACGGCATTCTTCCTGACGCGTGCCGGCGTGCCCGTCACCATCTTCGAGGCCCGCGACTCTCTCGGCGGCGTGGTCCGTCACGTGATTCCCGAGTTCCGTATCGCGAGCGACGATATCTCCCACGACGCCGAGCTTTGCCTGGCCTTTGGCGCCAAGGTGCAGCTCAACGCTCGCGTTGATTCCATTGACGAGCTCAAGGCCCAGGGCTTTACCGACGTGGTCGTGGCCACCGGTGCCTGGATGCCCGGCTCTGCGGGCCTGGGCGAGGGTGCCGAGCTCGATGTGCTGGAGTTCCTCGAGGCCGCCAAGAAGGGCGAGAAACTCGAGCTGGGTGAGGATGTCGTGGTCATTGGCGCCGGCAACACCGCCATGGACGCGGCCCGCGTGGCCAAGCGCCTTGCTGGCGTGAAGAACGTGCGCCTGGTGTATCGCCGCACCAAGAAGCAGATGCCCGCCGACGAGGAAGAGCTCGATCTTGCTCTTGCCGACGGCGTTGAGTTCTGCGAGCTGCTGGCGCCCAAGGCGCTCAACGGCTCCGTGCTGACCTGCGACGTTATGGAGCTCGGCGAGCCGGATGCAAGCGGCCGTCGCAGCCCCGTCGCCACGGGCGAGACCGTCGAGCTTTCCGCCACCACGGTGATCTGCGCCGTGGGCGAGGGCATCGATGCCAGCCTGTACGATGCCGCGGGCGTCGAGCACGACCGTCGCGGCCGTCTTGCCGCCACCTCCACCGGCGTCGAGGGCGTCTGGGCTGCAGGCGATTGCCGTCGCGGTCCGGCCACCGTGGTCGAGGCTATTGCCGACGCCGCCGAAGTCGCACGCGCTATCGCCGGCGTGGACTTTAACAAGTACGCCGACTGCAACGAGAAGGCCGGCCGCGAGGACACCTGCTACGAGCGCAAGGGGTCGCTGTGCCGCGACAAGCGCAACTGCACCAAGACCCGCTGCCTGGGCTGCGGCTCGGTGTGCGAGGTCTGCTGCGACGTGTGCCCCAACCGCGCCAACGTGGCAATTAAGGTGCCGGGCCTGGCCAAGCATCAGGTCGTCCATGTCGACGGCATGTGCAACGAGTGCGGCAACTGCGCCGTGTTCTGCCCTTACCAGGAGGGTCGTCCCTACAAGGACAAGCTCACCCTGTTCTGGAGCGAGCAGGACATGGAGAACTCCGAGAACGAGGGCTTCCTGGCCGTGGACGAGGACCACTTTAAGGTCCGCGTCGCCGATACGGTCCGCACCGTCTCGGTCGATGCCGTCAACACCGGCCTTCCCGAGGCCGTCCGCCTGACCATCAGGGCCGTGCGCGACAACTATTCGTACCTTCTTAAGAAATAGGCGAGTCTCTTATGGCCAAATCCATTCAACATAACGTGGCCTACGTCGCCTGCGGAAGCGGTTGCGCCTCCGCAGGCGGCGACGCCCGCTGCAGCGAAGGCTGCATTGGCTGTGGCGCCTGCGTCACGGCCTGCCCCCACGGCGCCATTGCGCTGGTCGATGGCATCGCCCGCGTGGACCGCTCAAAGTGCACGGGCTGTGGCCTGTGCGGCATGGCATGCCCGCAGCGCGTGATTGCCTTCGTTCCCGGCTACCAGAACATCCTGGTGCGCTGCAACAACACCGATAAGGGCGCTATCGCCCGCAAGATCTGCGACACGAGCTGCATCGGTTGCGGCATGTGCGCCAAAAAGTGCCCTGCCGGCGCAATCCGCATCGAGGACAACTGCGCCCACATCGACGGCGCCGACTGCCTGTCGTGTGGTATGTGCGCCGTCGTGTGCCCGCATGGCGCCATTCACGACCGCACCGGCATCGCCGCCGGCGTGTAGAAGGGAATCACCATGGCACAGGAATTCACTTTTACCGTTAACGGCGTCGAGCGCACGACGACTCAGAACAAGCCGCTGCTCCGCTACCTGCGCGACGACCTGCACATTCACTCCGCCAAGGATGGCTGCTCCGAGGGCGCCTGCGGTACCTGCACCATCCATGTGGACGGTGCGGCCGTCAAGGCCTGCGTGCTGACCACCGCGCTTGCCGCTGGCCGCAACATCGTGACCGTCGAGGGCCTGCCCGAGGACGTGCGCGAGGCCTTTGTGTACGCCTTTGGCGCCGTGGGCGCCGTGCAGTGCGGCTTTTGCATCCCCGGCATGGTCATGGCGGGTGCAGCGCTTATCGCCGAGGATCCCGAGCCCACCGAGGAGCAGATCAAGTACGCCATCCGCGGCAACGTCTGCCGTTGCACCGGCTACAAAAAGATTATCGAGGGCATCTCGCTGGCCGCTGCGGTGCTCCGTGGCGAAAAGCAAATCGACGATGATCTGGAGCGCGGCGACGACTACGGCGTGGGCAAGCGCGCCTTCCGTATCGACGTGCGCAAGAAGGTGCTCGGCGAGGGCAAGTATCCCGACGACATCGACGAGCTCGATCAGCCGGGTCTGACCTACGCCAGCGCCGTGCGCTCCAAGTATCCGCGCGCCCGTGTGCTCTCCATCGATACCTCCAAGGCCGAGGCCCTGCCCGGCGTGGTGGGCATCCTGCGCGCCGAGGACGTGCCGGTCAACCAGGTCGGCCACCTTATCCAGGACTGGGACGTCATGATCGCCCAGGGCGATATCACCCGCTGCGTGGGTGACGCCATCGTGCTGGTGGTTGCCGAGGACGAGGCGACGCTCGAGAAGGCCAAGAAGCTCGTAAAGATCGATTACGAGCCGCTGGAGCCCGTGCGCAACATCGCCGAGGCCAAGGCCACCGACGCCCCGCGCCTGCACGACAGCTTCTTTGCCTTTGGCAACACGGTGGAGCTCAAGGACAATGTATGCCAGAGCCGTCACGTGACGCGTGGCGACGCCGCCAAGGCACTGGCGGAGAGCGCGTTCACCGTGACGCAGCGCTTTACCACGCCCTTTACTGAGCATGCCTTCTTGGAGCCCGAGTGCGCCGTCGCCTTCCCGTACAAGAACGGCGTCAAGGTGCAGTCGACCGACCAGGGCGCCTACGATACGCGCAAAGAGTGCGCCCACATGTTTGGCTGGGACAACGAGCCCGAGCGCGTGGTCGTCGAGACCATGCTCGTGGGCGGTGGCTTTGGCGGCAAGGAGGACGTGTCCATCCAGCACCTGGCCGCGCTCGCCGCATATAAGTTCCAGCGTCCCGTGAAGTGCAAGCTCACGCGTGCCGAGTCGCTTGCCTTCCATCCCAAGCGTCATGCCATGGACGGCACCTTTACGCTGGGTTGCGACGCCGAGGGCAACTTTACCGGCCTGGATTGCGAGATTAACTTTGATACCGGCGCCTACGCGTCGCTGTGCGGCCCGGTGCTCGAGCGCGCCTGCACGCATGCCGTCGGCCCCTACAAGTACCAGAACACCGACATTCGCGGTTTTGGCTACTACACCAACAACCCGCCCGCCGGCGCGTACCGCGGCTTTGGCGTGTGCCAGTCCGAGTTTGCGCTCGAGAGCCTGGTCGACCTGCTGGCCGAGAAGGTCGGCCTGGATCCGTGGGAGATCCGCTACCGTAACGCTATCGAGCCGGGCGAGGTTTTGCCCAACGGCCAGATTGCCGATTGCTCCACGGCGCTTAAGGAGACGCTGCTCGAGGTCAAGGATGCCTACTACGCGCATCCCGGACACGCCGGTATTGCCTGCGCCATGAAGAACGCCGGCGTGGGCGTGGGTCTGCCCGATGCCGGCCGCTGCAAGATTCGCGTCGAGAACGGCGTGGCTACGGTCTATGCCGCCACGTCCGACATCGGCCAGGGTTGCAATACCGTCTTTTTGCAGGACGTTGCCGAGGCATGTGGCTTGCCGCTTCGCTGCATCGCCAACGGCGAGTGCTCTACCGAGAACGCCCCCGACTCCGGCACCACGTCTGGCTCGCGTCAGACGGTTGTGACCGGCGAGGCCGTGCGCGGTGCCGCCTTCCTGCTGCGCGATGCTATGGTTGGCATCGAGGCTGGCAAGCCTGCGCCCGATGCTCCCGTGAGCGCGCATGGCGACGGCGTCAAGATCGAGTACGACGACGGTCGCGCCTATCAGCTGCACACACAGGAACTCGTCGCCGGCCAGGGTATGCATCCCCAAGATCCCGCTGCCGCCATCAAGGCGCTCGAGGGCTGCGAGTTTGGCTACGTGTACCTGGAGCCGACCGACAAGCTGGGCGCCGACGTTTCCAACCCCAAGAGCCACATCTGCTACGGCTTTGCCACGCATGTGGTCATTCTGGATGATGACGGCCGCGTGAGCGAGGTCTATGCTGCGCACGATTCCGGCAAGGTGGTCAACCCCATCTCCATCCAGGGTCAGATCGAAGGCGGCGTGCTCATGGGTATGGGCTATGCGCTTACCGAGGACTGGCCGCTCAAGGACTGCGTACCCCAGGCAAGGTACGGCACGCTCGGGTTGTTCCGTGCGCCCGAGATCCCGGATATCCACGCCATTTACGTGGAGAAGGACGAGCTGCTGCCCGTGGCATATGGCGGCAAGGGCATTGGCGAGATCGCAACGATCCCCACGGCGCCCGCCGTACAGAACGCCTATCGCGCATTTGACGGCAAGCTGCGTCCGGATCTGCCCATGGTGGATACGCCCTACAGCCGCGCTCGTCACCGCGGGTAGGGTAGAGCGCGGACGGCATTGCTGACGGGCAGTTCGCGCTCAGCATCAACTACATACGCTGCGCCTTTGGCCCCGGCTCCATCGCGAGTCGGGGCCTTTTGTTTGGAGCGCCTCCGCATACGGAAACTGTGTCCCGGATTTGGCGCTCAGAATGGGATGCGCTTTCCGTTAACCGCTCACTTGGAAAGTGCATCCCAGCTTGAGCGTTTATTCCGGGATGCGGTTTCCGCTGAAGGACTCAACCGGAAAGCACGACCCGTTCCGAGACCTGATTCCGGGATACGCTTTCCGCTAGGCCCGCCATCCGGAAAGTGCATCCCGTTTTGAGCGTCCAGGCTAGGACGCGCTTTCCGTTGGCGTGGTCGTTGGGAAAACGCGGCCCAAATAGGGGGGTGCGATCCGGCGATGCGTGGCCTAGCAGCTCCTACAGGTCCACGTCGTTGAGCCATGTCGGCAGCGCGGTCTGCCGGATGCCTGCTGTCTGCAGCTTTTTTGCGAGCACTCCTGTCGAGCGGACTTCACTCATGGTAAAGCGCAGCAAGGGATGGCCGTAGAGCGACAGGTGCGCTTCGCGTTGCCGTTCGGCAACGAGTGCTTCGGCGGTGGTGCGCCCGGCTAACATGGCCTGGTCGGTATATTTGACGAACCCGTCGAGTTCTCCCAACGTGAGCTCCCGCGCCTGGCGCTCCCAGGCAAAGTCCGTTCGCATAGTCTCGGTCGAATCGAAGGGGTCCGTCAGCTCGTATTGCAGTTGGTCGGGTGCGAAGCCGGTCTCGATCATGACGGCGCGGGCGACTGATTCTCCACCGCTCTCGGCGCGGGCGTCGGCATATCGAAGCGTTGTGAGGGCGGTGCGAATCGTGCGACCATTGCGGGCGGTCGCTCGTTGCTCGACGGCCTCCATCAGCTGTTCCCGCGCAAGGCCGAGCTTTAAGATCGTCGAATCGGCAATGGGCATGCCGTCGGCAAAACCGGTCTGCAACAGGCAATCTGTGACCGTTTGGATGGGCGGCGTTACCGATATGCCGGCTCTGCGTATTGCTCCGGCCGGCTCAATCTGGTGCCGCTGAATATGTGCGCCCGGACGAGCCGACGGCTTTGTCGAGCTGCAGACATGCACGACATTCAGGTGTCGCCACGAGACCTCGAGCCCCAGCAAACAGGCGGCCGAAAACGAGCAGAACGTCCAATCGGGGTGGATGATCGCAAGGGCGCGGAGGATTTCGCAATGGCGCTGTGCCCGGTTGAGTTCATCCCAACGCATTTTGCGTGCGAACAGTCCCGGCATGGGCGAGACGACCGTGCTGCCGGTGCGCCGAAGGAGCGCTTTTCTGATTGCCGTGCTCGGGGGAATCAGACAGCGCCTCTCGTGTTCGGCTTGGGTTAGCAGCTGGTCGATGAGCTGGTCATTGCAATGGGTCATGAGCTACCGCCTCCTTTTGGGTAGCAAAAACGTATCAGCCGGAACTTGCCGCTCAGCTGACCAAAAGCTGACCAAAATCTAACCATGCAGGTAGATGGCCTATTTTCGGCGACATTTTTATATCCGAATCGGTGGGCGGTAATCGGCGACCGTGAACGGCGACGAGTTATGAAGACTGGGTAAGTTTCGGGACGTGTACTTTTCAGAAAAAGAGCATTCTATCTGCTGTTTTGTGTTTCTGGATCGCATATTTGAAGGTATGTGATAAGGGCGGCGGACTGTCGCCTTGTATCTGCGGAAGCTGTGACCCGGAATGAGCGCTCGGAATGGGATGCATTTTCCGGTAGAAGCTTCAGCGGAAAGTGCATCCCAGAATTCAGGCTCAGAACGGGACACGCTTTCCGGATGGCATGCTTAGCGGAAACTACGGCCCAGTTTTTGGTTCCAGAACGGGATACATTTTCCGGAACGGTCCACGTGCGGCGGTGTATCGCCCTTTTTCGTGCGCCGCTTGTCGAATTGCGTTATAGCTAGCTATATTATAGGAAGGTATAATATAGCTAGCTATAACGCAAAGGAAGGATGGCCCTATGTTTATCGGAAGAACGGCGGAAATGTCCGAGCTCAATCGACTGTATGGCACGGGCTCCTTTGAGATGCCTGTGATTTACGGCCGCCGTCGCGTGGGCAAAACGCGTCTCATCACAGAATTCATCCAAGGCAAGAAGGCTATTTACTTTCAAGCTCGTCGTACCAATGCGGAGGCAAACCTGCATGGCTTTAGCCAGGCGATACTTGCAGGCTCGGTTGGTGCTGCAGGCGTGTCGTTTCGTAGTTTTGACGAAGCGTTCGATGCATTGGCCACCATGGCTCGCGCGGAACGTTTGATTGTCGTGATTGACGAGTATCCCTATCTCGCCCAATCGAATCCCGAGATCAGCTCGTTGCTGCAAGACAAGATTGATCACCTGTACAAAGAGACCAGGCTCATGCTGATCCTATGCGGCTCGTCTCTTTCGTTTATGGAGGAACAGGTGTTGGGCTACGAGAGCCCACTATACGGTAGACGTACGGCCCAGTTTAAGATCATGCCGCTCGATTTTACGACGACCCTCGGGTTGTGGCAGAGCATGGGTCGCGAAGACGCTGCAGTTTGCTATGGCATGACAGGTGGCATTCCTGCATATATCGAGAAAGTCGATCCTGCCGCATCGCTCAAGGACAACATCAAACGTCTTTTTCTTACTCCTACGGGCTATCTCTTTGAGGAGCCGAGTAACCTGCTATTGCAAGAGTGCCGCAATCCCGAGCAATATGATGCGATCGTGCAAGCAATTGCTCAGGGGCGCTCGAAGATCTCGGAGATTGCGAGCTCTACGGGAATCCCTGCGAGCAACGTAAAGAGCTATGTGGATAAGCTGGCGTCGCTTGGGATTGTCGAGCGCGAGCTGCCCCTAAACGAGACGAGCAATAAGCGAGCCGTGTATCTGCTGAGCGACCAGATGTTTAGGTTCTGGTACAAGTTTGTTCCGCAGAACATCGGGCTGATTCAAAACGATATGGCCGAGATGGCGTATAAGCGCATTGAGCCGCACATATCGGATTACATGGGTATGGTCTTTGAGCTTATATGCAGACAATACGTGTACGAACTCGCACGCGCGGGCCAGCTCGATGTGGTTCCGGCGAGCGTCGGGCGCTGGTGGGGGACGGATAATCGCACGCATACGCAGGAAGAAATCGACTTGATTGTTGACGATGGCGAGGGCACTGCGCTGTTTGCGGAGTGCAAATGGCGCAATGAACCGGCGGGCGAAGACGTGCTGCAAAAGCTCGTTCGTCGAAGCGAGCTCTTTAGACGGCAACGAAAAAGCTATGCGCTTTTCTCAAAACGCGGCTTTACGCAGGGATGTCGGGATGCCGCGGAGAGCAGGGGAGACGTTAAGTTGATCTCCTTTGCCGAGATGTGAGGACGGGGTAGCTCTGCTCGAGGGCAAGAGCCTGTCCTCGAATTGCTGGAATAGGGCCCCTTCTTTTGTCGTGTTGGCTGTCGGCGGAATGCCGGTGGAAAGCCAGCGGAAAGCGTGTCCCAGATTTCGGCCCCAGGGTGGGATGCCGTTTCCGAATCGGCCCTCAAACGGAAATTGCATCCCGGAACGAGCTCTCAAACCGGGATGAACTTTCCCAGCGGGGCTGCAGGCGGAAACTGTGTCCCGGATTCGACGCTCAGAATGGGATTCGTTTTCCGGCAGGGGCTTCAAATGGAACATGCGTCCCGGGGCCCCACACGGCGTCGCCACACAACTTTGTGTCCGCACGGACGGCTATGTTTACTGCAACGTAGCCATTCGTGGAAAGGACGGATGCCATGGCAACGGATAAGACCGGTTATGTGAGCGTTGGTGCCCGGATCGAGGATAAGGTCATGCCCGATCGCGTGATCTTTAGCATTGGCTTTGGCGGCCGCTTTGATACCAAGGAGGCGTGCCTGGACGATTACAACGCCGATCGCGCCAAGGTCGCCGCCGCGCTGGCGCCCTTTGGTCTGGATGACGAGTTAACGTGTCGCCGGTACACCTGCTATGCGCAGACGACGCGCAAAAGGGCAATCATCGTGGGCTACGATTACTATGCGTACGGCACGGTTGCCGCGCCTGTCGATTCGGTTGACTGTGCGGCTGTGTGGGCGGCGCTCAACACCTGCGGATCGCATGCCGACATGAACATTCGATTTGAACTTGCGGATGAGCGCGCGGCAGAGGACGTCCTGATTGCCCGCGCTGTCGAGCGCGCTCGCGGTAATGCGCAGGCGCTTGCTGCGGCGGCGGGGACTAAGCTGGGCGGCATCAAGCATATCTCGTATAACAGCCGGCCGGGGGATTACGGTACGGTGTACTGCGCTGCCATGGGCGCTCCCGATGGGGCATCCGGAGGCCTTGGGGAAACGGTGCTGGATCCGGAACCCATCGAGGTCGAGTGTTCCGCGGACGTGGAGTGGTGGCTGGAATAGTGGACGAGCCGGGCGAGCGTCGAGACTTCATGACTGAAAAACCATTTGTTGAACCTGGCGCCCGTGGGTAAAATAAGGCAGACGGCAGCCCAAGTAGTGAAGAGCTGGGCAGCGCCGTTGCTTGGTCAAGAGGTCAGTGCCTTAATGGCAGCGACTTGTTATGCTTCGAATGCTGCTTGAGTGCCTCGGAAAGTTCGATAAGCGCCGTGAAGAGCAAGACCAAAGCAACCAAGAGCTCTGTGAGCTCTGATGGGCCCGGGATGACCTCTGATTCAAGTCACCGGTCCTCAATTTTTATCACATGCATTTGAATAGAGCGGGCGGGATCCCTTGGGTCCGTTTGTGTGGCGCGTGCCTGGTGCACGGCATTGCACCCCGCTTTTGTGTCCGCACGGGCGCCTATCCTTACGGCAATGTAGCCGCTTATGTAACCAAGCGGCAGGCAACGGAGAAAGGCCCTAACCGTGTCAGCTGAAAAGACGCCGTGCATCTCGGCTATCGATACGACGAACTTTGCGCGCCAGATCGTGCTGGACTTTGAGTTTGCGCCGGTGCCAAAGCAGCGCCAGCGCCGTGGACTGCGCAATGAGGTTATCGAGGTCGGCGCCGTCAAGCTCGATTACCACGGCAACGTTATGGGCGAGTTCTCGCAGTTTGTGCAGACGGAATTTACCGAAGGCGTTGCGTTTCCCGTCCGCGAGCTCACAGGGATATCGGCCGTGGATACCGCGATGGCCGATCCGCTCTATGTGGTGATCAAAAGGCTCAGCGATTGGATCGGTCGCTACTCCGCCCAGGTGGTCTGTTGGAGCGGGGCGGACCGTCGACAGCTTTTGACCGAGTGCCAGGCAAAGCGCATCGACCTTTCCGCATTTCCTACGGACTGGGCCGACCTGCAGGCGTTTTACACCTCGATCATGGACGTGGGCAGCCACGGGTGTGTCTCTTTGAGTGACGCGGCGACGTGGTTTGGCATCGGGCTCGACGAGTCGACGGGTCACGCCCACAGCGCCCTAGCCGATGCGCGCGTAACCGCCAAGCTGCTCAGGCAGATGATGGACGGGGACTATCACGTGAGTCCGCGTGCCCAGGAGATCCGCCAGCGGTGGGGGATGGGCGAGCGACCCCAGACGCGCCTTTCCAGCAAGTGCCCCGAGCTGGGCGACCTGCTGCTGAAGCTGAAAGCGGAGGGGAGGTAGGCAGGACTCCGGGAATGACCTCTGATGCAAGTCATCGGAGCTCATGTTGCTTTCTTTGGAGCTTTCTCACGGAGCTGACTTTACTTCGTCTCATTTCGTATAAAGCAGCTGCTAGATTGCATGGTGATGATAAAATTAATAAGTTCAACACCAACAGTTGCCGCCTTGCGCAATGAGGAGTTCCGAGACGTATGAACGAGTCTGATACACGGCTTAAGCTCATCGATCCTGCGATTATGAAGTCGTGGGATCGCAACACCCAAGTCTTCACTGAGTATTTCTTTACCAGTGGCGAGATTGTCGTGCGCGGAAGCATGGTCTCCCGCAAAGACAAGAAGAAGGCGGACTACCTTCTGATGTACGCTCCCGGTATCCCTATCGCAATCGTCGAGGCCAAGGATACGGAGCACACCGTTGATGCCGGTCTCCAACAGGGGATGGGATATGCTCAACTGCTCGATATTCCGTTTGCATACAGCTCAAACGGAAAGGGTTTTGTTGAGCACGATTTTCTTACCGGGAAAGAGCGCGCTCTCGCCATGAACGAGTTCCCCGCTCCGGCGGAGCTCTGGACACGATACTCAAAAGCTAAGGGACTTGAGCATCCGTATAGCCAGGAGATTGTGACCGCTCCGTATTACCAGGAGCACGGCGGCAATCATCCTCGCTACTATCAGTGCATCGCCATCAATCGTACGCTTGAAGCTATTGCGCGAGGTAAGAATCGCATCTTGCTCGTTATGGCAACGGGAACGGGAAAGACTTTTACGGCTTTTCAAATCGTTCATCGCTTGCGACAGACTACCGAGGTTCGTAAGGTTCTCTATCTGGCGGACCGCAATATTCTCGTCGATCAGACCATAGACGGCGATTTCAAGCCTCTCAAGAGGGTTACAACCAAAGTCGTAGGCCGAAAGCTCGATTCTGCTTACGAGGTCTATTTCTCGCTCTACCAACAGCTTGTTGGTGAAAACGGTGAAGAAATATTCCGCGAGTTCGACTCGGAATTTTTCGATTTGATTATCGTTGACGAGTGCCATCGCGGAAGCGCCGCGGCGGACTCCGCATGGCGTAAGGTGCTCGAGTATTTCAATTGTGCAATTCAAATCGGAATGACGGCCACGCCAAAGGAGACTGAAGAGGTTTCAAACATTACCTACTTCGGCGAACCTGTCTATACCTACTCCCTTAAACAAGGCATCGAGGATGGCTTTCTTGCCCCGTATAAAGTTATTCGCCCTAAGCTGAACGTCGACATTTACGGATACCGTACTGAGGAAGGCACCGTAGATGATCGCGGCGAAGCTCTGCCCAAACGTGTTTTCGAGAAGCAAGACTTCGACAGCGAGATTGTCATCAAAGAGCGCTACGAGGAAGTTGCCAAGCGGATAACTCAATTTCTAAAGGAGACGGATCGTTACTCCAAGACCATAGTCTTTTGCGTTGACATCGAGCATGCCGAAAATATGCGACGTGCCCTTGTAAACGAGAACGCCGATATCGTAAGAGATCACCCCACCTACATCATGAAGATTACGGGTGACGACAGGGAAGGTAAGGCTCAGTTAGATAACTTCATCGACCCCGACGAGAAATACCCGACCATCGTTACGACTTCGAAGCTTCTCACCACTGGCGTTAATTGCAAGACGTGTAAGGTAGTCGTGCTCGACAACAAGTTCGGTGAGCACGGAATGACGGAGTTCAAGCAGATTATCGGCCGCGGGACCCGTATCTGTGAGGACTACGACAAACTTTATTTCACCATCCTCGATTTTCGTGACGCATCGCGTTTGTTTGCAGATCCCGAGTTTGATGGCGAACCTGTTGTTGTGTTTGAGCCTAATCCGGGTGACCCCATTGCGGATCCGGGTCCCGGCGGCAATGGCGGCAGTCCCGTTCCGCCTCCGTCTCCAATCGTAGACCCACCCGTATTACCGCCGGACGATCCGTCTTCTCATGTGAAATATCACGTTCATGGGGCCGACGTCTATGTAGTGTCGGAGATGGTGCAGTATTACTCATCCGATGGTCTTCTTGTAACTGAGAGCCTTAAGGACTATACGCGGAAGAACATTCTTGGCGAATACGACACTCTTGACCACTTCCTAGCGGCGTGGAACTCTGAACATAAGAAGCAAGCAATTATCGATGAGCTGCGCGCACGTGGCGTATTCCTGGATGAGCTGCGGCTCGAGACTGGGCAGGAGCAAATGAGCGACTTTGACCTCATTTGCCATATTGCTTACGACCAGAGACCTCTTACGCGCAGCGAGAGAGCCAATAGCGTCAAGAAAAAGGGCGTGCTTTATGAGTATGCCGGCGTCGCGCGCGAGGTCCTTGAAGCACTTCTCGACAAATATGCGACGTCGAACCTCGTAGACTTGGACGATACCCATGTCCTCGATCTCGAGGAGTTCCGTCGGTTTGGCAGCCCAATGAAGATCGTTGCCGCATTCGGCGGCAAACAACAGTACATTCAAGCAGCGCAGATGCTCGAGGACGAGCTCTACATCGCATAGAGAAAGGTAACGATAGCAAATGGCACTGGGATCTCTTGTAAAGACCCTGCAGAACATCATGCGCAAAGATGCTGGCATCAATGGCGATGCGCAGCGCATCGAGCAGATGACCTGGCTTTTCTTCCTCAAGATTTACGATGCCAAGGAGCAGGAGTGGGAGTTTCACGATGACTCCTATCAGTCCATCATCCCCGAGCGCCTGCGCTGGCATAGCTGGGCGCACGATGCGAAGGACGGTAAGGCGCTTACTGGTGATGAGCTTCTCGACTTTGTAAACAATGATCTATTCAAGACCCTTGAGAGTCTTGAGCTTGCACCTGATGCGCCTTTGCGACACGTCGTCGTCAAGGCTGCTTTTACTGACGCCAACAACTACATGAAGGATGGGATTCAGCTTCGTCAAGTCATCAACGAGATTGACGGGTCGGTTGACTTTACCGAGTACAAAGAGCGCCACGCCTTCGGTGAAATTTACGAGACCATCCTGAAAGACTTGCAGTCCGCAGGTAATGCCGGCGAGTTTTACACGCCCCGAGCGGTGACTGACTTTATGGCCCAGGCGCTTGCGCCCAAGCTCGGCGAGACTGTGGCTGACTTCGCGTGTGGCACGGGCGGCTTTTTGACGAGCGCCCTCAAGATTCTCGACTCCCAGGTTCAGACTCCGGCCGATCGTGAGCTCTATGCAAGATCGGTCTACGGTATCGAGAAGAAGCAGCTCCCTTACCTGCTGTGCGTGACCAACATGCTGTTGCACGATATCGATAATCCTGAAGTCTTTCACGATAACTCTCTCGAGAAGGACGTTCGCGAGTGGAAGCACAAGCCTGACGGCCAGTTTGACGTTGTACTTATGAACCCACCGTATGGCGGGTCCGAGAGTGCATCGGTGCAAAACAACTTTCCTGTTGCACTCCGTAGCTCCGAGACTGCAGATCTATTCCTTGGACTCATTCTTTATCGTCTTAAGCGAGGCGGCCGCGCTGCTGTTATCATTCCGGATGGTTTTCTCTTTGGCCAGGATGGTGCAAAGACGGAGATCAAGCGTCGCCTGCTTGAGGACATGAACCTGCATACTGTCTTGCGCCTTCCACAGAGTGTCTTCGCTCCGTACACGCCCATCACTACTAACGTTCTGTTCTTCGATAATACGGGGGCCTCTGAGGGCGTTTGGTTCTATCGCATGGACATGCCCGAGGGGTATAAACACTTCTCTAAGACCAAGCCCATTAGGATCGAACATTTTGCGCCTGTAAAGGAGTGGTGGGAGAATCGTCGGGATATCGAGGAAGACGGCAATCCCAAGGCCAAGTTCTATACGGTTGACGAGCTGCGAGACGGCGGCTTTAACTTTGACGTATGCGGCTATCCTCACGAGGAAGAGGAGATCTTACCGCCGGACGAACTGATCAGGAGCTACAAAGAAGAGCGTGCTAGGCTCGACGCCGAGATTGACCAGAAGTTGGCTCGAATTTGCGAGATTCTTGGGATTGAGGCGTAGATGAAGGCAAAAGACCTGAAGAACTCAATCCTTCAAATGGCAATTGAAGGCAAACTTGTGCCGCAGGATCCGAACGACGAGCCTGCCAGCGTCCTTCTTAAACGTATTCGTGAGGAAAAGCATAGGCTAATTGCTGAAGGTAAGGCCAAATTCCCGAAGGGCGGGGAGAGCATTATTTATATCGGTTCCGATGGCTCCCCCTATGAGAAGAGGGTGGACGCCAAGGGTCGCGTGCTAAGCGATAGGTGTATCGCGGATGAGGTGCCGTTTGAGGAGTTGCCCGAAGGATGGGCTTGGGCAAGACTAGAAAGCTTGTGCTCAGTAATTACCGACGGCGACCATCAAGCTCCACCCCAACAAGCAGATGGGATACCGTTTCTTGTCATCTCCGACGTCTCGTCAGGCAAGATTGACTTTTCCAATACTCGACATGTTTCATCGAATTATTTCGATTCACTCGACGGCTCAAGAAAGCCTCGTTACAGTGATTTGCTGCTAACCGTAACGGGATCGTTCGGGATTGTGGTGCCAGTCAATACCGAAGAGCGTTTTTGCTTTCAACGTCACATTGCCTTGCTTCGCCCCTTGGGCTACAGACGGTTCATGATAAATGCCCTTGCGGCACCATCAACATACGCATATTTCAATGCCAAGGCTACCGGTACCGCTCAGAAAACAGTTTCGTTGGGATGCTTGAGGTCTACGCTTCTTGCTCTTCCGCCAGAAAATGAGGAGCCGAGAATTATAAATCAGCTCACTCAGCTCATGCCCCTGGTCGAGGAGTACGGCGAGCTCGAGGACGCCCGCGAGGCGCTCGACGCCGCGCTGCCCGGCCGCCTGCGGAAGTCGGTGCTGCAGCTGGCGGTTCAGGGAGGGCTTGTGCCGCAGGACCCCGCAGACGAGCCCGCCGGCGTCCTGCTCGAGCGCATCCGCGGGCAGCGCCGGCAGCTCGTGGCCGAGGGGAAGATGAGGGCCCCGAAGGGCGGCGAGTCGATCATCTTCGCCGGTTCCGATGGCCGCCGCTATGAGAAGAGGGTGGACGCAAAGGGCCGCGAGTCCGAGCCCGTCTGCATCGAGGACGAGATCCCGTTCGAGATACCCGAGGGCTGGGAGTGGCGTCGCTTAGGGTCTCTTGTCTTGAATCGCGGGCAGAAGAGGCCTGAGGCGCGTTTTGCCTATATCGACATCTCGTCGATTGACAATGTGAACCAAAAGCTTGGACAGGAAACTGTTATAAATGCAGCTGACGCGCCTTCACGAGCAAGAAAGCTAGTCGCAAAGAATGATGTGCTCTATGCGACCGTTCGCCCTTATTTGCATAATGCCTGTATCGTAGATAAAGATTTTAATATTGAGCCCATCGCAAGTACTGGGTTTGCTGTCCTTTCATGTCTTGATGGATTCCTTCCTAGTTTTCTTCTCTACTTTTTGGTTTCTCCTAGCTTTGACTCTTATGCAAATGCCAATGAGAACGCAAAGGGGGTTGCCTATCCGGCAATCAATGACAACAGGCTGTATCGCGCTCTAATCCCTGTTCCCCCAGCCAGCGAGCAGAAACGAATTGTTTCTAGAATCACCGAAGTATTTGCTCTTACCAATTAACTGCTTCATCAACCGCGGCGCGCTGTTCATTGGCGGTGCGTCGCAGGTAGATTCGTGTCGTCTCAATGCTCTCGTGCCCCATCAAGTCGGCAAGCAGCGAAATGTCTGGGTTGCGGTCGATGAAGTTCTTTGCGAATAGGTGTCTAAACGAATGCGGATAGACCACGTTTGGATCAACGCCGTAACGAATGGCAGCACGTTTGAGCCCAAGGGCTATTCCGCGAGAGCTAATCGCGTTTTCTCCTTTGCCAGGAAACAACAATGCGCCATGGTCACGCTCCGGCATCCAGTCCTTCGTCTCCCGACAGAGTATTTCAGGTATCCAGACCCTGCGAAGCTTTTGGCCTTTGGAAACTATGTCCATATAGCCATCGAAGGCATGTTTAGCCCTAAACTGCCGCAACTCGCTCACACGGGCACCCGTACAGCCAAGATAACGAACAACGAAGTACCAGAACAAATTATTGTCGCCCTTCAAGCCGTCCTTTAGCTGTGCATACTGCTCATTGCTAATAATATTATCGAGGAAGGGCTTCTGTTGGATCTTTACTCCTTTTAGTCGTATTCCGTCAAATGCGATGTAATCCAAATAGGCGTTAATGGCTCCGATGCGGCTGTTAGCGGTCTTGGGTGCAAACGACGAAACCAGCCATTCCTTGTGGGCAAGAAGTGACTGGTTCGTGAGGGATTGGATACGATTGATTAGCTGATCAATCGCAAATGCGTACGAGTTAACTGTATTCTCCGCATAACCCTTCTCCCGTAAGTGCTGAGCAAACTTTTTCATGGCATCATCCTTTCGACAATGCCATGAAAACAGCTAATCGTTAGTGTTTCGCAACATTTCGAGCCACTCGAAGATGCGACGTTGTTCGGGCAACGGCGGAAGTGGAACAAGAAGGTTGAGCACGTAAGATTCCTTGACGTTATTTATGTTAGTACCGGTCGAAAGCACCCTAATGCGGCTTCGATATAAGTCGGAAAAGAAAATGAGCCAGCACCAGCCTTGACAGGCCAAGGGTCTCGCAATCCGCAAGAATGCTCCGATTTGCGTATTGGGCATCTCTCTCGAAACGAATCCGGGCTTGCCGATCACCTTTTTACTGCCCGTTGACGCAACATACAGTACGTCTCCGACCTGAACTTGAGCAGAGGGTACGACGTGTCCGTAATCGAGGAATACATCGTCTGTGCCGATCGTCAGTGACCCATTCTCGAGGATGTTTCCTCCCCTCAGGATACGAATCCCCTGACTCGTCACTTCGTGCTTTTTGTAGGAAGTACCTGGCGCAAGATCAATTAACGTGGAAAATCTCGCCCACTCCCAGCCCTCGGGTATCTCGAACGGGATCTCGTCCTCGATGCAGACGGGCTCGGACTCGCGGCCCTTTGCGTCCACCCTCTTCTCATAGCGGCGGCCATCGGAACCGGCGAAGATGATCGACTCGCCGCCCTTCGGGGCCCTCATCTTCCCCTCGGCCACGAGCTGCCGGCGCTGCCCGCGGATGCGCTCGAGCAGGACGCCGGCGGGCTCGTCTGCGGGGTCCTGCGGCACAAGCCCTCCCTGAACCGCCAGCTGCAGCACCGACTTCCGCAGGCGGCCGGGCAGCGCGGCGTCGAGCGCCTCGCGGGCGTCCTCGAGCTCGCCGTACTCCTCGACCAGGGGCATGAGCTCGTTTATGCGTTTGACGACGCGGCGTTGCTCGGCGAGGGGCGGGAGGGGGAGAATGAAGTCCGGTATATCACCGAGATTAATTTTGAAAGTATGGGTTCCGCCGCCGACTTTAACTTTTTCGATCCATGCGAAACCAACGGGAGAATCAATGCATGAACAAATCCACTCCGCAATAGCTATGGAAACTGGTCGGAGTAATCCCAGGCTGACAAAGATGCTGAATTCATAATCGACGTCAACGATAATCGGCTTGCCCAGAGTTCCAATGCGGCAAAGCAAGATGTCTCCGCGGCCAGGTTTCACTCGCCTACAAAGATCTTCATGAGTTTCTCGACTGATGTACCGCACTTTAGTCAAGTCAAACGAGCCACCAGAAACGTTTTGCACCGAAAGAAACAAGACGCCAGTCTCAGTATATTGAGGTGTCTTATGCGTACCGTCCGAAACAAGTGAGAGCAGATTGCCCAATCTCGTCCAGCACCACCCCTCGGGCAGTTCCTCAAACGGTATTTCGTTCGCGATACACTTATCGCTTGTCACGCGGCCCTTGGCATCCACCCTCTTCTCATAGGGGGAGCCATGGGAACTTGATGGGCATTCAATTGCATACAATCGCGTCCTAGTGAATCGCGTCCCAACGCCATGCTTTAATGCATGCAAAAACGCACCTGCAACAAGCGTTGTAAAATCTAGTGATATGAGCATCCCGGTTGCTTCAGCACCTCGATGCTCTCGTCTTTAGCGCCCTCCGCTCAGTGGAGGACTGACTGCAAACGGCGTAAACAAGACAAGGGGGATTGCGCAAATGAAAGCAACTGAGGCGAATCTGCTCGACCTTATGGGCGTGGCGAAGATGCAGTTCGTCATTCCCGTGTACCAGCGAGTTTACTCGTGGAGTGTAAAAGAGTGCGAGGTGCTTTGGGATGACGTCATGCGAGCGGGTCGTGATGGCGTATCGCACTTCGTGGGGTCGATGCTTTATATCCCCGAGTCCGAGAGCTCTGCCACGAGTATTTCGCGCGTGCTTCTGATTGACGGACAGCAGCGCATGACGACGTTTTCGTTGATGATTACAGCCTTGGCTGAATATCTGGAGGATAATCCCGACAAGGCCGGCTTCCTTGGCGATCTCAAGATCTCAGCGCTGCGGAAGAACTATCTCTTTAACGATGATGACTACAACGGCCTGGCGCGCTACAAATTAGTGCTCTCGCAGGACGATAAAGAGACTCTGTTTTCCATCGTGTCTGGGTTTCCCATGCCAGATGAAAAATCGGATCGCATTGTCGAGAACCATGCGTTCTTCCGCGAAAAGATGCGCGGAAAATCATTCGATCCGGCAAGGCTTTGGGCGGGGCTAAACCGCGTGCAGGTCATCGATACTAAGCTCACCGCTGGCGTCGATAATGCCCAGCTCATATTTGAGTCCATGAACTCCAAGGGCAAGCCCCTCATGCCCATCGATCTCATACGCAACTATGTTCTTATGTCGCTTCCTAACGACGAACAGACCAAGCTCTACGAGGGCTACTGGCATCCCATTGAGCGTCTGTTTGGAAAAGGGGGCGAGGGCGAGTTTAACGCCTTCATTTGGTACTGGCTGTGGCTCAAGGCTCCCAATAGGCAGCCAAAGGAGAATGAGGCTTATTACGAGTTCAAACGGTATTTTACCGATGACTACGACGGAGACACCGAGAGTCTGCTCAAGGAGTTGCGCGAGTATGCGCAAAGGTATGCCAGCCTGTTCCGAGACAAAGAAAAGGACGCTGGCCTACGTCGGGTGTTCAGCAGAATCGTAAGCCTTGATGTGAGACAGATCAGGCCTCTTTTGATGCTGCTCTACTCGGTTTACGAGAGAAATAGGCTAGACCGCAACGCGTTCCTTCGCATCTGCGAGACCATCGAGTCGTTTCTGTTTAGACGCGCGGTTTGCGGCAGGCTTACCACGGGCTTAAACAACTTTTTTGCAGGCATGTATCGCAACCTGGAGCTTCAAGCCGATATAGAGGAGTACGTTACGGCGATGCTCCTTATCCACAGCAGCGGTATGACCGCGTACTTCCCGACAGACGAGCATTTTGTCGAGGAGCTTAAGACGCGTGACTGTTACAACCGCTTCTCTAAAAAGCGCTATTACCTGGAGCGTATGGAGAACTGGCACCACCCGAAGGAGCCCATCTCGGCTGACGATTACCAGATCGAGCACGTCATGCCCCAGACGATCGATGGTGAGCACGGCTGGAAGGAATCGCTTGGTGAGAACTGGGAAGACATCCACGACAGGCTGTGCAACAACTTGGGAAATCTTACGCTGACGGGCTACAACCAGGAGTACTCAAACCGGTCGTTCTCGGACAAGCTCAATCTTCCGAACGTGGGACTTAAATGCAGCCCGCTCTACCTAAACAAGTCGATCGCCTCGCATGAAAAATGGGGCGAGGAGGAGATTAGGCAGCGCGCGGACGATCTGGCGAAAGAGGCGTGTGAGATATGGAAATATCCCGACCTTCCGGCAGATGTCGTCGACAAGTATCGCCCCTCTCGTGGGAAGTCTGACGAGGTGCCTATTTGGACCTTGCAAGAGAACCATCCAACCTTTGCCGAGGGCGGGCTTAATCAAAAATTGTTCGAGGAGATACGCGAGTCTATCCTCAACGCCAATCCTTCGTGGGAATCCTATATGGCCAAGTACTACGTAGGATTCAGGTCGGGCAAACGGAAGTTGCATGCCGTGCTGGAAGGCAGGACTAGCAACGGCGGCTGGATTGCCGTTGGCTTGGCAAAGAGTGTGGACGAGCTGATTGACCCGGAGGCCATGTGTCAGGACAAGCGCGCACAGGGTGGATTTGGGCCGGGTATGCCGACCTATGTTGCACTCCGTAGCGCTGACGATATTCCGGCGGTGCTCGATCTTATAAAGCAGTGCTAGGTTGAAGGCCGGGGATTGGCCCCCCGGCCCTCATTGCCTCAGATTTGTTGGTGGCTCTTCACCGTAAAGCGCATCTGGTGGGAGAGGCTGCTCTTGGTCGGTTGGTGTCGGAATCGCGGGCAATTATTCGGCCTAAATCCGGAAAAGTGCAATATTGACTGGTATAAAAGTACGGAAAAGTGTCGTAATACACACTTCAAAACCTCGAAAAAGTGTCGATTTGAGCACATAACAATCACGGAAAAGTGTATCCTAGTGCTAAAACAGCACGTAATAAGGGGTACGCTTATGCTACAGAGAAAAGCGAAAGCACAGTTTGAATCTTGGCTTGCCTCGTCGCCTAACAAGGCTCTTTTGGTCAAGGGCGCCCGACAGGTAGGAAAGTCATATTTGGTCAACGTCTTTGCAAGCGAATCGTTCGAAAATGTCGTGACGTTCGACCTTATCGCCGACGCGTCCGTGCGCGATTCGTTTTTGGCGGCAAAAAGCGCGGATGACCTGCTTATGCGCATGTCTATTGCTGCAACGCAGCCGATGGTTGCGAACAAGACCGTTGTGGTTATCGACGAGGTGCAGCGATGCCCCAACGTAGTGACGTTTATCAAATACCTGGTCCAGCGCGGCGACTTTCGATACATCCTTACCGGATCGCTCCTTGGTGTTGAGCTCGAGGGCATCGATTCCCTGCCGGTGGGGTATGTCGAGCAGGTCCAGATGTACCCGCTCGACTTTGAGGAGTTCTGCTGGGCAAGCGGCGTTGCTGCCGGAGCGTTTGACATGCTCAGGGGTTGTCTAAAGGACGAAAAGGAGCTCCCCGGCTATCTGTATGACCGCTTGCTCAATCTGTTCCATCAGTATGTGGTGGTGGGGGGCATGCCCGACGCGGTCAATTCCTTCTTGGCGACGCGCAATGTCGACGAGGTTCGAAACATCCATCGCGATCTTCACGCCCTGTATCGCGATGACATCGCAAAGTACGCTCCGCCTGAGCTACGCTTGGTTATTCGCGATATCTATGATCTGATTCCCAGCGAGGCCGGCTCCAAAAACAAGCGATTCAAACTGTCATCGATTAACGGTGTCAAACGTTTTTCGCAGGTGACAGATCATTTTCTCTGGCTATCGGAGGCGGGTGTCGCGCTTCCCGTGTATAACGTAACGGCGCCCGTGGCACCCCTTTTATTGGGGGAGCAACGAAATTTGTTCAAGCTGTTTTACTTGGACACCGGAATGCTCATGTCGTCGTATTCCAAAAGGGTCGCCCAAGGCGTTTTTGATGGGGGGACGGAAGACGCCTTTGGCATGAACATGGGGGCGGCGTTTGAGGGCTTCGTTGCCCAAGAGCTCAAAGCCCACGGATTCAGATTGCGCTACTTTACGTCTAAAAAAGTCGGCGAGCTCGATTTTGTGGAGGAGACGCTCGATGGGGAGGTTCTTGCCATCGAGGTCAAGTCGGGCAAGAGCTTTAAGTCCCATGCGGCGCTCGACAACGCGCTCGCGACGAAGGGCTACGGAATCGATCGCGCCCTGGTACTTGCGGAATGTAATCTTCACCGCGATGGTGACGTGCTGTATCTGCCCATCTTTATGGCAGGGCTTTTGGAGCCGTAACATGCCGCCGGCTCTTCCGGCCCTCCCTTAACCCCCGCTACTCGTCCCCGTCGTTGGGGTCGCCCTTGAGGGTGTTGATGTCCAGGTACTGGTTATCGTCCTCTTTTTGCTGGGTCTCCGACTCCGCTTGGGTGGGGCCGCGGAACAGCTGGAATCCCTCAAACGCAATGACGCCGAGCAGGGCAATGATAATGGCGATAAAGGCAACCTTGACTGCCTGCGGAAATTCCGAGAAACGCAGCGCCTTTTCCTCGGCGTAATAATCGGCAAAGCGCTCTTCGCCCGTGCTTTTGGTATACGCCGGCGCGGACGCGGCCTCCGGGTCATATTCCGGTGCAGGCGTGGCAGCGTACGGATCGTTGAGATAATCGCTCGATGCGGTGCCATAATCCTCGGTCTCGATGCGACCGGTGCCAGCATAGCCATCGGAATAGTCGGAATATGCCGCACCGCCCTCATAGTCCGCGGCGCTCGTGTTGGCGGCAAAAAGCGGGTTAACTGGAACATCGAGCGCCGGCATGCCGGTAGAGGTCTCATCCAGATCGGTTGCAGCCCAGGAATCGTAGGCAACTTGATGGGCAACGGGCTCGTCGAGCCTTGCGACCGGAGGCTTGCGTGCCGCAGGAACAGGCAACTGCTGGGCGCTGTACATAACGGTGCTGTCGGCCGATTTGCCCTGCGTCGCTGCAGCGAGAAATGCTGCCGTCTCGGACGGGTCGCTTGCGGGGCGGGGAGCGGGCGTGGGCGCCGAAGTGGGTGCGGGCGTAGGCGCGGGCGTCGAAACAGCCGACTGCGCAGGAGTCGGCGCAGATGCGGTCTTAGGCGCAAGTGCGGGATTGGGGTTTGACGGGCGAGCCCCGCCGCCCATGAGTTCGTCGGCGGTCCACGGGCGATCATCCATCACGTCGTCAAGGCTCAGCGAAAACAAGTCGTCTTCACCCTCATCGAACATGCGGTGCACATGTCCACCAATTGCCGGAATCAATCCGCGACCGGTGCATGATGCCTTGCTCAACGCCATTCTGTTCCACCCTTTCGAAATACTAATAACATCGATTATATGGAACTTTCCAAGCGGCTCGGTCTTGGATTCATGCTTTCCAGAACTCGCGCCCAAAAGGGGAGAGGCAATCCAGGCGAGTGCCTACTTGTCGCCTGCTGCCGCCTTGGCCTCATTGAGGTAGCTATAGAAGCTGTACTTGGAGATGCCAAAGAACTCGCAGGCGCGCTCGCTCGACTTGGAAATGAGGAAGGCGCCGCGACGGTCAAGGTAGCCAATGGCACGAATGCGCTCGTCTTTGGTCATGAGTGCCGCGGGCTTGCCCACAAACTGCTCGCACTCGTGCAGCAGGTCTTCGAGCAGGTCGCCGATGTTCTTGGTAATGGGCTCGGGTTCGGTATAGCCCGTGCCGCCGGTGCCGGTAAAGGCGTCGAGCGAACGCTCAAAAGCCTTCATAAGCGTAATGTCAAAGTTGATGCCCAAAATGCCGACAGGCTTGCCCTCATCGTTGCGGATAAAGATCGTCGAGGACTTGAGCAGCTTGCCATCGGTGGTTTTGGTGAGGTATGGCTCGCGGTCGTGTACGTCGGTGGCGCCCTCGTGCATGGACTCAAACACAATATGGCTGGGGCCGTCACCCAGTTTGCGCCCGCTGACGTGGCCGTTTTCGATCACTACGATGGAGTGGTCCACGTCATCGGTCTCCAGATCGTGGACGACGATTTCGCAGTTGGGGCCAAATTGGAGCGCCAGACCGTGTGCAAGGCGCTTATAGAACTCAATCTGTGCGGGGGTCATGGGTGCCTTCCTAAAAATTAGTTTGGGCACACTTTGCCATAAACCACACTTGTTCGCAAATAACGAAAGCGTCGCTGCGTTATGTGACCGTTCGGCGGCGAAAAGGTACCGATTACGGCAACAAACAATTTGTTAGGTTTGCCAATCAAAAAGTGTGATAGAACAGTACTAACAAACTTTTTATTTGGCATCCACATAAAAGTTTAGCCGCATGAATGGGAATGGGCTGAAACGCGTATGCGGGGGCCGGCAAGAGAGGACTTAAGGAGTTCACCGTATGGCCGATAAGATCCAGTGGGCGGGCAACACGATGCCCAAGAGCGATGATAAGCACTTGGGAATCATGAGCCTCGACCACGTGAAGAAGGCCCGCGCCTTCCACCAGTCGTTCCCTCAATATACCGTCACTCCGCTTGCCCGCCTGGACGGTCAGGCTGCGCGCCTGGGCCTGTCCAACCTGTGCGTTAAGGACGAGAGCTACCGCTTTGGCCTCAACGCCTTTAAGGTCCTGGGCGGATCGTTTGCCATGGCCAACTACATTGCCGACGAGACCGGCAAGGACGTTGCCGACTGCACCTTCGATTACCTGACCTCCGATCAGCTGGCCGAGGACTTTGGCCAGGCTACCTTCTTTACCGCCACCGACGGCAACCATGGCCGCGGCGTGGCATGGGCTGCCAACAAGCTGGGCCAGAAGGCCGTCGTGCACATGCCCAAGGGTTCCACCAAGCCCCGCTTTGATAACATCGCCGCCGAGGGCGCCACGGTGACCATCGAAGAGGTCAACTACGACGAGTGCGTGCGCATGGCCGCCGCCGAGGCCGACGCCTGCGAGCGCGGCGTCATCGTTCAGGACACCGCCTGGGAGGGCTACGAGAAGATCCCGTCTTGGATCATGGAGGGCTACGGCACCATGGCTTCCGAGGCGGCCGAGCAGCTGCGCGAGATGGCCATCAACCGCCCGACGCACGTCTTTGTCCAGGCTGGCGTGGGCTCGCTGGCTGGCGCCGTGGTGGGCTACTTCACCAACCTGTATCCCGATAACCCGCCCACCTTCGTCGTGGTCGAGTGCGCGCCTGCCGCCTGCCTGTACAAGGGCGCTGCCGCCGGCGACGGCGACCCGCGCATCGTGGACGGCGACATGCCCTCCATCATGGCCGGCCTGTGCTGCGGCGAGCCCAACATCTTGGGCTGGGATATCCTGCGCAACCACACCACCGCCTTCGTGTCCTGCCCCGACTGGGTCACCGCTCGCGGCATGCGCACCCTGGGCGCTCCCGAGAAGGGCGACCCGCGCGTCATCTCCGGCGAGTCCGGCGCGGTGACCACCGGCCTGGTCGAGACCCTCATGCTCGATCCCGAGTACGCCGAGCTCAAGGAGCTCATCGGCCTGGACAAGACGAGCTCCGTGCTCTGCTTCTCCACCGAGGGCGACACCGATCCGGACCAGTACCGTCGCATCGTCTGGGAGGGCGAGTATCCGACCTGCTAGCGAGCCTAGCCTGTCCGGGTGGCGGAGCATATGTTTACTCCCTGCTCGGACAGTCCTGCTCGCACGGAGAGCACATTAAGTGCTCTCCGGCTCGTGCGGAACTCGCGACGGAGCAAACATATGCTCCGCCACCCTACGTTTACTTGCTTGCCGGGTGCTCGACCTCACGCTGCTTGGCACAAGTGATCTATCTGAAATATCTACCTGTAGGTAAACCCTTGTAGAAAGGTTGACTGTTATGACTAAAGAACTCGATTTTGATGCCATTAAGGCTGCGGCTGAGTCCCATCGTGCTGATATGACTCGCTTCCTGCGCGCCATGATCTCCCACCCCTCTGAGTCCTGCGAGGAGGGCGAGGTTGTCGCTTGCATCAAGGCCGAGATGGAGAGCCTTGGCTATGACGAGGTCAAGGTCGATGGCTTGGGTAACGTCATGGGCTTTATGGGCGAGGGCGACAAGATTATCGCCATCGACTCCCACATCGACACCGTCGGCATCGGCAACATCGAGAACTGGGATGCCGATCCCTATGAGGGCTACGAGACCGACGAGATCATCTACGGCCGCGGCGGCTCTGACCAGGAGGGCGGTATGGCTTCCGCTACCTATGCTGCCAAGATGATGAAGGACATGGGCCTCATCCCCGAGGGCTACAAGATCATGGTCGTCGGCACCGTCCAGGAAGAGGACTGCGACGGCATGTGCTGGCAGTACATCTACAACAAGGACGGCATTAAGCCCGAGTTCGTCATTTCCACCGAGCCCACCGACGGCGGCATCTATCGCGGTCACCGCGGCCGTATGGAGATCCGCGTCGACGTTCACGGCACCTCCTGCCACGGCTCCGCTCCCGACCGCGGCGACAACGCCATCTACAAGATGGCCGACATCATCGCCGACGTCCGCGCCCTCAACAACAACGGCTGCGACGAGTCGACCGACATCAAGGGTCTCGTCAAGATGCTCGACCCCAAGTACAACCCCGAGCACTTCGAGGATGCCCGCTTCCTGGGCCGCGGCACCTGCACCGTCAGCCAGATCTTCTACACCAGCCCCAGCCGCTGCGCTGTCGCTGACTCCTGCGCCATCTCCATCGACCGTCGCATGACCGCCGGCGAGACCTGGGAGTCCTGCCTGGACGAGATCCGCAACCTTCCGGCCGCCAAGAAGTACGGCGACGACGTGAAGGTCTCCATGTACATGTACGACCGTCCGTCCTGGACCGGCGAGGTCTACGAGACCGAGGCTTACTTCCCCACGTGGATCAACAAGGAGACCGCTCCGCACGTCAAGGCCCTCGTCGACGCCCACAAGGCCATGTTTGGTGACGAGCGCATCGGCTGCGAGCCCAGCATGGACAAGCGCACCGGTCGTCCGCTGTGCGACAAGTGGACCTTCTCCACGAACTGCGTTTCCATCCAGGGCCGCTATGGCATCCCCTGCGTCGGCTTTGGCCCGGGTGCCGAGTCTCAGGCTCACGCTCCCAACGAGGTCACCTACAAGGACGACCTGGTCACCGCTGCCGCCATGTATGTGGCTGCCCTGAACCTCTACGATCCGAGCCAGGCCGATGGCGACGCCACCGTGTTCCGCGCCGGTCTGACCAACAACAAGATCGACTAGTCCCATTCCTCGATCTTGTTGAGCCGGGGGCCGCTCGTGTCCCCGGCACCCCCTGTTGACTTGGGGCCCGCGGTCGTTATCTCCCATGCTTCCTCAACGGTAGCGGGTCCTCGTCATAGTGCTCTGCATGTTCTAGCCACACGCGCATGCCGGGGCGCATCTACTCATTGCGATCGTTTCACCTTTAGAAAGGACATTTACATGGACGCCAAGTTTACCGAGCTCGTCGAGCAGCTGAACGGCCTCGATTTTAAGGGCATGTACGGCAGCGACTTCCTGCACACCTGGGATAAGACCACCGATGAGCTCAAGGCGCTCTACATCGTCGCCGACGCCCTGCGCGAGCTGCGCGAGAACAACGTTTCGTCCAAGATCTTTGACTCGGGTCTGGCCGTCTCCCTGTTCCGCGACAACTCCACCCGCACGCGCTTCTCCTTCTCTAAGGCCGCCAACCTGCTCGGCCTTGAGCTGCAGGACCTGGACGAGAAGAAGTCCCAGATCGCCCACGGCGAGACCGTCCGCGAGACCGCTACCATGATCTCCTTCATGGCCGACGTCATCGGCATCCGCGACGACATGTACATCGGCAAGGGCGACGCCTACATGGCCGAGGTCTCCGAGTCTGTCCAGCAGGCCTACGAGGATGGCGTTCTGGACCACCGTCCCACGCTCATCTCCCTGCAGTCCGACTCCGACCACCCCACGCAGTCCTCTGCCGACATGCTCTACCTCATCAACGAGTTTGGCGGTCTTGAGAACCTCAAGGGCAAGAAGGTCGCCGTTACCTGGGCCTATTCGCCCTCTTACGGAAAGCCGCTGTCCTGCCCGCAGTCGCTGATCAGCCTGCTGCCCCGTTTTGGCATGGACGTCACCCTGGCCCACCCCGAGGGCTACGACCTCATGCCCGAGGTCGTCGAGCGCGCCAAGAGCTACGCCGCCGAGTCCGGCACCACCTTTAAGCAGGTCAACACCATGGCCGAGGCCTTCGAGGGCGCCGACATCGTGATCCCCAAGAGCTGGGCTCCGTTTGCCGCTATGGAGAAGCGTACCAATCTGTACGCCGAGGGCGACGACGCCGGCATCGCCGCGCTCGAGAAGGAGCTGCTCGCTCAGAACGCTACGCATCAGGATTGGTGCTCCACGACCGAGCTCATGGAGAAGACCGCCAACGGCCAGGACACCATCTTTATGCACCCGCTGCCCGCCGACATCTCCGGTGTCTCCTGCGAGCACGGCGAGGTCAACGCCGACGTCTTCGACATGCACCGTGTGGGCATGTACAAGGAGGCCAGCTACAAGCCGTACGCCATCGCAGCTATGATGTTCCTGCAGAAGGTTGCCGATCCCGCCGCTACCCTCAAGGCCCTCGACGAGCGCAACACCGCCCGTTGGTTCCAGGCCTAAAGCTGGGCTGAGGTAAGCCATGTAAAGGGGGCGCTCTGCCAACCGGCGGGGTGCCCCCTTTTTTGCATCGTGGGCGTGCGGGATAAGCGCTTTCGATGTAGATGCCCGCGGCGCGAGTTATGGGTACGATGGTTTCAGGGGAGGTATCGCCATGAAACTTGGTTGCGTCATTATGGCTTCGGGCGAGGGCAAGCGGTTTGGCTCTAACAAGATGCTTGCCGATATCTATGGCGAGCCGCTGATTGCCCGGACCATCGATTCGGTTCCCCAGGGCTTTGACGTCGTGGTTTCGACGCGTTGGCCCGAGGTCGCCCAGATTTGCGAGGACAAGCATTGTTCGTGCGTGCTGCACGATGGCGAGCTGCGCAGCGAAAGCGTCCGTGCGGGCCTTTCGTGGGGAGTCGAACGCAACTGGAAAGGTTGCCTCTTTTTGCCGGGCGACCAGCCGCTCGTGAGTTCGGATTCTTTTGAGGCTATGGTTCGTGCATTTGACGAGCGTGGCCGCAAGCATCCGGTGCGTCTTGCGTGCAACGGTGAGCCTTCGAGCCCGGTGCTCTTTCCGGCGGAACTGTTCGATGCACTTATGTGTCTTGAGGGCAAGGACGGCGGGGGCTCGATTCTCAAAGGTCGCGTCGACGTTGCGCTGGTCGAGGCGCGTGCCTACGAGCTGTGGGACGTCGATACCGTCAAGGGACAGCGACGCATAACGGAGCATATTGCCGCCTGCTCGTATTTTGATCGCGTGGCCAACTGCATCAATCAATAAGGAGCAATTATGATCATCATCAAAAACGGCGCGCTCGTGACGTCCCAGGGGCTGCGCCGCGCCGATCTTGCCATGGATGGCGATAAGATCGTGCGGATCGCCGCAGCGATTGAGCCGGCCGAGGGCGATACCGTCGAGGATGCCGCGGGCTGCTGGGTGTTCCCCGGCTTTATCGACGGCCACACGCACATGCAGTGCTGGACTGGCATGGATTGGACAGCCGATAGCTTTGAGACCGGCACGCGCGCGGCTGCCTGCGGCGGCACGACGACCATTGTGGACTACGCGACGGCCGATCGCGGCGTGACCATGCCCGATGCCTTGGCCGAGTGGCATCGCCGCGCCGACGGAACCTGCACGGCCAACTACGCTTTTCATATGGCACTCGCCGAGTGGAATGAGCGCAACCGCGCCGATCTTTCGGCCATGCGCGAGGCGGGCGTATCGTCGTTTAAGACCTACTTTGCCTACGATCATTTGCGCCTGGACGATGCCGAGACGCTCGAGGTGCTCGAGGAGCTCAAGCGTATTGGCGGCATACTGTGCGTGCATTGCGAGAACGGTACGCTGGTGAATGAGCTGCAGAAGCGCGTGTACGAGCAGGGGATTCATGGGCCCGAGGGGCATGCGCTCAGCCGCCCGGACGTGTGTGAGGCCGAAGCCGTGAGCCGCCTGCTGTATCTGGCGCACCTGGCCGGGGACGCTCCGGTCAACGTGGTGCACCTTTCGACCAAGCTGGGGCTCGAGGCCATTCGCGCTGCCAAAGCGCGCGGGCAGAAGGATATCTATGTCGAGACCTGCCCCCAGTATCTGATGCTCGACGACACCTGTTATCTGGAGCAGGGCGAGGACGGCTTTGCGGGCGCCAAGTATGTGATGAGCCCGCCGCTGCGCCATGCCGGTGACCGTGCCGCGCTGCGCGAGGCGCTTGTGGCCGGCGAGATCGATACGATTGCGACCGACCACTGCAGCTTTAACCTGCACGGGCAAAAGGACCGCGGGCGCGACGATTTCCGCGCGATTCCCAACGGCGGGCCCGGCGTGGAGCATCGTCCCGTCGCGATTGCCACGAGCTTTGAGGGACAGCTGGGTCCCGAGGATCTGTGCCGCTTGATGAGCGAGAACCCGGCGCGCGTTTTTGGCATGTATCCACGCAAGGGCTGTCTTGCCGAGGGTGCCGATGCCGACGTGTGCGTGTGGGATCCCCAGGCGCGCTGGACCATTCGCGCCGCGACACAGCATCAGGCTGTGGACTACACGCCGCTCGAAGGCTTTGAGGCACATGGCCGCGCCAAGGCCGTGTTTGTGAACGGCGTGCTGGCGGCACGCGACGGCGAGCCTACCGGAGCCCAGCCCGGTCGCTACGTGCCCCGCTAGCAGCAAAGATGCCGTGTCCCCTCCCTCAGTTGCGGTGAAATACGGACTGTTTGCGGCCGTCAGGCGGCCAAACAGTCCGTATTTCACCGCAACTGAGGAGATGGGGCCGGCTATTTGAGGCTGGTGGCGATGAGGGGGCGGCCGAGGGCGGCCTCAAAGCGGTCGGCCATCGTGGGGTCGCTGAGCGTGTCGACTTGGTTGAGCACGACGCGTGCGGTGCTGAGTTTCAGCGCCTGCAGCTCGGCATTGAGCACCTGGGCGACGCGCTCGGGCGTGGCAGTGTCGGTGGGCTCGCAGCCGCAACGCACGCAAAAGAGCTCGGGGCGGTGGACAGCTTCGTTGATGGGCTTGCCGAGCCCCGAGGCGCCGACGAGCCAGATGACGTTGGCCGTGCCAGAGGGGATCACCGGCTCCCAGGCGGCATGCGCCTTGAGCGGGAGCCGCTTGCTGCCGTCCGCCTCGGCCAGGACGTAGTCAAAGCGCTGCGCCAGCTGGTCGAGCGGCTCGGCAGGGGAGGAGAACTTGCCTGTCTGGGGGTCCAAGACACCTGTCTGGCAGATGCTTCCCCGCACAAGCCCCGCGCAGGCCTCGCAGGTGCAGCCTAGGGCGTGTGAGGCACCTGGCTTCCAGGGCGCGGCGTCCAGGCGACGGCTCGACCCGTCCCACGGCACGCCGGCGACGGGGAACATGCGCGTGGTGGTGCAGAGGAGCACGCGGCCGCCAGCGCGCATAAGCTCAAGGCCGAGCGTCTTTAGCAAGGTCGACTTGCCACCGCTGCCGATAATCGCGGTAATGCCCGGCTCGATCTTGAGCGCGGAGGCAAGGTTTCCGCTCGTCGTTTCCATCTGTTCACCGCCGTATAATACTGTGATAATAAATAATCATCAGAGTAGCGGTCGAACCGCATTTGCTCTGCTCAAACCGTAGCACAGGGAGGTGTCCCGGGAATGCTCGTTTATGTTCGCGGCGCCGGCGATATCGCCACGGGCGTCGCCGCTCGCTTGGTGCGCGCCGGCGTGTCAGTTGTCATGGCCGATATCGCGGTTCCCACGTGCATCCGTCGCACAATCAGTTTTTGCGAGGCCATTCGCCTGGGCGAGGTCGAGGTCGAGGGCATTCGCGCCCGCTTGGCGCAGACGTCGGCCGAGGCGCTTGAGATTACCGAGGCCGGAGACGTCGCCGTTGTGGTGGACCCCCAGGCACAGATGCTCGACGAACTGGAGCCCGCGGCTGTGGTCGACGCAATTCTAGCCAAGCGCAATCTGGGTACCACGCGCGACATGGCTCCTGCCGTCATCGCTGTGGGGCCGGGCTTCACCGCGCCGGTTGACTGCGACGCCGTGATCGAAACCATGCGTGGGCATTTCCTGGGCCGTGTCATTACCCAAGGTTCGCCCCAGCCCAACACGGGCGTGCCGGGCGTCATCGCCGGATATGGCAAAGAGCGTGTTATCCACAGCCCCGCCGCCGGCGTGTTTAGGTCCGACCATGTGATCGGCGACATCGTGAGTGCCGGCGATGTGATCGGGTATGCGGGCGATTCGCCCATGTGCACGCAGATCGATGGCTGTCTGCGCGGGCTTTTGGCGAACGGCGTGCAGGTGACTGAGGGCTTTAAATGCGCCGATGTCGATCCGCGCGGCGATGCCAGCTATATCAACTACATTTCGGACAAGGCGACGTCGGTCGGCGGCGGCGTGCTCGAGGCACTCGCTATGCTCACCGATATCTTTAGAGGATAGAAGGCGGCAATGGAAAAGCTCGATGTTGTGAATGCGGCGCTTGTCGCCCTGCGTGCTGGCGAGACGTGCGAGCTCGTGGTCGTGGCCGGCACGGCGGGGTCGTCGCCGCGCGGCGTGGGCGCCTGGATGGCCGTCTTTGCCGACGGTAGCCAGGCGGGCACCATCGGCGGCGGCAAGATCGAGCTTTTTGCGCTGGACGAGGCGCGAGAGCTGCTGGCCGCGGGGCAATCGCGTCTGGTCCGCTACACCATGGGCGGCGAGAACTCCGATAGCGGTATGATCTGCGGCGGAGCCATCTGCCTGTGCTATCTGCATCTGGATGCGATCCAGGCACCGTTGTTCCAGGAAATTGCCGACGTCTTGACGTATCGACGTATCGGCGACTTCGTCATCGACTTTGAGCCGTTTATCGCAAGCGCGCTCGAAAGCGACGCTACTGAATACCATGGCGAGGAATCGCGCCGCACCATTGCGGGTTGCCCCGGGCTTTCGCTGGTGGAGGAGGGGAGTAAGGTTACCTATACAAACGCCGCCTCCGAGATTCCTCCCGCGCACATCGAGACGCTCTGCCCCGAGGGCCTGACCTATATCTTTGGCTGCGGACACGTGGGCGCCGCGACGGCGCGCGTGCTCACGGCGGCGGGCTTTGCCGTCGTGGCCTGCGATGACCGCCCCGGCACGTTGACGCCCGAATGGGTGCCCGGTGTCTACGATCGTCGCCTGGTCGATTACAAGAACCTGAGCGAGCTGTGTCCCATCGGTCCGCGCGACTTGGTGGTCGTCGCCACGGCGGGTCACAAGTCCGATATCGACGTGGTGATTCAGGCCATGCGTGCCAAGCCTGCCTATCTGGGCTGTCTGGGTTCGCGCCGCAAGACGGCCTTTGTGCGTGCCCGCCTGGAGCAGGAAGGTTTTACGCAGGACCAGATCGACGAGCTGCACCTTCCGATCGGCGTTGCCATCGAGGCCGAGGACCCCAAGGAGATCGCCATCTCCATCGCCGCCGAGATGATCCACCTGCGCCGCACCAAACTCGTCCCCCGCAAGCGCTAATCGGATCCCCACCAATAAGTTGCGGTGAAATACGGACTGTTTAAGCCTGTTAGGCCGCCAAACAGTCCCTATTTCACCGCAACTGCTTTTTGGGATCCATTTGTGCGGGGGAGTTGTGGAGTTGTGCAGGCAGACGAGGTTTTTCTGGAAATACGCTCCCGATGCGCGTATAGTACCGATTGTTTTGTCGGCTCCTGCTGCGTCGAGTCCAAACCGCAAAATGCCATGAGCGGCGCGGATGCAGCCAGGAGGCACGAGGACAACCCATCGTGGCCACGCCCCGTGCTTAAAACCCCAAGAAGGAGTGAACAATGGCAGAAGAGAAGTATGTGCCGCGTCTGAAGACCAAGTACAACAACGAGGTCAAGCAGCAGCTTCAGGACAAGTTCCAGTACGAGAACGTCATGATGATCCCCAAGTTTGAGAAGATCGTCGTGAACATGGGTGTCGGCGAGGCCGCTACCGATTCCAAGGCCATCGACGGTGCCGTGCGCGACCTGCGCGCCATCACCGGCCAGCAGCCGATGATCACCCGTGCCCGCAAGTCCATCGCTACCTTCCGCCTGCGCGCTGGTATGCCGATCGGCTGCAAGGTTACCCTGCGTGGCGACCGTATGTGGGAGTTCTTCGATCGTCTGACCTCCGTCGCGATCCCCCGTATCCGCGACTTCCGCGGCATCTCCGCCAAGAGCTTCGACGGCCGTGGTAACTTCTCCATGGGCGTCACCGAGCAGCTCATCTTCCCCGAGATCGACTTCGACTCCGTCGATCACCAGCGCGGTATGGACATCACTTTCGTGACCACCGCCAACACCGATGAGGAGGCCAAGGCCCTTCTGGACGCCTTCGGTTTCCCGTTCAAGAAATAGGTTCACCTGCCCTATAAGCGCCGTTCCCACAAGGGGGCGGCGCTTGGGGCGAACAATACTCTATGTGAGGAGGATATAAGTGGCTAAGACATCGATGATCGTCAAGTGCAATCGCAAGCAGAAGTTCTCTACTCGTGAGTACACGCGCTGCCAGCGCTGCGGCCGTCCGCACTCTGTGTACCGCAAGTTCGGCCTGTGCCGTGTCTGCTTCCGCGAGCTTGCACTCAAGGGCGAGCTTCCCGGCGTTAAGAAGGCCAGCTGGTAAGTCACTACCAGCGTTTCAAGCATCAGTTTGGAACAGGGAAAACGCGCTAAAAAGGCTTTGCCGTTAAGGGCGGCGAAGAACCAAGAGCACGTGTTCATCAAGAACGAAGGAGAATCTGTATGAACCTTACAGACCCGATCGCAGATATGCTTACGCGCATCCGTAACGCTAACTCTGTGAACAAGGCCACGGTCTCCATGCCGAGCAGCAAGAAGCTCGTCGAGATCGCTCGTGTTCTGCACGAGGAGGGCTACATCGAGGGCTACGATGTCGAGGACACCGTTCCCCAGAAGACTCTGCACATCACGCTTAAGTATGGTCCCAAGAAGGCTAAGGTCATCAACGGCATCCGCCGCATTTCCAAGCCGGGCCTGCGTAAGTACACCGGCGTTGCCGACATGCCCCGCGTCCGCGGTGGCCTTGGTACCGCCATTATTTCCACCAGCCATGGCGTCATGACCGACCGCGATGCTCGCAAGCACAACGTCGGCGGCGAGATCATCGCTTACGTCTGGTAATTCGCTCGGTAGGTAGAAGGAAAGGAGATCACCGTGTCTCGTATCGGTAATAAGCCTGTCCAGATTCCCGCCGGAGTCGAAGTGGCAGTCAACGGCAACAACGTTGTCGTCAAGGGCCCCAAGGGCCAGCTCGAGCTCGATGTCTTTGAGAAGCTCGCTATCAACGTCGAGGACAATGTCCTCACCGTTTCCCGTCCCGACGACGAGCGTGAGACCCGTGCCCGCCACGGCCTCACCCGCGCCCTCATCCACAACATGGTTGTTGGCGTTTCCGAGGGCTTCGAGAAGAAGCTCGAGCTCGCCGGCGTCGGTTACCGCGTGCAGCAGAAGGGCAAGAACCTCGAGTTCTCTCTGGGCTTCTCGCACCCCGTGATCGTCGAGGCTCCCGAGGGCATCACCTTCGAGGTTCCCGACAACACCCACGTGAACGTCAAGGGTATCAACAAGCAGCAGGTCGGTCAGATCGCCGCTGAGATCCGCGGCCATCGTCCTCCCGAGCCTTACAAGGGCAAGGGTATCCACTACGTTGGCGAGCACATCCGCCGCAAGCTGGGTAAGGCCGCCAAGTAGTCGTAACCGACTCACTCGCATAAGACCAGCACCCCGTCAGGTGCTGGCAAGATCAACCTTTTTAGGAGTTTACGTATGAACAAGCATAAGGCGAAGCTGGAAGGCCTCAAGCGTCGTCAGCGTCGTGTTCGCGGCAAGGTCTCGGGTACCTCCGAGCGTCCGCGTCTTCGCGTGACCCGTACTAACGCCAACATCTATGCCCAGATCATCGACGACAGCAAGGGCTCCAGCCTGACGCTCGTCTCTGCCTCGACCCTCGAGGCCGAGTTCAAGGGCACCCACACCTCGAACAAGGAGGCTGCGGAGAAGGTCGGTCAGCTCGTTGGCAAGCGCGCCATCGAGGCCGGCATCACCAAGGTCGCCTTCGATCGCGGTGGCCGTATCTACCATGGCCGCGTCAAGGCCCTCGCCGACGGTGCTCGTGCCGCCGGTCTCGAGTTCTAGGAGGTATGTAGCACATGGCTCGTAATCAGAAGCAGCAGCGCGAGGCCTCCGAGTTCGAGGAGCGCGTCGTTTACATCAACCGCGTGTCGAAGACCGTCAAGGGTGGTCGTCGCATGAGCCTCGTCGCTCTCGTCGTCGTTGGCGACGGCAAGGGCAACGTCGGCGTTGGCATGGGCAAGTCCGCTGAGGTGCCCATGGCCATCTCCAAGGCATCTCTCGATGCCAAGAAGAACATGTTCCACGTGCCGGTGACCGAGCAGGGCACCATCCCGCACGAGGTTCTCGGCCACTTTGGTGCCGGCCGCATCATCATCAAGCCCGCTGTCGAGGGTACCGGCGTTATCGCCGGCGGCGCTGTGCGTCCCCTCTTTGAGCTTGCTGGCATCAAGAACGTCCTGTCCAAGTCCCTCGGTACCGACAACGGCCTCAACATCATCAAGGCTGCCGTCGAGGGCCTCAAGGAGCTCTCCAGCCCTGAGGACGTCGCGGCTCGCCGTGGCCTGACGGTCTCCGAGATGTTCGTCGGTAAGGAGAACTAAGCATGGCTGACACCATCAAGATCAAGCAGGTCCGCAGCACCAACGGTTGCAAGCAGGACCAGGTCCGTACTGTCCGTGCCCTCGGTCTCCACAGGATCCGCGAGGTTCGCGAGATTGCTGACAACGAGTCCGTCCGCGGCATGATCTTCAAGGTCAAGCACCTTGTCGAGATTGTAGAGGAGTAGCAAATGCAGCTTCACGATCTTACTCCCGCGCCCGGTTCCACCAAGAACCGCAAGCGCGTCGGCCGTGGCAATTCTTCGGGTCACGGCACCACTTCTGGCCGCGGTCAGAAGGGCCAGGGTTCCCGCTCTGGCGGCACCAAGGGTGCCGGCTTCGAGGGTGGCCAGACTCCGCTGGCTATGCGCCTGCCCAAGCTTCCGGGCTTCCGTAACCCCCGTCGTATCGAGTACACCGCTGTTAACGTTGAGCGTCTCGAGCGTAAGTTCGAGGACGGCGCTGTGATCGACGGTGCCGCTCTTAAGGCCGCTCGCATCACCAAGAGCGAGTTCGAGCCCGTCAAGGTGCTCGGCAATGGTGAGCTCACCAAGAAGTTCACGGTCAAGGTCGACAAGGTCAGCGCTTCTGCGCAGGCCAAGATCGAGGCCGCCGGCGGAAAGGTCGAGCTGCCGTGCTAAATGGTCTTAAGAATGCTTTCCGCATCAAAGAATTGCGCGAAAAGATTCTTTTTACCATAGCTATGCTCGTCGTGTACCGCATTGGTGCGCACGTTCCTGTGCCCGGCATTCCCTTCCAGGGGATGCTGGGCCTTTTCTCGACCGATAACAATTCGGTCGCCGCAGGTGCTATGGCCCTCCTGAATCTTTTCTCTGGCGGCGCGTTGAGCTATGTGTCGGTGTTTTCGCTGGGCATCATGCCTTACATCACCAGCTCGATCATCCTCCAGATGCTCCAGGCCGTTGTGCCTTCCCTGCATGAGCTTGCCCGCGAGGGCGAGGTCGGTCAGACCAAGATTACGCAGTATTCGCGTTACCTCACCCTTGCTCTGGCAATCCTCAACTCCGTGGGTTACCTCTTCCTCTTTAAGAGCTTCGGCATCAGCTTCAATGGCGCCGGCGCTCCCGAGATCATCTTCGACCTCATGATCGTCGGCACGCTCACTGCGGGCGCCATGCTGATCATGTGGATTGGTGAGCTCATCACCCAGCGCGGTATCGGCAATGGCATGTCGCTGATCATCTTTGCGAACATCATGGCCGGTCTGCCGCAGGCGATCTTCTCCAGCACCGAGGGCAATGCCGGTGGCATCATCACCATGGTGATCATCTGCGCCATCATCCTGCTGGTTATCCCGCTGATTGTTTTCCTTGAGCGCGGCCAGCGCCGCATCCCGGTCTCCTACGCTAAGCGCGTCGTGGGCCGTCGCATGATGGGTGGTCAGACCACCTACCTGCCCATCAAGGTCAACACCGCGGGTGTCGTGCCAATCATCTTCGCTTCGGCGCTGCTGTACTTCCCGGCTCAGATTGCCGTGTTCTTCCCCGGCATCGGCTGGATTCAGGCAGTTGCCTCTGCGCTTTCGCGCGGCTGGCTCAACTGGGTGCTTAACGTTGTCCTCATCGTGTTTTTCGCGTACTTCTACACCTCCATGGTGTTCAACCCCGATGACACGGCCGACAACCTTAAGAAGCAGGGCGGCTTTATTCCGGGCGTGCGTCCGGGTAGGGCTACCGCGGCCTACATCAAGAACGCGCTCAACAAGATTACGCTTCCCAGCGCTGTCTTTTTGGCGCTCATCGCCATCGTGCCTTCGATCATCTTCTCCTTTACGGGTAACCAGCTGATCCAGGCATTTGGCGGCACGTCCATCCTCATCATGGTCGGCGTCGTGCTCGACACGGTCGATAAGCTCGAAGGCCAGATCAAGATGTATGATTACGATGGATTCTTTAAATAGGCTAGAGGAGGATTGCTCATGAACCTCGTATTGCTCGGAGCTCCGGGTGCCGGTAAGGGCACTGTCGCACAGGAGCTCGTCGCCGAGTTCGGCGTCGCTCACATTTCCACGGGCGACCTGCTGCGTGCTGCCGTCAAGGGTGGCACCGAGCTTGGTATTCAGGCTAAGAAGTACATGGACGCCGGCGAGCTCGTTCCCGACCAGCTCGTGATTGACCTTGTCAAGGAGCGCCTTGCCGCCGATGACGCCCAGCAAGGTTTCATTCTCGATGGCTTCCCGCGCAACACCGCCCAGGCTGTGACGCTCGATTCCGAGCTCTCCGCCATGGGTCGCGAGATCGACTGCGCCCTTCTGGTCGACGTGGCCCCCGAGGTCATCATCGACCGTCTGTCTTCGCGCCGCACCTGCCGCGCCTGCGGTTACACCGGCACCGCTGCCGATGCTACCTGCCCCAAGTGTGGTGGCGAGATGTATCAGCGCGACGACGACAAGCCCGAGACCATCAAGAACCGTCTCGACGTCTACGAGAAGTCCACGAGCCCGCTCGTCGACTACTATCGTGGCCAGGGTCTGCTCAAGTCGGTCAACGGTGACCAGGCTCGCGAGACCGTGTACGGGGATGTCAAAGAGGCTCTCGGTCTATGATCAAGATTAAGTCTGCAACGCAAATCGAGCAGATGAAGAAGGCAGGAGCGCTATCTAAGATGGCGCTCCGCCACGTTGGAGCCATGGTTCGCCCTGGTGTTTCGACCTTTGAGCTTGATCAGCTTGCGGAGCAGATTATCCGCATGCATGGTGGCACCCCGGCCTTTAAGGGTTACGGCGGGTTCCCCGGTACCATTTGTGCATCGATTAACGATGCCGTGGTGCACGGTATTCCCAATCCCGACATGATTCTGCGCGATGGCGATATCATCTCCATCGATACGGGTGCCGTTGTCGACGGTTGGGTCGGCGATAACGCTTGGACGTTTTTCGTCGGTACCCCCACGCCCGAGGCTAAGGCCCTGTGCGAGGTTACGCGCGATTGCCTTAAGGCTGCCATCGAGCAGGCTGTTCCCGGTAACCATATTGGGGACATTGGTTATGCCGTCCAGTCCCTCGCCGAGTCTCACGGCTATGGCGTGCTTCGCGATTATGTGGGGCACGGAATTGGCCATGTGATGCACGAGGACCCCAACGTTCCGAATTATGGAAAGAAGGGGAGGGGCGTTCGCCTCCAGGCCGGCATGGTCATTGCCATCGAGCCGATGGTTACGATGGGATCCAATCATGTGAGCACGGGCTCCGATGGTTGGATTGTCACGACCAACGACCACCTGCCCGCCGCGCACTACGAGAACACCGTCGCCATCACCGATGACGGTCCGGTGATTCTTACCACCGATGCGCAAGGATCCTGGTGTTCGCTCCAGGGCGGAGAAATGTAACAAGTTCCACGTAGTTGTGGAGCCATTACGAAGTTATTACGATGCGTGCATACGTGTTGTAGAATACTCAATCGCTGTCGTTTTCTAGAGAAAGATGATTGCTTGTGAAGAAGGAAGACGCAATTGAGCTCGAGGGTACGGTAAAGGAACCGCTGCCCAACGCCATGTTTAAGGTCGAGCTCGAGAACGGTCATTCGGTTCTGTGCAACATTTCTGGCAAGATCCGAATGAATTACATCCGCATTCTCCCCGGTGACAGGGTTGTCGTGGAGCTTTCCCCGTACGACCTGACCCGCGGTCGCATCACCTATCGCTATAAATAGCGACACGCATACACGCTCTTTTCCGACTGCAGGCTTAGCTCAACCTACGGTCGGTTTGCGTGTGAAGACCAGCCATAGTTTTAAACGCCTGCGGCTGGGCGAGTAGATAGTAGGGAAGTAGTTTGAGCGCTACCGAAAGGAAGAACGATGAAGGTACGTCCTTCGGTCAAGAAGATGTGCGATAAGTGCAAAATCATTAGGCGCCATGGCAAGGTCCTCGTCATTTGCGAGAACCCCCGTCATAAGCAGCGTCAGGGTTAAGAGAGGAGACTACGTTGGCCCGTATTAATGGTGTCGACCTCCCGCGTGAGAAGCGCGTTGAGATCGGTCTGACCTACATTTACGGCATCGGCCGCACCACTGCGACGAAGATTTGCGTCGAGTGCAACGTTAACGTGGATACGCGCGTTAAGGACCTCACCGAGGATGAGGTTAACGCCATCCGCGATTATATCGATAAGAATCAGATCATGGTTGAGGGCGACCTCCGCCGTGAGCGCAACCAGAACGTCAAGCGCCTCATGGACATCGGCTGCAACCGCGGCCTTCGTCACCGCAAGGGCCTCCCGGTCCGCGGCCAGCGCACCCACACTAACGCTCGTACCCGCAAGGGCCCGAAGCGTCAGATCGGTGCTAAGAAGAAGAAATAAGGAGCGCTAGATAGATGGCTACTGCTAAGAAGAACGTTCGCGCTGCCCGTCTGAAGCGCGCGGACCGTAAGAACATTTCCGTGGGCCAGGCTCACATTCGTTCTACGTTCAACAACACGATCGTTTCGATCACCGATCCCCAGGGCAACGTCATTTCCTGGAAGTCGGCTGGCCAGGTGGGCTTCAAGGGCTCCCGTAAGTCCACGCCGTTCGCTGCCCAGATGGCTGCCGAGGCTGCTGCCAAGCAGGCCATGGAGCACGGTATGAAGAAGGTTTCCGTCTTCGTCAAGGGCCCCGGCTCCGGTCGTGAGACCGCCATCCGCTCCCTCCAGGCTGCTGGCCTCGAGGTCTCGAGCATCCAGGACAAGACCCCCATTCCGCACAACGGCTGCCGCCCCAAGAAGCGTCGCCGCGTGTAACTGAAAGGATCGTATCAATATGGCAATCGACAGGACTCCTGTTCTTAAGCGCTGCCGTCAGCTCGGGATCGATCCCGCTGAGCTCGGTTACAGCAGCAAGAAGGAATCTATCCGTCAGCCCAAGCGCCGTCGCAAGGAATCTGAGTACGGCATGCAGCTGCGTGAGAAGCAGAAGGTCAAGTTTATCTATGGCGTTCTGGAGAAGCAGTTCCACGGCTACTTCAACAAGGCCCGTAAGATGAACGGCGTCACCGGTGAGAACCTCATGATCATCCTTGAGTCTCGCCTCGACAACGTCGTCTTCCGTCTTGGCTTTGCCCGCACCCGCAAAGAGGCTCGTCAGTCCGTCCGTCACGGTCACTTCACCGTGAACGGCAAGCGCGTGGACATTCCGTCCTACCGCGTCAAGGCCGGCGACGTCGTCGCTGTCGGCGAGAAGTTCCGTGACCTCCTCCCCATCAAGGAGGCCCTGATTTCCTCCGAGCGCTTTGAGGTCCCTGGCTGGCTCGAGGTCGATATCGAGAAGCTGTCTGGTAACGTGCTCGCTCTGCCGACGCGTGAGCAGATCAGCGGTGATATCAACGAGCAGCTCATCGTCGAGCTCTACTCTAAGTAGTCCATCCGGGCTGCTGAGGCTGGAGGTAATACATGTCAGAATTCATTAGGCCTCAGGTTCAGGTCGAAGAGATCAACGAGACCTCTGCTCGTGTCTCCGTCGAGCCGCTCGAGCGTGGCTACGGCGATACGCTGGGTAACTCGCTTCGTCGTGTTCTTCTGTCCTCGCTCGAGGGTGCCGCCGTCGAGGCCATTCAGATCGATGGTGCGCAGCACGAGTTCATGACCATCCCTAACATGGTCGAGGATGTCACCGACATCGTCCTGAATGTCAAGGGTCTTGTCTTCAGGGCTCTCGGCACGACCGACGAGGCAACCGCCACCATCTCGGTTGACGGCCCTTGCGAGGTCACCGGTGCGGACTTCTTTATTCCGTCCGAGTTTGAGCTGGTCAACCCCGAGCAGCACATTGCTACGCTCACTGAGGGCGGCCATCTCACCATGAGCATGCGCATCGGCTATGGCCGCGGCTATGTTTCTGGCGAGGCCAACAAGCGCGACAACGATCCCATCGGTGTGATCCACGTCGACTCGCTGTACTCGCCGGTTTCCCGTTGCGCCAAGCTCGTTGAGGCTTGCCGTGTCGGTCAGCACACCGACTACGACCGCCTTGTCCTCGAGATCGAGACCAACGGCTCCATCGCCCCTCGCGACGCCGTGGTCCAGGCTGCCAATATCATCAACCAGCATATGGCCGCCTTTATGAACCTTGCCGAGACCCCCGAGGTCGAGGAGGAGGCTTCGATCTTCGCTCCCGAGGTCACCAACGACAACGCCGAGCTGGACAAGCAGATCGAGGATCTGGACCTTTCCGTCCGTTCCTACAACTGCCTTAAGCGCGCCAGCATTCACTCGGTCCGTCAGCTCGTTGAGTTCTCGGAGAACGATCTGCTCAACATCCGTAACTTCGGTGTTAAGTCGATCGAGGAAGTGAAGGACAAGCTTGAGTCCATGGGCCTGAGCCTGAAGGCTTAATGCTTCGCATATTTGAGGAGAAACTAGACCATGCGTCACAACGTTAAGAAGGGCCTGAAGCTCGGCACCGATGCGAGCCACACCAAGGCCATGAAGAAGAGCCTTGCTAAGGCCCTCTTCGAGAACGACCGCATCAAGACCACCGAGACCCGCGCTAAGGCGCTGCGTTCGGTCGTCGATCCGATCATCACCTGGGCCAAGAAGGGCGACCTGCACTCTCGTCGTCTGGCTATCGCCAAGCTCGGCGATAAGCAGCTCGTTGCCGAGATCTTCGACAAGGCTGCTCAGGGCATGTGGCAGGACCGCAACGGCGGTTACACCCGCATCATGAAGCTCGGTAACCGCAAGGGCGACAACGCTCCGATCGTTATCATGGAGCTCGTCACCGAGCCTTGCACGCCCAAGGCCAAGAAGGCTGCTCCGGCCCCCAAGAAGGCCGCTGCTCCCAAGAAGGTCGAGGCTGTCGAGGAGGCTCCTGCTGAGGAGACTGCTGAGTAGACATTCCGTCTGCATAGGCTATATTCGAGGGGTACGTTCGCGTACCCCTCTTTTTTTGTCGCAATACCGTTGCTTGTTTGTAGGGAGCGCCCATGACTGCGCCGTCTGATTTCAATTCGACCCCCGAGCTCGACGCCACCCTTGTATTTCGTGTGGCCTATGATGGCTCCTCCTATAGCGGATTTGCCGAGCAGCCGGGCCAGACGACGGTTGCGGGTGAGTTGCGCCGTGCAATCGAGACGTTGCTGCGTCGCCCAATCGATCTGACGTGCGCGGGACGTACCGATGCCGGCGTGCATGCGGTGGCCCAATACATCAGCGTGCCCGTAACGGACGCTGAGCTCGCCTTGACGCGCCGTAGGTGGCTGCGGGCTATGGATGCTCTGCTGCCCAAAGATATCGCCATAAACGAGGTCTACAGGGCCCGTAAAGGCTTTTCTGCACGTTTTGACGCGCGTTCTCGCACGTACACTTATCGCATCGCCGACCGTGATGCGCGACCCGTGCTGTCACGCGGTGCAGTGTGGTGGCATCGCTATCCCCTCGACGTCGATGCGATGGCGGCCGCCTGCCCTGCGCTTTTGGGCGAGCAGGACTTTAAGAGCTTTTGCAAGGTCGCTTCTGCCGTGGGCAAACCTACGCACCGCTGCGTAATGCGTGCCGAGTTTGGCCATGAGGTCGCCTTTGGCGAGGACATCCTCACGTTTACCATCGAGGGCAATGCGTTTTTGCATTCGATGGTTCGAACCATTGTGGGCACCCTTGTCGAGATCGGCATGCATCGCCGCGATCCCGAGTGGATGCGCGAGGTAATTGATGCCTGCGATCGCTCCGCTGCCGGTCCTACGGCGCCCGCATGCGGTCTTACCTTTATGGGCGTGGACTACGACCCCGCCGAGCTTGTGGTGCTCGATTAGGGAAGTGGCTGCCTGACGGCGATCTTTGTGTGCGGCGCCTGTGGGCGGGGCGTGTGCAACATCTGTTCTTGACGTGCATCGCGACGGGCGACCGCCCGCATTAATTAACGGGGTGTACCATGAACGACAGTTTGTTACTAGCTGTCGAGAGGACGGAAAACTTGGTTCGACGTGGTTCGCATCCGCGACTTTCGGTGATCCTGATTGTTGAGGGTTCGCCCAGTTATACGATGCGCGCTCTCGAGAGCATCCAGAACCAAGACCTCTACGATTTGCAGATTGTCGTCGTTTGCCGCGGCGTGGTAGCTGGTGTGCGCCATTCGCTCGAAGTTGCTGCCGACAGAGACATCCATATTGATTTGATTGACGTCGAGGACGCGAAGCGCGGCGCTTGTCTTCGTGCCGGTTTTGCTGCCTCGCGCGGCTCTCAAATCATCGCTATGAACGCCGATGAGTGGTTTGCTCCGCAGTCCCTTTCCAAGATGGTCAATATCGCGTGCGATACTACGGCAGACATAGTGCTCCCCACGGTGTCGCTCGACCGCTATGATGCACATCGAGAGCGCCATTCGCGCGTCTTGGATGCTGCTCATATTTCCATTGATAGCAAATCTTCGATGGTGGCCGGGCTGCCTCAGTTGATTTTAGGCGGCCTAGTCGTTCAGACCTCTGGTGTGATGTACAGCCGCTCGCTGTTTGAGGCATGCCTTTTGTGCGACAAGGTGTTTCGCACAGTTGGGTTTATGGCATGCGCGCTTTCGCAGACACGATGCGTGTCCGGCTGCGGCGATGCTTGTTTCCACACGGCGGCACCTAAACTTACAGATGCCTTTGATCCCACCATGTATGCCAAGGTATCCGATGACACTCGAGCGCTCGACGAGCTTGCGGACTCACTCTCGGAAGCAGACAGCGGTGGTCGGCTCAAGCTGGCAAGCCAAAAGTTCTACTTTGCCGGACTGGTCGCCTGCATCGAGAATTTGTGTCTGAGCCCGCATGGGGTGTCGTCAATCGAGCGTTCCGCCCGCATGCGTGATATGCTCGATGCGCCTCGAACCCGTCAGATGGTCGCCGCGCTCAAGGATAACCATCGGGGGCTCGGTCTGTTGTTTGGGCCGATCGCCAGCGCCAAGCCCGCGCGCTGCGTGATGTGTACGCATCTGGCAGCTTTTCTTAACCGGACGGGCGCAAAAACCGCCTAAACGGCTCATTTCGAAACAAACTTGCATAGAATTGTTTCGAAATGCGTTCTTATACACAAAAGCCTTCAAATAGCGTTAAACTATTCAATCACTGATTGATTGTCTCCGCCATCTTTTGGAGTGAGGTTTTGTATGGCCAAAAAACGCAATGGGCGCCAGGATGCCATCAGAGATATTGTTCGCAATAAGGACGTACGTACGCAGCGCGTTTTGGTAGACGAGCTTCGCGCCATGGGTTTCGATTGCACGCAGGCGACCGTTTCGCGCGACATCGCGGACATGGGACTGCGTAAGCTCCCCGAGGGCATCTATGTCCTTGCCGAGGACCTGCATCTGCAGCGCATGGTTTCCGAGCTGGTTACCGGCGTACTGCGCACCGATAATCTGGTTATGATCAAGGCACAGCCCGGTACGGCTTCTGGTATTGCCGCAGCGGTCGATGCCGCGGAGCTGCCCGACGTGCTTGGCTCGCTTGCCGGCAACGACACGATCTTAGTCATTGCGCAGACGGCCGAGGACGGCGAACGTCTTGAGGCACTCATCAACAAGCTGAGTAACTCTCATAAGTAGGGGATGCGCGGCTCTGCTGCTGTGCCGTTTGTTGCTATAGGTAATTGCCGAGGGCGTTGATAAAGGTCAGCGCCCTTTTTGCATACCAGTGCCTGTTGTTCTATCGGTCCTGTAGCCGGGGCCGTCGTGGCATCTTGTGGTATCTGCCGAAATAAAGAAGCGCCCGAGCAGCGTATATGCTGCTCGGGCGCCTTGGTGTCAGTCGTTTTTTGCGCTTACTGGCCCGTAGAGGGGTCGGGCGTGGGCGTAGGATCGGGGGTAGGCGTAGGATCGGGTGTGGGCGTGGGAGTAGGGGTGGGGGTAGGAGAGCCGCCCTCGCCGCCGCTACCGTCGCCGCCGCCGGTCGTACCGTCTCCGCCGGTGGTACCGTTGCCGCCGGTCGTATCGCCACCCGTGGTCTCGGTCGTCGTGGTGGTAGTCGTCGTGGTGGTTGCTCCCTCGTCTTTGTCGTCTTTGTCCTCCGACTTCTTGGCGTTGCTAGTGCCGTAGAACTTCCAGACGCTATTGTTCTTGTACGTGGGAGCCGTTCCGGTCTGGAATTCCTCGCGCTCGGTGCCCGCAAGAACGGTGTTCATGAACTTCTTAAAGACGGGCAGGTTGGTGCTGTCGCCCAGCAGGTCCGAACCGTACTTTTGGATGGGAATCTCGCCTGCGGAATAACCGGTCCACAGGGCGCATGTCAGTTGCGGCGTGAAGCCGCAGAACCACAGGTTGGTGGTGTTGTCAGTGGTGCCCGTCTTGCCGGCATAGGGCTGGTTGACGTTCAGCGCGCCGGCGGCACCCGTGCCGCTGCCCTGCATGACGCCGGATAGAACATCGGTAACCGCGGCAGCCTCGCCTTCGGTGAGCACCTGCGTGGGATTGTCGGTGTGCTGGTACAGAACCGAGCCGGTACGCGAGTCGATCTCGGTAATGGCGATGGGCTGACGGTAGTAGCCACCGTTGGCAAACGTTGCGTAGGCAGATGCCATCTCGAGCGGTGAGATGGACCCGGTGCCGAGCGTCATGACGGGAACGTCCTCGATATTGTCCTTGGCGGGATCGATGCCAAGCTTTTTGACGAGCGATATGATCTTGTCATTGCCGATGGCTTCGGCCACCTGAATGTAGCCGGTGTTGGATGAGTATGCCGTTGCCTGCTTAAGCGTGATGTTGCCATAGCTCTGGTTGCCGTAGTTTTGCACCTCGGTCGTGGTGCCCTTGGCCTTGAGCGGCGAGTTGCAGTTGAGGGTGACGTTGGGGTTCATACCGTTTTGGATGGCAGTTGCCAGCGTAAAGGCCTTAAACGTGGAGCCCACGGGGCGCTTTGCCGTAGCGTGGTTCACGTGATTCTCGTCGGCGTTGTAGTCGTAGCCGCCTACCATGCACTTGATGTAGCCGGTCTTGGGGTCAACGACGACCATGCCCATGTCCAGGCCGTCGAGCGAAAGCGTGTCGAGCTGCGAGCGCACAGCCTCCTCGGCCACCTGCTGCATGGTGGGGTCGATGGTGGTCTTGACGGTCAGACCGCCCTTAAAGAGCACGTCGGTGGAGAACTCCTGCTCAAGCAACTGCTTAACGTAGGAGACAAAGTAGGGCTGAGAGTACACATCGACGCCACTGCCCGAAATCTCGGTCACGTTAAGCGTGATGGGCTCAGCCTGTGCGGCATCGTGCTCTTCCTGCGTGATGTGGCCCAGACGCAGCATGTTGTCCAGAACCTTATTGCGGCGGGACAGCGCCAAGTCGGGATTAACCGTGGGGTCGTACTGCGAGGGCGAGTTGGGAAGGCCGATGAGCAGCGCGGCCTCGCTCAGGGTGAGGTCGGCGGCGGTTTTGGACAGATAGGTCTCGGCGGCGGCCTCGATGCCATATGCTCCATGGCCGTAGTAGATGGTGTTGAGGTACATCATGAGGATCTCGTCTTTGGAGTACATATCCTCCATCTTGATGGCGATATAGGCCTCGCGCACCTTACGCTCGATGGTCGAGTCGAATTGTTCCTCCTGCAAGATGGTGTTGCGAACCAGCTGCTGGGTGATGGTCGATGCGCCCTCGTGGCCACCGGTGAGGGTTGCCACCGATGCGCGTGCAATGCCCCAGAGGTCGATGCCGCCATGCTCGTAGAAGCGCTCGTCCTCAACGTCGACAGTGCCCTGCAGCACGTACGGGGACACCTGGTCCTTGGTAATGGACTTGCGGTTTTGCGTGTAGAAGCTCGCAATGGTATTGCCGTTGCAGTCGACGATGTCGGTGGGCTCACTTACCAGGTAAGCATTGGCGTCGGTGTAGTCGGGCAGATCGGACAGCCAGCGGTTGACGTTGCCGATCATGCCGATGCCAAACGCTACGCCCGCGATAAGCAGAAAGCCCAAAAACGAGAGCAAGATCATGGGAAGGGCATGCGTCTTAGAGCGACCGCGCCCCTGTCGTTGGCGAGGACCCATATATTGACCTCCAGGTATGTTGTGCCAGGCGGCAGGTATGCTGCCGGGCAGGATGGACATAAGTTATTACACGATAAACCAAACGAGGCGCGCGAGGCCTCGTGTATGCTGGATGACGGCATTTTTCAGAGTGAATGCATACCTTGTTGGTAAGGAGTTTGCCGATGGCGATTCGGACGATGGGGCCGAGTGGACAATGCGATAACGAGCCGGGGGCTGCCGAGGTGGCGCTGCCCGAGCTGCTGGCGCCTGCCGGCGGACTCGATCAGATGCTCGCGGCGATCGCAGCGGGCGCCGATGCCATCTATGCGGGCCTGGGTGGGTTTAACGCCCGCGTGAGCGCACACGGCTTTACCGACGACGAGTTTTTGCGCGGCTGCGCCGTGGCGCATGCGAACGGCGTGCGTGTATACGTGACGCTCAACGTGTTTGTGTTCGATGACGAGTTGGCCGACGCGGTGGCGCTGGGGGCGCACGCGCATGGGTTGGGTGCCGATGCCTTGATCGTGGCAGATGCCGGTCTGGCCTGCGCGTTGTACGCGGCGATTCCCGGGGTCGAGATTCACCTGTCCACGCAGACGGGCGTCCATAGCGAAGGCGCCGTGCGCCTGGCTGCCGACGAGCTCAGGGTCGAGCGCGTGACGACCGCCCGCGAGCTGGCGGTCGACGAGATTGCCGCCCTGTGTGCTACCGGCGTGCCTATCGAGGTGTTCTGCCACGGCGCGATTTGCATTGGATATTCGGGCGCCTGTGAGTTTTCGGCCCTGCGGCGTGGACGATCGGCGATGCGCGGCGACTGTACGCAGCCGTGTCGCTTGGCGTACGACCTGGTGGACGAGGCGGGGGAGAGCGTCGTTTCCGTGGAGGGCGATCGTCTGCTGTGCCCGCGCGACTATCTGGGCATTGCGCACCTGCCCGAGCTTGTTGGGGCCGGGGTGGCGTCGCTCAAGATCGAGGGTCGCATGAAAAACCCCGACTACGTGTTCAACGTGGTGCGGGTGTGGCGTCGTGCACTCGATATGCTGCGCGATGGCGCGTGGGATGCCGCTGCCGTGTCGGCGCTCGAGCGCGAGCTGGGCAGGTCGTTCAACCGCGGGTTTACCGATGCGTATCTGCGGGGGCGATCGGGTGCTGAGCTCATGAGCTTTGAGCGTGCGATTAACCAGGGCGTGCGCGTGGGCCACTTGGTGACGGTGGGTCACGAAGAGGTGACCGTCGAGCTCGATGCCGCCGTGGCCGCGGGCGACACGCTCGAGATCCGGTTCTATCCGGGTGCCGATGCACGCCCCGATGTGCCCAAGCGCTGGCCCCAGGTGCCTTGCCCCGTGGATGCCGCTGCGGGAGAGCGTATCGTCGTGCATTGCAAACGCAAGGTGGACGCGGGCTGCGAGGTCTATCTGATTCGCAGTGCCGGCGTGCTGGGGCAGACGGCAACGGTGTTGGAGCGCATGCGGGTCGAGGCAGATGCGGTCGCGCCTGCTGAGCGGTCCGTTGAGGTGCTGCCGTTTGAGGGCGTTCTGGCAGATGGCGACGTGCCGACGGAGTTGGCGGGGTCGGCGGAGCCGGCAAAGCGCGAGGCTTTTGCTCGTATGGTCTTTGCCTGGGAGCTGATGGATGTGGATCCGCGCGATGAGCGGGATCTGTCCGATGCGACAGTGGTGCTCGACGAAGTGTGCCGCGCAGGCGACGCCGAGCGGACTCGGGCGCTTATGCAACGTACCGGGCGCGTTGTCTGCCGCAACCTGGGGCAGGTGGCGATGGCTCGCGAGCTGGGCACGGCGTTTGACGTGGCGGCGCCGGCGTTCTGCGCCAATCGGGCCACGCTTACCTGGCTGCGCGGGCTTGGCGCGAGGTGGGTATACTTGCCTGCCGAGCTGCTCAGCAATGATAGGGAGCGTATTGCCGAGCTGGCTGCTGAACCCGGCGTCTTGGGTCCGGTCGACGCCGACCGTCCCGAGCTCATGGTGTGCGAGCACTGCCTGCTGACCGCCGAGGGCGTCTGCGCCACCGATGCGACGGGGCGGGTCCGTTGCCGCGACTGCTTGCGTCGTCGGCAGGTGCGCTATCTGGTCGAGCGTGACGGTACACGTCTGCCAGTTGCCATCGACGCATGCGGCAGGACGAGGATTTTCCTGTCGTAGGTGCTGCGTCGCGTCAGTTTGTTATCATAAGAGAGTTTATGGACTTCCAGCACCGCCGTTTTCGGCGAGGGTGCTATAGCAAAAGGAGGATACCCAATGCTGTCTGTTGACGAGCAAATGCGTATCATCACCTCGGGCGCCGCGCAGATCGTTCCCGAGGCCGACCTTCGCAAGAAGCTTGAGAAGGGCGAGCCCCTCAACATCAAGCTCGGCGTCGATCCCACCAGTCCCGACCTGCACCTGGGCCACGCCGTGCCGCTGCGCAAGATGCGTCAGTTCCAGGACCTGGGTCACAACGTCACCCTCATCATCGGCAACGGTACTGCGCTGATTGGCGATCCCTCGGGCAAGAATTCCACTCGCCCGCAGCTTTCGCAGGAGCAGATCGAGGCCAATGCCGAGACCTACGTGAGCCAGGCCATGAAGATCCTGGATCCCGAGAAGACCACCATCGTGCACAACGGCGACTGGATCTTGTCGATGGATCTGGCCGGTCTGCTGCAGGTGTGCTCCAAGTTCACCGTCGCCCGTATTCTCGAGCGCGACGACTTTACCAAGCGCTACCAGTCTCAGACGCCGATCGCCCTGCATGAGTTCCTGTATCCCGTGATGCAGGCTTTCGACTCCGTGCAGATCAAGGCCGACGTGGAGATGGGCGGCACCGATCAGCTCTTCAACCTGCTCGCCGGCCGTGAGCTCATGGAGAAGATGGGCATGGAGCCCCAGATCGCGCTCACCATGCCGCTGCTCGAGGGCACTGATGGCGTCCGTAAGATGTCCAAGTCCTACGGTAACTACATCGGCCTGACCGACGCGCCCAAGGATATGTTCGGCAAGACCATGTCCATCCCCGACGAGATGATCGGCAAGTACTACCGCCTGGCGAGCTCGCTCACCCCGGCCGAGGTCGACAAGATCGACGCTGCTCTGGCCGACGGCTCCGCCGATCCCTATGAGCTCAAGCGCGCTCTGGGCCGCGACCTGTGCGACACCTACCATGGCGCCGGTGCCGGCGACGAGGCTCAGGCCGAGTTCGACCGCGTGTTCAAGGAGGGCCAGCTCGCCGACTTCCCCGAGAAGCATATTGAGCTGACCGTCAACGACGAGGGCCAGATCTACCTCGCCGGCCTGCTCAAGGACCTGGGCCTTTCGGCCAGCGCCGGTCAGGCCCGCCGCGACATCGACGGCGGCGGCGTCAAGATCAACGGCAAGGCCGTGGCTCCCAAGAGCTACAACATCGACCCCAGCGCCCTCAAACTGGGCGACACCCTCTCCGTAGGCAAGCGCAAGGGCTTTAAATTGGTCTAGCAAGTAGGTCAACCTAACATGTGCAATAGGGCCGCAGCCGGGGTTCCCGACTGCGGCCCTTTGAGTTGCGGTGAAATAGTTCCTAAAAATGCCATACGGGCGCCCAGGCAGGAACTATTCCACCGCAACTTTTTTCTCCGTCCCCAAGGGATCATTTGGCGGTGCCGTTAAGCGGAGAGGTGTGCCGCCGCTCCTCCTTTTGGGCATACAATGGCTATTGGTTTGCTGCGGTGAAGGCCTGTCCGCTCCGCAGCTTTTTTCTACGGTTAAAGGAGTATGTATGTCCGTTGAGGTCATGAGATCTGTGATCGAGGCCGCCGAGGGTCGTGTGCCCGTTGACACGCTGTTTGCCAACGCACAGATTGTCGATGTGTACGGCCAGCGCGTGGCGCCCGGTAGCGTTGCCGTCAAGGATGGCGTGATCGTCGGTGTGCTCTACGATGGTCGCGACGATGCCGCCGGTACGTATGAGGCTGCCGAGGTCATCGATTGCCAGGGCCGCTATCTTGCCCCCGGTTTTATTGACGGACACTTGCATATCGAGTCTTCGAACATCCGCCCTGCCGAGTATGCGCGCATGGCGGCGACGCGCGGTACCACCACTGCCATTGCCGACAGCCACGAGATCGCCAACGTTTCCGGCCTGGACGGCCTGCGCTTTATGATCGAGGACGGCCGTCGCGCGCCCATTTCCATCAAGTACATGATGCCCTCGTGCGTGCCCGCGCTGCCCGATGAGCAAGCAGGCGCTGTGATTACCGCCGCTGACATGCAGGCGTTTTTTGCCGAATATCCGGGTGATGTCTTTGGTCTGGGCGAAATGATGAACCTGCCGGGCGTCTTTATGGCCGATCCCGAGACCTGTGCTCGTATCGACGCTGCCAACCAGACGCCGTCCAAACAGGTTGACGGTCATGCCCCGCTCGTTGCCGGCAAGGACCTCAACGCCTATGCTGCGGCAGGCATTATCGCCGACCACGAGTCGACGATTCCCGAGGAGGCGCTCGACAAGCTGTCTCGCGGCATGTACGTGATGCTGCGCGAAGGTACGTGCAGCCATGATCTGGCCAACCTGTCGCCGATGCTGCTGGAGAATCCCGCGCCCGCCCGCCGCTGCTGCTTTGCGACTGACGACCGCGCTCCTTCCGATGCGCTTGCAACCGGCATGATCGACAATGCCTGCCGCGTGGCGATTGAGGCCGGTATCGACCCCGTGGTCGCTATCTCTATGGCGTCCCTCTCCACGGCCGAGGCGTTTGGCCTGGATCACGGCTGCCGCGACCCGCACGAGCTACGCGGTGCGATTGCCCCGGGCAAGCGTGCCGACCTGCTGGTGCTCAATGACCTGACGTTTGCCACGGCTCCGCATCGCGTATATGCCGCCGGTGCTCTGGTGGCGCAGGACGGCACCTTTGTGGGCGAGATTGCACCCGAGATGGCCGAGGTTGCGGCCCTTGCCGATGAGCTGCGCGCCTCCGTTAAGCTGCCGAAGCTTTCGCTCGACGTATTCGACTATGCCTTTAAGCCGGGCGAGGCCGTGATTGACGTGGTGCCGGGCAAGGCCATCACGGGCATGGTTCGTCCTGAGACTGACGAGGACTTGCGTCGCATTATGCTGATTGAGCGCCATGGCCGCGGCGTGTCGCTGCAGGCCGAGGGCGCCGACGGCGACGGCCCCGCTGGCCTGGGCCTGGTCGGCAAGCACATCGGTCGCGGCTGGGTGCGCGGTTTCACCATCACGGGTGGCGCCATTGCCTCCACGATCGGCCACGACTCGCACAACGTGTGCGTGGTGGGCGACAACGCCGCCGATATGATGGCCGCCGTTGAGGCCGTGGGCCAGGGCGGCCACGTGCTGGTGCGCAACGGCGAGGTCGTGGCGCGCATTCCGCTGGCGCTCGGTGGCCTTATGAGCGAGGGCACGGCCGAGGACGTTGCCGCGCAGCACGACGACTTTATGGTCAAGGCGCGCGCCATGGGTATTGAGCCGCCGCTCGACCCCATCATGGGCATCATCTTCCTGCCCCTGCCGGTCATCCCGACGCTCCGCATCCGCCCCGAGGGCATGTTCGACGTTACAACCTTCACCTACGCCGACTAGTCATCGGGGACGTTCTTAAACGACTAGTCATCGGGGACACTCTTTGGCGGGCTGCCTGACGTCGCGACCGTAGGACCTCTGACGCGCGTGAGCTATTTGCTAGGTCCTTGTAACGTTTGCGCCCGCGGAGTCTTACCTGAGCTCCCTTTGGGTACGTTGGAATTGGATACACGTTCGATTCCAACAAGCCCGAAGGGAGCTTTTCCATGTTTAAACTGATTGCATCCGATATGGACGGCACGTTGCTTGACGAAAACAGCCAGGTGCCTCCCGAGACCTACGAACTGATTCTGGCGCTACACGAGCATGGCGTGCATTTTGCCGCATCGTCAGGTCGCCGCTACGATCGCCTGTGCGAGTTCTTTGCGCCCGTTCGCGACAAGATGGACTTTGTCGCCGCTAACGGTGCCCAGGTCTACGCCGACGGCAAAATGGTAGACCGTGAGGTGTATTCGCACCTGGCGATTCGAAAGCTCGCCCAAGCAGTCGCGACGTTTCCCAATCTGCATCTTGCGCTCTTTGACCGAACCAAGTCCTTCCTGCTCGATGACGAGTGCAAGTTCGTGCGTGAGGTCGATAAGGACCTTCCCAATGCCGAGCGCATTTGGGAGCTGCCCGATCCCAGCGTAAATATCATCAAGGCGAGTATCTTTTGCGATGACGGTGTCGTTATGGACAGCGCCTACGTGCTACAGCGCGAACTTGGTCAGCTCTTTACTTTTGCGCCTTCGGGCAACGCGTGGATCGATGCTATGCAGCCCGGTGTGTCGAAGGCCTCGGGCATCGCGCAGCTCGCGGAACACTACGGCATTGGACGCGACGAGGTCATGGCGTTTGGTGACTCGATGAACGACTACGAGATCATTCGCTTTGTCGGCACGGGCTGCGCGATGGAAAACGCGCGCCCCGCGCTCAAGGCGGTGGCCGATCGCGTGGTGGGTTGTAACCGCGACCACGCCGTCCAGCAGGAGCTCCGTCGCGTGCTGGAGGGTCTCGCTTAATCCGGCAGATGGGGACGTTTCTTTTCTGCCGGCAGTGGGGGACAGTTCTTGCAGCTTTTTCGCGAAGAGTGTCCCCAACGACTCGTCATTCAAGAACGTCCTCAGTGACTGGCCAATGACTAGGCGAGAGCGGCCATGATGGTGCGGGCGACGCCGTCGTGATCGTTGTCATATTCGGTGATGGCATCGGCGGCCTCGCGGTCCTCGGGCTCGGCGTTGATCATGGCCATGCCGTGGCCCGCTGCCTGCAGCATGGGGATGTCGTTGATGTTGTCGCCGAACGCCCAAGCGTCGGCGAGACGCTCGCCCAGGTGCTCGCAGAGCCACGTGAGGGCCGTTCCCTTGGTGGCGCCCTCGCCCATGACCTCGATATTCATGGCGTACGAACGCGTGACCTCAATGCCTCCGAGCGTGTCGAGCTCCGCCGCGATGGCGTCGCGATCAGCCGGGTCGTGCCAGTACATGGCGATGCGCTCGAGCGTCTCGACCTCGTCGATCTTGCTGTCGATATCCATGTCGATCGGTGTTCGTGTGCGCTTGAGCGAAGCCGCGATGTGTGGGTCGCCGCCGCAGAATTCGTCCAGGCGCGTGTAGAGCGAGCGGGAGAGGAAGCACTGCCCGTCCGCGAAGATATCGAAGGTGACGTCATGGCCGGCGGCAATGCTATGGACGCGGTGGGCGATGGCGCGGTCGAGCGGTCGGCTCAAAATGCGCGTAGCACGTGAGGTGTCGGTGGGCGCATCCTCGTCGAGCTGCCAGACACTGGCGCCATTGGCGCAGACGGCATAGTGCACGGCGGGATGGGCGAGGATGGGCTCAAAGATGCCCGACAGCGGGCGCCCCGTGCAGGGCACAAACTCAATACCGCGGTGCGCAAGCTCGTCGAGCATCGCCCAGGTGGCGTCGCTCATCTGCTTGTCGCTCGTCAACAGCGTTCCATCCATATCGGAAAACACAATCATTTGATGCAGCCCTTTCTGCTGGCATAAAAAGCGTGGCCGAGGGCGGTGATTCCCTGGCCACGCTCGAGTTCTATAACGGTCCGCGTCCTAGCGGTCGGCGAGCGGCTTGTACGCAAGCGGCTCGATAACCGGGCGATAAGCCGGGCGAATAATGCGGTGCGCGCAGAAGAGCTCTTCCATGCGGTGTGCCGACCAGCCGGCCATGCGGGCGACGGCGAATAGCGGCGTAAAAAGCGTCTCGGGTACGCCGAGCATCTTGTAGATAAAGCCTGTGTACAGGTCGATGTTGGCGCAGATGGGCTTAGTCATGCCGTGGTCGCGCATCACCTGCGGTGCCAGGCGCTCAATGCGCTCGATGAGCGCGAACTCATCGCCCAGGTCCTTCTTGGCGGCAAGTGTGCGCGCGTAACGGCGGCACACCTCGGCGCGCGGGTCGCTCAGCGTGTAGACGGCGTGGCCCATACCGTAGATGAGGCCCGTGCCGTCGAAGGCCTGCTTGTCGAGAATCTTGCCCAGGTAGGCTGCGACCTCGTCCTCGTCCTCCCAATTGGAGACATGCGCACGGATGTCCTCGTGCATGGACACGACCTTGGCGTTGGCGCCGCCGTGGCGCGGGCCCTTGAGCGAGCCGATGGCCGCGGCGTAGGCGGAATACGGGTCAGTGGCCGAGGAGGACAGCACGCGGCAGGCAAACGTGGAGTTGTTGCCGCCGCCGTGCTCGGCATGCAGCATGAGCATCACGTCGAGCAGCATGGCTTCGTCGCGGGTGAATGCCATGCCGCCGCGCAACACCTGCAGGATGGTCTCGGCGGTGGAGAGGCCGGGCGTGGGGTGCGGTACATGAACCTCGGAGCCGCGGCGCTTGGCGACCGAGGCCATATGCGCGAAGGCGGCGATGCGGGGGAGACGGGCGAGCATGGAGATGGCGACGTCGATTTCGTGCTCGGGTGTAATGGCGTCGGGCTCGGCGTCGAAGGCGTAGAGCAGCAGCACGGCGCGCTGAAGCACATTCATGATGCTCGACGACACCGTGGTCATGGGGAACTCTTTGACGTACTCGTCGCTCAGGTGCCTAAAAGCACCCAGACGTCCGCAAAAACCGTCGAGCTCCTCTTTGTTGGGCAGAGAGCCCGTGATGAGCAGGTAGGCGACCTCTTCGTAGCCATAGCGATCCTCGGCCTGGGCGTTGTTGACCAGGTCCTCGATGCTGTAGCCACGAAGCGTGAGTTTGCCCTGATCGGGCACGACCTTTCCGTCGACCTTGTTGTAGCCATGCACATCCGAGATGCGGGTAAGGCCCGCGACCACGCCCGAGCCGTCGGCATTGCGCAGGCCGCGCTTGACGTTGTGCTCCACGAACAAGCCCTCGTCGTACGGGGCGGTCGGCAGGCCGTGGTAGAGGTTTTCGCTTTCGGGCGAAATCTGACGGCTCGCCTCGTAATCCAGAACCAGGCGGCTCAGGTGATCGTCGAAGCGGTAGTAGATTTTCTTGGCGTCGTAGGCCATGCGCGCTCCTCTCCGGTCCGCTTTGGGGCCGCGCGCTTGGACGATATGACGTCAAGCTGCCCCGAGCGGCTTGTTCGCTACAGACGGTACATAAAGTTAAAGACGTCCTCGCGCTGAATGGACACGTTGACGCCCGAAAGCTCGCCTGCCTCGGCCAGGGCCTTCTGCAGCTCGGCGAAGTCGAGCTTGGATTCGGCGGTGTCGGCCAGCATGGTCATGGTGAAGATGTCCTCGATAATGGACTGCGTGATGTCGCGGATGTCGACGTTGGCCTCGCCCAGAACACGGGTGACGCCGGCGACGATGCCGGGGCGGTTCTTGCCAAGGACGGTGATGACGATGCGGGAGGACGAGATCTCGGCCATGGGAAACCCTTTCGCGTGGTTGCGGTGCGCGGGGCGCTCCGCTACGGTACAGTGTTCATCATTGTACCTGTCTGGCGCCAAAAGGGGCACCCTTGCTGCGGCGTTACACGTCTGCAACATGGGGCGCTTGTCTCGCGGGGTGTATTTTTGGCACCCTGGACAGGTCAGGCGGTTCCTGTTGGCGCCGCGATCGGGCAGATGCGCCTGTGCGCTCTGGTGCAAAGACCGTGAACCTTTTGTGGGACGTGCGGCGCCGTGGTACCATAGCCGAGTTTGTTGTCTTGGTCGGAAACCAAGACGCCTTATGCGCTGATCGGTAACCAGCGCCTGACTAATAAGGAGTCCTACCATGAAGCAGGGTATCCATCCCCAGTATGTCGAGTGCACGGTGACGTGCTCCTGCGGCAACACTTTCAAGACGCACGCTACCGTGTCCGAGATGAAGGTCGAGCTTTGCAACGAGTGCCACCCGTTCTACACCGGCCAGCAGAAGTTCGTCGACACCGGTGGACGCGTCCAGCGCTTCGCCGACAAGTTCGGTGGCGCCGCTGCCGCCCAGCTCAAGAAGGCTGAGGAGGCCAAGGCTGCCAAGGCCGCCAAGGCTGCTGAGGCCGAGGCCGCTCGCAAGGCCGCCGCTGAGGCTAAGGCTGCCGAGAAGGCCAAGCGTGCCGCTAAGTTTGCCGAGGAGGCTGCCAAGCAGGCCGCCGAGGCTCCCGCAGAGGCTCCCGTCGAGGAGGCCGCTGCCGAGGCCGAGACCATCGAGGCTGCTGAGTAAATAGCTCGCCGCGGAAACACTCGCATTCATGGCATTAGGGCCGCGCATCCATTTGGGTGCGCGGCCCTTTTCTTTTTATTGGCGCAAGCTAACTCGTCCCCATTGCACCAGGTTGGTGCGAAGGGGATGGGTTGGCTTGCACCAAATGGCAGAGAGACAGCGTTTTCCCAGATAAAAGCTGCCAAAATAAACCAGTCCCTTTTTGGCAAGTCCCTTTTTGGCAGGTTGGTCGTAGTTATTACGTGGCGGTTGAGGTCGACCGCATAGGCGGCGCCTTGTTTGGCTAAAGTACATTTATCTGTGTTTAACTCGTCCAAGGTTTCATGCCGCGGGCGATGGCCAAAAAGGAAAACCACATGGGATTCATGTCAAAGTTGCTGTCCTTTGGATCTGATAAGGACCTGAAGCGCTACTACAAGATCGTCGACAAGATCAACGGTCTTGAGCCCCAGTTTGAGAAGATGACCGAGGAGGAGCTCCGCGCCCAGACCGATAAGTTCCGTGAGCGCTACGCCAACGGCGAGTCGCTCGATGACATGCTCCCCGAGGCCTTTGCCACCGTGCGCGAAGCTTCCAAGCGCACCATGGGCATGCGTCACTTTGATGTACAGCTCATCGGCGCCATGGCGCTGCACGAGGGCCACATCGCCGAGATGAAGACCGGCGAAGGCAAGACCCTCGTCTCCACGCTGGCCGGCTATCTCAACGCTATCGCCGGTAAGGGCGTGCACGTCGTTACCGTCAATGACTACCTGGCCAAGCGCGACTCCGAGTGGATGGGCCGTATCTACAAGTACCTGGGTATGACCGTCGGTCTGCTGCAGAACAACATGCCGCTCGAGCTTAAGCGCCCAGCCTACCAGGCCGATGTCACCTATGGCACCAACTCCGAGTTTGGCTTCGATTACCTGCGCGACAACATGGTCACCCGCCCCGAGCAGCGTGTGCAGCGCGGTCACAACTACGCCATCGTCGACGAGGTCGACTCCATCCTGATCGACGAGGCCAGAACGCCGCTCATCATCTCGGGCGCCGGCACCAAGTCCGCCAGCACCTACAAGGACTTCGCGCGCGCCGTGCGCGGCCTTGAGCGCGGCGAGGACGTCTCGCACGACATGCTCACCGCCACCGAGGACGTTGAGCCCACGGGCGACTTCGTCATGGACGAGGCCAAGCACACCATCGCCGCCACCGAGCGCGGCCTTAAAAAGATCGAGCGCCGCTTGGGTATCGATGACATCTATGCCGATCTCTCCGGCCAGCTGGTCAACCACCTGCAGCAGGCGCTGAAGGCCCAGTACATGTTCCACCGCGACAAGCAGTACGTGGTCACCAACGGCGAGGTTAAGATCGTCGACGAGTTCACCGGCCGTATCATGGAAGGCCGCCGCTACTCCGAGGGCCTGCATCAGGCCATCGAGGCTAAAGAGGGCGTGCTCGTGCGCGAGGAGAACCAGACCCTTGCCACCATCACCCTGCAGAACTACTTCCGCCTGTATGACAAGCTCTCCGGCATGACCGGTACGGCACTCACCGAGGACGCTGAGTTCCGCGAGATCTACAAGCTGCCCGTCGAGGTCATTCCCCCCAACAAACCCGTGCAGCGTGTTGACCACGAGGACCTGGTGTACCGCACCATTCAGGCTAAGTACAACGCCGTTGCCGACGACGTTGAGCGTCGTCACGCCAAGGGCCAGCCGGTCCTGGTGGGCACCGTCTCCATCGAGAGCTCCGAAAAGCTGTCCGCCGCCCTTACCAAGCGCGGCATCGCGCACGAGGTCCTTAACGCCAAGCACCACGAGCGCGAGGCCCATATCGTGGCCCAGGCTGGTCGCTATGGCGCCGTGACCATCGCTACCAACATGGCCGGCCGTGGTACCGACATCTTGCTGGGCGGCAACCCCGACGAGCTGGTGCGCGAGCGTCTGGAGTACGAGGGCCTGACCATGGAGGACGTCACGCCCGAGCAGCTCGAGCAGTTTAACGCCGAGGCCAAGGAGACCTGCAAGGCCGAGCGCGAGCGCGTGCTTGCCGCCGGCGGCCTGACCGTCATCGGCACCGAGCGCCATGAGTCCCGCCGTATCGACAACCAGCTGCGTGGCCGTTCCGGCCGTCAGGGCGATCCGGGCGAGACCCAGTTCTACCTGTCGCTCGAGGACGATCTCATGCGCCTGTTTGGCGGCGACAAGATGGACCGCGTCTCCAAGATGATGGTCACGGCCGATATGGGCGACGACATGCCGATCCAGCACAAGATCATCTCCAAGGCCGTTGAGAGCGCCCAGCATAAGGTCGAGAGCATCAACTTCTCCATGCGTAAGAGCGTTCTTGAGTACGACGACGTCATGAACAAGCAGCGCCAGGTCATCTACGCCGAGCGTAACAAGATTCTGGATGGCAAGGACCTGACCGACCACATCACCGAGGTCATGCACGATACCGTGTACCGCTGCGTGCAGGAGTTCTGCACCAAGGACAGCCACGAGGGCGAGCGCGATCTTGAGGGTCTGCGCAAATGGGTCGTGGAGCTGACCGGGCATATCGATACCCCTCAGTTCCCCGACGAGGACTTTGAGGCCCTGGCTGCCGATGTCCTGGCCTATGTTGAGAAGTGCTACAACATGAAGGCCGAGCGTCTGGGCGAGGACCTGATGCGCGAGCTTAATACCCAGGTCATGCTGCGCGTCATCGATACGCGTTGGATGAACTACCTGCAGGAGATGGACTACCTCAAGACCGGTATCGGACTGCGCGGCTTTGGCCAGCGCGACCCGCTGGTCGAGTACAAGACCGAGGCCTACGGCGCGTTCCAGATGCTCGTCGATACCATGTACGAGGATTACCTGCGTACTGTTCTACGCATTGAGATCAAGGCTGCCCCGCAGGCTGTGGAGCACAAGGAGGAGCCCGCCCTTAAGGGTGCGCGCTTCTCTGGTCCCGCCGATGTCGATGGCGACAACAGCGATTCGGTGCTGCGCAAGCAGGCTCAGGTGCAGGCCCGTACCGCCGTCCAGGGGGGTCCGGCTGCCGTTAACAACGGTGGCAAGGTGACGACCTACCGTAAGTCCGAGAGCGACGACCCTTATGTCAACGTGGGCCGCAACGACCTGTGCCCTTGCGGTAGCGGTAAGAAGTTCAAGTACTGCCACGGCAGGAATCGTTAATGGCCGAGACTCTAGAGGTGACACCCGCCGAGTTGGACGCGTTTGCGGACCGACTCGGCGAGGTCGAGTCGTATCTCCATTTGGACGAGAAGCGTACCCGCGTAACGGAGCTCGAGGCCAAAAGCGTCGCCCCGGGTTTTTGGGACGACGCCGATGCCGCTCGCGCCACGATGGAGGAGATTGCGCGCGCCAAGGAGGACATCGCCGCCGTGGATACGGCGCGCGGTGAGCTCTCCGATGCTCGCGCCGCGTTGGAGCTTGCCGAGGAAATGGGCGATGATCCCGATGCCGCTGCGCTGCGAGAGGAAGCTGCCGCCACGGCGGAGCGCCTATCCCGCGCCATCGACGAGCTTGAACTTGCGAGCTGGTTTACCGGCGAGTTCGATCACGGCGACGCAATTGTGACCATCAAGCCCGGGCAGGGTGGCTTGGAGGCCCAGGACTGGACCTTCATGCTCTTTAAGATGTACATGAAGTACTGCCAGCGCCGCGGTTGGAAGGTCACCATCAACGATTGCCCCGCGGCCGAGGTTATCGGCATCGATCGCGCGACCTTTACCGTCGAAGGCAAGGATGCCTTTGGCATGCTTCGTGCCGAGGCCGGAGTTCACCGCCTGGTGCGCATTAGCCCCACCGACGACAAGAAGCGCCGCCAGACTACGTTTGCCGGCGTCGAGGTCATTCCGGTGCTGCCCGACGATATCGATATCGAGATTAGTCCCGATGACATTCGCGTCGACGTGTACCATGCAAGCGGCCCGGGCGGTCAGGGTGTCAACACCACCGACTCCGCCGTGCGTGTGACGCATTTCCCCAGCGGTATCGTGGTCACGTGCCAAAACGAGCGCAGCCAGATTCAAAACAAGGCCGCGTGCATGCAGATCCTCAAGGCGCGCCTGTACGAGATTGAGCTCGAAAAGCGCGCCGAGGCCCTGGATGAGATTCGCGGACCCAAGACCACAATTGGTTTTGGCAACCAGATCCGCAGCTACGTGCTCTACCCGTACCAGATGGTTAAGGACCTGCGCACGGGCGTGGAGACCAGCAACGTCGAGGCCGTTCTTGACGATGGCGACCTGGATCCGTTTGTAATTGGCTATCACCGTTGGGCTACCGGCAACGCTGACGCGGAGACCCCGTCTGCCTAAACCGCTCGGTTTATGTGGAAATGGATTAAAACCCTCCGAGCAGGGTGGTTTTGTATCCAGAACAAACCCTGCGCAGGGGTGGTATTTGTTGGGCGAATCGGTAGAATCGAATACAAGAAGAAGTTCAAAGCGCATCCGATGGGGTGCGCTTTTTTGAGGGAGGCAGCATGGCATATCGTCTGGACATCAAGCGCATTCTTTCGATGAACTTCTTTCACGATCTACCCCAGATCATGTTGGGGTGTGCCTTGGCCGCCATCGCGACCGACCTGTTTTTGATTCCCAACGGTCTTGCCGCCGGTGGCGTTACGGGTCTTGCGACGATTATCCAGGCGGTCGGCGCGGCGCGAGGCGTGTCACTTCCCGTCGGTATCCAGACCATCGTGATGAATGCCTTGCTGCTGCTGATCGTTATGCGCGAGGGCGGCATGTTCTATGTGGTGCAGACGGCGACGGGCTTTGTGCTGCTGGGCTTTTTTACCGATCTGTTTGCCCCGTTTGTAGCGCCTCTGGCACATGCGGACCTGATGCTTCCCGCTATGTGGGGCGGCATTATCACGGGCATCGGTTACGGCATGGTATTGCGCGCCGGCGCCAACACCGGCGGCTCGGACACGATTGGCCAAATCATCTCGCGTAACACCTCGCTGCCGGTGGGCTCGACCGTCATGGCAATCGACGTTGCCGTATGTGCGGCATCGGCTCCTGTCTTCTCCCTCGAAAATGCTCTGTACGCAGGACTTTCGATGGTGATTAGCGGCTATGTGATCGATGCCGTGGTCGATGGCGGCAATAAGCGTCGTATGGTACTCATCATCTCGGATAACTTCCCCGATATCGCGGCCGACATCATGTATGGTCTGGGACGCGGCTGCACCAAATTAAAGGCGACCGGTATGTATTCGGGCGTCGAGAAGCCGGTGATCATGGTGATCGTTAGCCGTCGAGAGCTCAACACCCTTAAAACGATCGTGCGCGAGCGCGATCCTCATGCCATTGTGACGGTCGCCGACGTTACGGAAGCCTTCGGTGAGGGATTCAAGGACATTAACGCGTAGGGCCGACTGCGTTCCATCCAAAAGACGTTCACATTGATAAACCGTTTCATCAGCGGTTCTGCCTGCCAAATTGTTCAAATAATGATAAAAACTCTGGTAAAGCCATCAGTTTCCAGCATAATGAATGACGTACGTGCATTGCGGCTGTGTTGGGGTTACCTTCTGTGCCGTGCGCATTTTGCCTAATGAGGATGAAAGGAAGGCACAATGAGCGACGAAGAGCTCAAAAAGGTTGCCAACGAGGTAAGGAAGGGCATCGTCACCGGCGTGCACGCTGCCAAGTCCGGCCATCCGGGCGGTTCGCTCGGCGCCGCCGACATCATGACCTATCTGTACTTTGAGGAAATGAACGTCGACCCGGCCGATCCCCGCAAGGCCGATCGCGACCGCTTTGTGCTCTCCAAGGGCCATTGCGCTCCGGGCCTGTACGCCGTACTCGCCGAGCGCGGGTTCTTCCCCAAGGAGGACCTCGAGACGCTGCGCCATATCGGCAGCCACCTGCAGGGTCACCCCAACATGAACGACACCCCGGGCGTCGACATGTCCACCGGCTCGCTCGGCCAGGGCATCTCCGCTGCCGTGGGCATGGCCGTTGCCGCCAAGCACTGGGGCGATACTTACCGCACGTACGCCCTGCTGGGCGATGGCGAGAGCGAGGAAGGCCAGGTCTGGGAGGCCGCCATGTTTGCCGGCAACCAGCAGCTCGACAACCTCTGCGTGATCGTCGACCACAACGGCCTGCAGATCGATGGCCCCGTTGAGGAGGTCAACGACCCCATGCCGCTCGCCGACAAGTTCCGCGCCTTTAAGTTCCACGTGGTGGAGCTTGCCGACGGCAACGACTTCGACCAGATCCGCGCCGCCTTTGCCGAGGCCCGCGCTACCAAGGGGCAGCCGACCGCCATTATCGCCGAGACCATGAAGGGCAAGGGCGTCTCCTTTATGGAGAACCAGGTGGGTTGGCACGGTAAGGCCCCCAACGATGAACAGTTTGAGCAGGCCATGGCAGAGCTCACGGCCGCCGGAGAGGAGCTCTAGGATGGCAGACGTCAAGAAAATCGCCACGCGCGCAAGCTACGGCGAGGCCCTCGTCGAGCTCGCCAACGAGCACGATGACTTTGTGGTCCTCGACGCCGACCTGGCCGCCGCCACGCAGACCGGTAAGTTTAAGGCCGCCTGCCCCGATCGTTTCTTTGATGTGGGCATTGCCGAGAGCAACCTGATGGGTGTTGCCGCTGGCATCGCAACCACCGGTCGCGTCGCCTTCGCGAGCACCTTTGCCATGTTCGCCGCTGGCCGCGCCTTTGAGCAGGTCCGCAATTCCATCGGCTATCCGCACCTCAACGTCAAGATCGGCGCCACGCACGCCGGTATTTCGGTGGGCGAGGATGGCGCCACGCATCAGTGCTGCGAGGATATCGCCCTTATGCGCGTTATTCCCGGCATGACCGTCATCGTTCCCGCCGACGACGTCGAGGCCCGCGCCGTGACGCGCGCCGCCTACGAGTGCGACGGCCCCGTGTACATGCGCTTTGCCCGTCTGGCTTCGCCGGTCATCAACGACCCCGAGACCTACAAGTTTGAGCTGGGCCGCGGCATCGTCATGCGCGAGGGCGCCGACGTTACCATCATCGCCTGCGGTCTGATGGTCGGCGAGGCCCTCGAGGCCGCCGAGCAGCTCGCTGCCGAGGGTATCGACGCCGAGGTCATCAACATGCACACCATCAAGCCCATCGACGCCGACCTGATCGTCAAGAGCGCCACCAAGACCGGTCACGTCGTGACCGTCGAGGAGCACTCCGTGATCGGTGGCCTGGGCAGCGCCGTTGCCGACGTCCTGTGCGAGCAGTGCCCGACGCCGCTCAAGAAGATCGGCGTCAACGACACGTTCGGCGAGTCCGGCCCGGGCGCCGAGCTCCTGCACAAGTACGGCCTGGACGCCGCCAACATCGTGGCGACCACCAAGGAGTTCTTGGCATAAGGCAAGGCGGATCTCAAGGACTGCTTCGCCAGTACTATGGAAACCCGGCAGGGGCGCTCTCTTGGAGGGCGCCCCTGTTTCAGTTGCGGTGAAATAATGACTGTTTTGTCAGCCTAAAAGCTCAATTAATCCGCATTTCACTGCAACTTTCGAAAGCGTTCCCGCTTGTGCTGGCTCCGTCGCGACGATTGATTGCGGCTTGGCACAGTGCAACGACATCGGGGGCATCGCTGCCTCGGTATGTCATGGCGAGCAAAGCGGCATCATAGATTTCGTCATTGGTCACATCGGCGGCATCAATGGGGCAGAAGGTGAGAATTGAATCCTGTTCTGCAAGCTCGGCCAGATCGATCGTTTCACCCATGGCAAAGGCATCATCGAGGACGAGTGTGGCACTCGTGCATGGAATTTGATAGATCGTGCCATCCGCAGCGATAGGGGAACCTGCTGCCTCGAGCGTGTAGACACCTTGTATGAGATTGATGCCAGAGCCATCGGAGGCGACGAACTCAATTCTGTCGACCGTTATTCCGTCGATGGTCTTGCCCGTAATGTGTATCGGAACGCGCGATGCCCCGTTATCGGTGTCCCAGCCCGCAGCCGCGACATCCAGCACAATGGCGTGCTCCGAATGGGCGGATACGAAGTGCGACAACACCTGCCGCAGATGAAGGCCCATACAGCTACCGCCGACAATGCCAATTACCAGCATGCAGGTAAGGATGATCGCAACGTGGTTCCGAGGCTTTACCCGAAGCTCAGAATCAGCAGAGATGCCATTGACGGCAGCCCCGCACGCTGTGCAGTACCTCACGCCATCGCGCAACTCAGCTCCACAATAAGGACAATTCATACTGGCCCCCACAACCATAGATGTTCCTATCGAGGCCACTGTAAATCGACAATCCAAATCCAAGTTGCGCAACAATCAAATCAAGCCCATTTCAAGCAAGAGCTTCCTCCGGGAAGCGGGCCCATCCCAACAAAGTGCAATTCAGACCCTCCCAAGCATGCATTTGCTGCACCTAATAGAAACGCGGCGACTCCTTAGTAGCCGCAGGCCACGCACAGGGTTACCTCCCAAATCTTTCCGCAGGACGGAGGAGTCCCCGCAGCGCGAAGCGCACAGCGGGGACTCCGACATGTCCGAGGACGATTTGGGAGGTAACCCTGTGCGCGGCCGGTGAGACCAAAACCCCGCCATGCTTCTTATGTGCAGCGAAGTTAATGCTGCTAAAATACAAAGCGCTCATGTAGTTTAAACGTACGACGATAAGGAGCACCAGTGGGTAACCACTTCCGTACCTCCGGTGCGGGCGATGACGCCCCCAAGACGCAGCCAGGCGCCGCGGGCACTCGTTTCGCCACCCCGGATTCAGAGGATCAGCTGTTTAGCCCGATCCCCGCACAGCCGGCAGATCAGGCACAGCCGGCATCAGATCCCTTTGCCTACAATCCCACCAATGATGTCGAGCTTTCCGAGGCCGCGGGTTTTGAGCCCGTGCAGAAGGTGACCGCTCGCGTGGATCAGCCCCAGGCGGACACTGTCGCGCCGCAGCCTGTCATGGCCGGTATTCCCGATCCCATGGCTCCTGCGACTCCGGCGCCACAGCCTGCGCAGTCCGGCCTTTTTGCCGGTATTCCCGATCCTACGCAGCCCGCGGCTCCCGTAGTCGAGAGCGATCAGGCCGCCGAGGTCGCAAGCCTCGACAATGCGCTCAACAACCCCGACTTTACGTCGGTGTTTGCGCCCATCGATCCGCAGGCCAGCCGCAAGAAGATGGCCAAGCAGGCCGGTGTCGAGCCCGTCATCCTCATGGAGCACGTCACCAAGATCTACCCGGCACAGCCCAACAAGCCCGCGCTCGACGACATCAACATCGAGATCTATCCTGGCGAGTTTGTCTTCTTGGTCGGTCACTCCGGCTCGGGTAAGACCACGCTGCTGTCGACGCTCAACCGCGACGTCAAGCCGACGAGCGGCCGCATTTTGGTCGCCGGCCAGGACCTTATGAAGATCAAGAACCGCAAGGTTCCGTTTTTGCGTCGCCAGATCGGTGCCGTGTTCCAGGACTTTAAGCTCCTGCCGCAGAAGACCGCCTATGAAAACGTGGCGTTTGCCCTGCAGTGCATCGGCAAGCCCAAGGGCGTCATTCGCAGCCAGGTGCCCGAGGTGCTTCGCCTGGTCGGTTTGGCCGATCAGATGGACTCTCTGCCCGATCAGCTGTCCGGTGGCGAGCAGCAGCGCGTCGCCGTTGCCCGCGCTATGGTCAACCGTCCGCCGCTGCTTATCTGCGACGAGCCCACGGGCAACCTCGACCCCGCGATTTCGCTGGGCATCATGAAGCTGCTCGAGCGCATTAACCGTACCGGCACCACCGTGATCGTCGCCACGCACGACCGCGAGATGGTCGATAGCATGCACCGTCGCGTGATCGCCCTCGAGGGCGGCCGCGTAATCCGCGACCAGGAGAGGGGAGGTTACGGCAACTATGGCACCAACTAACGTGGGCTATTCGCTCAAAGAGGCTATCAGCCACTTCTTCCGTAACTGGACCACCTCGCTCGGCGCCGTCATCACGATCTTCCTTTCGCTGTTTATCATCGGCCTGTTCATTATGGGTTCCGCGATGCTGAACTCCGTGATCGGTACCGTCGAGGATCAGGTTGTCATCAATGCCTTTATTAGCGATGACGCCGATCAGGCAGACGTCCAGGCCTTTGAGGCCGAGCTCAAGACGTGGAGCAACGTCAAGTCCGTGACCTATAAGGATAAGGACGACGCGCTGGCCGAGTACACGAGCAAGATGTCGGGCAACGCCGACGCCACCATGAGTGCGCTCGACGGCCAGAACCCGCTGCCCGCCTCGTTTGCGATTGAGATGGACGATCCGTCTCAGGTCGAGAGCACGGCCAAGAAGCTCAAGAAGAACGCCGACTTCCAAAAGATCGCGGACGACGGCGACGTCAACGCGAGCGTGCTGTATGGCCAGGAGGAAGTGAGCCGCCTGTTCCAGGTAACCAACTACATCCGTATCGCCGCCGTGGTGCTCGTCGGTCTGCTGACCTTTATCGCGTTCATCTTTATCAACAACACGATTCGCCTGTCCATTACGGCGCGTCGTCGCGAGATTGCGATTATGCGCCTGGTGGGCGCCAGCAACGGCTTCATTCGCGGGCCGTTCATTACCGAGGGCGTGCTGCAGGCCATTCTGGGCTCGCTGCTTTCCATCGGTGTTTTGGAGTTGCTGCGCAACCTGCTGGTTCCGCGCCTGCAAGAGAGTGTTGGCTGGATGTCGTTTACGCTGCCGATGCAGTACTATCTGGTGACCTACGCCGCACTGATTCTTGTCGGCGTGATCATCGGCCTCTTTGGCTCTGCCATCGCCATGCGCCGTTATCTGCGCGTGTAAGCGCTGCGGATATGCCGTCTGCAACGGGTCGTCCCTTTCCAGGGGCGGCCCGTTTTTTGATCCCTAGGGGACGGAGGAAAACGGATCACTTAGGGGGTCGGTCGATTCGAGTGATCCGCAATCCTGCCGTCCCCTAGGGATCATTTGGGTAGACTCTTGGGGTGTAAACGGCTATCGATAGTAAGGAGGCGCCATGGGGCGCAATAACAAACATAAGCGTAGCGCACGCAATAAACGCGGGCCGGTGCGCAGCGAGCGTCGCCCGAGCATGACTGGCCGCGTTCAGCTCCATGAGCACAGCGCTTATGTCGTGACCGACAACGGCGATTACAAGGTCATGGGTCGCGGTAAGCGTGAGATTATGGACGGCGATACCGTGGCCGTAAGCATCAAGGCGGGACCGCGCGGCGATCGTCGTGCCGTGATCGAGGGCGTCATCGAGCGCGCCGCCATCAGCGTGGTGGGTACGTATCAGACGGCCGGCCCGCTTGGCGTGATCGAGCCGCTCGATTCGCGTCTCAAAGCCGATTTCTTTATTTTGCCCGAGGACACTTCGGCGGAGCGCCTGGGCGTGCATCCTGGCGATGTCGTCGTCGCACGCATTCTGGCCTACCCGACGCGCTTGGAGTCGGGCACGGTGACTCTTGAGCGCCGTATCGGCGGCGACGATGCGCCCGATCTGGGCGTCCAATATGTTATGGCGCGCTATGGCTATACCGACAGCTATCCCGAAGCGGCTCTGGCAGAGGCAGAGGCGCTTTCGCTCGATGTGGCTGCAGCGCTTAAAGACCCGCTTCGTCGTGACCTGCGCGATCGCTTTGTCATCACCATCGACCCGGTCGATGCGCGCGACTTTGACGATGCCATCTCGCTCGAGCGCACGCCCGAGGGCGGCTATAAGCTGGGCGTACATATTGCCGATGTTTCGCACTATGTTGCCTGGGATGGGCATATCGACCTGGAGGCCCGCCATCGCACGACGTCGGTGTACCTTGCCGATCGCGTGCTCCCCATGCTGCCCGAACGCTTGTCGAACGATTTGTGCTCGCTGCGTCCTGACGAGGACCGCTTGGCGTTTACCGTCGACATCGAGCTCGACGCGCAGGGCCGTGTGCGCCATTATGACCCCTATCCCAGTGTGATTCGCTCGCGTGTGCGTATGGACTATGACGGTGCCGAGGCGCTGCTGGTGCGTGCCGGCGCAGTTGAGTATTCCGTGTTGGAGGGCGCTGCGGAGGATGTCGCTGCGGCCGAAGCCTCGCGCGAAAAAGCGCTCGAGCGCGGGCTTGCGTGCGAGGACACTGCTCACAGCTGTAACGTTGACCTGGCCGATTTCCTGGTCGCCGCAAACGAACTCGCGGAGCTTCGGCGTCGCATACGTCGCGCACGCGGTTCGGTCGACTTTGATACGGCCGAGATTCGCGCGCTGCTGGATGAGGACGGCGTGCCCGTGCAGATTGTGGCACGCGAGCGCTCCTGCGCAACCTCGCTTATCGAGGAGGCAATGCTGCTGGCTAACGAGTGCGTCGCCGAGTGGCTGGCCGACCGCGATATCGAGGCGTGCTATCGCGTGCACGATGACCCCAGCCCCGACAGTCTGCACGGTGCTGCTGCGGCGCTGGCGCAGCTCGGTATCATCGATGATCGCCGTGCGGCGGGCATTACCCTGGGAAGTCCAGACGAGTTGCAGGCGACGGTTGACGCTGCTGCCGGCACGGCTAACGCGCCACTCGTCAACACGCTCCTTTTGCGCAGTATGCAGCGTGCGTTGTATAAGCCTCGCAACGAGGGCCACTTTGCGCTCGCCGCGCCGTGCTACTGCCACTTTACAAGCCCCATTCGCCGTTATCCCGATCTGGTGGTGCATCGCGTACTCAAGCTGCAGCTGGCATACGAGCAGCTGGGTGGAAAAGACGCCTTGGTGCGTACGCCGAGGCTGATCGGAAAAGGCCGAGAGTCGCTTCCGCGCATCCTGCCGCAAATCTGCCGCGCGTGCAGCGATGCCGAGCGTGCGGCCGACGCTGCCAGCCATGCGACGCAAAAAATCAAGATTGCGCAGTACTACGAGGATCGCCTGGGCGAGCGCTATGCCGGAACGGTCTCATGGGTCAGCAGCATGGGGCTATTTGTGCGCCTTGATCTAACGCAGGTCGAGGGACTGGTTTCCATTAAGAGTTTGGGTAACGAGTGGTTTGAGTTTGACGAGGACGCGCTCACGTTGACGGGTGCCGACACGGGGCGTCGTTTTGAGTTGGGGCAGCGCGTGATCATCGAGGTCTCGCGCGTCAACACGACTCGCGGACATTTGGACTTTAAGCTCATTCATTAACCGGCACGGAGTGAGTATCGGCAGAGCGTAGAGGGCGGTCTTTCGGGGCCGCCCTCTTTGCGTGTCTCTTGATTACCCTGCCATGAGCTCGGCCTCTTCTTCATATGCTTTTGGGAGATAGGACCTACCAAAACAAACCTGTCCCTATTTGGCGGGTTTACGAGAGAGCGGGGATGTTGTGGCAACGGTGTACGGGTATGCGCGGGTGAGCTCGCGTGATCAAAATCTGAATCGGCAGCTGGATGCGCTGGGTGCCTATGGCGTGGAACCGGCGAACATCTTTGCCGACCATGCGAGCGGTAAGGACTTTGATCGCCCTCGGTATCGGGAACTGCTTCATGTCTTGGCTTCCGGTGACGTGTTGGTGGTGCTTTCCATCGATCGGCTGGGTCGAAACTACAGCGAGATACTCGAGGAATGGCGTCGTATAACCAAGGAACTTGGTGCGGCCATCGTTGTGCTGGATATGCCGTTGCTCGATACGCGTGCGAGAGATTGCGGCGGATCGGATGTGACCAGCACGCTGATCGCCGATATCGTTTTGCAGCTGTTGAGTTACGTAGCGCAGGTGGAACGAGAGAACATCCACCGTCGTCAGGCGGAGGGAATCGCGGCGGCGCGGGCACGCGGCGTGCGTTTTGGTCGACCCCGCAAGCCGTGCCCTCCGCAATTTGAACGAGTGCGCGATATCTATGAGGCGGGCAATATTACCCGGAGTCAGGCGGCAAAGCGCCTAGGTGTGTGCGTGGGGACCTTCGATCGCTGGATGCGCGAGACGGAGTAGGGGTGCCGGGGATGCGGGCTCAGCGACTACCGCCGCCTATCCCGACCCGCTTGCCCCCGTTCGCATATGGATGGGCACCAACATCCGTCGTGTCGCCCATACCGTAGAGTTCTTCTTTGTTGGGCTGTTTGCCTCGTTGGCGGCGGTGTGCTTGGATAAGCGCATAACCTGTCCCATTGGCGCCCACGCGAGACGCTGTTAACAACCCTGTTACGAATAATGCGACCTTGATGAATCATTTTGTGTCGCGCGTATTTCCGAGCGGTCGGATTTGAGGGGCGAGTGGTAGAATGCCCGCCCTTTGTGCGCCATGATGCGGCACAATGTACCGTAAAAGCTGTTTATATCCGGTACGAATCGTTCGTTGGTCTTTAATTCTTCTCAACGGAGGTGTTTGAGATGGCAAACGGATTGCTTTTAAGGCTTCGCGAGCGTGAGCTCAGCGCAAGTCCGGCGGAGCGCAATGTCATCGCATACGTGAGTGCTCATCCGCATGAGGTGGTCGGGCTGTCCGTCCGCGGTCTTGCCGATGCCACGTTCTCCTCGCCCTCGAGCATTTTGCGCTTTTGCAAGCGCTTGGGTTTTGCGGGCTACAAGGAGTTCCAGCGCGAACTGATTGCCGAGCTGGCGCTCTTGGGTGACAAGAAAGACGTGGCCCTCGAGGACATCTCCGTGGATGACAGCGTCGAACGTATCGTGGGGAAGGTGATGAAAAGCAACGTGCGCACGATCGAGGCGACGGCGCGAACACTCGATTACACCGTTTTGGAACGATGTGCAGCCTATCTTAAGCAGGCGCGCATGGTCAATCTGTTCGGTATTGGTGCTTCTCGCTTGGTTGCACACGATCTGGCACAAAAGCTCATGCGTGTCGACAAGGAATGCCATCTGTACGATGACTGGCACGACCAACTCTTGTGCGCCAAGAACATGCACGAAGGCGATATCGGCATTGCTTTTAGCTACTCGGGCTTAACGCAAGAAGTACTGGACTGCACCGCCGAGGCCCAACGCCACAACTGTCCCGTTGTGGCCGTGACCAAAGTAGATGGATCGTCCAAGCTTGCCACCATGGCCGATGCCGTGCTCGGCGTTGCTGCAAGCGAGCCCTTGGTCCGCAGCGGTGCCATGGCCTCGCGTATGGCTCAGCTTATGGTTGTCGATGCCCTCTACGCTGCTTACGTTGCGAGCGATTACGAACGGGCGACGCATCTCATCAAGCAAAACTACATCGAGAAACAGGAAAGATGAGGTGAACAAAATGCTCGATTTAACAAAATTCACGACAGAACAGCGAAATCAAAAGTCAATGGACCTCGACACGATGACATCGCTGCAAATCGTCACGACGATGAACGATGAGGATCTTCGCGCCGTCCAATCGGTCACGAAAGTGTTGCCCCGGGTTGCCACGGCAATCGACTGGGCTGCCGAGGCGCTCGAGCGCGGCGGACGCGTCTTTTATATGGGCGCGGGCACGAGCGGTCGTTTGGGCGTGCTCGACGCGTCGGAGTGCCCACCCACGTTTGGCGTATCGCCCGATCTGATTGTCGGACTCATTGCCGGAGGCGAGAGGGCGTTTATCAAGGCTGTCGAAGGTGCCGAGGATAGCGAGGAGCTTGGCGCGAGCGACCTGCGGGAACATGGGCTCTCCTCCAAGGATCTCGTCGTTGGTTTGGCGGCAAGCGGTCGTACCCCCTATGTGGTGGGCGGCCTCGCGTACGCCAAGGCAACCGGGTGCAAGACCATTGCTATCGCCTGCAACCAGGGGTCGAGGATCGGGGAGGACGCAGATCTTGCCATAGAGCCCGTGCCCGGCCCCGAGGTGCTTACCGGCTCAACGAGGCTCAAGGCGGGAACGGTCCAAAAGCTCATTCTCAATATGATTTCGACCGGTGCCATGGTCAAGATCGGCAAGGTATACCAAAACCTGATGGTCGATGTGCAGCAAACGAACGAAAAGCTGGTGGTGCGCGGCCAGAACATCGTGATGGAAGCAACCGGCTGCACACGCGAGCGCGCTGTTCGGGCACTTGCAGATGCCGGCGGCCACGTTAAAACCGCTATTGTCTCGGTGCTGCTGGGCTGCGATGCCGAGCAGGCTGCGGTGGCTCTTGAGCGGGCGCGCGGCCATGTCCGTGCTGCGGTGAGTGGCCATGAGAAGAGCAATGCCGATGCCCAATAGGTGCGCGGCGTGAGCTGATATGACATCCAGACGAGATACCCAATACAAGGAGGAGTTATGACGAACAAAGAACTGGCTCAAAAGCTGCTGGACCTTTTGGGCGGTAAAGACAACGTGCTCGCAAACGCGGCGTGCATGACGCGCCTGCGCGTGACCGTCAAAGACACGGGCAGCGTCGACACGGAGGGTATTAAGGCACTCGACGGCGTGATGGGCCTGGTCGAGGACGACACGATGCAGATCGTGCTGGGGCCGGGCAAGGTGAATAAGGTGCTCGAGGAGTTCTCCAAGCTCACCGGCCTTGCGAAAGGCGTTGCCGACGAGAGCGTGGTTGACGCTGCGGCCACAAACAAGGCCGCGCAGAAGGCAAAGTACGAGTCCAAGCCGGTTCAGGCCTTCCTCAAGAAGATTTCCAATGTCTTCGTCGCCCTGCTTCCCGGCATCATTGCGGCTGGCCTCATCAACGGTATCTGCAACGTCATTAACGTCTCGACGGCAGGCGCGCTTGCAGGCGAGTGGTGGTACCAGGGCATTCGCTCCATGGGCTGGGCCCTGTTTGCCTATCTGCCCATCTTGGTGGGCTATAACGCGGCACGTGAGTTTGGCGGCTCCGCTGCGCTGGGCGGCATCGCCGGCATGATGTGTATCGCCAACAGTGCCATGCCCCTGCTTGCGCCTGGTGCGGCTGATCCTGCCGCTGCCATTCTGCTGCCGCTCACCAATGCGCAGTACAACCCCGCAGCGGGCGGCATGATCGCGGCTCTTATCGCTGGCGCATTTTTTGCCTGGATGGAGCGTCAGATTCGCAAGGTTATGCCCAACGCACTCGACACGTTCTTGTCCCCGCTGCTGGTGCTCATCATCGGCGCCTTTGCTCTGATGCTCGTCATCCAGCCGGTTGGCGCATGGCTGACGACGGCGATCTTTAGCGTTTTGACCTTTATTTTCGAGAAGCTGGGCGTCCTGGGCGGCTATATCCTGTCGGCAGGCTTCTTGCCGCTGGTTTCCGTCGGCCTGCATCAGGCGCTCACGCCGATCCATGCTATGCTCAACGATCCCGACGGCGCTACCAAGGGCATCAATTACCTGCTCCCCATCCTTATGATGGCTGGCGGCGGCCAGGTCGGTGCCGGTTTGGCGCTGTACTTTAAGACCAAGAACGCCAAGCTCAAGAAGTACGTCGCAGAGTCCATTCCCGTTGGAATCCTCGGTGTGGGCGAGCCTCTGATGTATGCCGTTACGCTGCCGCTCGTTCGTCCGTTTGTAACGGCCTGCCTGGGTGCCGGATTTGGCGGCGCGCTCGCGGCGCTGCTTCACATCGGCACGGTTTCTCAGGGCGTTTCCGGTCTGTTTGGCCTGCTGATCGTCGTTCCTGGTCAGCAGCTCGGCTACGTTGCCGCTATGCTGCTTGCCTATGCCGCCGGCTTTGTCCTGACGTGGTTCTTTGGCGTCGACGAGCAGAAGATCAACGAGTTCTTTGGCGAGTAGTTTGATATCGCGAGCCGTGTTGCTCAGGGCTCGCGGCGCGCGGCAGATTTCTTGATGCTATGGTTGTGCCGGCGGGGCTAACTGCTCCGCCGGCCTTTTTTAAAGGAGTGTTGAAGCGTGAAAACGGGTATTTCGATTTATCTTTCCAGCCCTCTGCAGGATATTGAGCGGACGATTGAGCATGGTGCCGCGGCGGGTGCGCGCTATGCGTTCACCTCGCTGCATATTCCCGAGGATGGGGGGGCGGCGTATGCCGATAAGGTCCGTCATGTGCTGTCGCTGCTTTCCGCCCGCGGCATTGCGCTCATCGCCGATGTGGGGCCGCGCACGTGCGATTTGCTCGGGCTTGAGCGCATCGAGGACCTGCGCGATCTGGGGTTGGAATACCTTCGTTTGGACTATGGCTTTAGCGCCCAGCGGGTCGCGGAGCTGTCCGGTGTATTTCGCATTGTGGTCAATGCATCGACGGTGAGTTCTGATGAAATCGCATCGTGGTGTGAGGCCGGTGCCGATGTGACTCGTTTTGCCGCCTGTCACAATTTTTACCCCAAGCCTTATACCGGTTTAGCTCTGGAGGACATTGCTCGGGTGAATCTTCGTCTTGCGGCGCTTGGATTCGAAATCATGGCTTTTGTGCCGGGTGATGCCAACGTTCGCGGGCCGGTATTCGAGGGACTGCCGACGGTCGAGGCACAGCGCGGTCGCGCGTCAAAGGTTGCTCTCAATATGCTTGAGCTTGCACATGGCGCCGATTGCGACATTGTGTTGGCCGGCGACCCCGATCTTTCCGATGCGGGCTGGACGCAGTTTGCTCATGTTTCCGCCGGATACGTGGACCTGCAATGCGAGCTTGAGCCCGGTTATGCCTATGTACGTGGGCAGATTCATCACGACCGACCCGATTCGAGCACCCTCATCTTTAGGTCTCAGGAGTCGCGTACGACGCTTAAGCCGGATTCCGTGCCGATGGATGCCGGTGCCGGCCTGTCACGAAAGACGGGGTCGATCGCTGTGAGCAATAGCGGCTATGGGCGCTACGAAGGCGAGCTTGAGATTGCGCGGGTCGATCTTCCCGGTGACGAGCGCATGAACGTTGCGGGCCATATCACGCCCGAGGCAATGGAGCTGCTGCCGTTCATCAAACGCGGATTCGGGGTACGGTTCGTTTAGCGTGTGACCCGTGGGCTACAATTGGCCCATCATACGAAGGCGTCTCGTGTGGCGTGTGCCTGCGTTGGCCGATCTATATTCGGAGGATTCCCATGACCGTACTGTTTGTTGAATATCCCAAGTGCTCGACCTGTAAGAAGGCCAAGGCATGGCTGGACGAACACGGGGTAGAGTATATCGACCGCGATATCGTTTTGGACAATCCCACGGCTGATGAGCTTGCGACCTGGATTGCTCGTTCGGGACTGCCGGTGCGGCGCTTCTTTAATTCGTCGGGCATGAAATATCGAGAGCTGGGCCTGAAGGCGCGTCTAGATGCGGGCATGACGGATCGGGAGTGCTACGAGCTGTTGGCGACCGACGGCATGCTGGTTAAGCGTCCGCTGTTGGTGGGCGACGACTTTGCGATTCCCGGCTTTAGGGAATCGGCTTGGGTCGAGGCGTTGCTGTAGCGGCTGCGGAAAGTGCGACCCGTTTTGAGTGCTCAGGGTGGGACGTGTTTTCCATCGGCGGGCTCGCTCGGCTCAATCCTCGAGCTGTGCCCATTCGTGCGGATCGTAGACCTTTACGTGCTTGTTGGGCTTGCCGCTCCAGTACTCCTCGTCCATAAAGGGCAGATATGCCTGAACACCGGGGCAGATAAAGGGAATCCGCTGCTGTTGCAGTCGCTCGCGCTGTCGCTGCTCCAGGTGCGCCTCGGATATGACAGTCGGCATACCGGACAGCTCGACGAGGCTTGCCTGGATTCGCTTAAGGTCGGGGAGTCCCGCGTGCCATGACATCCGCATGATCAAAAAGGATGCACGGCGGTTTTTTGCCTGCATCACCGTGATGGCGGGGCGCAGAGTGGGATGGATTTTGTCCCGTTCGGGCCAAAGGTCAGCAGTGATCTCGAGGCCCAGGGTCTCCCATAGGTAATCAAGCTCTTCGTCCATGGCGCCTCGATATCTACGTGATCATTGATACTTCGATTGTGTTGCCTGGTGCTATCGTTTTCGCGGTAGAATCTGCCAACGGTTGACGGCTACCGCTCGCGGCGTTTTGCCCTTCGTGTGCAGCGGTCGACTTCACAGGTCCTTCACGTGTTGGCCGTATTTGACTGAATTTCAAAAAAGTCAAAATTGGGGCTTGCGTCACGGCCGGACTTCCCGTATATTTCTTTCTTGCGCAAAGGCACAGCCGAGCGCAGCGATGCAGTCATTGGGATGTCGTCTAATGGCAGGACAGCGGATTCTGGTTCCGTCAATGGGGGTTCGACTCCCTCCATCCCAGCCATTGCATTTGCTACATATGGCCCGTTCGTCTAGCGGTTTAGGACGCCGCCCTCTCAAGGCGGAGATCACCAGTTCGAATCTGGTACGGGCTACCAAAATTGAACGCCCGGGCCTCGTAAGAGACCCGGGTTTTGTGTATTGACCGATATTTAAGGCGCGCGTTGAGTCTGCCGCCCGGACCGAGGAGTTGTCATGGACCTGCCTATCAGCTTGGAAGACATCACGTATGCCGAGAACTATCTGGCGCAGGGCGACCTGGCTACGGCGACGCCGCTGCTTGAGCGTCTGGTGGAGCTCGCCGAGGAGTATATCGACGCTGAGTGCAAGACGGAGGAGAAGCGCCAGTACTTTAGCTTCGACAGCAAGTTTGAGCGCCTGGCCTATCGCCGCGTGGAGAAGGATCCGCGCGAGCTGGTGCAGGTCGAGGTTCCCTTTGACCGCCTGTACTCCGACATGGCGTTTGCCTACATTCGCCAGCAGGATTATGTGAGTGCTCGGAATGCCCTGATGCAGGCCGTGCGTTGGGATCCCATGAACTGCAACTATCGCTTGGACTTGGCCGAGCTGTTCCGCGCGCTCGAGGACAAGCAGGAGTGGGCATCGCTCTCGTTCTCGGTGCTGGAGCGCGCGAGCGACGGTAAGTGCGCCGCACGCGCCTACACCAACTTGGGTCAGTACTTCTTGGAGCCCGAGACCGAGAACATTTCGGCTGCCGTGGGCTGCGCGCGTCTGGCGCTGCGCCTGGCGCCCAATGATGCGCATACGACGCGCCTGCTCAACAAGATCCATACCACCTATCCGGATGCCGCGGACGAGAGTGACGACCATGTGATGGGTGAGCTCGCCCTGCAGGGCGTGCCGACCTCGCCTTCGGCCGAGATCGCCATCTGCCTGATCATGTGCGCGACCGACGCTGCGAGCGACGGCGACAAGCAGGAGGCTACGCGCCTGACGGTCCGTGCCCGCGACCTGGTGGGCGAAGAGGCGTGCGCGGCGATTATCAAGCTGGTGCGCGAGAGTGATGCCGAGCTTAACGCCGAGCGCAAGGCAAAGCGCGAGGCTGCGGGCTCAAACGCCGATGGCGCCAAGGAGGCCGGCGATGCCCAGTAAGCGCGAGCGCAAGCTCATTTCCAAGAATCGCTCGGCACATCACGAGTACTTTATCGATGAGACGTTTGAGTGCGGTATTGAGCTGAGCGGTACCGAGGTCAAGTCGATTCGCGAGCGCGCGTGCCAGATTACCGATACCTTTGCACTGATTCGTGGCGGGGAGTGCTGGCTCGTCGGCCTACATATCCACCCTTATAGCCATGGTGGCGTGTGGAATCGCGATCCCGACCGTCGGCGCCGTCTGCTGCTGCACCGCAAGGAGATCGACTTTCTTGACGGCAAACTTCGCAACCGTGGTTATGCGCTGGTTCCGTTGGAGCTCTACTTTAATACCGACGGTCGCGTAAAGCTGCTGCTGGGCCTAGGCCGCGGCAAGAAGCTTTACGACAAGCGCGAGGATATGGCCAAGCGCGATGTCCAGCGCGAGATCGACCGCGCCCTCAAGGAGCACAATCGCTAGGCGTTCTGTATAAGTTGCGGTGGAATACGGACTGTTTTGCCTGTTTGAGGGGCTATTCAGTCCCTATTTCACCGCAACTGCGGGCGTCTCATCTTTCTTACTGTTCTGACACATATGTCTCAAAGGCGGCATCCGTTATGGGCGCCGCCTTTTTTGTGGGTACATACATCCATGAGGTTCCAACCCGGGTTAGGGGAGTGATCGTTATGGACAAAACTGCGTTCTTTACCATGCCGAGCGGTCTGTACGTGGTGAGCGCCGCGGCAGACGGGCTGCGCGCCGGCTGCGTCATCAACACTGCGGTGCAGGTGACGTCCATGCCGCCGCGCATTTCGGTTGCCGTGAACAAGGACAACGTCACCTCGGGCGTCATCGCATCGGCCAAAGCGTTCGCGCTGACCGTGATCGATCAGACCGCCGACATGCTCTACATCGGTAACTTTGGGTTCCGCACCAGCAGCGATTATGACAAGTTTGCCAAATACGAGACCCGCGAGACGGCTCTGGGCATGCCCTATGTGCCCGAGCACGCGACGGCCCTGTTTAGCTGCCGTTTGATCGACACTGTGGATGTGGGCACGCATCTACTGTTTATCGGCGAGGTCGAGGATGCCGAGCACCTGAGCGACGAGACGCCGCTCACCTACGATTACTACCATAAGGTCCTGAAGGGCAAGACGCCTCCGAAGGCGTCCTCGTATCAAGGCTAGAAATGTTCTAAAAATACTTGCATTATATTATTGATAACATATACTAATAAGCGAAGTACATCACCAGTCGCGTTCGAGAGGAGAACATCATGGCTGAGGAGAAGAAGACGTATAAGTTCGTGTGCATCGTTTGTGGCTACGAGGTTGAGGTCGACACGCCCGAGCTGCCCGAGGACTACGTGTGCCCGGTCTGCGGCGTCGGTCCCGATCAGTTTGAGCTCGTCGAGGAGTAGCTCGCAGACACACGGCGAAAGCCGAACATAGCTCTGTCCAAGGGCCTCGGTCGAATTCTCGCCCGGGGCCCTTTTCCTCCGCCCCCAAGGGATCGCGGTTGCTGTTGGCCGATCCTGTCTGTTGTGAGTCCGGCCGACCTTTTGTCTCAATCTGTAACATCTAACGGTGGAAATTTGGCCCACTTGTTACAGATTGAGACAAACGGAGCTGACCCTCGGAATGATCTCGATCTGTAACATCTAGACATCAAAAGCGGGTCTAGATGTTACAGATCGAGACGTTTGCCTGAGTAGGTGCCCCGCCCCATTACATCCCTGTCAACAACACGACATCGAGAATCGTCACGATGGCACCGATCCCTACGAGCAGCGCGTTGAGTGGACGCGAATTGGCGTATTTGCCCATGACGCGGGGTGAACTGGTGAGCCGTATGAGCACAAAGACCGTAATCGGTAGCTGAAGCGACAGCAGTGCCTGACTCCAGATGAGACCTTCAAAAGGATTTGGGACGACCAGGCACGCCGTCACTGCGCCGACGAAACAGGCCGCCACCCCGATCGAGGAATGTCGGTCGTGGATATCGTATTCCTCGTCGAACATGCCCGCAGTGATGGTCCCCGCCGCCATGCCCGCTGTCACGCTGCTCGATAGTCCCGCGAACAGCAGCGCTACCGCAAAGATGGTCGAGCTCGCCGGGCCCAGAATGGGGGAGAGCGTGGCCGCTGCGACGGCGAGGTCGTCTACGACCATGCCGTGCGCAAAGAAGGTCGTTGCGGCCAGGATGACCATGGCCGAGTTGATTGCCCAGCCCACGCCCATCGAAATGAGCGTGTCGAAGAGCTCGTAGCGCAGACGCTCTTCGATAACCTGCTCGCCTTGGCCTTCGAAGTGCATGGATTGGATGACCTCGGAGTGCAGAAAAAGGTTGTGTGGCATAACGACCGCACCCAGGACACTCACGATAATCGCGGCAGAGCCAGTGGGCATACTGGGCGTGATCCAGCTTGCGGCGGCTTGCGGCCAGTCGACCTTGACTAGTGCAAGCTCGGCCAAAAACGAGAGTCCTACCACGCCTACGAAGGCGATGATCCAGCGTTCGGCTCGCTTGTAGGAGTTCGTCATGAGCATCGCCATCGATACTGCCGCCACGATGACGCAGCCCGCACGCACGGGCAGCCCAAAGAGCATTTGAAGGGCAATCGCGCCGCCCAGGACTTCGGCCATGGCGGTGGCGATGGTCGCGAGATAGGCGCTGCCGAGCACCGCGCGTCCCACGATGCGGGGGAGAAAGCGGGTCGTGGCCTCGGCAAGGCAGGCGCCCGTGGCGATGCCCAAGTGCGCCGCGTTGTGCTGCAGCACGATGAGCATAATCGTGGACAGCGTGACGATCCACAGCAGCGCGTAGCCAAACTGCGAGCCCGCGGCCATATTGGAGGCCCAGTTGCCCGGGTCGATAAAGCCGACGGTCACGAGCAGCCCGGGGCCGATATGCCGCGCAATGTCTAGGCCTCCGTGACCACCGGTGCGTCGGGAGCCAAAGTGTTGTTTGAGATGGTTGAGCATGGTGCGCTCCTGCGTATGGGCGGCGTGACGTCGCATCTGGGTCGTGCGGCGCCACGCGTCGGATTTGGGTTGGGGCTACTTGTGCGCTTTGCCCTGATTGGCCACGGCGTCGATCTTGGCGGCGATGGTCGCCGGGTCGCCGATGTAGCGCTTGTCGAGGACATTGAAATCGGTATCGAAGGTGTAGACGAGCGGCACGCCGGTGGGGATGTTGACCTTGAGGATCTCCTCGGGCGTGAGGTGCTCGAGCTTCATGACGAGTGAGCGCAGGGAGTTGCCGTGTGCGGCGATGAGTACGCGCTTGCCGGCGAGCATCTGGGGGCGAATCTCGTCTTCGAAATAGGGCCAGGCGCGGGCGATCGTGTCCTTGAGGCATTCGGTATAGGGCAGCTGATCGGGCGCGACATCACGGTATTGCTCCTGGGTGTGGGGATCGCGCGCGTCGTTCGGCTCGAGTGCCGGCGGGCAGATATCGAAGGAGCGGCGCCAGATGAGCACCTGCTCGTCGCCGTGCTCCGCCGCGGCATCGGCCTTGTTGAGACCCTGCAACGCTCCGTAGTGGCGCTCGTTGAGCTTCCAGGATTTGATGACGGGCAGCCACTCGCGATCCATTTGGCCGAGCACGATGTTGAGGGTGTGGATCGCGCGCTTGAGGCGCGAAGTGTAGCAGACGTCAAAGTCGAAACCGGCTTCTTTGAGGGCTCGACCGCCTGCTGCGGCTTCTTCGCGGCCCGTGTCGGTGAGCTCAACATCGGTCCAGCCGGTGAACAGGTTGAGCTTGTTCCACTCGGACTCTCCGTGACGGATGAGGACGAGTTGCATCGTCTGCTGGTCTGCTTGGTGCGCCATAGGGGCCTCCTTGATCTGGCACGGTGTGCGTGCCGTTTGCTTGACGCCGCAAAGGATACCCGTTTTAAGCTTAAAAGTTAACCAAGACTAACAAAATTGTTGTATTTGAATGGGATGGTGAAAGGGGGCTGCCGAAATGTCTCGATCTGTAACAGTTTGCCGCCAAAACCGACCCTTCGTGTTACAGATCGAGACAAACCAAAACCGTCCCGCAGAAAATCTCAATCTGTAACATCTAGGCGCCAAAATCGGTTCCTCCTGTTACAGATTGAGATGTTTGAAGCGGTGAGCTTACAAGCCGAACTTGGGCGCCTTGTTGCCGCCCTTGAGGTCGGCGGTGCCCACTCGTAAGGTGTGCGTTACGCGATTGTTTCGAAACGGGCGGGAAACACAACGATGCCCTGATGCTCCTACTATGCCTATTCAACTGACTGTCTAAATATCTAGGGGAGGATCGCGATGCAGGCAGATTCCGCTCAACAGCAGGGCCTTTATCGCCCCGAATTCGACCACGATGCATGTGGCATCGGCGCACTTGCCGATATCAACGGTGAGCGCCATCACCAGATTCTGGACGACGCGCTGTCCATTCTGGTCAACTTGGAGCACCGCGGCGGCACGGGACTCGAGAAGAACACCGGCGACGGTGCCGGTATCCTGTTCCAGGTTCCGCATCACTTTTTTCGCAAAGAGGCTCAAAAGTGCGGCCAGATTCTGCCGGCAGAGGGCGACTATGGCGTGGCCATGCTGTTCTTTCCGCAGGACGACAAGGGCGTAGAGGATGCCCGTCGCGTGTTTGAGGAGGGCTGCGCCGAGGCCGGCGTGCCGCTGCTCTTTTGGCGCGAGGTGCCCGTCGACCCGCACGACCTGGGCGAGACGGCACGCGCCTGCATGCCCACCATTCTGCAAGCCTTTCTGGGCCGCCCCGACGATACGCCGGCGGGTGACGCCTTCGAGCGCCGCCTGTACGTGTGCCGTCGCACTATCGAGAAGAAGGCCGATGCCGAGTTTGCCCTGCGCGACAAGATCTTCTACGTCTGCTCCATGAGCTCGCGCACTATCGTGTACAAGGGCATGCTCGTCGCCACGCAGATGCGCCGCTTCTTCATCGATCTCAACGACGCCGCTGTCAAGACGGCCGTTGCGCTCGTCCACTCGCGCTACTCCACCAACACCACGCCCAGCTGGGAGCGTGCGCACCCCAACCGTTTTATCATCCACAACGGCGAGATCAACACCCTCAAGGGCAACGTCAACTGGATTCGCGCCCGCGAGCCCAACCTGTACAGCCCCGTGCTGCAGCATGATCTTGAGCGCGTGATGCCCATCATCAACCGCGAGGGTTCCGACTCCGCGATTCTGGACAACGTGCTCGAGTTTTTGGTTATGAACGGTCGCCCGCTTACGCGTGCCGCGTCCATGTTGCTGCCCGAGCCGTGGGACCATAACGACAGCCTGAGTGAGGAGCGCCGCGCCTACGACGCTTACCAGTCCATGCTCATGGAGCCGTGGGACGGCCCTGCCGCCATCGCCTTTACCGACGGCCGTACCCTGGGTGCTGCTCTCGACCGCAACGGCCTGCGTCCCGCCCGCTACTATGTGACGCGCGACGGTCGCTTTATGCTGGCAAGCGAGGTGGGTACCATCGAGGTAAGCCCCGAGAACATCCTGACGAGCGGCTGTCTGGGGCCGGGCCAGATGCTCGAGGTCGATTTTGCCCGCGGCCGCGTCATCTACAACGACGAGCTGCGCGCCCGCTATGCCAAGGAAAAGCCTTACCGCGACTGGATTGCCGAGGAGACGCTGACCGTTGACGCGCTTGATGAGCCCGTTGCGACAACGCCCGCCGAGGACGCCGAGGTACCCGTCGCCGTGCGTATGGCCAAGCTCGGCTACCACTGGGATGACGTTGACGAGGTCGTGCGTCCCATGGCCCAGCAGGGCAAGGCGCCGCTCGCCTCGATGGGCATCGACGCGCCGCTGGCTTGCCTGTCCAAGAAGACGCGCTCGTTCTTTGACTACTTCTATCAACTATTCGCTCAGGTCACGAACCCGCCGATCGATGCCCTTCGCGAGCATATGGTGACTTCGACCACGCTCTATCTGGGCAACCACGGCAACCTGCTCGAGGATTCCCGCACGGCCTGCCAGCTGGTGCGCTTGGAGCGCCCGTTGCTCAACGAGGAAGAGTTTGACCGCATCTGCGCCATCGACCGCGTGGGCTTTAAGACTCGCCGCTTCCGTGCCGTCTACCGCCGCGACGCCGGCGAGGGCGCACTGCAGGCTGCGCTCAAGCAGCTTGCCGAGGACGTTGAGGCTGCGGTCCGCGACGGCGTGAACATCGTGGTGTTGAGCGATCGTGCCGCTGCGGGCGAGGTGCCCGTGCCGTCGCTGCTCGCTGTGGGCTGCGTGCACAACCACCTGATCCGCGCCGGCGTGCGTACCTTTGCCGACATCGTGGTGGAGTGCGGCGACGCCGTGTCCCCGCATGACTTTGCGGCACTGGTGGGCTACTCTGCGAGTGGCATCTATCCGTACAACGCACATGCGTGCATCCGAGATCTGGCTGCACGCGGCGACCTGGACGTGACGGCCGAGCAGGGCATCGCCAACTACAACAAGGCTGCGACGGCGGGCATCGTCTCCATCATGTCCAAGATGGGCATCTCCACGGTGCAGAGCTACCACTCTGCGCAGATCTTCGAGGCCGTGGGCTTTACGCCGGAGTTCGTCAACGCGTACTTCGCCGGCACGGTGAGCCGTGTGGGCGGTATGGGCGTCGAAGATGTCGAGCGCGAGCAGAATGAGCGCTATGACGCCGCGCTCGCCATCCTTAAGAGTCCGGCTCCCGATCAGCTGCCCACACTGGGCCTGACCAAGTGGCGCCCGCTCGGCGGCGAGGATCACCTCATCGATCCGCAGACTGTCTACTTGCTGCGGACCGCCTGCCGTGAGGACAGCTACGACACCTTTAAGGAGTACAGCGCCCGCCTGCACCGCACCGGCCGTGCCGTGCGCCTGCGCGACCTGCTGGACTTTGATGCCGGCGGCCGCACCCCGGTGGCACTCGACGAGGTGGAGCCCGCGCTCAACATCGTCCGCCGCTTTAACACCGGCGCCATGTCGTACGGCTCCATCAGCAAAGAGGCGCACGAGTGCATGGCTATCGCCATGAACCGCCTGCATGGCCGTTCCAACTCGGGCGAGGGCGGCGAGGACCCGCGTCGCGAGACCCCGCTGGCCAACGGCGACTCCAAGAACTCCGCGATCAAGCAGGTGGCAAGCGCGCGCTTTGGCGTGACGAGCCGCTACCTGTGCAGCGCCTTTGAGATTCAGATTAAGATGGCCCAGGGCGCCAAGCCCGGCGAGGGCGGCCACCTGCCCGGCAAGAAGGTCTACCCCTGGATCGCCGAGGTCCGTCAGTCCACGCCCGGCATCGGCCTGATCTCGCCTCCGCCGCACCACGACATCTACTCCATCGAGGACCTGGCAGAGCTGATCTTTGACCTTAAGAACGCCAACCCCGGCGCGCGCGTGTCGGTCAAGCTGGTCAGCGAGGCCGGCGTCGGCACCATTGCTACCGGCGTGGCCAAGGGTGCCGCCGACAAGATTTTGATCAGCGGCCATAACGGCGGCTCGGGTGCCGCGGCGCGCGATTCCATTTGGCACGCCGGTCTGCCGTTGGAGCTCGGCCTTGCCGAGGCCCAGCAGACGTTGCTGCAAAACGGCCTGCGCTCCCGCGTGGTGCTCGAGGCCGACGGCAAGCTCATGGACGGCACCGATGTTGCCGTCGCCTGCTTGCTGGGCGCCGAGGAGTTTGGCTTTGCAACCATGCCGCTCATCTCCATGGGCTGCCTCATGCAGCGCGACTGCCAGCAGGATACCTGCCCGGCCGGCATCGCGACGCAAAACTGCCGTCTGCGTCACGGCTTCCGCGGTAAGCCCGAGCACGTTGAGCACTTTATGCTCTTTGTTGCCGAGCAGCTGCGCGAGGTCATGGCGACCCTGGGCTTCCGCACCGTCGACGAGATGGTCGGCCATCCCGAGTGCCTGCGCCAGATCGAGGTGCCGGGCAACCGCAAGGCCAACCTGCTCGATCTGTCGCCCGTGCTGGCGAGCGCGACCTGCGAGTTCGGTGCCCATATCCCGGGTGCCGACGGTCGCCACTTCCTCCCGCAGATGGCCGCGGACAGCGAGCTCGACAAGACGCTCGACTCCACGCTGTTTGTGCCCTATACGGCCGATGCCCGTGCGCACCTGCGTCCGATTCGCTTCCGCGCCGATATCGCCAACGTCAACCGCTGCGTGGGCACCATCCTGGGCAACGCGGTGACCAAGGCACATCCCGAGGGCCTGCCCGCCGGCTCCATCACCATCGATTGCGATGGTTCGGCCGGTCAGAGCTTTGGCGCCTTCCTGCCGCGCGGCATTACGCTCAACGTGTGCGGCGACGCCAACGACTACTTTGGCAAGGGCCTTTCGGGTGGCGAGGTGTCGGTGCGCCCCAACCCGCATGCGACCTACAAGTTCGACGAGAACATCATCGTGGGCAACGTTGCGTTCTTTGGCGCCACGAGCGGCCGCGGCTTCATTAACGGTCTTGCCGGCCAGCGTTTTGCCGTGCGCAACTCCGGCGCCACCGTGGTAGTCGAGGGCTGCGGCAACCATGGCTGCGAGTACATGACGGGCGGTCTGGCGCTCATCCTGGGCGAGGTCGGGCAGAACTTCGCCGCCGGCATGACGGGTGGCGTGGCCTATGTCTTTGACCAGTACGGTACGCTCGATGCCCGTGTGAACCACGAGAGCGTTGAGCTCAAGGCCCCGACGGCCGGCGAGCTGGCGCAGATTCGAGAACTCATCCAGGAGCACGTGGACGCGACGCAGAGCCCGCGCGGCATTAAGCTGCTCTACAGCTTTGAGACGATGAGCAAGCACTTTGTGAAGGTCATTCCGACCGAGTACGAGCGCGTGCTGGCGATTGTCGCTGCGGGCGAGGCTGCCGGCAAGACGCATGCGCAGGCAGAGGAGCTGGCGTTTGACATTGTGACCGGTCGCGCGAGCGCCGCGGATGTCGCTCGCTTTGATGTCGCGGGCGGTGCCGCGGACGCTGCGTCCGTGGCTGCCAGCTCTGTTGCTTCGACCAAGAAGGAGGCGTAAGTGCCATGGGTAAGCCCGGTGCTTTTCTTGATATCGATCGCGTGACCCACGAGCTTCGCCCCGTGGAGGAGCGCAGCCATGATTTTGACCCGCTGTACGTGGAGCTCGATGACGACGCGCGCCGTGCCCAGGCGAGCCGCTGCATGATGTGCGGCGTGGCGTTTTGCCAGATGGGCGCGAGCTTTGGCAAGGCGCGCCCGAGCGGCTGTCCGCTGCACAACCTGATTCCCGAGTGGAATGAGCTGGTGTACCGCGGCCGTTGGGACGAGGCTGCCGAGCGCCTGTCGCTCACCTCGCCCATGCCCGAGTTTACGAGCCGTGTGTGCCCGGCGCTGTGCGAGGCCGCGTGCAACTTGGGATCGGTCGACGGCCAGCCCACGACGATTCACGATAACGAGCGCGCAATCAGCGACCACGAATGGGCAAACGGTGGCCCGCGTCGCTTTGAGCCGGCGGGGGAGGACGCGCCCTCGGTCGCCGTGGTTGGTTCTGGCCCGGCTGGCCTGGTGGCTGCATGGGAGCTTGCGCGTCGCGGTGCCCGCGTGACGGTGTTTGAGCGTGACGTCCGCCCGGGCGGCCTGCTCATGTACGGCATTCCCAACATGAAGCTCGAGAAGTCTGTGGTCGAGCGTCGCGTGGCGCTCATGCGCGAGCTGGGTATCGTCTTTGAGCTGGGCACTGACGCTACGAACCCTGCGGTGGCGGCCAAGCTCAATGGTTTTGACGCTGTCGTGGTGGCAGCTGGTGCCCGTGCCCCGCGCGGGCTTTCGGCTGCGAACATTGACGCTCCCGGCGTGGTGTATGCCGTGGACTACCTGACGGCTTCGACCGTCTCGGTGCTCGATGGCGGCGAGCCCGCAGTGAACGCGCGCGGCCTGGACGTTGTGGTCATTGGCGGCGGCGATACCGGCAACGACTGCGTGGGTACCGCGGTGCGCCAGGGCGCGCGCAGCGTGCGCCAGTTTGAGTTTTTGCCGGCCGCGCCTGATGCGCGCGCAGCGAGCAACCCCTGGCCGCAGTGGCCCAACGTTAAGAAGACCGATTACGGCCAGCAGGAGGCTATCGCTGCCATGGGCGGCGAGATGCGTGCCTGGGGCGTGGATACGCTCGAGGTGCTGCTGGACAAGAAGGGCGCGGCAGCGGGCCTGCGCGTGGTCGATCTGGATTGGTCGGCCGGCAAGCCCGAACGCATCGCGGGCTCCGAGCACGAGGTGCCGGCCCAGCTGGTGCTCATCGCCTGTGGCTTTACGGGTCCGGAGCGCAGCGTGTTCGAAGCTGTCGGCGTACCTGTTGCCACGGCGGGCCGCCCGCTGCCTGTGATGGTCGCCGAGGGCTCGCATCTTGCGGCGCGTGTCGACGGCGTCGCCGCAGATGCCGCGCCGGTGTATGTGGCCGGCGACGCCCGCAACGGCAGCTCGCTCGTAGTGAGCGCCATGGCCGACGCCCTGGCCTGCGCTGCCGAAGCCGCCGCGGCGCTGGAGCTGTAAGGCGGCTGTCCACAGCTGAATCGTCAAGGGCTGTCCCCAACGGCCGGCCCAAAAGGAACGTCCCCAAGTGCCGGCAGCTGGGGGCGTTCCTTATGTGCCGGCATTCGGGGACACTCCTTGCGGGTTTGCGGGCGACTTTGTCATTTGTCGACGTACAAGTATTCATTCGTCGACGTTTGCGACTGTGGTGCTCTGCTGTTTCTGTGGTGGCAGCGGGCATCTGGCTCAAAATGGCGGGTCAGCTGTCTATATCTACCTGCCGTTTCTTTGCGGTGCGCATTTTCGGTCAAGCATCCCGTCAAGTGTTTGGTCGGCAGTTGGTTTGCAGCCGGAGGCCTATTTTGTCCGTGCTGACAGTGGCTGCCCACCCTCCTCGTAAGCTCAAATTGAGGTTCATCAGTTTGAGGAGGATGCCGTGACTGACCACGTTTTAGACCGAGCGCAGCTAGCCGAAGCCGTCGGCAACGATATTGCCGACATGGCCCATTTTTGGATGCTGCGGAAGTTCCAGTTTTTGGAGCCGGCGCGCGAACAGTTCGAGATCATTGTCGACCCGTGGCTCAGCTATTGCACCGAGCCTTCGCAAAACGAAATCATGGCCTACAACATGGCATTTACCGATTGGCTGCTCTTCGAGCGCCCCTATCGCCATGGCAAGACGCTGCTCGAGCTGTATGTTGAAGAGCCGCCGACATCGCTTTCGCCTGCCGCGCTCAAGCGGCTCGAGCAGGTACGCGACACGCAGTATTTCTCGCGCTTTGGCATTTTGGACAAGGATCCTGCGACTGGTATGGTCGCGCTGAAGGACACGCGCGCCGACCGTCGCTTTGATGTCTACGACCCGCATATCGTGCAAAAGGAGCATTGGAGCGACGGAGCGATTGCGGTGCGCCTCGCCTGCGTCGACGATGTCTGGCTGACGGCGGGACAGCTCTATCTGTACGACATCGCGCGCCTGAGTGACACGGCAGTCGATGGGCCGGGTGCGGTGCATCCGGAGGACCTGCAGGATGGCTTTGACACCTCGTGCATCAGTTTCTTCTTGCGCCTGGTCCGCGACATCATGGGCGCCCGGGGGCGGTACGTAAAGTCGCTCAACATCTACGAGCAGGAGTGGAAGTAGGGGATGGGCAGCTGTCGCCTGCCTTGCCCTCTGTCTTTATGTCTCGATCTGTAACGTTTAGGGACCTGGAGAACGTCTACCTGTTACAGGTCAAGACGTTTGGCACCTGGTTGGGGGGGATGTCTCAATCTGTAACATCTAGCGGCCAAAAGTTGGTCTTCCTGTTACAGATCGAGACGTTTGTCGGCGGCGGCAACGGTGACGATGGTCCAGTTGTCCGATGTGGTGATGGAAGTGTCTAATACCGTTTTCAAACACAAGCATACGACTCGCAACACGTTGGCGCGGAGCAGGATGCTCGCGCGGCTCACGGAGGCGACCGAGCAAGGTGCACTGCTCGCAACGCATGACAATGCCGAGCTCATGTGGCTGCGACGCCATGTCGGAACCGACGATATCGCGGAGCCCGAGTCGTATCTGTTCTGTTTTCAACATGATTGGGATACGTTGACACCGGCGGAGCGAGCGCTGCGTACCATCAAAGGGCTTGCAGAGTTTCATCCCGATTGGGCGTTTTGGGGTTATGACGCGGCACTTTTGTGGGGTTTGGAGGTGCCGAATGATCTGCTTGGGCCACGATATCTTGTTAAGACAGGTTGCTCGGTGACGTTGAGCAGCGGCTGCAGGTTGTTGCGTCCGCAGATGGCGGGCACGCTCGAGCGTGTTGATGGCGTGCGGGTGACGTCGTTTTGGCGCACGGTGAAGGATTGTCTGCTGCGTGCGCCGTTTTCGTATGGTCTGGCGATCGCCGATTCTGCGCTGCGGGCGAAGGGCATATCGCGCGACGACCTCTGCGAACGGCTCCAGGCCGATTGCGAGGGCAGACGCGGGTATCGCAGAGCTCAGGTGATTGCGTCGCATGCGGACGGGCTGTCCGAAAACGGTGGCGAGTCTCGGTTCCGGGCGTTCTTTATTGCATACGGTTTTCCGGTGCCAGAGTTGCAGGTGGAGTTTCGTGACCCGCTTGATTCGAGCCAAGTGTTTCGCGTTGATTATTTCTGGAGGCTAGAGGACGGGACGTGCGTGATTGGCGAGCTCGATGGAAAGGGAAAGTATGCCTTACAGAACGACGAGGGTCGGGAGTCGGTCGACCCATTCGTGGCAGAACGTCAGCGAGAGTCTCATCTGACGATGCTCGGACATAAGGTGCTGAGGTTTACGTTTGATGAGCTCAAGAACCCAGGGAAGCTGGCTGAAAAGATGAGGCTGGCGGGTATTTCGCAGCGGGCCGATTTGGCTGAGGGATGGAAGCGTCAGTGGTATGGTGCTAAGGGGTGCAACTGACGCGAATGTGGTTGTTTCTGCCGAGTTTGTCTCGATCTGTAACAACAAGGGGCCGTTTGGCCTCGTAGCTGTTACAGATCGAGACAGAAGGTTGGCTGCCGCTAAAAGATCTCAATCTGTAACATCTCGAGGCCGAAAACCTGTCTACTTGTTACAGATTTAGATGTTTGACGACAGGGCTGGAGAATATCTTAATCTGTAACATCTAACGGCCAAAAACCGCTCTAACTGTTACAGATCGAGACAAAGGTTGGACGCGGTGCCGAAAGATCTCGATCTGTAACATCTGGCTGCTAAAACCCGGTCTACCTGTTACAGATCTAGACATTTTCCTGATGTCGCTGGGGTGGGACTGCAACGCATTTCGTTCCCCGCATCTCCTTCTTGCTCCGTTAACCGATATGTCCGCAGCAATTCCGCCGCGCTAGGTAATAATGGACAAATGTTCAAGTTAATCGTGAGGGAGGAGCTCGATATGGCGTCTGCCGATCGTTCTACGTTGTTTATCAATGCGACCATTCTGGATGGTTCGGAGCATATGGAGCCGCAACCCGATATGGCCGTGGCCGTTGAGCGCGGTGTCATCACATGGATGGGGCCGAGTGCTGTGGCGCAGGCGCCCGCGGGTGCCGAGGTTATCGACCTGGGTGGTGCGTATCTCATGCCCGGTCTCATCAATATGCACGTGCACCTGTGCGGCTCGGGCAAGCCTGTCTCGGCCGGCGATGCGGGCGCGCTGATGAAGAAGCTCGATAATCCCGTGGGCCGCACCATCGTCCGCCGCATCCTCAAAGGCAGTGCCCAGCAGCAGCTAGCAAGCGGCGTGACCACGGTGCGCGGCGCGGGCGACCCGCTGTTTGCCGATCTGGCCGTGCGCGATGCTATCGATGCCGGCAAGTATCAGGGTCCTCGCCTGGTGGCGTCGGGAACGGGCATCACGGTGCCGGGCGGCCATGGTGCGGGCCTGTTCGCCCAGGTGGCCAACAGTCCCGCCGAGGCAGCCGAACAGGTGCGCGACCTGTATGCGCGTGGTGCCGACGTCATTAAGCTGTTCGTGACGGGCGGCGTGTTCGATGCGACCGAGGTGGGCGAGCCGGGCGTGCTGCGTATGCCAGTGGAGGTTGCCGCGGCGGCATGCAAGGCGGCGCACGATATGGGCCTTCCGGTTATGGCCCATGTCGAGAGTACCGAGGGCGTGAAGGCCGCGCTTGAGGCCGGCGTTGACACGATTGAGCACGGCGCTCCGTTGACACCCGAAATCTTGGAGCTGTACCGTGGCGCCGCGGGCACGCAGCTCGAGGGGCGTGCTCCGAGTGTGACCTGCACTATCAGCCCGGCGCTGCCGTTTGTATTGCTCGACCCGGAAAAGACCCATTCTACCGATACGCAAAAGAAGAACGGCGACATCGTGTGTTCGGGCATCATCGAGAGCGCCCGCGCCGCACTGGAAGCTGGCGTTAAGGTGGGCCTGGGTACGGACTCGAGCTGCCCGTTCGTGACGCAGTACGACATGTGGCGCGAGGTTGCCTATTTTGCCAAGTATGTCGGCGTGAGCAACGCCTTCGCGCTGCATACGGCTACGCAGGTCAATGCCGAGCTCCTGGGGCTGGGCGGCGAGACCGGTACGATCGAGTGCGGCAAGGCCGCCGATATCCTGGTGACGCGCAAGAATCCGCTCGATGACCTGTGCGCTCTGCGTGAGCCGATACATGTGATGTGTCGCGGTGATCTGGTACGCAAGCTCAAGGTAAAGCGTATTCCCGAGGTGGACGCCGAGCTCGACGCGATTATGGCCATGCCGGCCGAGGCGCTGGCCGAGGAGCTCGCCCGCGACGGTGTGGCATAGGTGTGACAAAGGTGTAGCTCCGTTGCCACATACAAAAAGCCGAGGTCTCAACACGAGGCCTCGGCTTTTTTATCGAACAAATACTTAAGATTTGGGACAAACAAACCTGATTAATTTGTCCCGCGTGCGGGCGCTAAGAGCGGGTTTCCATCTTGGCGTGGCACTTGGGGCAGGTGACGCGGATCTTGCCTTTGCCCTTGGGGACGGAGAGCATCTGGCCGCAGTTGGGGCACTTGAGGTATGCCGTGGTTTTGCGGCCCTTCCACATCTTCTTGGCCGTGCGCTTGGCACGCTCAAAGTCTTCCTTGCTGGTACCGGCCGTGCGCGAGGCGTTGGCAGCCGCGGCGCCGCTACCCAAGCTCGCTACGAACTTGCCCAGGCCGGGGACGTTAGCGGTCGCGGCGACAAAGGCCGCGTTTTCCTTGCGGCGCGCGTCGATGTTTTTGGACAGGCCGCGCAGCACGCCGAGTACGATTACGGCGATGGCGATCCAGCTGAGCCACTGGATGTGAGCCATCGATCCGACCATCGCGAAAATAATTCCTATGAAGCCCAGCACGATGGTGAGCTCGTCGGCGCCGTTACGACCCTTCATAAAGTCATTCATGCGAATTGCCTTTCGTTCGATATGCTGCACGCCTTTATACCCCTTTTGGTGCATTGGGGACGGGTTAATCTGCACCAAGGTGGTGCAAACGTACCTGTCCCCGAACACCAAGACGGTGCAAAGAAGTTTGTTCCCAATGCACCAATTACTTGGCGAGCTTGTCGACGACGCGCTCTATCTCGGTGAGCTTGGCGGCTTTGAGCTCCTCGTCGCCCGATTCGATGGCCGACGCGACACAGCCCTCGATATGCGCCTTGAGCACGTCGGCGTTAATGCGGGCGATGAGTGCCTGCGTGGCCATGAGTTGCGTGGAGATATCGACGCAATAGCGATCCTCCTCGACCATCCGCAAGATGCCGTCAATCTGGCCGCGCGCCGTCTTGAGCATGCGGGTCACCGATTTGTGGTCTGCCATCATGGCGGGTCCTCGTTTCTGGTCGATGGGGTCGAATGCCTCTGGTAGCTGCTACGCAGCGGTCACAGACAGGGCGTGGAACTTCTCGCCCGCGCCCTCGACGGCGTCGGCGAGCTGCTCGGCGGTCACGGTGTCGGCGCACTCTACCTGGACGGTCTGGGTCTCGTGATCGGCGTCGGCATCGGTCACGCCGGCCACGTTGAGCAGCGCGGTCTCGACAGTAGCGTCGCAGTGGCCGCACATAAGGCCGGAAGTCTTAATTGTGTAATGCATGGGTGTACTCCTTATCGATTGAGATTATCTGACAGTTTAGTCGTGAACAGCGTCATCTTAAAGGTGCGCTGAGGTGCCTGAGATTGCCCCGAAAGAGGAGCGAAGCGTACTTGGGTACGCGAGCGACGGTTTGAGGGGCAAGGTTGGGTGCATCAGCGCACCGTCTTAGGCTTAAAGGATTTCAGGCGCAGCGCATTGGACACGACGCAGACACTCGACAGGCTCATGGCCGCGGCGCCAAACATCGGCGAGAGCTGCCAGCCGGTGAGGGGGAAGAACACACCCGCGGCGAGTGGAATGCCGATGCCGTTGTAGAACAGCGCCCAGAACAGATCCTGCTTGATGTTGCGAATCGTGGCGCGTGACAGCTCGATGGCGTGGGCGACGTCCATGAGGTCGCTGCGCATGAGCACCACGTCGGCGCCCTCCTTGGCGATGTCGGCGCCGGTGCCGATAGCGAGGCCAACGTCGGCGCGCGCCAGGGCGGGGGAGTCGTTGATGCCGTCGCCCACCATGGCGACCTTGCTGCCCGCATCCTGCAGTTCGCGCACGTGGCGTTCCTTGTCGGCGGGCAGGACGTCGGCGATAAACTGCTCACTGGTGAGTCCCACGCGGCGGGCGATGGCCTCGGCCGTCACGCGGTTGTCGCCGGTGAGCATGCGCACGTCGACGCCGAGCGAGCGCAGCGCGGTAACGGCCTCGGCACTTGTCTCCTTAACCTCGTCGGCCACGGCGACGATACCGGCAAGCTCGCCGTTTTTGGCAAAGAACAGCGGCGTCTTGCCATCGGCGGCAAATCGCCCCGCAAGTCCTGCGGGCACGGTGATACCCAGCTCGCTCATCAGGCGCACGTTGCCGGCTGCGATGACATTGTGCCCCTCGCGTGCCGTAACGCCTCGCCCGGGCACGGCGGCAAAGTCCTCGACCATGCGTGCGACGATTCCGCGCGTCTCGCACTCGGCCATAATCGCCTCGGCCAGTGGGTGTTCGCTCTGGCGTTCCAGCGCGGCGGCCAGCTTGAGCAGCGCCTTTTCGCTCATGGCGGGCGAGCCGTCAGTGCGCGTGGCCACCACGATATCCGTCACAGCCGGTTTGCCGCGGGTGACGGTGCCGGTCTTATCGAGCACCACGGTGCCCACGTTGCGCAGATTCTCCAGCGCTTCGGCGCTCTTAAACAGAATGCCCATCTCGGCGCCCTTGCCGGTGCCAACCATAATGGCGACGGGCGTGGCCAGGCCCAGCGCACACGGGCAGCTGATCACCAGCACGGCCACGGCGGAGGTAAGCGCCTCGTTTACGCTGCCGGTCAGCACCATCCACGCCACAAAGGTCACGGCCGAGATCGCAAACACCACGGGCACAAACACGCCAGCGACCTTATCGGCCATGCGGGCGATGGGCGCCTTGGTGGCGTTGGCGTCCTCGACGAGCTGGATGATTTTGGCGAGCGACGTGTCGGCGCCCACGCGCGTGGCACGGAAGGTAAACGATCCGGTGCGGTTGACCGTGGCGGCGTTGACGGTGTCGCCGGCGGTCTTTTCCACGGGGATGGACTCGCCGGTGAGCGCGCTCTCGTCCACGGCCGAGCTACCCTCGAGTACCACGCCGTCGACAGGGATGGACTCGCCGGGGCGCACGCGCAGCACCTGGCCGGGAAGGATACTGTCGACGTCGACGGTGGCCTCGGTACCGCCCTCGGCCACGACGGTCGCGGTCTTGGGCGCCAGGTCAATGAGCGCCTCGATGGCTCCGCCGGTTTTGGATTTGCTGCGCGTCTCGAGGTATTTGCCCACGGTGACGAGCGACAGGATCGTGCCGGCGCTCTCAAAATACAGGTTGTCCATGCCCGTCATCATGGCCTCGTGGATCTGACCTGCGGCTAGCTGGTCGGCCATGATGAACATGGCGTAGAGCGACCAGGCAATGGAAGCGGTGGCGCCCACGGCGATGAGCGCGTCCATGGTGGGTGCGCCGTGTACGAGCGACTTGAAGCCGTTGATAAAGTACGCGTCGTTGACGTAGACGATGGGGATGAGCAAGACGAGCTCGGTGAGCGCCAACGTCATGCTGTGGGTGTGGTCGGTGAAGACGCTGGGCAGCGGCCAGCCAAGCATGTGTCCCATGCCTATGTAGAACAGCGGGATGAGGAAGATGATCGAGATGATGAGGCGGGTGCGCATGGCGGAGGCGACGGCCTCCAGCTTTTTGGTGGGCGACTCCATATGGGCGGCGCCGGACCTGGCTTGCGCGCTGCCGTTGGGGGCGGTTTCGGTGCCCGTACTGACGGGCGAGGCCGAGTAACCCGCGCGATCGACAGCGGTGCAGATGTCGTCGGGGGAGACCTGCGCGGGGTCATAGTCCACCAGCATGGAGCCGGCGAGCAGGTTGACGGCGACGCTTTGGACGCCGTCGAGCTTGCTGACGGCGCGGTCCACGTGCGCCTGGCAAGCGGCGCATGTCATGCCGCCCACGTCGAACGTATCTTGAGCCATGGCTTCTCCTTTCTGTAGTTCGGTGTTGGAATTGTTAACCCGCAGATACTATACACCCATACCCCCAGGGGGTGTCTAGTAATAGTTGGAATGTATGACTTTTCATTACAGATGAGGGTGGCGGCTCGATCAATGGTCGCCTCTGCCAAACATCTCAATCTGTAACGTCTGGACCGGTTTTTGAACCATAGCTGTTACAGATTTAGACAAACATTTCAGCCGAAAACTAACGTCTCGATCTGTAACAACTAGACCCCGTTTTACCGAGTATTTGTTACAGACCAAGATAAACAGTTGGCGGGAAACTCAATGTCTCAATCTGTAACATCTAGCAGCAAATATGACCTCTAACTGTTACAAATCGAGACAGGCCGTCCGCGGTCAACTCAAATGTCTTGATCTGTAACATCTAGAGAGGTTTTTGACCCCTTACTGTTACAGATTGAGATGTTGTCTCGCGGGGCTGGGGTTTGTCTCGTTCTGTAACATCTAGACTTGTATCTGCCGAGCTAGTGTTACAGATCGAGACAATTGCCGGGGAGGGGTTCCGTTACGGCAAGACACCCGCTCCCTAGAGGCAGAACCCGGGGATCACGCAGGTCCGTTTGTCGGGTTTGCTTGCGGGCGTGGCGTACATAAAGGCGTCGCCGTCGTGGCCCACACGGTTCATGTAGAGCGTGCCTTCGCTCTCCGATGTGTCGGGACTCACCGTGCGCTCCCACCAACAGGTGTCTTTGCCCTTCCACTGGCGAACCATCGTCTCGTTCGTGGAATACGGACTCACTTTAAGCTCGCGGAACAGTTGGTACTCCTTGCCCTCGCCGTTGTAGATGTCGGCCAAAAAGTGATAGCCCTCGGCAAACGAATAGGGCGGTTGCGTACCGCACAGCTCGACCATGGCGGGCAGCCAAAGGGTTGCGGACAACTCGCTCAGACACGATGCGCTTCTGGCGGCGCCAACGTTATTCGAGATCTTTTTGACAGACTTGATGAGCACGCGCAACTCGTTGGGCAGCAGCTCAAGGCCGTCGTTGTCGAGCCATTCCCGCAGCTCGCAATCTGCCCAGCCGGCGCTCAATGGTTGGGCCGCGGCGTCGCGTTCGGCAATGCCGGCATCGAACATAAACGTCAGTCCGGCCTTGCCCGTCCCGTCCAGAAGCTCGTCGTGGCGGATGCCCACGAGTTGTGCGCCGACCTCCAGCCCGTTGGTGAGCGTGACGCGCTTGGTGCACGGATAGGGGATATGCCCATCGGCATCGAGCAGATGATAGCGCTTGGCAATCTCGCGTGCCTCGCTACGGGTCCCGGCGGCCTTAATCATGAGCGAAATTTCCTGCAGCTGAGCCCAGGTGTAGTCGTCAAGCGAGCTGCGGATACCGTCCAGGTAGTCGGGGATGCCAAAGCCACGGGTCGCCGCGCCAATGACGCCGAGCCCCGCAACGACTGCAACGACGCCGCCGATAATAAAGCGACGGCGGGTCATGGCATCGTGACAGGCCTGCTCCAGGATCTCTCGTGCGCGCTCGCCGGCGACGTCGACCTTAAGGTGCGTACCGGAGTCGATGTCGATTACGGCGTCATTGCCCGCGCCCTCGCAGCCCTCAGATTCTGCAGCGGGGAGGTATGCCGAGAGCGCCTCGAGCATCTGCTGCTCGGTGGGGCGATCGCCCTGTTCAACCGAGATACCTTTCATGATGATCTGGACGAGTGCCTCGTCGTCATTGCATCGCGGCTCGAGCGGTGCCGGCTTGGTCTTGGTCTTTATGAGGCAGAACGAGCCGGTTGCCGCGGCACCCGTCGACTCGACATCGAACGGTTTGCGACCGCTGTAGAGCTGGTACAGAATACTCGAAAGCGCATAGACGTCGATCGCGGGCGAGCGGCGAAGGGCCGCGATGCCTTCGATATCCTGCGTGAGCATCTCGGGCGCGGCGTATGCGGGCGTGGCAAAGCGCCAGATGTCGGCGCGCCGGGTGATCGTGTCGTCGCCGAGGGCCATGGTCGCGGAGCCCATGTCGATGAGGCAGGGGTCAAAGGAGCAATCGACGATCTGCTACTCGAGCGTTCGGCTGGTGGTGCGGAACATGATGTTGGCAGGCGACAGGTCGCGATGGACGACCGGATTCACGAGGCCTTGGGTCATCAAGAGCGCACGAAGCACGGCGTTTCCGACGGCGGCGACCATCTGGGTGGTCAGCCCGCCCGAGGCGTCGTGCGGAAGCAGGGGCAGCGCCTGCTTGAGCGAGGTGCCCTCGACCCACTCCATGAGGATGAGCGGGTCATCCTCACACGATCCGTAGCCATAGACGCGCGGAAATCCGCGCAGGTGCGAGACGGTACACAGATGACGGTACTCCTCGAACAGAGCGGCGGTGTTGGCCAGGTGCGCGGCCGATTGCTCGGCGGAGCGGTCGAGGGCTTGGCCGGAAAGGATGGCGTTGTCCTTGAGTAGCTTGACGGCAAAGGCTTCGCCGCTCGTGTTGGTCGCGCGCAGTACGTGCCCGATGTTGCCGTTGTTGCGACGGGTCGTTTGAAGAATAAGCGTCATAAACCGACGCTTGGCGTCGTCCTCGGCGCTGGGGTTGACCGCCACGGCGGTATCGAACGTATCGAGACGGATGAGTTTGTCGCCATAGGCGCTATCGGTAGTATCCATGGCGTTCCTTTGTCTGGCATGGGTTGCCGCGCGTATACGTGGGCAGTGCGGATATCGATAAGGTACTATGATAGCCGCGCTGCCCACGTATACCGTTGAGTATTGTCGTTTACGACGCAGAAGGTAGAAGACGAAAGACGGGCGGCGACCGTCTTTCGATCGCCGTCCGCACTAGGTGTTGTGTGCCATGACGTTGTTGACGCCGACGATGCGCGACATCGGCGGCAGGCCCCCGCAGGCGCTGTGCGGCCTGCCCCAATTGCAGTTGACCCTTGTCCCGGGCAGCTATCGTGAGTTTATCTTCCGGCCTTTAACGCTTCTTTAGAAACGGCCTTCACCCTAGGAATTGCAAGTAAGTAATCCTTGGGATGGAGGCTCTCATGGCATACGTATTGGAGACGCGCGGGCTCACGAAGCGGTTCGGCCGCGGCAGCCGCGCGCAGATGGCGGTCGACGGCGTGAGCCTGCACGTGGGGGAGGGGCGCGTGTACGGCCTGCTCGGCCCCAACGGCGCGGGCAAGTCCACCACGCTCAAGATGGTCACGGGGATGCTGCGCCCCACCTCGGGGCAGATCCTGGTCGATGGCCATCCGTGGAGTCGAAACGACCTGTATTCCATCGGCTCGCTCATCGAGCAGCCGCCGCTCTACCCCAACCTCACGGCGCGCGAGAACCTGCTCGTGCGCACCACGTTGCTGGGCATCCCCGAGGGTCGCATCGCCGAGGTGCTCGAGACGGTTGACCTTAAAGACACCGGGTCCAAGCGCGCCGGGCGCTTCAGCCTGGGGATGAAGCAGCGGCTCGGCATCGCGATCGCGCTGCTCGCGAGCCCGCGGCTTCTCATCCTGGACGAGCCCACCAACGGGCTCGACCCCATCGGCATCGAGGAACTGCGCGGGCTCATCCGCAGCTTCCCCAAGCGCGGCATCACGGTCATCGTATCGAGCCATATCCTGGGTGAGGTGGAGCAGACGGCCGATGACATCGGCATCATTACGGGCGGCCGGCTCGCCTACCAGGCGCCGCTTCAGAGGGGCCAGGACCTCGAGGCCCTGTTCATGGACGTGTGCCGACGGACGGGGGTGGCCGCATGAGCCGGTCTGCTGCTGTGTCCGAGCGCGTCGAGAAGCCGGTGCCGCAGGCGGGATCAGCGCGCCGTCCCGGCCTCTTCCGCGCCCTGCGCTCCGAGGCGCTGAAGAGCTCCCACGGGGCGCCGGTCAAGGTCGCCATCGCGCTTGCGTTGCCGTTCCCGTTGCTCTTCGGCCCGCTCTCGGGGCGCTTCGGCATGAGTGCCGGGCTCTCGTTCTCGGCATGGAACTACTACTACGTGCTGCTCTTGCCCGTGGCGCTCACGCTCATCTCCGCGTGCGTGGCCAACTACGATGCGCGGCTGCGCGGCCACGTGCCGCTCTCCAGCCCGGCTCCGCTCGGACAGGCCTGGTGGGCGAAGGCGCTCTGGTGCCTCGCGCTCTCGGCGCTCTCGAACGCTTGCGTACTCGCCGTGTACCTCGTGGGTGCCGTCGTGAACCCGGGTGGGCCATCGGTTCCCGCGATGGCGGCCGCTGCGGTGACGAGCGTCATCGCGACGTCGTGGATGATTCCGGTGACGCTCTTCCTTGTCTGCCGGGTCGGCATGCTCGCTGGCGTACTGGGCCCGCTTGCGGTGCAGATCGGCGGGGGCTTCGCGTGGTCCGCGGTGGGAGGCCTGTGGTGGGCGCTTCCGCCGGCGGCCTCCGTCATCATGCCGAGCGCCTTCTTGCCTGTGCTGCCCACGGCCGAGCCGCTCTCGGCGTCGCCCGGGCTCGCGGCTGCGATCGGGTCCTTCGGGCCTGTTCAGGCGGCGGCGCTCGCGGTTTGCGCGGCGGCGTTCGTGCTGCTCACGTTCGTCGGTGCGGTCTGGTTCAGGGGATCGGAGGAACTGTGATGGGAAGCGGAAGGCATGTTGGCTCGAGCGTTGGCCAGACGTCCCGGATGTCCCTATGGCGCGCCGTGCTCTCGGAGTGCGTGCGGCTCAAGCGCTCCCCGTTGATCGCGCTGCACCTGGCGTGCGGCCTTATCGCCGGCGTTGCCTGCGGGGCATACTTCGGCGTGGCGCCGTGGGATCCGCGACTTGGAACGGACGCGTTCGTCCAGCTTATCGGCGCGCTCATGCCCCTCATGGTCGCGATCGTGTGCGGCCTGGATATCGACGGTGAGCGCGAGGCGTCCGGCCTTTCCAACCTGCTCGCGTTGCCGTCGAGGCGCATCGCCCTCGCCGCGCGCGTGCTCGTGCTGTGGCTGCTCGGCATCATTGCGATGGCGGTGGCGCTCGGGTCATTTGCCGGCGTGATCGGTGCCTTTGGGCGCGACGCGTTCTCGGCAGGGGTCTACGCCCGCGCCGCCGCGGGCATGGCGGCGGGCTCGCTCGTGCTCTACGTCGCGTCGGCCTGGCTCGCGCTCGCCCTCGGCAGAAACGCCGCCATCGGGGTCGGCGCGGCGGGCCTCGCCTGCGCCCTCTTCGCCGTGGGCGGCCTCGCGCACGGGCTTGTCACCGGCGAGCTCACCGCGGCCTCGTCGGGTGTGCTCGGCTACGTGCCGTTCGCCTGGGCGGAGCGGCTGGGGTCGCTGCTCGTGGAGCTTGGGCTTGCCACGGATACGGGTTTGCGCGCGGTGATATGGCAGCTTGAGGTGACTTCTGTCCTTGCCTTGGTGGTCACGGCGATTTGCCTTGTCGTCCTTCTCGTCTGGATTGGCTTCTTCGAAGAGGGGAGGAAGGGCGAGTGAGCTCGCGGGGGTGCCTGCCGTTCCGCTCGCCACGCGTCTGCCATCGTTCGATCTCGCACGGGTAACATGAACTAGGATGGAACGAGCAAATCCGCTATTGAGGGGGAGTGTGATGGCCCGCATCCTTGCGGTCGACGACGACCGCGCCATACTTCAGCTGCTCGAGCGGGCTCTCTCCCGCGACGGTCACAAGGTCGAGTGCGCCGACGACCCAACGACGGTCCCTGCGATGGATCTCTCTCGTTACGACCTTATCCTCACGGACGTGATGATGCCCGGTCTCGGTGGCTTCGAACTGGTCCGCCTCGTCCGGGGCCGCTTCGACGGGCCCATCATGTTCCTCACGGCCAAGGTCACCGAGGACGACGCGGTGCTGGGCCTCGGCCTCGGCGCCGACGACTACGTGCGCAAGCCCTTCGGCGTGGCGGAGCTGCGCGCGAAGGTGGCTGCGTCGCTCCGCCGCGAGCGCCGGGTGCGCCGGAGCGTGCTCGACCTCGGACGTGCACGCTTCGACCTCGGGGCGCGCGAGCTCAACGTGACAGCTCCCGACGGCTCGACCGGCGCGCCCGTCCCCCTCACGCCTACCGAATATGGCATCTGCGAGTTTCTCGCCAAGCATCCCGGTCGCGCCTACAGCCGGTCGCAGATTCGCGAGGCGGTGCGGGGCTGGGAGAGCGAGGCGGATGACGCGGCCGTCTCGGTCCACGTGGGCAAGGCGCGTGCCAAGCTCCGGGCTGCGGGCGTCGACCCCATCGCCACCGTGTGGGGTGTCGGATATAAGTGGGAGGCGGGGAGATGAGCCGTCTTCGCGGTTTGGACGGCCGCATTCGCGTCCCGCTTGCCCTCGTAGTCGGTCGCTACTTCGCCCTCGTCCTGTTCGGGGCGCTGCTGACCGTGGGCGGGCCCTGGGCACTGTTCTTCGGCGCGATGGCGCGCGGCGAGGTGCTCCCGGCGGACTGGGGCTCGACCCATGCGGACGAGACTGTCGGCGACATCGCTTCGGCGGGTCATCTTGATCCCGACTCGCTCTCCACCGCATACCGCGTGGCGCGGCTTTCGGCCGTGGGCAGCGTCCTCTTCTCGGACATGGGGGAGGAGGCACTCGCCAGCGCCCAGACGTCGGTCTCCTCCGCAGCTGCCGCCGGTGAGACGTCCGCCCGCCCCGGCCCCGACGTCTCGTCCGGCTCGTACGCGCGGGTGGCGGCCGTGAAGCTCGCCGATGGTACCTGGGCGGCAATCTCCTGGGACATGATGCCCCACTGGGCCGACCGCGCACGGGACGCGTCCTGGCCGAACCCCCAGGACCTCTGGCTCGCCTCGACCATCATCGGCACGGTTCTCATGGTCGTTCTCGTCGCCCTGCGCGCCGCGCGCGTGCTCACGCGCAAGATGGAGCCGCTCGTGGCGGCGGCGAACGCCGTTGCCGCCGACGACCTCGACAGGCCCGTCGGAACGAGCGACGTTGCCGAGGTCGACGACGTGCTCGCCGCGATGGAGCGCATGCGGGTCTCGCTTAAACGCTCGCTCGAGGAGCAGATGGCCTCCGAGGAGACCCGGCGCGAGCGCATGGAGACGCTCGCCCACGAGCTCAAGACCCCGCTCACCCTCATCCAGGGCAACGCCGAGCTCCTCGCCGCCGACCTCGAGGAGGGGCGGCTCCGGGGCGAGCAGGCCGACGAGGCCCGCGCCATCCTCGATGCCACCCACCGCCTGGACGCGGCCCTCATCGACATCATCGCCGCCTGGCGGGAGGACGAGCGGGACGGCGAGGGGCGGTCGGAACCCGATGCGGATTCGCGAGGCTAAGCTCCGAAGTGCGCAACAGTGAAATAGAACCGATTGACGGGGATGCCTGACTGCCCCAGCCGACTCTTCATCCATATCGGATGTGGGCGTGCGCAGCGAGGGGACTTTACACCCTTGTCTCTCCGTCTTACCATAGACGTACGTAAAAGCGTACGCTTTTGAGAAGGGAGGCCGCATGACTTCTATTACGGCAACGGCGGCACGCAAGGACCTGTACAACGTTATCGCGCGCGTCAACGAGGACTGCGCTCCGGTGGCCATCACGAACAGTCGCGGTAAGGGTGCCGTGCTCGTCGGAGAGGATGAGTGGGCCTCTATCGAGGAGACGCTCTATCTCATGGGTGTTCCCGGCGTTGCCGAGTCGATTGTTGCAGGGAAGGCGGAGCCGGTCGAGAATTGCGCCACCGAAGACGCGCTGGACTGGTAGCCATGTGGCTTGTCGTGTTCACCGAGCAGGCCCAGAAGGATGCAAAGCAGCTCAAGGCGGCGGGGCTTGCCGGCAAGGCGAAGGCGCTCGTCGCGGCAGTGCGGGAGGATCCCTTCAAGGTTCCTCCGCGCTATGAGGCCCTCGTTGGCAATCTATCTGGCCTCTACTCTCGCCGCATCAGCCTGCAACACCGCTTCGTTTACGAAGTAATCAAAGAGGAGATTGAGAGGGACGGCGCCCTCTATGAGGGTGCGGTCAAGGTCGTTCGCATGTGGACGCATTATGACGGGGTGCGATAACGGCTGGACGCTGTACGCGACCCTCATCGACATCATCTCCGCCTCTGAAACCCGCTGTCACCCTAAGGTGTCAACCGGCCCAGCGGCGCCGGCTCCGTGCCCCTTCCGCGAAAGAATGTAACCGCGCCGACAGAGACGGCGCGTACGAACGCATTCACAAGAAGGGGACACGATATGACTTCTCAGGTACTGGAACGTCCGGCGGGGACGGTCGAGGGGGCGCCGGCGCCGGCCGCCTCGGGCGAGTCCCTCGCCGTATCCACCCGCGGGCTCACCAAGCGCTACGGCGACGCGACGGTCGTGGACGACATGGACCTCGAGGTGCCCGAGGGCGCGGTCTACGGCTTCCTCGGCCCCAACGGGGCGGGCAAGTCCACCACGATGAAGATGCTGCTCGGGCTCGTGCACGCATCAGGCGGCGAGGCCGTCGTGCTCGGGCGGGAGATGACCCCGGACAACCGCCTCGAGGTGCTGCGCGAAGTGGGCTCGCTCATCGAGGCCCCCAGCTGCTACCCGCACCTCACGGCGCGCGAGAACCTCGAGATCGTGCGGCGCCTGCGCGGGCTGCCCGAGAGCTGCATCGACGAGGTCCTTTCGGTCGTGCGCCTGGACGACGCGAAGACGCAGCGGAAGCTCGTCGGACACTTCTCCCTCGGCATGAGGCAGCGCCTGGGCATCGCCGCCGCGCTCATGGGGCACCCAAGGCTGCTGCTCCTGGATGAGCCGACGAACGGCCTCGACCCCTCCGGCATCCACGAGATCCGCCAGCTCGTGCGCGAGATGCCGGGGCGCTTCGGCTGCACGGTCATCGTCTCCAGCCACCTGCTCTCCGAGATCGACCAGATGGCCGACCACGTGGGCATCATCAACAGGGGCCGCATGGTCTGGCAGGGGAGCATGGCCGACCTGCACGCCCGCGCGCGCCGATGGCTGGCGCTGCGCACCACGGACAACGCCGCGGCGGCGGGGGCGCTGCCGGGCGCGGTGGCCGACGGGGAGTGGCTGCGCATCAAGGCCGTGGACGACGCGACCGCCGGGCAGGTGACGCTCGGGCTCGCGAAGCGAGGCATCGGCGTCGTGCGGCTGGAGGAGCGCGCCGAGTCGCTGGAGGACATATTCCTTAAGCTCACGGGGATGGAGGCTACGCTGTAGCGGCTTCGCTGCGGCTTCCCCTGGTACCGCACCTTGCCCATCAAACCGTTGCTCGCGTACCAAAGTACGCGTCGCTCCTCTTTCGGGGCAATCTGCGGCACCAGGAAAACCCTTCGCATGGAACATCGCAGTTCACATTCTTCGACTGGAGGAAGACATATGCCATCTCAAGTTGTTGCATCGGACACCGGCCAGCCCGGCCTCGTCCAATCCGTCGCGCTCGAGTTCGCCAAGGCGCGCCGCAAGCACCTGTGGCTGGCGAGCCTGGGCCTGCTCGCGTTCCAGTTCGCCTGGCTCGTCGCGGGCGCCTCCAACACCGTGCGCCACAACCCTGACTTCGACGGCATCCTCTACATGCTGCCGCAGCTGAACGCCATCGTCCTGCCGCTGCTCTGCGCCATCGTGGCCTCCACCGTCACCGACGTGGAGAACCGGGCGAACATGTGGAAGCTGCTGCTCACCATGGAGGACGGCGGGCGCGTGGTCGCGGCCAAGTGGGCGGCGTGCCTCCTGATCCTCGCCGTGGTCGTGGGCGTCCAGACGGCGGGCGTCGCGGCGGTCGCGTACGGGATCGGGTTCCAACAGAACCTGCCGGGGCCGGCCCTGCTCGCCCGCTACGCCATCAGCACGTTCGTCGTGTGCGCCATGCTCATCACCATCGTGCAGGCGGTCTGCCTCGCCACCGCCAACCAGTTCGCGCCGATGATCGTGGGCGTGGGCCTGTGCTTCCTCGGGCTCTTCATCGCCTACCTGCCTCCGGTGTTCAGCTGGTTCGTGCCGAGCGCGTACTTCTTCGTGTGTCGCCTCGTCGACGGCGCCTACGACGCCTCGCAGCACATGAGGTTCTGGGCGGCGCCGTTCCCGGCCGCGGGGCTCGCCGTCTGCGTCGCCGTGACCGTCGCCGCGTTCATCGCCTCCAGGCGCGCCTTCGCCGCCCGCGAGCTGTAGGGAGGTTTGATCATGCTTGCATCCTGCATATCCGCCGAGTTCATCAAGATGCGCCGGGCGCCCGTCTGGGCCGCCTTCGCCGCGCTGCCCGCCGTCTCCGCGCTCATCGGGAGCGCCAACTACGTGGCCAACCTCGACCTCCTCACGCCCGGCTGGGAGAACCTCTGGACCCAGCACACCCTGTTCATCTGCTACTTCTTCCTCCCGGCGCTCATCGGCGCGGGCGCGAGCTACCTGTGGCGGCTCGAGCACATGGGCTCCAACTGGAACGAGCTCATGGTCGCCCCGGTGCCCGCGCGCGACGTGTTCGTCGCCAAGCTCGCGGTCCTCGCCCTCCTGGACCTCGTCGCGTTCGCGGCCATGACGGCGTTCTTCGTCGCGAGCGGCATCGTCCTGCACGTGCCCGGCGCCTTCCCGGTGGCGTCGTTCGCCGAGCAGGTGGTGCTGGGCTGGATTGGGAGCCTCGCCATCTGCGGCATACAGCTCGTCGTTTCCATGCTCGTGCGCAACTTCGCCGTGCCGGTGGGCGTCGGGCTGGGTGGCGGGATCTTGGGGATCATGGCGGCGATGGGCGGCCTTGGCTACGTCTTCCCGTACGCGCTCATGCAGTCCGGGATGAACAGCAACGCCCTCGTGGTGCTCGACGCGCCGCACATCGCCCAGATCGCCGTGTTGAGCGTCGTCTACGTGGCCTGCTCGGTCGCCTTCGCCTCGGCCTGGCTCCGCACGCGCGACGTCGTCGCGGCGAAGTAGCGCCCGGCGTGCTCGTACAATGTGGTGTCGGGATGTGAGGTGATGGGATTGGACGTGAGGCCATGCGGGCCGGGCCTTTCCGGCGCCGCCGCGCCGTTGGACGCGTGGGACGACGCGCCCCTTCTGCGGCTCGCCGCGCCCGTGCTCTGCGTGGCGTGGGAGGCGGCGATGTTCGCCCGCGTGGTGTTCGCGGGGGCGGACCCCTCGCTGTCGGCGCCCTCGTCCCAGGCCGCCCTGTTCGTCCTCATGGCCGTCGGCTGCGCGGCGCTGTTCCTGCGCTACCGCCTTCCGGTCGTCTCCGTGCTCTTCGAGTCGGTCGTTGGCCTGCTGGCCTCGGTGATGGGCGCGCTCGCGTACGTGTACTTCCTCCCGCTCGTCGCGCTCTACGCCTGCGTGGCCCGCGCGCCCCGGCGCGAGGCGGCCGCGGGCGGCGTCGCCGCCGTTGCGGCCGTCGCGCTCTCCGCCGTGGTCGACGGGTTCGCGGGTGCCTCCGCATCGCCCTCCCCCTCGCTTGCGATGACGCTCGCCGGCATCGGGTACCCGCTCATGCTGGTGCTCGGGGCGGCGCTGCTCTCGCGCTTCCGCTTGCAGCGCCTCCGGGAGGCGGAGGCGGCCGCCCGCGCCGAGGCGGAGCGCGACCGCGCGCTCGCCAAGAGCCGCATCGCCGCCGAGCTGCACGACTCCGTGGGACACGACCTCACGGCCATCGTCGCGCTCTCGGAGGGGCTCGCCGGCGCGACCGGGGACGAGCAGCTCGACCGGGCCATCGCGAGCATCAACGAGCTGGCGCGCTCGGGGCTCGCCGACACGCGCCGCGCCGTGCGGGCGCTGGCGGGCGAGGCGAGGAGCACGGCGGCGCCATCCGCTCTGCCGGGTTCCGCGCCCACCGAGAAGCCGGCCGAGCGGCATCGCTGGGACGAGATCGCCGCTCTTCTTGGGTCCGTCCGCGCCGCCGGCGTCACGGCCGCCCTCACGGAGACGGGCGTGCGCCCGGACGACCCCTCCCAGGCCGGCCTCGCCTTCCGCGTCTGCCGCGAGGGCGTCACGAACGCGCTGCGCCACGCCGCGGGGCTCTCGCGGCTCACGGTCTCGGTGGACCACGGCGGGGATGGCTCTGCCGACGTCGCAATCCGCGACGATGGAACCCCTGGCGAGGGGGCCGGGGGTCCGGGCACCGGCATGGGCCTCTCCCGCCTGCGCAGAGAGGTCGGGGAATCGGGCGGAACCCTCTCCGCCGGTCCGGTCGGCGAGGGCGGCTGGTGCCTCAAGGCGCATCTGCCGTCATTGGTGGGGGCCGGCGAAGGGGAGGGGGAGCCCGATGGCGACGAATAGCGGCATCGCGGGAGCGGCCGCGTCCGCGCGCATCCCCGTCATGATCGTCGACGACCAGCCCGAGACCCGCCTGGGCCTCGCGCTCATGGTGCGGCGCGACCCGGGCCTCGCCATCGTGCTCGAGGCGGAGGACGGCCGTCAGGCCATCGACCGCATCGAGCGGGCCGAGGAGCTCGGGCGCGACCTGCCTCGCGTCGTCCTCATGGACGTGCGCATGCCCGTCCTCGACGGCATCGACGCCACCGCCGCGATCACGCGCCGCTGGCCGGGCGTCCGCGTGCTCATGCTCACCACCTACGACGAGGACGACTTGGATTGGCAACACCTATTTGGACGATTCCGGGAGGGACAGCCCCGCCTTTCTGAACTCGACCGGCGACATGTAGCCCAGCGTCGAGTGGATCCTGAAGTTGTTGTACCAGTGCACGTAGTCCGAGAGCTTGGCTCGGAGCTCGCGCGTCGTGCCGAACGTCTCGCGGTGGACGAGCTCGGCCTTCAGTATCCTGTTGGTCGACTCGTCGACGGCGTTGTCGTAGGGGCAGCCCTTGGCCGACAGCGACCTCTCTATGCCGAAGGCCTCGAGCATCAGGTCGATCTCGGCGTTGTCGAACTCGCTGCCGCGGTCCGTGTGGAAGACCTCGATGTCCGAGATGGGGAAGGAGAGCGTCGCGAACGCCGACTTGACCAGCCGGGCGTCCTTCCTGGGCCCGGCGGAGTGGCCGACGATCTCCCTGTTGTAGAGGTCGACGAGCAGGCAGACGTAGTTCCACGAGGCCCCGACGCGCACATAGGTCAGGTCGCTGCATATATGGGTGCGCGGCGCCCTGCCGCCGAAGCCGCGCGCGACGACGTTCGGCACGTCGGCCTCGTTGACCGCCCCGGGGTGCACCTTGAACCTCTTCCTGGCGTATGCGCTGACCAGGCCGTTCTCCCTCATGATGCGGCAGACCCGGCGCCGGCTGACGGTAACGCCCGACCTCTCGAGCGACGCCTTTATCTTGCGCGAGCCGTACCGGCCCTTGCTGGCGGCGTGGGCCGCGACCACGGCCGGCGCGGCGGGGTCCGGCGCGGCGGGCCGGTCGGGCCGCGAGCGCATGGAGTAGTACGTCGACCTCGCGACGCCGAGGAGCCTGCACTGCGCTGGTATGGGGTAGCGGCCCTCGTTGGCCGCTATGGCCCTCACTTTCGAGCGTATATCAGCGCCGCTTGTTTTAAGACGTCGACCTCCATCCGGAGCCTGCGGTTCTCGCGCTCGAGCTCCAGGATCCGGTTCTGCTCGGGCGTGCGGTTGTCCGCGGCGCGCGGCGAGCCGGTCGCGTTTATCGACTTGATCCACCTCTCCACGGTGCTCTTGCCGAGGTCGTACTCGTCCATGATCTCGCGCTTGGGCTTGCCGGCGTTGTAGAGGTCGACTATCTGCCTCTTGAACTCGTCGGTGAAATGCCTCGGGTGCCTGGGGTCCCTCATATACGGCCCTCCCGTCTCTTGCGCCCCTCCCGGAACTGTCCACACCAGTGTAGCCAATCCAACACGAACGCCGCAGCCTGTCGCAGGAAGCGGGTGCGGGCGCCCTCGCCCATGGCGTACAGGTCGCGGCCCGCGACCAGCACACGACCCTCGTCCGGGGCGTCCAGCCCGCTCATGCAGTACAGGAGGCTCGTCTTGCCCGCCCCCGACGGCCCCACGATCGCCGTGAGCCCGCCCGCGTCCGCGAGCGAGCAGCCCCTGAGGACCGGGACGCGCTCCTCGCCCGTGTCGGCCCAGCGCTTGACGCCCTCGGCCCTCACCTCCGCCGCAGCCATGCGCGGCACCTCCCTTCGGGCGGGCGCTCCGCGCCCACCGACTCGTCCGTTCGACGCCACCCATGGAACCACCGCCCGTGCGCCCCGACGCCGCGCGCCAGTCGGTTGCCATCTCCAGATGGCAGTCTCGGTCTCGGTTCTGGTGCCACCACACCAGCGTGGGTGGGGGATACAGTTGCAAGTGGAGGTCATAAGCTGCGTCGAGGAAGGAGCCGGAAAATGAATCGCGCCGCATCTCCCTCGATTCTGAGAGCTTCTAGATTACAATGTTAAAAATTTGCATTAGATGAAGATCTTTCACATGGAGGCGTGATGATTATCCGTCAAAAGTACCTTGACCAGCTTCTCGCCTTTCGGGATCGAGACCTCGTCAAGGTCGTTACGGGGGTTCGTCGTTGCGGGAAGTCGACCCTTCTGGACATGATGCGCGAGCATCTGGCAAGGGAGGGCGTTTCCCGGGAGCGACTTCTCACGTTCAAGATGGAGTCCATGGAGTTTGATGGCTTGGATTATCGCGGGCTTTACCAGCTTGTTCGCAAACGGACAGAGGGAATCGTCCATCCCTATCTCTTTTTTGACGAGCTCCAAGAGATCGAGGGTTGGGAGCGCGCGATTAATTCCCTGCACGTTGACCTTGATTGCGATATGTATATCACGGGGTCCAACGCCTATCTGCTGTCGAGCGAGCTTGCCACGCTGCTCTCGGGGCGTTATGTGGAGGTCGAGATGCTGCCGCTCGTCTTCTCGGAGTTTCTCGATTTCCGGGGAGCGTCACTGTCCTCTCGCGCTGCGGCTGGGATGGATGTCTTCGAGTTGCCGGATGGCTCGCTTAGCACGGCGGTTGGCCTGTTTGATCATTATCGTCGCTACGGCGGGCTGCCGTACCTATCCTTGGGTACGCTAGACGGGGCGGTTCATAAGGCCTATTGCAGGTCACTGTACGAGACGGTCGTCATCCGGGATATTCTCGAGCGCGATCGCAGGCGTGGCCGCAGGCAGCTCACAAGCCCTGATTTGCTGGAGCGGACATGCCGCTTCCTTGCAGACAATATCGGTAACGAGAATTCTGTCAACAGTATTGCCGGAGCGTTGCGGGCTGACGGCGTCGAGGCTGCGAACGGTACTGTTGACGCATACATGGGGGCGCTTGATGAGGCGTATCTCTTCTATCCTGTTCGGCGCTATGACATCAAGGGCAAGGATCTCCTGAAGACGGGTGGAAAGCGTTACATCGTGGACACGGGAATCCGCAACTATCTGCAGGGCTACCGTGATTCCGATCAGGGGCGTGTCTTTGAGAACATGGTCTATTTGCAACTTCGCTACGAGGGCTTTGAGGTGAGCGTTGGAAAGCTGCGCTCAGGTGAGGTGGACTTCGTGGCGTCGAGGTCAGACGGGCGTGCGTACATTCAGGTAACCGAGGATATGACTGACTCGGCCACCATGGAGCGTGAGCTCAGGCCGCTGCGCGCCATACGGGATGCATATCCGAAATTCGTAATTGCTGCCCGGGGGAGTTATCCAAGGGAGATTGACGGGATTCGTATCTTAGATGTTATGGATTTCTTTTTGCAAAGAAGGCCACTACTGGCGTAGAAGGATTTTTTTCATCTATGAATTTTTTTTCAGATAATTATAGAATCTAGCAATAATGGAATCCCAATATGGTCATTTGCTTTTCCGGCGGCAGTAGGCAGTGGATATCTAGTTAGCTATGGAGAGAATAACATCGTAGAGAATCGTTCCTCCGATTCGATATCAAAATAACAGTACAACTTCGTTCATGCTTTGATGTTATGAGCGTTTCGATGTCTATCATCACTATTGGAATCAGGCCTCGTTCCGGAATCGTCGTTAACCGATACGGTGGACAGATCTCTTGGGTGCGCTGAAATCGGAGAAGCGATTGGCTTGGTGCTTTTTGAGCGAAAGCTACTGAAGAAAACTCATGGCTCAATTTGAATGGGATAGAGATTCTGAGTTGCACACACTCAGTTTCATAATGGTTACTCAAGATACTGACGCTTCAGATTGAATGCTTGGGTCTTTTTTTGAAAGGCCCCATGGCAATATGGTTGCCATGGGGCCCGTTTTTTTCAACTGGACGTCCTAGCTCGAGAACGTCACCTCTCCGCCACCCTGGAGCTGGTCCTCGGGCACCTGCTTGGCGTCGGGCGGCATCTGCCCGGAGTCGGGGACGCCTCCGACGGACTGGGAGTCGGTCACCTGGCCGCCGTCCGACCCCGCAGCGCCCCGGCTTGTGATGAACCAGCCCGCAGCGATGCCGCCCGCGACCAGCGCCTGTTTGCATTTGAGCCCTGTCGAAACCGTGGACACCTGATAATTTGGACGGCAGAGGAACCTGCCCCGTAGGAGGGTGTGGCCATGGGAGCCGAGCCTGGGACCAAGTACGAGTAGTTCCCCAAGGACTACCGGGACGAGACGGCCGACTACGTCATCGCGGCGGGGCGGCCCGTCAGGGAGGTCGCCCGAGAGCTCGGCATGGCGGGGAGCACCCTGGGCGACTGGGTGAGGAGGAGGCGCGAGCTCTCCGGCGGCGGGCCCGCGGCCGCCCCGCCGTCCTCGCCAGCATGTGCCTCATGATGGGTGCGATCGGCTTCTCCGTCTACGACGACCAGAACGGATGGGGCTCTTATCGCCTCACCCTTCCCGTCTCGAAGCGCGACGTCGTCCTGAGCCGCTATGCCGCCATCGCGACGCTCGGCCTCATCGGCTCGGCGGTCGGCTTCGCCGTATCGCTTGCGGTCATGGGACTCGCGTCCGCCGTGGAGCTGCCGGGAGGCCTCTCCGAGTTCCTCGCGTTCAGCGGGGAGAGGGTCGCCGGCATGGCCTTCGCCACCGCAGTCTGCGTCCTGATCGGCTCCGCCGTCGCGTCCGTCGTGACGCCGGTGTACTTCAAGCTCGGCCAGACCAAGGCGACCCAGTTTCTGCCAACCGTCACCGTCGGCCTGTTCGTGGTCACCCCCATGCTTCTCGGGAACTCGGGGATTCTCGAAGGCGGCGCGTTCGGGCTCGTGACGGACTTTCTCACGTTCGTCGAGACCCCCGCTGGACTTGCGGCCTCGATGGCGGCGCTGCTCGCGGCCTCGCTTCTGATGCTGGCCGCCTCCGCCGTCGTCTCTCTCGGGCTGTACGGAAGGCGCGAGCTGTAGGCCGAGCCGTCAACCGACGCCCCGGCGCGGACCCGCTTTGCCACGATGCGGGAGCCGCCCCGGCGGCGTGCGGCTGACGATATGTCGATGATTGTGGCCTACATTCGGGCAGAAGGATGCGATTCGGCGGATTAAGGCCAGTTGGAAGAGGGGAGGGGCGTGGGCCGGAAGGGCGCGTCGCCCGTGCTGCTTTGCGTCGAATCCGGAACGGGCGGGGGAGACGCACCGATCTCCCTTTCCAGCCCGACGGACGATGTGCGGGACGGGACGATACTCGATGCCTCGTGGACAACAAGCGTTTCTGAGTTCAGATTCACTGATTTTTAGTGCGCAAAAGCGCTCTTTATTGACGGTCGCGCTCTCCTTTAGCGCGGTGAACGTTTATTGGACGGGGCGAGGGCATGCGCGGCGAGGAGCTTTTCACGCTCGAGGCGGCGGCATACGTGTTCCTGCAGGAGGCCTGCCGCGGCCGTCTGGCGGCGGAGGGCGCCATGCGGGTCCTGTCCAGGTGCGTGCTGGACACTTGCGTCGCTCAGCTCCAGCCTTTGAGCAACCAGTCCACCAGGTTCTCGATGCGCACGCCTTGCTCGGTGGTGCCGAGCCGCAGGCGATCGGTGGTGAGCACCAGCTTGGGGAAGGCATCGTTTACGAGGGAAAAAGGCGCCAGTTCGCGCTCGTATGTCTCGGGGCTTGCAAGCGTTTCGGTCACCTGGATGTAGAGGCGCTCGTCGTGCTTGTCGGCCACGAAGTCTACCTCGCCTTTAAGCAGTGCGCCCACGGTCACGTTGTAGCCACGGCGCACGAGCTCGTTGAATACCACGCACTCGAGCTGAGCGCCCAGGCCCTTTGGGGCATAGTTGCTAGCTAGATTGCGCAAGCCGGTGTCGATGGGATAGAACTTGCGCTGGGGTCTAAGCACCTGCTTGCCGGCGATGCCGTTCTGTTCGCATTCGCTCAGGATGTAGGCGCTTTCGAGGGCTTTGAGGTAGTTCTCGACCGTCTTGTCGCGGCGCTCCTCATCAGGGCCATCGGCAAGCAGCTCATTTGCGTGCACGTGAACCACGGCCTTATGCGCAAGGGCGAGAGCGAGCAGGTCGTCGACGTCTTTAAGAACCAGATGGATGCGAATCTGGTCTACGTGGACGCGACCGACCGCTTCCTCGACAAGCTCGTCGACGTCGCCGAGCCCGAGGCCAAGCGTAAGATTATCGGCGCCGAGTTCATTCGCGTGTTTGAGGAAGAGGCCCGAAAGGTGGGCGATGAGGTCAGCTTCCTCGCTCAGGGCACCATCTATCCCGACATCCTGGAGTCGCAGGACGGCGTGAAGGCCCATCACAACGTGGGCGGTCTGCCCGAGGACCTGCAGTTTGAGCTCTGCGAGCCCGTTAAGCTGCTGTACAAGGACGAGGTGCGCGTCGTGGGCCGCGAACTCGGTCTGCCCGAGAACATGGTTGAGCGCCAGCCGTTCCCCGGCCCCGGCCTGGGTGTCCATTGCCTCGGTGCCATCACCCGCGACCGTCTTGAGGCGCTGCGCGAGGCCGACGCCATCGTGCGTGAGGAGATCGACAAGGCCGGTCTTACCATTTGGCAGTACTTCGCCGTTGTGCCCGACTTCCGCGCCACTGGCGTGCGCGAGGGCAAGCGCGCCTACGACTGGCCCTGCATCATCCGCTGCATCAGCACCGTCGATGTCATGACCGCCGAGGTGCCCGAGCTTGACTGGGCGCTGCTCAAGCGCATCACCGCCCGCGTTACCGCCGAGGTCCCCGGTATCTGCCGCGTTTGCTACGACCTGACCCCCAAGCCCGTCGGCACGGTGGAGTGGGAGTAAACCCCCAGTTCAGAGGCACTTTTTATATTAGTTTGCTCCTTTGAACTTCTTTGTAAATAGGTGTACTTTTCTGACACGATTTTTTAAACGCATTGGGATTTCTCTCACTTTGCAAAGAGGCGATTCAATGGCTTAGCGATGCATCGCTAAGCCATTTTCGCTTGTTGGTGTTGCAATTCGTCTCCTTGTGTTGCTTTAGTTAATCATACTTGCCCACAGTTGATACATTCGTTTCCTAGAATTACTCGCTGGCAGAATTTCAGGTGGTTTGTGGGCGATGATGCATGGTTGATTTCCGATCTCAGCCGAACACATTGAGCAAATAGGCCATTCCCGCAGTTAGCCGAACGCCCCCGCGGCCCCTCCTGGGGTCCGGGGGCGCCGTTTTCCCAGTTGAAGGAACGGTGGAGATGTGTTTCGATGGGTCCGGTGGCCATGCTCCGCCCGCCGCCCGGCACCTCTT
>NZ_JAMOKO010000010.1 GCF_023656745.1 Collinsella sp. BG-O-102
GCGGCGGCGGTCGGCCCCATGCCGTCCTCCGTCGCCAGGAGGAAGAGCTCGACCTTCTCCCTGCTGTACATGCGAACCTCCAGTCCGGACCGCTTCACGGTCCAACTTTCTGTCCGCACCCCCTTTCGGCGAAAAATAGCCGTTTACCTGCCTAGAAACAATTTGAGCGGTATACAATAACCGTAACTGTTTCATCCTTAGCGGGATGCCGCATGATGGATATTACCTGCCATCGTGAGGTGTGTCGGTCGCGCACGGCGCGTTAGATGCTCGTGCTCGGTTTGAGGAGGCTGCTATGGCGGGCAAGGGTCGTGCGAGTGTCAACGATATGAAGCGTGTCGAGGTGCTGGTGTTGATGGAAATCGACCAGCAAACCGAAGACAATGGCGGGCCGTATGGTTTCTCGCGCAAAACGCTTGCCGAGCGCGTGGGGGTTTCGCCGTATCGTGCCCGCGCCGCAATCGATCGCTTGGATTCCGAAGGCATGATTGATGTCGTCTCGCGTTATAGCGACGACGGCGGTCAGCTTGCAAATGGCATTTGCCTCACCGAACGTGGCGAGTGGTATCTTGAGGGCGTCCGTACCGGCATGCTCGTTCAAGAAATGCTTGAGGACGAGGTTGCTGATCGATAGCAGCATGTAACCCTTGCCATAGCGACGCCGCCTGGGAAACCGGGCGGCGTTTTGTTTCAAGATTGAGAAATGCAATCGCACGCGAGAAAAATTGCGAACGGTCCGCGGCGCGAGTATTACAATGAAGACCCGTAAGATGTGGATAAACAACTTCTACGGGAAGCGCAGGTAACTCAATATGACCAAGCATGTGTTCGTAACCGGTGGCGTGGTTTCGTCCCTGGGCAAGGGTATCACCGCGGCCTCGCTGGGCCGTCTGCTCAAGTCGCGTGGCTACAAAGTAACGATGCAGAAGGCCGACCCGTATCTGAACGTCGACCCCGGTACCATGAGCCCGTTCCAGCATGGTGAGGTCTTCGTTACCGAGGATGGTTACGAGTCCGACCTGGACCTGGGTCATTACGAGCGCTTTATTGATGAGAACCTGACCCGCGATTCCAACTTTACGACCGGTGCCATCTACAAAAGCCTAATCGCCCGCGAGCGTCGCGGCGACTTTTTGGGCGGTACCGTGCAGGTGATTCCCCACGTCACCAATGCCATTAAGGACAAGTTCCGCCGCATCGAGGAGCAGACCGGCTCCGATGTAGTCATCACCGAGCTGGGCGGCACGATTGGCGACATCGAGTCCCAGCCGTTTGTCGAGGCCATCCGTCAGTACCGCAAGGAGGCCGGCCCCGAGAACGTCTGCTACATCCACGTGTCGCTCGTTCCCTATATCGCCGCCGCCCACGAGGTCAAGACCAAGCCCACACAGCATTCCGTCAAGGAGCTCCGCAGCTTTGGCATCCAGCCCGATATTATCGTGCTGCGCTCCGACCACCATATCGATGACGCTATCCGCGGAAAGATCGCAAGCTTCTGCGACGTCGACACCGATTGCGTCTTTACCAACGAGGACTGCGCGAGCATTTACGATGTTCCGCAGCTGCTTGCCGAGCAGGACTTTGACCTGCGCATTTGCGAGCGCCTGGGTCTGGACCCGCGTGAGCGCGACATGAGCGAGTGGAACGAGTTCCTGCGCAAACAGAATCACGCCAACCATCACGCCGACAAGGTGAAGATCGCCGTCGTGGGCAAGTACACGCAGCTGCCCGATGCGTACCTGTCGGTTATCGAGGCCCTGCACCATGCGGGCGTCTTCTACGATCGCCATGTGGACGTCCAGCTGGTCGACGGCGAGAGCCTCGACGAGCAGAATGTCTCCGAGGTTCTGGGCGACGCCTCGGGCATCCTGGTCCCCGGCGGCTTTGGCAAGCGCGCCCTGGAGGGCAAGATCCTCGCGGCCGAGTTTGCCCGTGAGCACAAGATTCCGTATCTGGGCATTTGCCTGGGTATGCAGGTGGCCGTGTGCGAATTTGCGCGCAATGTCGTCGGCCTTGCCGGCGCCAGCTCCTCTGAGTTCGATCCGGATGGCCCGTTTAGCGTCATCGATCTGATGAGCTCGCAGGAGGACGTGACCGAGAAGGGCGGCACCATGCGCCTGGGCGCCTATCCGTGCAAGCTCGCCGCCGATACCCTTGCTCGCGAGGCATATGGCGAGGAACTCGTCTACGAGCGTCACCGTCACCGCTTTGAGTTCAACAACGCCTTCCGCGACCAGCTCGAGGACGCCGGTTTGGTTATCTCGGGTCTGTCGCCTGACGAGCGCCTGGTCGAGATGGTCGAGCTGCCGCGCGACGTGCATCCGTGGTATGTGGCAACCCAGGCTCATCCCGAGTTCAAGAGCCGCCCGACCAACCCGCAGCCGCTGTTCCGCGAGTTCGTGCGCGCTTCGATCGGCCAGCACGAGGGTGTCGACCGTCTGCAGGTGACGCCCATGAACCTCGCTACGGACTAAGGGTGCCGGCGAATAAGGAACATACCGAAGCTACTCCCTCGTCGCTCGCCGTGGCGGCGGGGGAGTATCTCGATTACCTTGCGGTCGAGCGGGGTTTGGCGCGCAACACGATTGCGGCCTATCGTCGTGACCTGACGACGTACTGCGCCTATCTGGAGCGGGCGGGTATTGTGTCTTTTGAAGAGGTGACCCGTCAGGTCGTGGAGGGCTTTGTCGCCGACCGTCGCGATGGGGGCTATTCGGATGCCTCGGTGGAGCGTGCGCTTGCGGCCGTGAAGGGCCTGCATGCCTTTTTGGTGCGCGATGGGGCTGTGGCCCAAAATCCAACGGCGGCGTTGCGCCTGCCTAAAAAGGCTGAGCGTTTGCCGGAGTATCTATCGGTGGAGGATGTCTCGGCGCTGCTCGATCAAGACTTCCCCGAGGGCGAGATGGGCTTGCGCGACCATGCCATCTTGGAAGTGCTTTACGGATGCGGTTTGCGTGTGAGCGAGTTGGTGGGACTCGATGTGGGCGATATCCATATCGACGATGGCTTTGTGCTCGTTCGCGGTAAGGGCTCGAAGGAACGCCTGTCCCCGCTGGTGGGAAGCGCGGCGCGAGCTCTGACGCTTTATGTAACTGAGGGGCGTTCTCGCTTGGCGGCCCATGCCCGCGGAACCGAGACCTCGGCGGTCTTTTTAAATAAGAACGGCCGCCGTCTGTCGCGCCAGGGCATCCATGCCATCTGTGAGCGCTACGGGCGCCAGGTGGGACTGGTGGGGCTCCATCCCCATACGCTGCGTCACTCCTTTGCCACCCATATGCTTGCGGGCGGCGCAGACCTCCGTGTGCTACAGGAGATCTTGGGACATGCCGATATATCGACCACGCAGGTCTACACGCATGTCGATCGTACGCAACTGACCGAGGTCTATTTGGCGGCGCACCCGCTGGCACATCGTTAACACATCGCTGACCTGCATATTTATAGGTATTTGGGGACGGGCTCCAGATTGCCGCGGCGTGCTTTTGCGCGCGCATGGGCAATCTGGGGCCCGTCCCATTTTTCGCCACTTGGCGTCGCGGTGGTGGGCCGCACGGGCCTTGGGTGGGGGAGTTTGGGGGCGATGTGAACGGCATGTAAAGGGACGTAAAAATCGCCTCAAGGTCAACTTGAAGGTTGAGGTTCGCGGGTGTGGTTCTACAGGTGGCATCCCGCCGTTGCTGCAAACACAACATATTGTGTTTTCGAACATATGCTTGGGGGTGTTTTGCAATATATGGTGAGTGGAGTGGTGGGGCGGGGTGGGGGAAGGGGTGGGGAAAGGTGTTGAAAAATGGGGCGGTTCCCCATATTATTGATGACGTCGACAGGCGGGGTGGTTCCCCGCGTACGTGCCATCTGAGTAACCGAGGGGAGGGCGCACATGGGAATGACTGGTGCATACGAGCGCAATCTCGATGCAAAAGGTCGTCTGTCCCTGCCTGCACCCCTTCGCGAGGAGCTTGGAGAGCACGTTCGCGTGTTCAAAGCCCTGGATGTCGATGCTCTGTACGTGTTCTCTGCCGAGGCCTTCGATAAGTGGGTCGAAGGACTCTTCGCGGGTCGTGAGGGCCACGAGGGTTTTAACCCGCGTGACATTAATGACCAGAAGCTCATGAGGGCGATCAACAAGCGCACCACGTCGATGGACGTGGACAGCGCCGGTCGTATCGGTCTTTCCGAGTCTCTCCGCAAGCAGGCGAACCTCGACCGCGAGGTCACGGTTGTGGGCAACTACGACCACCTTGAGGTTTGGGATCGCGCCGCGGCCGATGAGGACGATGACGATGAGGCCCTGCTGGACCTCTTCTTCTCGTAAGGGCAAGGCACGGGTAACGGATGGAGCGTGGGATCTTGACACAAGAATATCGGCATGAACCTGTCATGCTCGGCGAAGTGCTTGAGTCGCTGCGGCTAAAGAGCGGCTCCGTTGTCTGCGATTGCACCCTTGGCGGTGCCGGCCATTCGGTAAAGATGGCCGCGCAGGTGGGGGAGACGGGCCTTTTGCTCGGCGTCGATCAGGACGACATGGCCCTCGAGGCCGCTGGCGCCCGTCTGGACCGCGAGGTTCCCGGCGTTCCGCACCGGCTGCTGAAGGGCAACTTCGGCGACTTGGACGAGCTGCTTTGCTCGGCCGAGGTGCCCGGGGTCGATGGCTTCCTGTTCGATTTGGGCGTTTCGTCGCCGCAACTCGATATCCCTGGCAGGGGCTTTTCGTATAACGAGGACGCCCCATTGGACATGCGGATGGATCCGGGTAATAACACCTTAAACGCAGCTGAGGTCATCAACACCTATAACGAACACGACCTCGCCCGGATTCTACGCGTCTACGGCGAAGAGAAGTTCGCCTCGCAGATCGCGCGCGAGATCGTGCGCCGCCGCGAGCAAGAACCGATCGAAACCACCGGCCAATTTGTCGAGATCATCAAGGCGGGTATCCCGGCTGCCGCTCGTCGGCATGGTGGACACCCGGCCAAGAAAAGTTTCCAGGCCATTCGCATCGAGGTCAATCACGAGCTCGATGTGCTCGAACGAGGGCTTGATGCCGCCACCAGGTGGCTCAACCCGGGCGGACGTATCTGCGTCATCTCGTATCACTCGCTCGAGGACCGTATCGTAAAGAACCACTTTAAGGAGATGAGCCAGGGGTGCACGTGTCCGCCGGAGATTCCGGTGTGCGTGTGCGGCAACGTGCCGATACTCAAGGTCATCACCCGCAAACCCCTGGTTGCCCAGCCTGATGAGGTTGAGCGCAACCCTCGGGCGAGATCAGCCAAAATCCGCGTGGCGCAGCGTCTGTAGGCGCGACCGCGCGATATTGGACCTCCCGCTCGCACCATAAACGAAGCTTAAACACACTACCAACGTACTCGGGATGGGAGGCGGCATATCATGGGCTACAACACTTCAAGCGCAGCACTCGCCTATGATATGAACGCCATGCCCGCCTATCGTGAGACGCCGCAGGCCCCCGTTGCTCCCCGTGAGCAGCGCACGCCGCGCTTTGATGTCTACACGGGCGCGGGCCGTCAGGCAAACCAGGCGGTAAGCCCGGTTTTCATGAGCGTTCTTAAAACGTTTTGCATCATTGCGGCTATCTTCATGACGATCGGCGTCGCCCGCGTGGCGCTCGCCGGCGTTACGGCCCAGGTGCTCAACAGCAACGCCGAGCTTACCAACACGCTCGAAAAGGCGACCGATGAGAGCTCCGACCTGGAGGTCATGCATTCGGTCTATGGCGCCGACACGCGCATTCGCGACCTTGCGGGCGCTTATGGCATGGTGGAGCCCAGCGAGAGCGTTACACTTGACTTTTCGCAGGATGCAGCCGCGGGCGCCAACGCGACCGCGACCGCTCAGTAGCAAGACGGTAGCTGAGTATGACAAATGACTATCGCCGCGGTTCCGATAGGGGCCGCGGTTCTGGACGTCCCTCGTCGCGGGGACGTTCTGGTTATCAAGGAACGGGTCGGCAATCTTACAACGCCGGGCGGTCCCGTGGCAACGACCCGGCGTCGCGACTTCGCGGCTCGGGCGGCCCTCAAGTGCATAACACCAGGTCGCGCAAGAGTTCGCCGACCGAATGGCTCACAGGCACGCCTCTGCCTCGCCGCAAAGCCGTCATGGGATTCATTGGGCTTGGCTTGGGCTTGGGCGTCTTTCGCCTTGCCGACTATCAGGTTGTCGAAGCCGATAAACTGCGCGAGCGTGCCGATGCGCGCCGCCTGCTTGCGCAGACCCTCTATGCCAAACGCGGCACCATCTACGACCGCAACGGCAACGTGTTGGCGTCGTCGGTCGAATGTCGCAACATCGCCGTGAACCCGCAGCTTGTCGAGGACGTTGACAAGACGGTGTCGGCGCTGGTCAAGGCAACTGGAATCGATAAAAAGACCTGCCGCAAGCTCGTTGAGTCCGATGGAACCTGGGTGTATATCAAGCGCCAGGTGGACGAAGACGATGCTGCGACGCTGGAGAAGAAGAACCTGCCCGGTGTGCTTTTTGAGCAGGCCATGAAGCGCGTATATCCATACGGCAATCTGGCATCGCAGGTGCTGGGTGTAGTGAATGTGGACAACGATGGCTTGACGGGTCTCGAAAAGCAATACAACAAGCTTCTGACCGGCACGAACGGTTCTCTCGTACGCGAGCGCGCGAGGGACGGCAGCTATATCGCGGGCGGTGCCTATAAAAAGGTGGCTGCGGTCGACGGCGTTGATATCGTGACGACGCTCGACGTCAATATCCAGCGTGCGGCCGAGGATGCCCTGGCAGAGGCAGTTGAGAAGACTAAGGCCAAGAACGGCTCGGCGCTGGTCACCGATCCTACGACAGGCGAGATTTTGGCAGCCTGCTCGTACCCGACCTACGACCAGACCGATCTGGAGAATGCCAAGACCGAGGATATGAATCTGCGCCTGGTCACCGACGCCTACGAGCCCGGCTCGGTCTTTAAGACGCTCGTGGCGGGCGCCGGCTTCGACTTGGGCGTCGTGCGATCGAGTACGTCGTTTGAGGTGCCGGCGAGCATCAAGGTGGGCGACGATACCGTCACCGATGCCGACAAGCGCGACTATGCCATGACCATGGATGTGCGCGAGATGATGCGCCGTTCGTCCAACGTGGGCTTTGTCCTGGTGGGGCGCAAGATCGGTGCCGACGACTTTGCCGCCTATGTGGACAAGTGGGGCATCGGTCACAGCTCGGGTGTCGATTTTCCGGGAGAGAGCCTGGGTATCGTCAAGGAGCGTGACCAGTATGACGGCGCCACGCTGGGCTCGATGAGCTTTGGACAGGCACTGTCCGTCTCGCCGATTGAGATCGCACGTGCCGTGGGCGGCATCGCCAACGGCGGCGTGATGATGACACCGCACTTCTATAAGTCCAGCAAAGGCGACGAGAAGGACTGGGGTGAAGGCGAGCGCGCGATTTCGGAGGACGCCGCATCCCAGGTGACATCGTGCATGCAGACGGTCGTGTCCGAGGGAATGGGCGTTGGCGGCGCGGTTGACGGCTATGACGTGGCGGGTAAGACCGGTACGGCCGAACGTGCCGACGAGAACGGCGGCTACCTCAAGGAGAACTACATGTCGTCCTTTATGGGCTTTGCACCGGCACAATCGCCCAAGGTGCTGTGCTATATCACGCTCGACGGAACGCCGAGCGGCTCAGATGCCGCTGCGGTGCCGTTCCAGTCCATTATGGCCAACGCGCTCGACGTGCTGGGTATCCCGCACACGAAGTAGGGGGTTACAATCTTTGGGGCGTTGTTTGTTGTCCCATATGAGGGTGTTCACATGCCCTGCACCACGCATGTGCGGCGCTGGGATACAATACGCCGATAGCATTATTAGGTTTACAGGGGAGCTGCAATGATAGAGATCGCCGTCAACAACCTCGCGGCCGCAACAGGGGCCCGAACCGTGACGGGAGAAGCCGATCGGGTATGCCGCGGGTGCGTTATCGACTCGCGCCAGGTCGAGGAAGGGACGATTTTCGTCGCCTTTCCCGGTGAAAACGTCGACGGCAATGATTTTGCTTCCCGTGCCGTCCAGTCGGGTGCCGGCGCCGTCGTGATGACGCGTGAGCCCGAGGCTGAGCTGGTCTCGCTGGCGCAGGACAAGGGGTGCGCCATCCTGCTGACCGATGATCCCGAGGAGTTTCTGCTGCGTTTGGCGCACACGTATCGCCTGGAGCTTGGCTGCCTGGTCGTTGGCATTACCGGTTCCATCGGCAAGACGACGACCAAGGACGTGCTCGCCGCCGTGCTCGCCAAGCGCTATCGTGTCTGGGCCACCAAGGGCAATTTCAATAACCTGATCGGCATGCCGCTCACGGTGCTTTCCGCTCCGGCCGATACCGAGGTCCTGGTGCTCGAGATGGGCATGAACCATTTCCACGAGATTGAGCGCCTGTCCCAGTCCGCCAATCCCAACCTTGCCATCGTAAGCAAGATTGGTACCTCTCACATCGGCATTTTGGGCAGCCGCGAGAACATCGCCCGCGCTAAGGCCGAGATTGTCCAGGGTATGTGCGCCGCCGGCGACTTCTTGCCGCTGCTGGTTTTGGGCGGTGAGGACGACTTTACGCCGTTCATTCGCGATACGTTCGCCCAGCCTGCTGGTATCGATGTGATGCTGGCCGGCGTCTCGGACGATGATGAGGTCCGTGCCCGCGACATTCGTGTTGATGACGAGGGACGTCCGGTCTTTACGCTCGATTTTGGCCAGGGTGAGACGATCGATACCATGCTTGCCATCCCCGGCGTGCAGTCCGTTCCTAATGCCGTTAAGGCCGCCGCGGTTGCCTATCGCTTGGGCGTGACGCCCGAGCAGATCGATGCTGCCTTTAGGGGCCTCACGATCACCGGTCGCCGCCAGGAGATCAAGCGCGCCAAGAGCGGTGCCCGCGTCATCGACGATTCCTATAACGCCAGTGCCGAATCCATGGCTGCTGGCCTCGATCTACTGTGCTCGCTTTCGTGCACGGGGTCTCGCATGGCGATCCTGGGCGAGATGGGCGAGATGGGCGATGAGGCTCCTCGCATGCATGAGCTCGTGGGCGCCTATGCGGCCGCCAAGAAGCTCGACATGCTGGCGTGCGTGGGTGGTGAGCTGGCCCAGCTTATGGCCGATGCCGCGCGCATGATGGGCATGGACGAGGACCGCATCCAGGTGTTCTCCGATTATCAGCAGGTGCTCGACCGCATGGGCGGCGCGCTTGAAAAACATGATGTTGTACTGGTCAAGGGTTCCCGCTTTGTTGAGCTCGACCGCTTTGTGGAAGGTGTGTGCTAGCCCATGTTCGGCAATCCCTCGTATCCAACGTATCAGGCTTTTTTGGGGCTTGGCATCGCCGCTGCCATTGCGCTGCTGCTCATGCCGTGGTGGATCAAGCTGCTGAAGGTCGAGGGTATCGGCCAACAGGTCCGAGCCGACGGCCCCAAGCGTCATTTGATTAAACAGGGTACGCCGACCATGGGCGGCGTCATCATCCTTGTTGCGATTTCGCTGACCTGCCTGCTGATGGGCAAGCTCACCACCGAGCTCGTGCTCGTGCTGCTCGCCACGCTGGCGACCGGCGTGCTGGGCCTGATCGACGACCTGACCTCCGTTACGCATGGGCGCTCGCTCGGTCTGACGCCTCATGCCAAGATGATCGGCCTAACCATTATCTGTGTCACCTTTACGGTACTTGCCGTTAACTGGTGCGGCGTCGCCCCCGAGATTCGTTTTCCCGGCGGCCTGACGATTGACCTTGGCGTGCTTTCGACCACCATCTGCGGCCTTTCGTTCCCGTGGCTCTACATTGTCTTTTGCTGGCTGATGATCGCCGGTCTTTCTAATGCCGTGAACCTGACCGATGGCCTTGACGGTCTTGCTGGCGGCACCTCCATGATTGCCATGCTCGCCATGGCTGCCATGGCGTTTTTGCACGGAGACGTGAACCTGTCCATCTTCTGCACCGCGTGTGCCGGTGCCTGCTTGGGCTTTCTGTGGTTCAACTGCTATCCGGCGAGCATCTTTATGGGCGATACCGGCTCGCTTGCCCTGGGCGCCGCGTTTGCCTGCACGTCCATCATGACCAACACCGAGGTCGTCTCCCTCATCATCGGCGGCCTGTTTATCGTTGAGACCCTGTCGGTCATGATTCAGGTTGTCTACTTCCACTTTACGCACAAGCGCGTCTTCCTTATGGCGCCCATCCATCATCATTTCGAAAAGAAGGGCTGGGCCGAGACCAAGGTCGTCATCCGTTTTTGGATTATCGCTGCGGCCTTTGGTGCCGTTGGCCTTGCTCTGTTCTTCCAGTTGGGATAGTGGTCTTTCATGCCTCTTGCTGATGTCTTTAGCCTGCTCGTTTTGGGTCAGGGCAAATCCGGTCTCGATGTCGCCCGCTGGGCGCTGGCACATCCCGAGCGCGTAAGCGCCGTTACCGTGTATGGCGGCGGCACCTCTGAGCCCAATGACGCCACGCGTGCGCTCGAGGCTGCTGGTGCGTCGTTTGTCTATGGGACCGAACAGGTCGAGGGCGCCTATGACGTATGCGTGACGTGCCCGGGCATCTCGGAGTTCTCGGGCTTCTTTAAGGCCGGGCGCAATCATGCCGCCCAGATTATGGGCGAGCCCGAGTTTGCCTATCGTCTGTCGCCCGATAACTGGATTGCCATCACGGGCACCAACGGCAAGACGACCACCACGTCGCTGACGGATTATCTGCTCAAGGCTGCCGGCGAGGCCAGCGTTGCTGTCGGCAACATCGGCGAGCCGCCGGTCAACGAGATTGACGGCCGAGCCCACAACGAGTGGTTTGTGGCTGAGCTCTCGAGCTATCAGATTGCTACGACCACCGAGCTCCACCCCCGCGTGGCGGTTCTGCTCAACATCACTCCCGACCACTTGGGCTGGCATAAGAGCCATAAGAACTATGCGCTTGCCAAGGTCAAACTGTTTGACAATATGGTCGATGACGATCTGGTGGTTGTCGACGTCGAAGACGCCGGCATTCACGAGTTCGATGAGTACATCTACACGCCGGGTCGTCGCATCTGCAAGGTTGCCTTTGACGAGCCTGAGGGCGAGGATGCCGCCTTTGTGCGCGATGGCAAGATGATCGTGCGTCTGAAAGGCGTCGAGACCCCGCTCATCGCTACATCCGAGCTCAAGATCTCGGGCCATCACAATGTTATCAATGCCCTGTGCGCTGCCACGGCTGCCTTGGCGGTCGGTGCCGATGTTGATGGTGTCTGCCGCGGTCTTGCCTCGTTCCAGCCGCTCGAGCACCGCGTGGAGCCGTGTGGCGAGATTGACGGCGTGCGCTACGTCAACGATTCCAAGGCGACTAACACCGATGCGGTCGAGAAGGCGCTGACGGCATTTCCCGATGACGACGTGATCTTGCTGCTCGGCGGCCACGATAAGGGCACGCCGCTCACGGACTTCGCGCGCGTCGTTATGGACAACGTGCGCTCGGTCGTCTGCTTTGGCGATGCGCGCGAGCGCTTCACCGCCGCTATGGACGAGGCCGATGTCGATGGCGATGTGGATATCGCTCAGGCGGATGATCTGCGCGACGCCGTGGACGTTGCCCGTTCGCTTTCGAGTCGTGGTGACGTGATCTTACTTTCTCCTGCCTGCTCTTCGTTCGATGAGTTCTCGGGCTATGAGGAGCGCGGCCGCGTGTTTAAGGACTACGTGGCTCAGCTTGCCGCTACAGCGAAATCACAAATGGAATAGGGGTTGCGGTGAGAGAGGAGAGCCCCCGACAAGGTATGAGGAGGCCCGACTCGGACCGTGCTTCCTCACGTCGCATCACACCGCGTTCCAGCCGCGGCGGGCAGTCGTTTAGCGAACGCTATATTGCCGGCGTTCCCGCCCGTATCATGCGCCCCCGTTTGATATTCATGGCCTGCCTGTTTACCTTGGTATGCTTTGGCCTGCTGATGGTGTACTCGGCGTCTTCGGTCGAGGCGCTGCACGAGAATGGCTCGGCGACGTTTTTTCTGGGTCGACAGGCCGCGTTTGCCGTGGTCGGTGTTCTAGCGCTGATTGCCATCGTGCGCGTTTTGCCGGACAGCTGGTTTGGGGAGGATGTGCTCAGGATCTTCCTTATCGGCATGATAGGGCTACTGCTTCTGGTGTTCTTGGTGGGCAGCGGCAGCCGTGGCGCCACGCGCTGGCTCAACATCGCCGGTATTCAGTTCCAGCCTTCCGAGTTTTTAAAGCCATTTGCCATTGCGTATTCGGCCATCATGCTTGATCGCTTCTTTTCGCCCGGTGGCAACATCAACGAATTCCTTCGCAAGATGGGCATCTACCTGGGCATTTCGCTCTTTCTGATCTTTATCCAGCCCGATTTCGGTACTGTCCTGATCATCCTGTTGACCCTCATGTGCATGGCGTTGTTTGCGGGTCTCGACCCCAGATTTATCATCGGCGTGCTAATCTTCGGCATTCTCGTGATCGTGATTGCGCTTGTCGCAGAGCCGTACCGTATGGTGCGCATTCAGGTTGCCTTGAACCCTTGGGCCGACGAGTATGGTGACGGCTATCAGGCCACGCTTGCCATCATGGCCTTTGCCTCGGGCGGTCTGTTCGGCCGTGGCATCGGCAACTCAACCATGAAGTACTCGTATCTTCCCGAGGCGCACAATGACTACATCCTGGCCATCATTGGCGAGGAAGTCGGTTTTGTCGGAACCGTGCTGTTCTTCTTGGTGTTTGCGATGCTGATCTACTCGGCGTTTCGCATTGCCGAGCAGGCGACCGATCGTCGGGGCGCGCTTATGGCGTCTGGCTCCGCGGTCATTCTCGCGGTGCAGTTTTTGATTAACGCGCTGGGCATCCTCAACGTGTTTCCCATGACGGGCAAACCGTTGCCGTTTATTAGCTACGGCGGTTCGTCGATTATCGTGTCGCTTATGCTCGCCGGTCTGATCCTGCGCGTTTCGTATGAGAGCGCCCGTCGCGATGAGTACGACCGTCGCCGCGAGAGCTTTGCCGTTATGGACGAGAGCACCGCTGGCGTGGCCCATGTGCGCGGTGAACGACCTTCGCGTAGCGGCTTTACCGTTCTTGATGGTTCTCCATCCGAGCCGGCAGCTCGTCCACGCCCGCGAATGGCTCCGCAAGGTCGTCCTCAGCGCCCCAGCCCTCGCAACGCGGGCGGCGGATATAATCGAATCGATTTGAACTCGGACCCGTCGGCGCGTCTGCGCACCGACGACCAGGGACCGCGTGTACGAAGGGACTACCATGACCGATAAGATGACCGTTGCTATCGCAGCCGGCGGTACGGCGGGACATATCAACCCCGCACTCGCCTTGGCCGAGGAGCTGCGTGACCGTGGCCACCACGTTGTATTTGTGGGTCAGTCGCACAAGCTCGAGGGTCGTCTGGTTCCCGAGGCTGGGTTCGATTTTGTGCCGATTACGGTTACGGGCTTCGACCGTTCTCGCCCTTGGACGGCGTTGAGCTCGCTGTGGCGTGTCTATAAGGCGAAGCGCGCGCTCGGTAACCATTTTTCAAAAGCCTGCAAGCCCGATGTCGCCATAGGTTTTGGTGCCTATGTCGAGGTTCCGCTGCTGGGGTGGTGCAAGGGCGCAGGCGTTCCGTATCTGCTGCATGAGCAGAACTCTGTTCCGGGCCTGGCCAACAAGATGATGAACTCCCACGCCGCCCGCGTGTGCATCTCGGTGCCGGCAGCGCGTTCGGTCTTTGAGCGCGAAGGTGACCCTGACCACGTGCTCATGACCGGCAACCCCGTACGTCGCTCGGTAATCGAAGGCGATCGCGCTCGCGGCCGCAAGGCACTTGACGTTCCCGAGGACGCTACGCTGCTGCTCGTCTTTGGCGGTTCACTTGGCGCCCAGCACCTCAACGAGCGCGTGGTTTCGCTCAAAAACGAGCTGCTTTCGCGCAAGAACCTCTATGTGTTGCATTCGACGGGTGCCGACGGCTTTGAGGAGACCGAGCGCGCTTTGGCGCTGACGCCCGAGGAGGCGGAGCGTTACCGCGTCCAGCCTTACATCGACAACATGGGCGATATGCTGGCTGCTGCCGATTTGGTGCTCTCGCGTTCGGGCGCATCGAGCGTGGCCGAGATCGCTGCGCTCGCCGTGCCCTCGGTGCTCGTGCCGTATCCGCATGCGACGGCCGACCACCAAACCACCAATGCCCGTTATCTGGTCGACGCCGGGGCCGGTGTGCTCTGCGCCGATGCCGATATCGACGGTTCTGCCTTTGCCGATGAGCTGCTGCACTTGGTCGATGACGCGGCGGCGCGCGACGCCATGCGTCAGGCGGCACGTGGTCTGGCTCAGGATAGGGCCGCCGCTCTTCTGGCGGATGCGGTAGAGGGTTTGCGTTAGTTAGACGGGATATCGTCGGTCGCCCTCGCGCTGATGCGGTAGGTGCGGTACAGTTAACGGGTTACAGGCAGTGTTTACGCAAGGAGTACACGAGCACATGGCTGATTCCCAGACTGCAACCTCCGCGCCCGAGTTTAAGAGCGCCCACTTTATCGGTATCGGCGGCGCCGGCATGAGCGGCATCGCCCTCGTTCTGCACGAGCGCGGTTATGCCGTTACCGGCTCCGACCTTAAGACGTCACGTTATATCCGCCAGCTTACCCGCGCTGGTGTGAAGGTGCATGTGGGCCATGAGGCCGCCACGATCGACGAGGTCAAGCCCGACGTGGTTGTTGTCTCCACCGCTATTCCGGAGTCCAACCCTGAACTCGTGCGTGCTCGCGAGCTTGGTATTCCCGTGTGGCCCCGTGCCAAGATGCTCTCTGCTTTGGGCCACGGCTACACCACCGTCGCTGTTGCCGGCACGCATGGCAAGACCACCACGTCTTCGATGTGCGCCACCATGCTCGACCGCATGGGTCTGGATCCGAGCTTCTTGATCGGTGGCATCGTCGAGGGCTATGACACGAACGGCAAGAACGGCTCGGGCGACTACTTTGTCGCCGAGGCCGACGAGTCCGACAGCTCCTTCCTGTTCCTGAACCCCAACGTGGTCATTGTGACCAACGTCGAGGCCGACCACCTCGATCACTACTCGGGTATCGAGGAGATCGAGGCAACTTTCGCCAAATTCATGAGCCTGGTGGGCGAGGACGGCACCGTCATCGTCTGCGGTGAGGACTCGCATCTGGTCGAGCTCGCCAAGTCGACGGGCCGTCACGTGCTTTCCTACGGCTTTGCCGAGAGCAACGACATCGTCTGCATGCACCCGGATGTCAAGGGCATCCAGAGCGACTTTATCGTTCGCTTTGAGGACGGCACTGAGCATGCTGTGGAGATCAAGAGCAATCCCGGTCGCCACAACATGCTCAACGCCACGGCGGTACTCACCGTCGCCCATGTCCTGGGCCTTGACATCGACGCCGCCGCCAAGGCGCTCTCGAGCTTTGAGGGCGTCCGTCGTCGCTTTACCCACGTAGGCGATATCGATGGCATCACCGTGGTCGATGATTACGGCCATCACCCCACTGAGATCAAGGCGACGCTTGCTGCCGCTTCGTCGCTGGGCTACAAGCACGTCGACGTCGTGTTCCAGCCGCACCGCTATTCGCGTCTGCAGGCCCTTTGCGACGACTTTGCCGATGCATTTGCCAATGCCGATAAACTGCTGCTGATTGATGTGTTCTCGGCTGGCGAGATGCCCATCCCGGGCGTCACGTCCAAGATGCTTGCCGATACCGTGCGCGCCAAGCATCCCGGCAAGGAGGTCGTGTACTGCTCGAGCCGTCTTGAGCTCAATGAGGAGCTCGAGAAGATGGTGGGCGAGGGCGATCTGCTGCTTACCATGGGCGCCGGCGACGTCACGACGGTCGGCCCCGAGTTCATCGAGTATCTGACTGCCAAGAAAGACGCTTAAACCCCATGGGTCTGTTTAACGCCGTCATGGCGCTTTCGGGCATGATCGATACGGACATAATTGAGGATGAACGCCTCGCGCGCCATACGAGCTATCGTATCGGCGGCAAGGCGGACCTCTTTGTGACGTGTCACAGCTATCATGCCTTGCGTCGCGCCGTGGCGGTGCTCGATCGTGAGCAGGTGCCGTGGGTCATTATCGGCAAGGGATCTAATCTGCTTGTTGCCGATGCAGGCTATCGCGGCGCCGTCATTTCGTTGGGGCGTGAGTTCCAGCGTACGGTTGTCGCCGAAGACGGTTGTACGCTGACGGTCGGTGCGGGCGTGATATTCGCTCGCCTAGTCAACGACGCGCTGTCGCGCAGCCTTTCGGGCCTTGAGTTTGCGGTCGGTATTCCCGGCTCCGTTGGCGGCGCCGTGTCCATGAATGCCGGCACGCGAACCGAGTGGATTGGCTCGCTGGTCGAAGATGTCGTTACGTTTGACCCGAGCTCCGGCATCAAACATTACGCGGGCTCGGAGATCGCTTGGGGCTACCGTGAATGCAGCCTGCCGCGTAACGAGATCATTCTGGAGTGCGTGCTCAAGCTCAAACCTGCGCCCAAGGCCGATATCCGTGAACGTATGGAGCGGTACCTGACGCGGCGTAAGCGCACACAGCCCATGGGCTGTGCATCCTGCGGGTCGGTATTTCGCAACCCGCCCGATGCGAGCGTGGGCAAGCTTATCGAGGATTGTGGATTAAAGGGTTTTTCGGTTGGCGGCGCGGAAGTTTCGCCCGTACACGCTAATTTTATCGTTAATAACGGAACCGCCTCGGCCGATGACGTGGCCGCGGTTATCAGACATGTGCACGGAAAGGTGAGGGAGGCGTATGGCATCGAGCTCAGACCGGAAGTTAAATTCCTCGGCTTCTAGAGCATCGAAACCAACCTTCCGCCGCGCCGGAGGGCGTTCCGGCGCACCGTCTCAGCCTCAACGTAAATCCGTTATGCCTTCTAAGCCTGCTGGGTCCGTGCGGCCTGCCAAGCGTTCGACTGCCGGTTCGCAGCTTGGCGGACGCCCCGCGGCCAAAAATGTTGCTCGTCCGGTGGCACGTCCCTCGGTGACGCCCAAACCGGCGATGGGCGCCATACCTTCTCGCCCCATAGCGTCGCCCAAGCCCTCGTTGGGGGCAAAGGTGACGCGTCCCGGTCGCGCGCTGGGTGCATCTAAGCCACGTATGCTGACGTCGGTGTCGGCCTCCGCAAAACCGCAATCGGGCAAAAAGGGCTCTAATCCGTTGTCATCGATCGGCGCCCTGGCAAATCATGCGGCGGGTGCCGCTTCTGCCGTTAAGGGCAAGGGCAAAATCGTGGGCGGCATCCTTGCCGCTCTGGCAGCGCTTGCAGTCGTTGCCGTCGTCGTCATTAACTCTGGCCTGTTCGCCGCTACCGATATTCAGATCCAGGGCAGCGAGCATGTGACCAAGCACGATGCCATCCAGCTGATCGATCTGCCCGAGAACACGTCGCTGTTCAATGTGAATCCCGACCAGATCACCGAGGGCCTTAAGCAAAATCCGTGGGTCTCGGGCGTGGATGTCCAACGTCAATTTCCTCATACGCTCATCATCACGCCGACGGAACGCAAGGTTATCGCAATCGCCTACATTAGCTCCGACGATCTTGCCTGGGCGATCGGGGACGATGACACATGGATTGCACCACTGTCTACCTCGGTCGATGTTGACGACCAGGGCAATGTCATTACAACGGGGGAGGGTGCCAACACCCTAAACGGTATCGATGCCGCCCTGGCACTCGCTAAACATTACGGTGCCGTGCTGTTGACCGATGTCTCGGCCGATGTCGCACCGGTTTCGGGGCAAGCCGTAAATTCCAAGGCCGTCAAGGCCGGCCTGGATTACGTCCGCGGTTTCTCGAGCGAGTTCCTGGGCCAGGTCAAGGATATTTCCACGCCCTCGGTCGAGGCCATCTCGGCGAATCTCGATAACGGTATCGAGGTGTCGCTCGGAGATTCGGACGACATTGCCAAAAAGGAGCGTATCGTGACCAAGCTGCTTTCGCAGGTGGAGGGCGTGACGTATATCAACGTTCGATCTCCTGGCAACTATACGTTTAGGAACGCACCGACCTCGTAGCGTTTTCTGGCCTTTGTTGACGGGGCATACCGCGCCGTTTATCTGGTTTGTTTGGTTTTCACCGTCAATTATTTGACTGATACGTTCATAATGTGCAAACATAATACGGTTTACCTTTGCATTTACTTTCAACTTGAAGGTTAATGTGCGCAGGGGTCAACCCATGCTATGGCAATAACCTTTGTTCGGAGGACCGACATGCACGAGACAGAGATCAACAACTACCTTGCCGTCATTAAGGTGGTCGGCGTCGGCGGCGGCGGTACCAACGCGGTCAATCGAATGATCGAAGAGGGTATCCGCGGCGTCGAGTTTGTTGCCATCAACACCGATGCTCAGGCACTCGCGATCTCTGATGCCGATATCAAGGTGCACATCGGCACCGACCTTACCCGCGGCCTGGGCGCTGGCGCCAACCCCGAGGTCGGCCGTAAGGCCGCCGATGAGTCCCGCGACGACATCGCCGAGGCGCTCGCTGGCGCCGATATGGTGTTCATCACCTGCGGCGAGGGCGGCGGCACCGGTACCGGCGCTGCCCCCATCGTTGCCGATATCGCGATGAACGAGGTCGGCGCGCTGACCGTCGCCGTCGTGACCAAGCCCTTTACGTTTGAGGGCCGCAAGCGCAAGAAGAGCGCCGAAGAAGGCATTAAGACGCTTTCCGACTGCGTCGACACCATGATCGTTATCCCTAACGACAAGCTGCTCGACATCGCCGAGAAGAAGACCACCATGCTTGAGGCCTTCGCAATCGCCGATGGCGTCCTTTCCCAGGGCACCCAGGGCATCACCGACCTCATCACCGTCCCCGGTATCATCAACCTGGACTTCGCCGATGTTAAGACCATCATGAAGCAGGCCGGTACCGCCATGATGGGTATCGGTACCGCTTCTGGGGACACCCGTGCCGTCGACGCTGCCCAGCAGGCTATTTCCAGCCCGCTGCTCGAGAGCTCCATCGATGGCGCTACGCGCGTCCTGCTTTCCATTGCCGGTTCCAAGGACCTGGGTATTCAGGAGATCAGCGACGCTGCCGACGTTGTCGCCAACGCCGTCGACCCCGAGGCCAACATCATCTTCGGTACCGTTGTCGACGAGTCCCTGGGCGATCAGGTGCGTATTACCGTCATCGCTACGGGCTTCTCCGACTCCAACGTCAACCGTCAGGACGAGCTCTTCGCTGCACAGCAGTCCCAGAGCAAGGCCGCTGCTTCTACCGAGCCGCAGCGCACCGCTCCGGCCACCAGCCCGGCTCAGGCCGCTCCGACCCGCAACGTCGGTGGCACCGAGCTTCCTAACTTCGGCAACGATCAGTTCGAGCTTCCCGACTTCCTGAAGCGCGGTAGCTTCTAAGTCGTTCTTTGCATTGTTGTGCACAGGGGCGTGTCCGTATGGACGCGCCCTTTTTATTTCGACTTTGTAAACTAGAACCTCCAATCTCTTTACGTTCCCTTTACGATTGCCTCCAGCGCAGCAGGTATCCTTTTAGAGAAGTATGACAGCCGTATAAACGCGGGCTGTAGCGGCGATGCCGCGGTACTTGTGTTATTAGGAGGCTTTAGTATGGCAGCACGTGCGGACAAAGTTTCGCGTGTCGACCATGATGGAGTTACGTTGGTGGAGGGCGCGACATCCGATGTTCGCTTTGCCTTCACCGAGCGCGCCGGTGGCGTTTCCGAAGATGCGTACTCCTCACTCAACTTGGGCTCGCATGTTGGCGATGATCCCTTTGCTGTTCAAGAAAATCGTCGCCGCGCACTCGAGGCTATGGGTGCCGCGGAGTGCGAGCACAACCTGCTCGTTCCCAATCAGGTCCATGGTGACCATATCGTTGCGGTGACCTCGAATGGCGCCGATGACCTTGAGGACGTCCGCGAGCAGATTGCCGCGGGCTGCGATGCCATCGTCTGTACGGCGCATAACGTGCCCGTGCTGCTCTGCTTTGCCGACTGCGTTCCCGTGGTGCTGGTGGCCCCTGGCGGATTTGCCGTGGTACACTCCGGTTGGAAGGGCACGATTGCACGTATTTCTGCCAAGGCGTGCCAGGCGCTTTGCGATGCTGCCGGCTGCGATGCGGGCGACGTTTCCGCCTATATCGGCCCCCATATCTTGGGTGACGAATATGAGGTATCCCAGGAACTCATGGATCGCTTTGCCGCCGAGTTCTCTTGCATCGATGCGAGTACCTCTCGCATGCTCGATCTTTCCGCTGCCATTCGCGAGGCGCTGGTAGATGTCGGTGTCGACGCGGATGATATCGTGGATACCCAGCTTTCGACCGTGCGTCAGAACGACCGCTTTTATTCCTACCGTAACGAGGACGGCACCTGTGGGCGCCATGCTGCGATCGGCGTGATGCTATGAGAAAGATCGTATCGGTCCTGAGCGCCGCTGTGCTTACACTTACGCTGTGTGCCTGTTCTTCGGGATCTTCTACCTCTTCCATTACCGTCGCTGGCTCCACGACCTGCCTTCCTATCGCCGAGATTGCGGCCGAGGGCTTTAAGGAGGAGACCGGCATCGACGTGCTCGTTTCCGGTTTGGGTTCTTCCGCTGGCATCGAGGCCGTCAGCGCCGGCACGGCCGATATCGCCAGCTCCTCCCGTGGGCTCAATGCCGACGAACAGGATCTGGGCCTGACCCCCATCGTAATTGCCCACGACGGTATCGCGGTCATCGTGAACGACGATAACCCGGTCGATAACCTCTCGACCGAGCAGCTCCGCGATATCTACGCCGGCAAGATTACCAATTGGAAAGAGGTCGGTGGCGAGGACCTGAGGATTCAGGTCATCAACCGAGACGAGGCGTCCGGTACGCGCGAGGCCTTCCGTACCATCGTGATGGATGGCACGCCGTTCGATCGCCGCTCGGCTGTTCTTTCGGGTACGGGCCAGGTGCGCGACGTGGTATCTCGTTCGCGTGGGGCCATCGGCTACATTTCGCTGGGCTTCGTCGATAGCCTCAACGCCAAGACCTCGGTCAAGGCCGTCTCGGTCAATCATGTTGAGGCGTCCGAGAAGACGGTCGCGAGTGGCGGCTATCCCATCTCGCGCGACCTTTACTTCTTTGTGAAGGGTGCGCCTTCGCAGCAGGCGCAGGATTACATCGACTACGTGACGTCCGAAAAGATGGACAAGCAGATTCGCGAGGCGGGCTTTATTCCCGTCACCAACGACGAGAAGGGGAGTGAGTAGCATGGAAGCACAGGAAAACTCCCAGACTGAGCAGAATGTTCAGACGCCCAAGAAGCGCGAGCTGGCGCTCGTATCGCGCAGTACCTATATCAAGGAGAAGGCGCTGCAGTGGATCTTCTTTGCCTGCGCGTTCTTGGCGGTCGTTACCGTCATCCTGATTTTTGTCTTTACCACGTACTCGGCGCTGCCCGTCTTTACCGACATCGGTCTGGCGGACTTCTTTAGCTTTACGTGGGCGCCCTCTGAGGGCCACTACGGCATCTTGTCGCTGCTTGCCGGCTCGGGTCTGGTGACCGTCGGTGCGCTCGCCATGGGCGTGCCGCTGGGCGTGGGTACGGCCGTTTACCTGGTCGAGATTGCCAGCAAGCGCGTGCGCAAGCTCATCAGCCCCGCCGTTGACCTGTTGGCCGGCATCCCTTCTATCATCTATGGTTTCTTTGGCATGATCATCATCCGCCCGTTTATCGCACAACTGACCGGCGGCCTTGGTTTTGGTGCGCTGACGGCGTGGTTTGTGCTCGCCATCATGATCGTCCCTACCATCACCACGCTCACCATCGATGCCCTCAATTCCATTCCCATGGGCATTCGCGAGGCATCGTATGCCATGGGCGCCACCAAGTGGCAGACCATCTATAAGGTCGTGCTACCTGCCGCGAAGCTGGGTATCGTTGATGCCATCGTGCTGGGTATGGGCCGTGCCATCGGCGAGACCATGGCCGTGCTCATGGTCGTAGGTAACGCCCCGGTTATTCCCGACAGCATTGCGAGCCCTATCTCGACGCTCACGAGCCAGATCGCGCTCGACATGAGCTATTCCTCGGGTCTGCATCGCTCGGCGCTGTTCGGCATGGGCGTGGTCCTGTTTATCATCTCCGCCACGCTGGTGGGCATCGTCCGTCTGATTTCCAAGAAGAAGAGGGGGTAGGCTATGTCCGATTCCGTTGACACGACGGTCGATACGACCTCGTCGCGCGAGCGCATCAAGCGTGCCCTTTCCCACGGCAAGAAGGGCCGCATCAACAAGGACCTGTCCAACAAGATCATGCTTTGCGTGTTTCGTGCCGCTGCCTACATCACCACGCTGGTGCTGGTCGCTATCATCGCCTACGTGGTCATCAACGGCCTGCCACACATCTCGCTCGACTTTATCTTCGGTTGGCCCCAGGGCGTCAACGCCGAGGGCGGAATTTGGCCCACGATCGTCTCGACCGTCTACGTGACGGCGCTCGCCATGCTTATCTGCACGCCGATCGCTGTGCTGGCAGCCGTCTATCTGGCCGAGTACGCCAAGCAGGGCAAGGTCGTCGAGCTCATTCGCTACGCTGCTGACGCTTTGGCCTCGGTGCCCTCCATCGTTATGGGCCTGTTTGGCTACGCCTTGTTTGTCGAGGCCATGGGCCTGGGCCTTTCGATGGTCTCGGCCGCCCTGGCACTCGCGCTCTTGATGCTTCCCATCGTCATGCGTACCACCGAAGAGGCCATTCGCGCCGTTCCGCGCTATATCCGCTGGGGCGCATATGGCCTGGGCGCCACCAAGTGGCAGGTTGTCTCCAAGATCGTGCTTCCTTCTGCCTTTGGCCGTATTGCCACGGGCATCGTTCTCGCCATCGGCCGTGCCATTGGCGAGACCGCGGTGGTGCTCTATACCATGGGGCAGGCCATCAATCTACCTATTTCGCCGCTCGATTCCGGCCGCCCCATGACGGTTCACCTGTATCTGCTTGCCAACGACGGCATCAACATGAACGCAGCCTACGGCACCGCGCTCTTGCTGATGGTGATCATTCTGGCCTTCAACCTGTTTGCGCGCTTCCTGTCGCGCAAGCGTCGCTAGTTAAGGAGTCCCATGTCCGTTTATCAGTCCGCTCCCACGTTGGAGCAAGCGGCCATTACGGCCAAGGATTTCAACTTTTGGTACGGTGACTTTCATGCGCTGACGGGGCTTGACCTCAACATCGCCAAAAACGCCATCACCTCCTTCATTGGCCCTTCGGGCTGCGGCAAGTCGACGTTTTTGCGCTGCATCAACCGCATGAATGACCTGATCGAGGGCACGCGCGTCGAGGGCACGATGACGCTCGACGGCAACGATATCTATGCCGAGGGTGTCGACCCGGTCGATCTCCGTCGTCGCGTGGGCATGATCTTTCAGCAGCCCAACCCGTTTCCTAAATCCATCTACGAGAATGTCGCCTTTGGCCCTCGTCTGCAGGGCGTGACTAGCAAAAGTGACCTCGATGACATCGTGGAAGAATCGCTCAAGCGCGCCAACCTCTGGAAAGAGGTATCCAATCAGCTCAACAAGGATGGTTTGGCGCTCTCGGGCGGTCAGCAGCAGCGTCTGTGCATCGCGCGCGTGCTTGCGGTGCAACCCGATGTCCTTCTGATGGACGAGCCCTGCTCCGCCATCGACCCCACGTCCGTCTCTAAGGTCGAGGATCTGATGGCCGAGCTGGCGCCCGAGATGACGATCATCATCGTCACGCATTCAATGCAGCAGGCAGCTCGCATTAGCGACTACACCGCATTCTTCTTGCAGGAAGTTGCCGGCGAGCCCGCTACGCTCATCGAGTATGGTCAAACCGACGCGATCTTCACCAGCCCGGTGGACTCGCGGACGGAAGACTATATCACCGGCCGCTTTGGCTGATCGGTGCGACTAGTCCCAAGCCGATCGGATCTGGTCCGGTGCGTATTCACTGTGCGGGCGGCATGACCGCACCCAACTGATTGGAGTGAACCATGCGCAAACTGTTTTCCCGTCAGCTCATCGAGGCCCGTCACGAGATGCTGAGCATCTACGAGGCCGTCGATCTGGCCCTCCACGATGCCGTGAAGGCCTATGTGATCGACGACCGCAAGCTCGCCACCAAGACCAAGAAGCGCACGCTTTCGATTGACGCACGCTGCGCCAACCTGGAGGCCGTCTGCTACAACCTGATTGCCACGCAGTCACCGGTCGCCTCCGACTTCCGCTTGCTGCAGACGATCATCTACGTCGACTTTAACCTGCAGCGCATGACCGATAAGGTTCGCCAGATTTGCCGCGCCACGCGTCATATGATCAAGGCCGACATCTCGCTGCCCAAGGAGCTTGTCGGCACGGTCGAGGCCGAGGCTGAGGCCGTCTACCAGGTGCTGGGCTCTTCGCTTTCTGCGCTCGTCACCAACGACATGTCCATCATCTGCAACTTGGCCGTCGAGGACGAGCCAGTGCACGCCGCCTACGAGAAGTTCTTCCGCACCTTTAACCGCATGGACACGGGCGATTTTATGGACGACGACAGCAACTATGACGACCTGCGCCGCGCCATCATGGTATCGCGCTATCTCGATCGCATCGCCTCGATTTCCATCGATGCCGCCTGCCGTCTGACCTTCCTGTTGACCGGACAGCGTATGACTGCCGGTGATATCGCCTGCACTGATGAGGATGAGCTCGAGAGCATGCGCGTGCCTTCGGGCGAGGGTGTTATCATGAGGCCCGCCGTCGATGCACGCTACGTTGCCAAGGTGCCCGTTAACGAGGTCAGCGAGGGTCTTCGCTACCTGCTCGATCATCTTGAGGATGAGGACGATGGCGAGGACGACGAGGAGTAAGTAACCCCGTTCGTCGAAAGATTGTAAATACCTAAGTGAGCGCGGCCTTGCACATGCGGGGCCGCGCTCTTGCGTTAGCATGGGACTACTTGTTTGGCTGTCAGCGGAGGCGATTGGCAATGGATAACTATTTGGACTTGATGCGCGCTCGCCGCGAGCAGATTCTGGAACGTTTTTATGCGGCGCTCGATCGCGCGGGCCGTCCCCACGACGCCGCGAGCCTCATTGCCGTGTCCAAGACCGTTGGTGTCGATGAGACCGTTGCCGCCATCCAGGCGGGGTATCGCCATTTTGCCGAGAACCGCCCGCAGGAGCTGGTTCGCAAGCTCACGGGTCTGGCGGAGCATCCGGAGCTGCCCGAGGTGCGCTTCGATATGATCGGCAACCTGCAGACCAATAAGATCAATGCGGTGCTGGGCTCAGCCGAGCTGATTCACTCGGTGGGTTCGCTGCATCTGGCGCAGGCGATCTCGAGTCGTGCTGTTCGCAAGATTGAGGCAGGCGAGCTCGTCGGCCCCCAGCGTGTGCTCATTGAGGTCAATGTGAGTGGTGAGGAGTCGAAGGGAGGCTTTTCACCCGATGAGATTCGCGCCGCCGCGGGTGAGCTTGCAGAACTTGAGGGAATTTGCGTACAGGGGCTTATGACTATGGCGCCCCGGGGGAATAAGGATGTGGCACGCCGCACCTTTGCGGGGCTTCGTGAGCTGAGGGATGAGCTGGAGGCGGCGCATCCCGATTTGAACCTGCCTGAGCTTTCCTGCGGCATGAGCGAGGACTTTGAGCCTGCCCTTGAGGAGGGCTCTACGCTCGTTCGCCTGGGCAGGGTAGTATTTAGCCCGGAGTTTGCAGTAAAATAAGGCTCTGAAGTGCGCACTGATTATCGGGGCGCCTGCACTAAACCGCGAGAGGACACAACCATGGGCTTCCTTGACGAGATTAAAAATAAGATGCACCTGGGCGGCCAGCAGGGTTACGACCAGGGTTATGGCCAGGACGACGACTACGGCTACGATGACGGCTATGACGATGGCTATCAGGGCAACGGCTACAGCGGTGCTTCGGGCGAGGGCTTCTACACCCAAGACGAGCCGAGCAACGGCCTGCTTGGCCAGACGCGCCGCGGTGAAGCTGAGTCGGTTGCCGTGTATACGCGCTCCGGTCAGCTGGTCGGCGATGACTCCCGCCATGCCACGACGTATAACCCGCCTTCGCGCTCGCAGGACAGTGTTGCGAGCGGTTATCGTCCCGGTGCCTATGACACGCCGTCGAGCTACGCCGAGAATACCCGCGCCCGTGCCGCCGCTGCACCCGCGCCTGCACCGAGCGATGCCTCGGCCTATGCGAGCAATATCATCAACGCCACGCCGCAGCTGCCGGCCTATGTCCTGCGCCCCGAGAGCTATGACGATGTCGAGACCGTTGTCCGCCGTGTGCGCACCAAGCAGCCTGTCGCACTGATTTTTGTGGGCGTACGCACCGAAGTTGCCAAGCGCGTCTTGGACTTCTCTTACGGCTTTGCCTGCGGTCTGGGTGCCACGGTCAAGGAGGTGGGCGACCGCGTGTTCATGGTGCTGCCCGCCGGTTGCGAGGTCAAAGATTCCGATCTCAAGAAGCTTCGTGCCGACGGCTACCTTAAGTAAAGACAAGACGAGGAGATTCCCATCAACATCTACACTATCGTCCAGCTGGTCAACACGCTGTTCAACTTCTATTCCACGCTCATTGTCGTCTACTGCTTTATGACGTGGATTCCCATGAAGCAGGGTGGTTTGCTTCAGGATATTGCTGCGGTGCTTGATAGCGTGTGCGGTCCGTGGCTCAACCTGTTCCGTCGTTTCATCCCGCCGATGGGCGGTATCGATTTTTCGCCGGTCGTTGCGATTATTGCGTTGCAGTTGGTGCAGAGGCTGGTTCTGCAGCTTCTTATAGGTATACTCGTGTAGAACTGTCTTAGTAACTTACGTCGGGCGTGTAGCGCCGAGGCGATGAAAAAGGAGACTTGTTATGGCTATTACCCCTGCAGACATCCAGGCTCAGACTTTCTCTGAGGCCAAGCGTGGCTACGATCCTGCCGAGGTCGACGTCTTCTTGGAGACGCTGTCCTCCGAGGTTGACGCTATGCTCGCTAAGATCGTCGACCTTAAGGGTCGTCTGACTGCTACCGAGCAGCAGCTTGCCGATGCGCAGGCTCAGCTTGCCCAGGCTCAGGATGCCACCGCCCAGGCCGTTCCTGCCGCCCCCGTGGCTGCTCCCGCCCCTGACTTCTCCGCTCAGGAGCGCCAGATTTCCGCTGCCCTGATCGCTGCCCAGCAGACCGCTGAGACCATCGTCAACGATGCCAACGAGAACGCTGAGCGTATCCGCAACGAGGCTGACGCCAAGGCCCGCGAGGTTATCCGCCAGGCTCTGACCGAGAAGCAGGCCGAGCTCGAGGAGATCGATCGTCTCAAGGCTTCCCGTGAGGAGTTCAAGGCAGAGTATCTCAAGCTCATCCAGCACTTCATGGACGATGCCCAGAATTCCTTCCCGGCCGATCTGATGGCTTCCACGCCGGTCGGTTCTGCCGCTTCTCCTGCAGTGACTGTTCCCGCCGAGCCGCTGCCCGTCGCTGACCCGGTTGTCCCCGTGGCCGATCCCTTCGCCCCGATCGACAACTTTGCTGCCGACGACCTGGACTAACATTCGGCCTACAATTTAGTGCCTAGAAAAGACCCGCAGCTTGCGGGTCCTTTTTTATGACTGTGCCGGAGTGCGTAACATAAAAAACCGAGCCCTGCACATAATGGCGCAGAACTCGGCGAACGGGTGAGCGGTCAAGGGTAGGTTTTAAGGCATGTCCCAAAACCTACTTGAGGAGGAAGTCGGAGAGGGGAATGGTACGGGCCTCGCGATGCTCGGGATCGGCGATGTGGTCGGCAGGATATCCACAGACGAGCATGTGATAGGGATAGACGCCCTTGGGCAGATTGAACTGCTCCTGTGCCACCCCAGGCTTAAAATGGCATACCCAGCACGTTCCCAGGCCCTGCTCGGTGGCCTCCATCATCATCTGATCACACACGATGGACGTATCGATTTCACTGGAATTCATCTGATCATACGGGCGCACCCAAGCATCATCGGTAACGCTGCAAATAAGAAAGACAAGCGGAGCCCCAAAGATAGACCCATCACGAGCAAACCGAGGCTGACAAGCAGCAGCCTTCTCCAGAAGCTCAGGCGTATCCAACACCATCACACGGGTTGGATGATTATTACAAGCAGAAGGAGCAATACGCCCAGCCTCAACAATGGCATCCACCACAGCCTGCTCAACAGAACGGTCCTCAAACAAACGACAAGAATACCGAGACCGAGCCAGATCCAAATACGACATACAAGCCCTCCAACAATTAAAAATTAAACAAACCCAAAGTAACCCAAAGAGTACCCAAAGCGGCAATCAGCCAAACGCTCACCAAGGGCCAAAGTGTTCGAACGGGTACCAAAGGTCCCTTCAGCCAAACCCCCGTTGCGCTAAAACTATCAGCCAAAGTTCCCAATGGTGGTACATAAGGGAGCGGGCCCGACCACTAATAACCTTTTGAACGACTCTGCTTGCAGCCGGAGTGAAAAAGGTTATTAGTGGTCGGGCCCGCGACCGGTGGGACACATACCCCCAATTAACTGTTCTTCATGACAATCGAATCCACGACATCGGCCACATTCTCGCAGCAGTCGGCGCAGTACTCCAAGAAGGCGTATACGTCACGCCAGGCGATGACCTCGAGCGGGTCCTTGCCGTTGACGTGCAGGTTGCGCATGGCGTTGATATAGAGCTCGTCGGCTTCGGACTCGATGGTGTTGATCTGGATGACGAGTTCGCGCAGGGTCTTGGACTTGCGGTAGTTGGGCAGCTCGACCATCAGGTCTTTCATGGCGCGGCAGGCGTCAGTCACCTTGTGGGCGATGACGATGGCGTCGGGATGGATGCTCTGGATGTTGGTGAAGTAGACGCGCTGCACGACGCCCTCGATGCGGTCGAGCACGGTGTCGAGTGAGCAGCTCATCAGATCCAGATCCTCGCGCTCGAGCGGGGTGATAAAGGCGGTGAGCAAGGCGTCCTCAAGCTCATGGTGCTTCTTGTCGGCCGTATGCTCGATCGCGTGCATCTTGTTGAGCATATCGTGAATCTTTGCGGGATCGAAGTTCTCGAAAATCTTGGTGAGCAGCTCGGCGGCCTGGACGGCAAGGTCGGCGCAGGCGACGTAGTTGTCGAAGTAGAACGAATCGGGTTTCTTTGCCATGGGTGGGTCCTTTCGAGGCGAAGACGGGTGGGCGAGGTAATGCAGTCCGGATGGACGTTCGGTTTGACTAGAGGAACATCATGAACAGCTTGGCCATGACAAAGCTGATGAGTCCGCAGGCGGGGAAGGTGAAGAACCAGGTGAACATCATGTCTTTGACGACGCCGAAGTTGATGGCTGAGAGGCGCTTGACGGCACCGACGCCCATGATGGCGCAGGTCTTGATGTGTGTGGAGGACACGGGGATGCCGGTAAGGGTGGCAAGCAGCAGGTTTGCGGCGCCCGCCAGGTCGGCGGAGAAGCCCTGATACTTTTCGAGCTTGACCATGCTCTGGCCGACGGACTTGATGATGCGCTCGCCGCCCACGCTGGTGCCGATACCCATAGTGGCCGAGCACAGCAGCATAATCCAGATGGGGATGCCTGCATCGCCGACGCTCGTCTGGCCGCTGGCAAAGGCCACGCCTAAAAAGAGCACGCCGATGAACTTCTGTCCATCCTGCGCGCCGTGCATAAAGCTCATGGCCGCAGCGCTCGCGATCTGAGCGTATTTAAAGAAGACATTGGCACGTCGCCTGTTGGCGGCGGCGAAAAGAATCGAGACGAGCTTGCACAGGACCCAGCCCATGACAAAGCCCAGGCCGATGGAGAGCGCCAGGCCGTAGATGACCTTCATCCACTCGTGGACGTTGACGCTGCTCGCACCGCCGAGGGCGATGGCGGCACCGGTCAGGCCGGCGATAAGGCTGTGGCTTTGCGAGGTGGGGATGCCAAAACGCGACGCTGTGGCGCCGTAGACGACGATGGAGAACAGCGCCGCGCATAGGCAGGCGAGCGCCATGGTGCTGTTTCCGCCAAAGTCGACGATATGTGAGATGGTGTTGGCGACGCTCGCGTTAAAGTGCGTCATGATGAGCACGCCGAGGAAGTTGAATGCGGCGCTCATGAGAATGGCGGCGCGGGCGGGCATGCAACGCGTAGTGACGCAGGTCGCGATGGCGTTGGGCGCGTCGGTCCATCCATTGACGAAGATGGCACCCAACGCGAGGATCACGGTGACGGCAAGGACTGGGTTCGACACAATTTGGCCGAGGAAGGTTGAGAACGTTACGTCCATATATGGGCTTTCTCGAAGTTTGCAGACACGTTACAAAAACATGATAAATCGTATCACCTCCTGTGGGTTTCTTTACCGAGTTCTGATGGGAGAAGTGAACTTTTTGGCACTAAAATTGAATATTAGCCCTGTTGACCGCGGGTGTTCTTTTTGCTAACACGCCATGCGGACACGTGCGATTACTGCGACACTCCAAAACCACAGTCTGTTCGCTTTACAACATGCAAACATGCGTTCGATAATAGGAGGCATGGAATATCGACAGACAGATGGCAAAACTCGGCGCGTGCACAAGCAGTATGTGGACGTCGTGGCTCGCATCCTCGCGGGCGGGCAGGTTGTGCCGGTCACCGTCTGCTGGGTCGACGGTCGTTGCTTTACGATTGACGAGATTGTCTCGACCACTGGGTTTGGCCTGACAGTTCACGGCATTCGTACGGCAACCTATAAGGTGCGTTTTGGCGGGCACGCGACCGAGTTGTATTTGGAGGACCAGACGCGCGAACGACCAGATGGCTCGCAGGCGCACGTGATGCGTTGGTGGGTCTGGGCCTTTGATCGTACGCTCGAGGGCGAGCGCCGTAGGTAAGGACGTACGGCATTCGGGTACAATGACAGGAATCTTGTCACCTGCTGTGCCGTTATTTGTGGCGCTTTTTGAAAGGACGAACCTATGAACGATATCCAGGGCTATCAGAACGGCCCCGTCGAGAGCGGCGCAAGCCGCGCCAAGGAGATGTCGCCGCGCGCGTACAACCTTGTCATGTCTGCCCTCATCTTCTTGGGCTTTTGCGCCATGGGCGCCGGCGCCTACTTTACGAGCACCATGTCGTTTGCGCGCATGATGATGAGCGGCGCCGCCTTGCCGCTAGTCTTTGGCTCGTTTATTTTAACCATCGTCGGCATGGTCATGATGTCGGCCGCCGCCAGCAAGCAGTCCGTGGGCCTGTCCCTTGTGGGCTACGTAATCTTTGCGAGTACCTTTGGGCTGACCGCGTCGTTTGGCCTTGCCAACTACGACCTGCCCACCATCAACACTGCCTTTATCGCCACGGCCGCCATCACCTTTGTCTTTGGCGCCTTGGGCGTGACGTTCCCCAAGTTTTTCCAGCGCGTATATGGCATCGGTTTTGGCATTCTGCTCGCCACTATTCTGGTTGAGATCGTGCTGATGTTCATGGGCGTCTCGCAGACCATCACCGATCTGATCGTGATCGTGGTGTTCGCCGGCTTTATTGGCTACGACACCTATGTTGCCGCGACGGTGCCGCCTACGCTGCCCAACGCCGTGCTCATGGCCTCTAACCTGTTCGTGGATATTATCAACGTGTTCCTGCGCATTTTGAACATCCTCGGCCGTCGCGATTAAAGCGCGGCATTGCGACGCTTCCTGCCGGACACGGTAAAACGATGCGAAAGGCGGTCCTTCGGGGCCGTCTTTTTTGTACGCGGCGGGGTATCATGGATGGGAAAAGCCGATAGCGGCAGCGACAGGAAAGGTGACCACTTATGGCAGACGTCGACAACAGGAACCGTAACCGCAGGTCCAACCGAGCGGGTCAGCCCAATCCCAAGCGCGAGGCCCGTGCCAAGGCCGCCGAGCGTCACGTGGCAACTGTGTCCGAAGCGTGCGCCAAGGATATCGAGCGTTCGCTTGCCGGCGTGTGCGAGTTCGATGGTATGCCTGCCGGTTTTGTCGCGGCGATGAAGGCCAAGGCCCAGGTGGCTGCTGCTGCCGAGGAGCAGGTTGCCGAGGAGCCCGAGGCCGCCGAGGTCGAGGCTGCAGTCGATACCGAGGTGGCGCCCGAGCCCGTCGAGGAGGCCGCCGAAGCCGAGTCCGAGCCCGCCGAGGAGCCCGCTCCGGTCCTGCCCGAGGTCACCGTGCTTGACGCCTCTGCCACGCAGGCCATTCTGGATAACGGCCGAGGCTATGCGCAGTTCTGCGACATGGCCGTGCTCGACTTTGCCTCGTTCACCAACCCGGGCGGCGGCTACATCCAGGGCTATCTGGGTCAGGAGGCCACGCTCTGTGCCGATTCGTACCTGTACAACGTGCTCGATAAACAGCGCAAATGGTACGGCGAGAACCGTCGCCGCAACATCAACTGCGAGCTTTACCGCAACCGTGCGCTGGTGGTGCCTGCGGTGCGCTTCGACCGCAACCACGTGCATGCGTATGCCGACGTGATCGTGGCCGCCGCGCCCAACGCCAAGCGCGCTCGCCAGGAGTATCGTGTGGGTGACGATGCCCTGCTGGACGCCCTGCGCGATCGCATCCGCTTTGTGCTTGCCATCTGCGACGAGCTGGGTCGCGAGAAGCTCGTGCTGGGCGCTTGGGGCTGCGACAACAACGGCTTTGACGCCGAGGCCGTGGCCGAGCTCTTCCGCAAGGAGCTCGCATCGGGCGACTTTAAGGTCAAGCAGGTCTTTTTTGCCGTGCCCTCTACGCGCTGGGACGAAGATTTTGCCAAGTTCGAGCATGTGCTGGCAAACTTCCCCGAGCGCAACGAGGAGTCCTATGCCCAGGTTGCCGCTCGCGCTGCGGCTGCCCGCGCCGCCGAGCAGGCCCAGGCTGCCGCCGAGGACGATGAAGACGATGACGATTGGCGCAAGTACCTGTAATCGGTATGTGCTGACAGATAGGTCGATTCGGCGGGAGAGACTGCTCCCGCCGACTTTTTACTAGAGGAAGGGCTTACGATGAAAAACGTTCTGTGCTTTGGCGACAGCAATACCTACGGCTATGATCCGGCGGGCATGCGCGACGGCACCGCGGTACGCTATGCGCACGATGTGCGCTGGTGCGGCGTGGCCCAGCGCGACCTGGGCGAGGGCTGGCACGTGATTGAGGAAGGCCTCAACGGCCGCACGACGGTGCGTGACGACATGTGCCATCTGGACACTAATCTCAACGGCATCCGCGCGTTGCCGATGCTGCTCGAGGCTCATAAGCCGCTGGATGCGATCGTGATTATGCTGGGCACCAACGACTGCAAGACGGTCTTTGGTGTGACGGCCTCCGATATTGCCCGTGGCACCATGGCGCTGATTCGCGCGGTGCGTGCATTTCCCTGGACCAATGCCGCACCCTGCCCGCGTATTCTGCTGATGGCACCTATCAAGATTAAACCGCAGATCGCCGATGTGTACATGACCGACTTTGACGAGCGCTCCGTCGAGGCCTCGGAGCATTTTGCCGAATACTATGCGTATGCTGCTAAACAGTTTGGCTGCGACTTTTTGAATGCCGCTGATTTTGCCGAGCCGGGCGATATCGATTATCTGCACATGATGCCCGAAAGCCACGAGAGCCTGGGCCACGCCGTGGCAGCCAAGCTCCAAGAGATGCTTGGTGAGTAGCGCGACCCCAAGCCACCGCAAAGGGGACGGGCGCCTTTGCGGTGGCTTTGGACTGCGAGTCTTAATACTGCCACATATGGTTAACGGGGCCGGAGCCTTTGCCCATGTCAAAGCCGGCGGCGAGAGCGCCGGTTAGGTAGGCCTTGCCGGCGTTGACGGCGTCGGCAAGATCCATGCCCTGGGCCAGCGCGCAGGCGATGGCGGACGAGAGCGTGCAACCGGTGCCATGCGTGTTGCCGGTCTCGATGCGCTTGTGGCGGAACCACGTGGTGAGCGGATCGCCCAGGTGGTTGCCCTCGTCATCGAGCGGCGCGGGCTCTGCTAGCACATCGTTGGCCTCGTTGACAAAATGCCCGCCCTTAACGAGAGACGCGCAACCAAAGCGGCGGGTGAGGAGCATGGCAGCATTTTGCTGCGTGCGCTCGGAGTCGACCTCGTAGTCGAGCAGGGCCATGGCCTCGGGGATATTGGGCGTGATAACCGTCGCTAGCGGGAACAGGCGGCGGGTGAGCGCCTCGGCGGCATCTTCGGCAATCAGCCGTGCGCCCGAGGTGGCTACCATGACGGGGTCGACGACCACGTTTGTTGCGTTCCAGGCGCTCAAGCGGTCGGCGATGACTTCGATAATCTCGACAGAAGAAACCATGCCGATCTTGACGGCGTTCGGGCGGATATCGTCAAAAACGGCGTCAATTTGCGCGGCTACGATATCTGGCGAGATATCCTGTACGGCGGTGACGCCCAAGGTGTTCTGTGCGGTGATGGCGGTGATGGCCGTCTCGGCATACAGGCGGTGCGCCGTGATGGTCTTGATGTCGGCCTGAATGCCGGCGCCACCGCTGGAATCGGATCCTGCGATGGATAGAACGGCAGGTACCTTACTACGATCCATGTTCGCTCCCTTGTTCGGTCGGAATCAAATGGGTCTATAAGCCAGCATTATAATGATGCCCGGGCCGACTCTATGTCGAACCCGGGCGGGCGATGCAATCTTTACGCAAATGCAAGCAAATGTTCACACGTCAACAATTGACAGGCACCAGCTCGCCGCCAGAAGCGGCCGCGGCGACAGGGCTAGTCCTCCACGCCGAGGTCGATCGTGGTGCCCTCGAAAATCTTGTTGACGGTGCGGACGGCACACATCTTGCCACACATGGTGCAAGTGCCTTCGGTGGCGGCGGGGGACTCCTCGTAGCGCTTCTTGCCCGTAACCGGGTCGAGTGCGCACTTCCACATGGCGTCCCAATCGAGCTTGCGGCGTGCCTGGCCCATCTTGTCGTCCATGTCGCGGGCGTGCGGCACCTTCTTGGCGATATCGGCGGCGTGCGCGGCAATCTTAGTGGCCATGAGGCCGTCGAGCACGTCCTGGGCGTTAGGCAGGCATAGGTGCTCGGCCGGCGTCACGTAGCACAGGAAGTCGGCGCCGGAGCTCGCGGAGATGGCGCCGCCGATGGCTGCGGTGATGTGGTCGTAGCCCACGCCGATATCGGTCACCAGCGGCCCCAGCACATAGAACGGGGCGTTGTGGCACAGACGCTTCTGCAGCTTCATATTGGCGGCGATCTCGTCGAGCGCCATGTGACCCGGGCCCTCGACCATGACCTGGACGCCGGCGGCCCAAGCACGCTTGCACAGCTTGCCCAGTTCGATCATCTCGGCAGTCTCGGTGGCGTCGTTGGAGTCGTAGAGACAGCCCGGGCGGCAGGAGTCGCCGAGCGAGATCGTTACGTCGTACTCGTGGCAGATTTCGAGCACCTCGTCGTAGAACTCGTAGAAGGGGTTCTCGTTACCGGTGACTTCCATCCAGCCAAACAGCAGCGAGCCGCCGCGGCTGACGATGTTCATGAGGCGGCCGGTCTCCTTGAAGGTCTTGATGACCGATTTATTGATGCCGCAGTGGATGGTCATAAAGTCCACGCCGTCTTCGGCGTGTGCACGCACGACCTCGAGCAGATCGTCCTTGGTCAGCTTGACCAGCGGCTTTTCCATGTAGCCGATGGCATCGTACATGGGGACGGTGCCTACCATGAGCGGCGTCTCGTCGATGAGCTGCTGGCGGAACTGGCGCGTCTTGCCCGAGTTGGAGAGGTCCATGATGGCGTCGGCGCCAAAGTCCTCGGCGATCTTGACCTTCTTCCATTCCTCAGCGGCGTCGGCCTTGTCGCCCGAGATGCCCAAGTTCACGTTGACCTTGGTGGACAGGCCCTCGCCGACGCCAAAGGCACGCATGCCCTTTTTGATATGCACGATGTTGGCGGGGATGGCGATGCGGCCGTCGGCCACGCGTTCGCGAATGTACTCGGGGTCGCGATGCTCGCGCTCGGCGACCTCCTTCATCTGCGGTGTGATCTGCCCGGCACGGGCGAAGTCGATTTGCGTGACGAGCTTGGGCTCGGTCTGTGTGCTCATTGGCACGGCTCCCTTCGTTGGCATTACCCATATCAGGTTTGCGGGTCAGGGCGGGCGCGCCCAGTCTCAGCCTGCCGTCTTGTCCTGCAAGCTCCCCGTTATGTCATGGGCTCAAGTATAGCCTGAATGGGTACGATTGGCCTAACAAGCGTGCCCGTGGGGAGGCGAACATGGAAGACAAGCATCTATATCGAGAGACACAATGGGATGTATCGGCCGAGGAAAGCCGTGCGCACCATGGCCTTGTCGCGATTGGTTTTGCGGTGCTTGCCGTGTTGGTGATTGCCTTTTGTATTTGGACGTTCGGCGGTCGCGGCGGCGCTGCATGGGAGTTCGAGGCTGATGACAGCCTACCGATTATGACGGTGAGGAGTACTGGCGGTAATGCCAATACGCTCGCCGTTCCGGGCGATTATTGGTACCCGCGCGATGAGTTTGTGCAGTTGCAACTGAGTGGTGGGTCCATTCCAGGTGAAGAAATCGAATGCGTGACGTTTGACGCGGCGCTCAAAACGCTCACGGTGAAGCTCAAAGATCAAGGAGATGCGCCCACGACCATGGATATCGCCCTGACGGAATGGCGTCTGGAACCTCCGTCGGGCGTTGCGGTATCCGACGTAGGGCACGTTAAGATTACCTACCAAGATGGCTCGACGAGCGAGATTGCAAAGGCCGATGGCTTGGCGGAGTAATGGGGTGTTTGGAAACGGCGGGCCTATTGTGCCTGCGCGTTCATGAAAACCAGGGTGTTTTTGTCTGAAAGCTCGGGGATGTGCCGATAGCCGATGTTGAATGCGGTAAGTTCGCTTGCATCCTCGAGCTTGTTTTCTGCCATCCACCGCACCATGGAGCCGCGCGCCTTTTTGCTGGCGGTCGACCGTTGGATGGGCTTCCCGTTGCGGATACCCTCGCCAAAGAGGCACGTGACGGCTGTGGCGTCGCCCGCGAGGTGGGGCAGAACGGCTTTGGCATACTCTACGCTGGCGAGGTTGACGATTGTGGTGTTTGAACCTGCCGGGGCGATAATCCGCGCGAGCTTGTCGCTCCAAAACGCGTAGAGGTCTCGGGCATCGTCAACGGCGAGCTTCGCACCCATCTCCAGCCGATACGGTTCGACGGCATGAAAGGGGCGTACGCATCCGTAAAGGCCCGAGAGGATCCACAGATGGTCTTGCAGCCATGCGAGCTGCGCGGCATCCATCACCTCGGGGGCCATGCTCTGGTATTGAATGCCGTGATAGGACATGACGGCAGGGGAGAGGTGACGGGCGAGTGCGGGATTGTCGAGATCGCCGCTTTTCAGGATGGGCCCGAACTCATGCAGGGTGTTGAGGCAAGGCCCCAGCAGTTTGTCACTCACGTTCCATAGCGCCTGCAGGCCGCCGCTGCCTTCATTTCGCTCAATATCTAGCAACGCGCGATGCAGTCGAGCCGTCTCGCGCGCAAAGGGCGGAATGCCCAGGACTTCAAAAGCATCTTGGGCCGAGCGCATCTGCTTGGCGGGCGAAATGATGACCTGCAGCATGGACTCTCCTCTGTCAAAAAGGAAGTTGCGGTGGAATACGGTCTGTTTTGGCCGTTTATAGGCCAGTTTAGTCCGTATTTCACCGCAACTGATGAAGGGGCTGGTTAGGCGCGCTCGAGGAAGGCCTTGTAACCGCGATATGCCTCGTAGATGTCGGCCTTGTTGGCGACCTCCCACAGGGCGTGCATGGACAGGACGGCAACGCCGGAGTCGATGACGTTCATGCCGTACTTGGCCATGATGTAGGCGATGGTGCCGCCGCCACCAGCGTTGACGCGGCCGAGCTCGCAGGTCTGGAAGTCCACGCCGGCCTCGTCCATGATGTCGCGGACGAGGGCCACATACTCGGCGTCGGCGTCGTTAGAGCCGCCCTTGCCGCGGCTGCCCGTGTACTTGTTAAAGCACAGGCCGCGACCCATGAAGGCGGCGTTCTTGGTCTCGAACTTGCCGGCATAGCCCGGGTCGAAGCCGGCGGACACGTCGGAGGAGAGCATACGGCTGCGGGCGAGCGCGCGGCGCAGAGCCAGCGGGCTGTCCTCGCCGGCGAGCATCATGATCTCGGCGACGGTGTTCTCGAAGAAGTGACTCGTCATGCCGGTGGCACCCACGGAACCGATCTCCTCCTTGTCGACGATGAGCGTGATGCTCGTGCGCTCCACGTTGGTGACGTTGATCTGGGCGAGCATGGAGGGGTAGGCACAGACGCGGTCGTCATGGCCATAGCCCAGAATCATGGAGCGGTCGAGGCCCATGTCGCGGGCGGGGCCGGCGGGCACGACCTCGATCTCGGCGGAGAGGAAGTCCTCCTCCTCGACGTCGTACTGCTCCTTAAGGATGTCCAGGAACATCTGCTTGACGGGCTCCTTGGGGGCGTCCTTGTCGTCCTCGTCAAACTTGACGGGGCGGCCGCCCACGATCACGTCGAGAATCTCGGCATCGACGGCGTCCTTGGCAGGCTTGGACATCTGCTCGCTCGAGAGGTGGATCAGCAGGTCGGAGATGGTAAAGACCGGGTCGTCCGCCTTGTCGCCGATATTGATGTCGACGGTGGTACCGTCCTTTTTGCAGATGACGCCCACGAGTGCGAGCGGGGAGGCCACCCAGTGGTAGCTCTTGACGCCACCGTAGTAGTGCGTGTCGAGATAGGCCATGTCGCCGGCCTCGAAGGCGGGGTTCTGCTTAAGGTCTAGGCGCGGCGAGTCCACGTGGGCGCCCAGGATGTTAAAGCCCTGCTCGAGCGGGGCGTTGCCCAGGTTGACGAGCATGAGGTCCTTGCCGTGATTGGCGGCGTACACCTTGTCGCCTGCCTTGAGCTCGCGGCCTTCGGCGATCACGGTCTCCAGGTCGACGTATCCCGCCTCCTTGGCCATCTTGATGCCGGTCTTGACGCACAGGCGCTCGGTCTTGTTCTCGCTCAAAAACTGCTTATAGCCGCGGCAAAGCTCCTCGAGCTCCTCGACTTGCTGTGGCGTGTACTTTTTCCATGCGCAGGGACGCTCCATGACGCAGGCTCCTTTCGGATCGATCGTGCTGGTTGATGTACCGTGAGCCATCGTATCACGCGCGGGCTCACGGTGGCGGGGGAGCTTGATGTGAGGTGGCCGCGGGGTGGGGAGCGTGTAAACTGGAGTGAGCAAACCGTGCCCAGCCCAAAGCGAGGTATTTAATATGTCTGACAAGCGCCGCACTTTTGCCGTTATCGACGGCAACTCGCTCATGCACCGCGCCTTTCACGCCGTGCCGCCGACCATGAACGCGCCGGACGGTCGCCCCACCAACGCGATCTTTGGCTTTCTGAACATGTTTCTTAAGATGATTGATGCCTTTAACCCCGACGGTGTGGTCGTGGCGTTTGACAAGGGTAAGCCGCGCGTGCGCATGGAGATGCTGCCGCAGTATAAGGCGCAACGCCCGCCCATGGACCCCGATCTGCATGCGCAGTTTCCGATGATTAAGGAGCTGCTCACCGCGCTCAACGTGCCGATTCTGCAGTCCGAGGGCTGGGAAGGCGACGATATCCTGGGAACCATGGCGCGCCTGGGCGAGCAGGCCGGCTGCGACATGCTACTGGTGACCGGCGACCGCGACATGTATCAACTCGTGACCGAGCACGTCAACGTGGTCTCGACCCGCAAGGGCCTGTCTGACGTGGCGATCATGACGCCCGAGAGCGTGGACGACCTGTATCACGGCATTACGCCGGCGCTCGTGCCCGATTTTTACGGTCTAAAGGGCGATACGTCCGACAACATCCCCGGTGTACCGGGCATCGGTCCCAAAAAGGCGAGTGCGCTCATTGCGAAGTACGGTAGCCTGGACGAAGTCATCGCGCATGCCGACGAGGTCAAGGGCAAGATGGGCGAGAACCTGCGTGCACACATCGATGACGCACTACTGAGCCGCAAGGTTGCGACAATTCGCACCGATGCGCCCGTCGAGCTCGACTTTGAGGCGACGTCCTTCCCGGCGTTTTCTGCCGATGAGGTTTCCGCGGCGCTGGGTACGCTTGGTATCACCGCCATGCAGAACCGTTTCTTGGCGCTGATCGGCGGCGAGGGCGGGGCTGCTGCCTCCAGTGTGTTTGAGATACCTGCTATGGTTCGCGCAGCCGCCGGCGATGCTGACGCGCTTGGTGCCGTTGCGGCTGAGGTCTCCCGCGCGATTGATGCCGGCGAGTGGGTCGCCGCCGTGGTGGATGACGACAAGGAAGAGGGCGCGCTCTTTGGACTGACGCGCACGCTGTGGCTGGCGACGTCCAAGGGCCTGTTCGCGCTCGAGGAGGGCGACAGCTGCGCGGCGGCTGAGGTTGAGGGCTTCAACTTCGTCCACGGCGTGATTGCTGGCGTGCTCGCGCGTCTGTTTATGGAGGGTCGCGTGGCGAGCCCGGATATGAAGGTGCTGCTGCACGAGCTTTCGCCCATCGATTCTTCTGAGCCCGAGCTCATGGATCCGCTCGCTGCCGATTCCACGCGTATCTTCGATACCGTTGTCGCTGCCTATCTGCTGGATTCCGATCGCTCCGAGTTCGATGAGGCATATCTGGCCGATACGTATCTGCAGATGGTGCTGCCTGCGGCGCGCGGTGCAGGGGGTGCCGGTGAGGACGCTCCGGCGCCCGCCGCTCGCACGGCGGCCTTGACGCTGGCGCTGGTCGCACCGCTGCGCGACCGCATGGCCCGCGAGAACGCCGCCAACGTGTTCGATGGCATCGAGATGCCGCTCGTGCCGGTGCTTGCCAAGATGGAGCGCGCGGGCATGCTCGTGGACCCCGATCGCCTGCGCAGTCTGTCCGAGGGCCTGGCGACCCAGATTACCGAGGTTGAGCGCAGTATTCGCGACCTTGCCGGTGACGAGACCTTTAACATCGGCAGCCCCATGCAACTTTCGCATGTGCTCTTTGATGTGATGGGCCTTCCGACCAAGGGTCTCAAAAAGACCAAGCGCGGTTACTATTCGACCAATGCCAAGGTACTGAGTGATCTTGCCCGTGACCACGAGATTGTTCGTTTGATCTTAGACTGGCGCGAGAAGTCCAAGATCAAGTCAACCTATCTGGACACGTTGGGCCCGCTGCGCCGCGGTGACGGTCGTGTGCACACCACGTACAACCAGACCATCACCGCGACGGGGCGTCTGTCTTCGAGCGACCCTAATCTGCAAAACATTCCGACGCGCTCGGAGCTGGGGCGTACCGTCAAGACGGCGTTTTCGGCAGGCGAGGGAAGCGTCTTTTTGGCGGTGGACTACTCGCAGATCGAGCTGCGTCTGCTGGCACATCTCTCGGGTGACGAGCACTTGGTGCGCGCCTTTAACGAGGGCGAGGACTTCCATGCCGAGACGGCGGCGCGCGTGTTTGGTGTGCCGGTGTCCGAGGTAACGCCCGACCTGCGCAGTCGCGCCAAGGCCGTGAACTTTGGCATCGTGTATGGCCAGCAGGCCTACGGCCTGTCGCAGTCGCTGCATATCTCGATGGCCGAGGCGCGCGACATGATCGACCGCTACTACGAGGCCTACCCGGGCGTGCGTACGTTCCTCGACAACGTGGTGGCACGCGCCAAGCAGACGGGCTACGCCGAGACCATGTACGGCCGCCGTCGTCATATTCCGGAGCTCAAGGCCAAAAACCCGCAACTCCGCGGCTTTGGCGAGCGCACGGCCATGAACCATCCCATGCAGGGCACCGCAGCAGACATCATCAAGATCGCCATGGTCCGCGTAAGTCGTCGCCTGGAAGAAGAAGGCTTTGCCGCCCACATGATCTTGCAGGTACACGACGAACTGGACTTTGAGTGCCCCGTCGACGAAGTCGAGCGCCTAACCACCATGGTCCGCGACGTCATGGAACACGTAGTAGACCTCCGCGTCCCCCTAATCGCCGAAGCCAGCACCGGCATAACCTGGGCCGACGCCAAATAGGGAAGCGCTCACAATTCCAAAGTAACTAAAAGCAGAAGGGGGCTCCTTGCCAACAAGGAGCCCCCTTCATTCCAAAAAATCAGCCAAAGTATCTAGGCGCCAAGACGCCACCCAGACGGCAAGCAAGTCACCCTAGGACCTGGCCGGGCGAGGCGGGTAAGATTTTCGTAGATTCCGCACGAGCCGGAAAGCACTTAATGTGCTTTCCGAGCGAGCCCAGGACCTGACCGAACGAAAAACTTACCCGCCTCGCCCGGCCAGGTCCGACGAGCAACGTTAACGAGCCGCCAGGATGGCGTCGATGAGCGTCAGTACGCCCCCGTCGTTGTTGCTCGGAATGCGCCACTTGGCGTGCGCGTTCATGTGCTCTTCGGCATTGTCCACGATAAAGCTGTGACCGACGCGCTCCAGCATGGGGATGTCGTTGTAGGTGTCGCCCACGGCGGCAGCATCGGCAATATCGATGCCCAGGTGCTCGCACAGGTGAGCGACGCCGGCGCCCTTGTCGACGCCCAGGTTCATAAAGTCGATCCACTCGCGCCCAGCGTTGGTGACGTAGAGTTTGTCCGAGAACTCGGGGCTATAGGTCTCGCGGAAAGCGGGCTCGGCGTCGTAGCCGGGGAAGAAGACCGAAATCTTGTTGGACTCGAAATCAATGCCCTCAAAGCTGTCTACGTAGTTGATTGTGTTGTAGTAGACGCTGATCTCGTCGTGGTATTGATGGTCGCGGGCAAGCACGTAGAACTCGTCGAAGCAGCACAGGACGGGGACAGCGCGAGGATCCTCCGAGGCACGGTTCAAGACCTGCTGATACAGCTCCACGTCAATATTGCTTTTATAGATATAGCTGCCGCGATAGATCACGCAAGCTCCGTTGTCGGGACAAAAGGCGAGGCGGTTCTTGATGCCCTCGAACATCTCCTCGAGCTTGGGGGCGGGACGTCCGCTGGCGGGGCAGAATACGATGCCGGCGTCGGCGAGCTTGTCCAGGCGCTCATCAAGACCCTGGGGCAGCACACGCTCGTCGGTCAGCAGCGTCTTGTCCATATCGACGGCGAGAATCTTAATGTTGCCGATGTTGGCGTCCGATTCGTAAGTTTGCATAAAAGCGAGCCTTTCGTTTCGAGATTGTTTCAGACGTTATAACCATCAACTCGTAGTCGAGCGTATTTTCGCAGGAACGGAGCGTGTTTGCACCACGCTTCACAAAGTAATGAAAAAACTTTTCAGAAATTTGAATTTGTCGCTTGTGCTGCGGGCACTTTAGCGTAATATAGCGACCATCGAAAACGGAGACGGAAAAACAACCGCCTACCGAGTAAAAGGTACCGTTTACGATATTTGAATTGCGCCCGGCGATACGTGAAAGGAGAGGCAGATGCAGTTCGTAAAGATCATCACCACTGCAGACAATGCCATCCGACGCCAGCGCGCAATTTCCCGACGACGATAACAATCGTCTCTGTCCGCATGGGGCGAATTGCCTCAACAGAGTCATTTTGAGGTCGTTGGGTTTTAGCACGACATTGCTGCATGTTTCTAGGGCATGTATGTGCTGATTTTTGCTATTTAACCTGATATTGCACGGTATATGACCTTGAAATGACTTGCAACTGACCGATGTTCTAACTAGCTACCAAGGGCGAAAGGAAACAGCCATGAGCAAGGAAAAAGTCGTTCTCGCATATTCCGGTGGTCTTGATACATCCGTATGTGTCAAATGGCTCCAGGACGAGAAGAATCTCGATGTCGTTTGCGTCTGCGGCAACGTGGGCCAGGAAGAGACCGGACTGGATGCCAAGAAGCAGAAGGCGCTCGACCTGGGCGTTCTCGATTGCCAGGTGCTCGACCTGCGCGACGAGTTCTCCGATGAGTTCCTGACCAAAGCCATCGCAGCAAACTCCATGTACGAGAACAAGTATCCGCTGCTCTCCGCCCTGTCTCGCCCGCTGCTTGCCAAGAAGCTTGTTGAGGTCGCCCACGAGTTTGGCGCGACCTACGTCGCCCACGGCTGCACCGGCAAGGGTAACGACCAGGTTCGTTTTGAGGCTGCCGTCAAGGCCCTCGACCCTGAGCTCAAGGTTATCGCCCCGGTGCGCGAGTGGGATCTGAAGTGCCGTCCCGACGAGGTCGCCTATGCCCACGCCCACAACGTGCCGGTTCCCGAGGGTGCCAACGATAACCCCTACTCCATCGACGACAACCTGTGGGGTCGCGCCATCGAGTGCGGTCACCTGGAGGACCCTTGGAATGAGCCGCTCGATGACGCTTGGGTTATGACCAAGAACCCCGAGGACACGCCTGACGCCCCGACCTATACCGAGATCGAGTTTGAGGCCGGCAAGCCTGTCGCCGTCGACGGCAAGAAGATGAAGCTCTCCGAGATCGTCATCGCCCTCAACAAGATTTCGGGCGACAACGGCTTTGGCCGTCTTGACCTGGTCGAGGATCGTCTGGTGGGCCTCAAGAGCCGCGAGTGCTATGAGGTTCCCGGCGCCCTGACGCTCATCACCGCCCACAAGGCGCTCGAGGACATCTGCGTCGAGGGCGACCTGCTCAAGACCAAGATCAAGCTCGAGCAGGATTGGGCCACCGCCGTGTACAACGGCCAGTGGTACAGCCCGCTCAAGAACGCGCTCGACGCCTTTATGGCCGATACCCAGAAGTTCGTGACCGGCACTGTCCGTCTGAAGTTCTTTAAGGGCAACTGCCATGTCGTCGGCCGCAAGAGTCCCTTCAGCCTCTACGACTACGGCCTGGCTACCTACGACCGCGACACCACGTTTGACGAGAAGGCCAGCGCCGGCTTTATCGAGATCGATACGCTGTCGCTCAAGACGTGGGCAAAGGTCCAGGGCCCCAGCTCTGCTGCCGCCCAGGCCTAGCGCCTCCTTCCCTTGGTATCCGCGCGGCCCATCCGCGTGATACATAACGGGCGCACGGGGTCCTACCTTTCGTTATGCTTGCTGACACTTCTTAACATCGGTGGCCCCTACGTTCCGCCCGCATATATGATGCCGCGACTGTGGCTGAGTCCGAGCCCCGCCGGGGTTGTCCGGCGGGGCTCCTTCTATCAATTTGGCGGCTCTGCGCCTATATATGAGGAGTATCCATTATGTTCAATGCTATCGCGCATGCTTTACTTGCCCTCGCGCCCGAGTTCGATGCTGCAAGGGTCGAGGACGTCCCTATGAGCCTGAAGGCCTGGATCGATGGTTCGCAGGGCAACATCCGGAGGGAGACGTTGGGCGCCAAGTGCATGGCGCGTCACTTCTTTGCAAATTAGCTACATGGCACCGCACACGGTGGGGAATGTGTAAAACTAGCGGTTGAAAAATCGCTTTAGCGATATGGCGCATTGCTTTGGGCGCTTGTTTTGGTATTTGGAGAAAGGGGACGGTTCCATGGCTCTTTGGGGCGGTCGTTTTGAGGCAGGCGTGGCCGAGGTCACGCAGGAGTTTGGCGCGTCGCTGCCGGTCGACAAACATCTCTATAAGCAGGATATCGCCGGCTCTAAGGCGCATGCCAAAATGCTGGCGGCCCAGGGCATCATCAGTGCCGAGGACGAGCAGGCGATTGCCAAGGGCCTGACCGGAATCGAACAGGATATCGATGCCGGCAACTTTACCTTCGATATCAACGATGAGGACATTCATATGTCCATCGAGAGCGAGTTGACGCGCCGCATCGGCGAGGCCGGTAAGCGCTTGCATACCGGCCGTTCGCGCAACGACCAGGTGGCGACCGATACGCGCCTGGGCGTCAAGGCGCTGGCCAAGGAGCTCATGGAGGCCAATCTTGAGCTGCGCCATGTGCTGGTGGATGCGGCTAAGAAGTACGACAAGGTGATTCTGCCGGGCTACACGCATATGCAGCACGCTCAGCCCGTGCTGCTCTCGCATCATCTGCTGGCGTATTCCTGGATGTTCGCGCGCGACTTTACGCGCCTGAAGGCCGCCTTTGATGCCGCCGACAACTGCCCGCTGGGTGCTGCCGCGCTTGCCGGTACGAGCTATCCGCTCGATCGCCAGATGACGGCTGCCGAGCTTGGCTTTGCGGGCGTGATTCCTAACTCACTCGATGCTGTTTCCGATCGCGATTTCCTGCTCGATCTGCATTACGCCGGATCCGTCATGGCGATGCACCTGTCGCGTCTTTCCGAGGAGATCGTGCTGTGGTCGAGCTCCGAATTTGGCTTTATCACGCTTTCAGACTCCTACTCCACCGGCTCGTCTATCATGCCGCAGAAGAAGAATCCCGACTTTGCCGAGCTTATTCGCGGCAAGAGCGGCCGTGTGTATGGCAACCTGGTGCAGCTGCTCGTGACCATGAAAGGCCTGCCGCTTGCTTATAACAAGGATTTGCAGGAGGACAAGGAGGGCGCGCTCGATACCGCCCATACGCTCATGCAGTGCCTGTCGGTTATGGCCGGTATGATTTCGACTTGGGCCGTCAACGAGGATGCCATGGCGCGCGAGTGCGGCGTGGGTCACCTTGCCGCCACCGATGTTGCCGATTACCTGGCTAAGCGTGGTCTGCCGTTCCGCGAGGCTCATGCCGTGGTGGGGCATCTGGTTCTGATGTGTGAGAAGCGCGGCTGCAATCTTGAGGACCTGCCGTTTGAGGTGTTCCATGAGGCAAGCCCGCTCTTTGAGCGCGACATTACCGAGGCGCTCGACATCCCGTCGATTGTCGCCGCGCGCACGACCGAGGGCGGCACCGCCCCTGCCGCCGTTGCCGTGCAGCTGCAGCGCGCCGAGGCACAGCTCGTGGCCGACGAGGGCGTGTTTGGATCGCTGACTAAGGTCGTCGAGATGGGCCACGGGGTAAAGTAGGGATTTGGCTGAAGCCGTTTTGGCCATTTATTGATAAATCGTTTTCACTTTACGGGCGCCTGCTGATGTGGGCGCCCGTATTTTGTTGCTATGGGGGAGGGGCTTGTCGAGAACTTCTGTAGGACCTTTGGGCAGGTTGTGAAGGGGTTACGTTCGCGGGCGGCAACCGACCGCCTGCTCTGTTCGATGCGGTTGATGGGCGGTCGGATGGTACTCTAATCGGGCTTCGAAACAGAAGTGACACATATGGAGCGCTTTAATAAATTGCAACGTTTCAATAAACAGCTTTTTGTTTAACTGCAGCTAAAACTCTGTTACGATGCAGTCCAGGCGGGTGCCGGAATGGGACTTGGGCACGCGCGAACCTACTTGAAAGGCTACTTTTATGGCTATCGAGAAGACCTTCATCATGATTAAGCCCGACGCCGTGCGCGACCGCAAGATCGGCGAGATCGTTGCTCGCATTGAGCGCAGCGGCCTTGTCATCGAGCGCATGGAGATGACCACGCTCGAGCGCGCTACCGTCGAGGAGCACTACGCCCATCTGGCCGACAAGCCCTTCTTTGGCGGTCTCTGCGACTTTATGACGAGCGGTCCGGTCGTCAAGATGGTCGTTTCCGGTCTCTCCGCTGTTGCTAAGATGCGCACCCTCATGGGCGCTACTAATCCGCTTGACGCTGCTCCTGGTACCATCCGCGGCGACTTTGCCGTCGATGTCAACGCCAACGTGATCCACGGCTCCGACTGCCTGGAGAACGCCGAGATTGAGATCAAGCGCTTCTTTGGCTAAACCAGCTTTGACTCCTTAAAGCTGTTAGCGTGTGGCTTGGGCGCCGCGGAACTCCATCTGCGGTGCCCTTTTATTCCAAAATCTATGCAGGGGCCCGCTCGGACATGTGTTCCGAGCGGGCCCCTGCTGTTAGCTTGTGGCACTGAATAGTTTAGGCTTCGTCGACGATCTTAAGGCCGCGCGTGTGATCGATCTCGTTGAGGAGGTTAACGCGACGCTCGTGACGACCGCCCTCAAACTCGGCGTCGAGCCACTCGTCGACAATCATCTTGGCGAGCTCGGAGCCCACGACGCGGGCGCCAAAGGCGAGCACGTTGGTATTGTTGTGCATGCGGGAGAGCTTGGCGCTGAAGGGCTCGGAGCACACAACGGCGCGTACGCCCTCGACCTTGTTGGCAGCCAGGCTGATCCCGACACCGGTGCCACAGATGAGGATGCCCAGGTCGACGTCGCCGTTGGCAACGGCCTTACCCACCTTGTAGCCGGCGATGGGGTAGTCAAAGCTCTCGGAGGTGTCGGTGCCAAAGTTCACGACCTCGCAGCCGCGCTCCTTCAGGTGCTCGGAAATGATGTTCTTGAGCTCGACGGCGGCGTGGTCGTTACCGATACCGATCTTCATGGATGGTTCCTCTCTGGTCTGTGCGGCGCAAATGCTAAAGGTGTTTACCGCGTTCGACTGCATGATAGCGCGACTTTTGCGTAAACGCTCGAGCGTTTTTTGGTCAAACGCTTTAGCAGGCAACAAGACTGGCTTCTCGTGAATGAATGTCGTCAGTTTGCGCTTGAGCGCCGTCTGCCGGAACCATGGTTGCGGTTTTTGATGCATTGTTATCAAATAAAGGAGCTAACTTTTTTGAGAGCCCAGCCCGTTATGCAAGCAGGAGATACCTATGCCTACCGATTCCATCCGTGATGCCGCGTTTTGCGATGTTTTGAACCGCGAGCTTGTCTGTGCACTCGGCTGCACCGAGCCCATTGCCGTTGCCTATGCAGCGGCGCTGGCGAGCCAGACGCTCGGTTGCGAACCCGATCACATGGACGTTGCCTGCTCGGGCAACATCATCAAGAACGTTAAGAGCGTGACCGTGCCCAATTCGGGCGGAATGCATGGTATTGAGGCTGCGGCCGTGCTGGGTGCCGTGGGCGGCGACGCCAAGAGCGCTCTCGAGGTGCTCGAGAGCGTTGACGATAAAGACCGTGCGCGCGTGTCCGAGCTCCTCGCCGACGCCGGCTACTGCGATGTGTCGCTTGTCGAGGGTGTGCCCAACCTCTACATCAAGGTGACTGCGACGGCCGGGGGCCATACCGCGGTCGTCGAGATTACCGACCACCACACCAATATCACGTGCCATACGCTCGACGGTATTCCGGTGTGCGGCAAGTCGGCGGGGGAGTGTGCCGCCTGCGCCGAGCGCGTCGTGGCCGAGCGGGCGGCAGATAATGCCGATACGCCCATGTCGATTGAGACTATCATCGACTTTATCGAGGACGGTGACATTGAGGACGCCCGCGCTGCCGTTGAGCGTCAGATTGAGCTGAATGGCGTAATCAGTGCCGAGGGCCTTGCGCACGCTTGGGGCGCCGAGGTGGGTCGTACGCTGCTGGGTGCTCGTGCCGATGACGTCGCCTGCCGTGCCCGTGCCCGTGCGGCCGCCGGGTCCGACGCCCGCATGAACGGCTGCGCGCTGCCGGTCGCCATTGTGTGCGGCTCGGGCAATCAGGGCATTACCTGCGCATTGCCCGTCATGGAGTATGCCGAGTACCTGCGCTGCGACCACGAGCGCTTGGTGCGCGCCGTGATGCTGTCCGATCTTATCGCTGTGCATATCAAGAGCTATATTGGTGCGCTCTCGGCGTTTTGCGGTGCTATTTGCGCCGCGTGCGGCGCCGGCGCCGCGATTACCTGGCTGTGCGGTGGCACGCGCGAGCAGATTGGCGCGACGGTCTCGAATACGCTTGGCAACGTGGGCGGCATCGTGTGCGACGGCGCCAAGGCGAGCTGTGCCGCCAAGATTTCCGCAGCCGTTGATGCGGCGATTCTGGGCCACGATATGGCCATGCAGGGTCGCGGCTTCCGCGCCGGCGAGGGCCTGATCCAAGATACCGTTGAGCAGACAATCGCCAGTATGGGCTACGTAGGCCGCGTGGGCATGAAGGACACCGACATCGAGATCCTCAACATCATGATCGGCAAAACCCAGGTGTGCTAGTTACGCGGTTTTACCAAACCGCGTAACCAGTCGACGCTGCAAACGCCCCTAAGCGGCAATCTGCCTTTCAATCGTCGGGCATGGCCAGAAGGCCTATGCCCTCCTCTTTCAAGGCACATTGCTCGTTTAGGGGCATTTTCGCTGACTTGTGCTCAAACTGCGGCGATATTTGGTTTGGAGCGAGGGGTCCTACGACAGTTCGTCGGCTACTTGGTGTTCGTAGAAGGCTTCTACTACGGCGTTAAAGTCGCGGGCGAAGTCTTCCATGGTTCCGCGCCAGGTGGCTCGGCCGGGTTTTCCCTGGCCAACATAGGCAGTTTGAATGCCGCAGGCGGGACTGGGGAAGTCGCGCTTGGGATCGTTGCCCACCATAAGGACCTCGTGCGGCTCGAGCCCCATCACCTGAAGCTGCTCTAGATAGTAGGTGGCATCGGGCTTGCAGCGGGTGGTGTTTCCCATGTGCGTGACGAGCTCAAAGGGGGCGTCGGCCAGGTCGCCCCAACCCATGCGGCACTCGATGGCCCCCTGCGGAAAGCTGGGGTTGGTAAAGAGCGCGCAACGTAGCCCTGCATCCTGTACGGCCTGAAGCGCGGCGTGTGCGCCCGGCATGGCGTGGGCGTTGATGACATCGTCGTTCTTGTACGGAAGAACTTCGCGGTCGTAGTAGGTAAACGCCTCGTAGATGAGTGGGTCCGAGAGGCAAATGCCGCACCGGCGCTCAACCTCTTCTTGGTAGAACTCAAGATTGGTGCGATTATCCGTGCCGTTTCGGCGATTGGCGTTGAGGTCGACCAAGATAGTGCCGAGGCGTGCCATCGTGCCACCGTGGCTGCGGCGACCGATATCCGCGAGCATCGACGAGACATCCTTAAAATAGCGAAGGATGAACGCGTTGAGGTTGATGCTGAGAAGCGTTTCGTCCATATCGAAAACGACTGCTTTGAGCACGCGGGCACCTTTCTCGATAAATCGTTCCAGAATCGTTGGCTCCGGATACTTTACCCCAAAGCCAAATGCCTGGCTGGTTATCGTCAAGTTGTGGAGACGTGTGTTCATAAGATTACGAAAAAGTCTCCACACGAGTAAAAAATCGCAGTTCACGCTTGAAATCGAACTCATTTCCCCGTAACCTATACGAACGTGATTGCATAAGCGTCACATTAGTATCTGTCGGCTCCCGAGTGTTCCTAAACGTTGTGTGCTTGTCGCACCCTTCTGTAGGTCCTAGCAATCGGGGCCCCGTAGTTCGAAAGGGGTCCACCTTTGAGTGAGATTCAGAACTCGTCCATTTTCTCTCTTGACGATGTCAATGAGGAGGAGATGAACAACCTCATCGACGGTACGATTACCGACTTTGATGAGGGCGATCTCGTTAACGGCACTGTCGTTAAGATCGAGCATGACGAGGTGCTCGTTGACATCGGATTCAAGTCCGAGGGCGTTATCCCGGTCCGCGAGCTGTCCATCCGCAAGGACGCTAACCCTGCAGACATCGTTGCACTCGGTGATCCCATCGAGGCTCTGGTTCTCCAGAAGGAGGACAAGGACGGTCGTCTGGTCCTGTCCAAGAAGCGTGCCGAGTACGAGCGTGCTTGGAACCGCATCGAGGAGAAGTTCAACTCCGGCGAGAACGTCGAGGGCGAGGTTATCGAGGTTGTCAAGGGCGGCCTGATCCTCGACATCGGCCTGCGTGGCTTCCTGCCCGCTTCCCTCGTCGACCTCCGTCGTGTCAAGGACCTCACCTCCTACATGGGCACCCGCATCGAGGCTCGCGTCATCGAGATGGACCGCAACCGCAACAACGTCGTCCTCTCCCGTCGCGTCGTGCTCGAGGAGTCCCGTAAGGCCGAGCGCTCCGAGATTCTGTCCAAGCTCAAGTCTGGCATGCGTCTCCAGGGCACCGTTTCCTCCATCGTCGACTTCGGCGCCTTCGTCGACCTCGGCGGTATCGACGGCCTCATCCACATCTCCGAGCTCTCCTGGAACCACGTCAACCATCCTTCTGAGGTTGTCAAGGTCGGCCAGGAGGTCGAGGTCGAGGTTCTCGACGTCGATCTCAACCGCGAGCGCATCTCCCTGGGTCTCAAGCAGACCACCGAGGATCCGTGGCGTGCACTGGTCAAGAAGTACCCCGTCGGCGCTATCGTCGAGGGCACTGTGACCAAGCTTGTCCCGTTCGGCGCTTTCGTCGACCTGGGCGAGGGCATCGAGGGCCTGGTGCACATCTCCGAGATGGCCAACAAGCACGTCGATCAGCCTTCTCAGGTCACCCATGTGGGCGACAAGGTTCAGGTCAAGGTCATGGAGATCGACCTCGACCGTCGTCGTATCTCCCTGTCCATGAAGTCCGCTGCTGAGACTCTGGGCGTCGAGATCGAGGTTACCCCGCTTCCTTCCGAGAAGAAGGACGAGGAGACCGACGCCGAGTAAATCGGTTTGACGATCACTTGTTTTAAGGGATCCGTCCGTAATGGACGGGTCCCTTTTTGCATTTGGTGCCGAGATACGCGATGCTGCCCATGCTGTACACAGGCTATTTGGTTGTCGGTGCATGAAAAAATGCCGACATCCCGCCTCGGGGAGGAGGCGGGAACGCACCGAGTAGACGGAGGGGTGCGGAGCGCGGTCGCGTCTCGACTGACGACGTTGCCCATCGACAACCCTATTGTACTGCATGGCGTGGTTCTTGGTTTATCGTGTCGAACGCTTGTGTTGTGCCATTGCCTGTGGTGACGGTGTGCTACACTCTTGCACTGCTGAGTGGGCCAGACGGTCGCGCGATGTGCTGCTTACAGTACGCGTGAGGAAAGTCCGGGCTCCAGAGGGCGGGATGCCGGCTAACGGCCGGGCGGAGTGATCCGACGGAAAGCGCCGCAGAAAAGAAGACTCCCACCTGCGCCGCAAGGCGTAAAGGGAAAAGCTGAAACGGTGGTGTAAGAGACCACCAGCGTCGTGGCAACACGGCGGCTTGGCAAGCCCCATCCGGAGCAAGCGCGAATAGGAACGCTATGGGCCGGCCCGGTCCGCGTTCGGGTAGCGTGCGTGGAGCTGCACGGTAACGTGCAGACAAGATAAATGACCGTTCACGACAGAACCCGGCTTATAGGCCCACTTGGCATTTTTGTTACCCTGACAATCGGTACGGCCTTTGCCGTATTATTGAGGCTGTTTGTTGCTGCGCTTTATTCTGTTGAGGGACTTTGTTGGACAGCTATTTTACTCTGCAATCGAATATTGAGGCTTCGGGCGAGTTTGTGGACCGCAAGAGCCGGTTTATTGCCCAGCTGGTCCATATTGAGTCCGAGGATGAGGCGAATGCCTTTATCGAGATGGTTCGCAAGCGTCATTACGACGCTCGACACAATGTTCCCGCGTGGATTTTGGTCGATGGGCGCGAGCGCCAGAGCGATGATGGTGAGCCGAGCCGCACGAGCGGCATGCCGACGCTCGAGGTGCTGCGCGGTGCGGGGCTCAAAAATGTTTGCTGCGTGGTGACGCGCTATTTTGGTGGCACGCTGTTGGGGCCTGGTGGCTTGGTACGCGCCTATACCGCGGCGACGCAGGCGGCGGTGGCCGCGGCTCAGGAGGCAGGGCAGATCGTTGAGATGACAAGCGTCGTGCCGGTTGACGTGCATGTGGCCTATCCGCAGTATGAGCAGGTGCTTCGTTTGGCGCAGGATTCGGGTGCCAAGGTTTCGGATACCGATTTCGCGGATGCCGTGACACTTCATTTTGTGTTTAAGGCAGGGGAGCAGGAGTCGTTTTGCGTTAAGATGCGCGAGCTTATGGCGGGGCGCGAGGAGATCGAGGTCGGCGCTCCCGAGTTTGCCGAGTTCTAACGACGACGGCCGGCGCGCTTTGGATATATCCCAAGCGCGCCGGCCGTCGTTTTATGTCGCTGCCGTTTACTCGGCGAGCTGCTTTAGCACATCGCAGGCGATCTCGACGGCATCGTCGATGCAGCCGGGGCAGCTGCGGAGCGGACCTTTATCCGATCCGATGCCCTTGAGCGTGCCGCAGACGGTCGTCGTGTTCTTCTCGCCAAATCGCTTGGCAATCTCGCGCGACAGCTTGTAGGTCTGGCCTTTGGTCTTGGGGTTCTCCATGCCGTTGCTCATTACAAAGCCCATGATGGCAACAGCGCCCGAGATGGCGCCGCAGGTCTCGGTCATGCCACCCATGCCGGCGCCAAAGCCCTCGGTGAGGGTAAAGGCGGTCTGGGGGTCGAGCCCGACGGCAGGTGCGAGCGTGCAGGCAACGGCCTGTGCGCAGTTAAAGCCGCGGGCGTGGTATTCGGCAGCCTGAGCCTGGCAGGCGGCGGTGTCGAGCTGGGTGGTATCGATCTGCTTCATCGTTGTCTCCTTGGTCACGGTGTACCCGCCTATGGTACCCGTGACGGGGCATGTAATCATCGAGAGCTTCATGTATGCCTCATTTTTATCTATCGAGCAAATGCCCAAGGCTTGAGATAAATACCCCTAATCAATTTGTCCCATAACCTACCTTGGGGATGGGTTGAGAGGGGTGCAGGGTAGCGGTATCGTGAACCGAATAAAACGTAACCCAGGTAAGGGAGCTAGATATGAGCGAGCAGACTATCGGTACTACATGTGTTCAGGGCGGCTATCACCCGGGAGATGCGGAGCCGCGCCAGGTGCCCATCTACCAGTCCACCACGTGGAAGTACGACACGTCGGAGCACATGGGCAAGCTGTTTGACCTGGAGGAGTCTGGCTACTTCTACAGCCGTCTGCAGAACCCCACGTGCGATTTGGTTGCCGCCAAGATCTGCGAGATGGAGGGCGGCACCGCAGCGATGCTCACGAGTTCGGGCATGGCTGCGAACTTCCTCGCGATCTTTAACGTTGCCGGTGCCGGCGATCACGTGGTCGCAAGCTCTGCCATTTACGGCGGTACGTATAACCTGCTCGCCCACACCATGGGCCGCATGGGCGTGACCTGCACGTTCGTCGCCCCCGACTGCACCGATGAGGAGCTCGAGGCAGCCTTCCAGCCCAACACAAAGCTCGTTTTTGGCGAGACGATCGCAAACCCCGCCCTTGCCGTGCTCGATATTGAGCGCTTTGCCAAGGCCGCACATGACCACGGTGTGCCGTTGATGGTCGACAACACCTTCCCGACGCCCGTGATGTGCCGTCCCTTTGAGTGGGGCGCCGACATCGTTACGCACTCCACCACCAAGTACATGGATGGACATGCTGCCTACCTGGGCGGCGTGATCGTCGACCACGGCCAGTTTGACTGGATGGCCCATGCGGACAAGTTCCCGGGTCTCACCACGCCTGACGAGAGCTACCATGGCGTGACCTATGCCGAGAAGTTCGGTCGCGAGGGCGCCTTCATTACCAAGGCCACCGCGCAGCTCATGCGCGATCTTGGCCCCATGCAGAACCCGCAGGCGGCGTTCTTCTTGAACAGCTCGCTCGAGAGCCTGCATGTGCGCATGCCGCGTCATTGCGAGAACGGCCTGGCCGTTGCCAAGTTCCTGCAGAGCCATCCCAAGGTGCGCTTCGTGAGCTATCCGGGCCTGGAGGGCGACAAGTACTATGACCTCGCTCAGAAGTACATGCCAAACGGTACCTGCGGCGTTGTGAGCTTTGGCTTTAATGGTGGTCGCGCGGCGGCCGAGACCTTTATGAAGAGCCTCAAGCTCGCCCAGATCGCCACGCATGTGGCCGACGCCCGCACCTGCTGCCTGCATCCCGCTAACGCTACGCACCGCCAGATGAACGATGAGGAGCTCATCGCCTGTGGCATCTCCGCCGACATGGTGCGCCTGTCGTGCGGCCTCGAGGACACGGCCGATCTGATTGCCGACCTTGAGCAGGCACTCGAGCAGTGCTAGGCTAGCGTTCGCATAAGGCGCCGATGCTGGCAGAAAGCTTCGGCGACCTTTCGTTCCGATTCCGTAGGCGGGACCCCAATCGCGGCTGTTTGCAGGCGATCGGGGCCCCGTTTTTTGCGTTAGGCCACTCGAAAGGATGGATATGGAGAAAACTGCAGAGCAGCTGCGCCGCGAGCACATTGCTCTAGAGGGTGACACCCATGGCAAGAACAAATGGGCGATTCTGTTTACCGTGCTCATCATGACGTTTATGGTGTGCCTGGATTCGACCGTCGTGACCGTGGCGTTGCCCGTGATGCAAAAGGAACTGGGCGTGGGCCTCGATCGCATTCAGCTGGTGAGTTCGGTGTACCTGCTTGCGACATGCGTGGCTATGCTGCCGTTTGGCCGCCTGGGCGACGTGCGCGGCAAGGTGGGCGTATTCCAGCTGGGCGTCATCGTCTTTACGGTCGGCTCGCTGCTTTGTGGCCTTTCGGCCTCGCTCGAGGTTCTTATTCTGGCACGTATTGTTCAGGGCGTCGGTTGCGCGGCGGCCATGGCCAACAACATGGGTATCATCACCGAGTCGTTTCCGGCGCGCGAACGCGGTCGTGCTATGGGTATTCTCGCGACCTTCGTGGCCCTCGGCATGATGTGTGGCCCCGTGCTCGGTGGCATGCTGGTGGCAAGCTTTCCCTGGGAGAGCATCTTTCTCATTAACCTGCCCATTGGCGTCATCTCGTTTATCGTGGGGCTCTATACGCTGCCGCATGTTAAGCCGGAGGCCGGCGAGCGTTCCATGTCCATGATCGAGGCCGCTCGTCGCTGCTTTGCAAATTCGGCCTTTACCATCAACCTTGCCTGCATGCTCATCGTGTTCGTTGGCATTGGCGCATCCGAGTTTATTCTGCCGTTCTATTTTCAGGACGCCCATGGCTTTAGCTCCGATATTTCCGGACTGCTCTTTTTGGCACTGCCGATGGTGAATGCCTTTATCGGCCCGCTTTCGGGAACGGTTTCGGACCGTGTTGGCTGCGAGGGCCCCACGGCGGTCGGCCTGGGCGTGTACGTGTGCGGTCTCTTTGCGGTAAGCACGCTCGACGAGCACTCTTCTATCCCTGTGATCGTGTGCTGTGCCGCGTTTATGTCGTGCGGCACGTCGATTTTCCAGAGCCCCAACAACTCGCTGTATATGGGTTCGGCCCCGCGCGAGGCGCTCGGTTTTGCAGGCAGCTTGGGCAGTTTGGCTCGCTATGCGGGTATGGCAGTGGGCATTACGGCTGCATCACATATCCTATATGGGCAGATGGGCGTGGCGATGGGCGAGGCTGTGACCAGTATTGTTGCAGGCCGTCCGGATGTGTTCCTGTTTGGCTTTCGCTCGGTGTTCTACGTGCTCATGGCTGTGGCCGCTGTGGGCTTTGCGCTCGCCATGGTGCGTTTGGTGAGGATGCGCGCCCGCCATTAGCTTGTGGTGGCAGGCTTGCCACGAATCGGGCTTATCTACTGGTCTTGCAGCTTTATGGTGCGATGTGGCTTGTGGGGCGGGCGGGGGTCGGTCCGTGGTAGACTATCGAACAACGTTTATTAATCGCGCGGTATCGTTGCCGCGAGAAGGGGTTGCGCCATGCAGGAGCTTGAGGATCGTATTCGCCATGACGGCATCGTAAAGGCCGGTAACGTCCTTAAGGTTGATGCCTTCCTCAACCACCAGTGCGACGTTGAACTGTTCGACCACATGGGCGCCGAGTGGGCCCGTCTGTTCGAGGACGTCGAGATCAACAAGATCCTGACGATCGAGGCTTCGGGCATTGGTATGGCTTGCATCGCAGCTCAGCATTTTGGCGGCGTGCCGGTGGTCTTTGCCAAGAAGGCCCAGTCCATCAACCTTGACGGCGAGCAGTATGCCACGACCATCTACTCCTTTACCAAGCAGAAGGAGTACCCGGTTATCGTGGGTAAGCGCTTCCTGTCCGAGGGCGACAAGGTTCTGATCATCGACGACTTTTTGGCCAACGGTTGCGCGCTCGAGGGTCTTATTAAGATCTGCGAGGCTGCGGGCGCCGAGGTTGCCGGCATTGGCATCGCCGTTGAGAAGGGCTTCCAGGGCGGTGGCGATAAGCTCCGCGAGCGCGGCTTCCGCGTTGAGAGCCTTGCCCGTATCGCCGAAATGGACTGCGAGAACGGCGAGATCACGTTCGCCTAAGCGTGCAACACAAGCGATTGGTATGCGATGTGACAAAGGGACTGTCCCTTTGTCACATTTTTTGTATGAGGGGAGGTGTTGATATGGATGAGAACAAGATGGGATGGCGCGAGTATGCGCGCTATGCCGAGATGTCGGTCGAGGAGTTGGCACGCGATTGCGAGGTGCAGGTGTTTCGTGCGACGGGTCCGGGCGGACAGGGTGTGAACACGACGGACTCGGCGGTGCGCATGAAACATATCCCTTCGGGGATTGTCGTGACGGCGCGCGAGAGCCGCAGTCAGTTCCAGAACCGTAGTAGCTGCCTGCGTAAGCTGCGCGCTGAGCTTGAGCGTCGCGGGCGTCCACCGCGCCGACGCGTAAAGACCAAGGTGCCTCAGCGATCGCGCCAGCGCAGGCTCAACGACAAGCACTTCAACGCCATTAAAAAGGCCAACCGTCGCAAGCCAGGCGGGGAGGAATGATCTTCTCAATAAGTTGCGGTGAAATGGGGACTGTTTTGCGGCTTTAGCTGCATAAACAGTCCCCATTTCACCGCAACTTAGGGATGGCTAGTGGGTGGGGTGCCAGACGTGGAGAGCGCCGGCGAGGATGTCCACCTCGATGCGCGAGGCGACGATGGGCTCGCCGTCGGCCTGGATGGGGTAGTCGGGCTCCTCGAACGTGAGCTCGGCATGACGGCAGCGATGCATGCGAACCGGCGACAGCTTGGTATGGTGGCCGTCCTTGGCCGAAAGGAACATGGGCAGGGCGACCGCACGGGGGACGGGGCCGCAGGCGTAGCAGACGTCGAGTATGCCGTCGCACGGGTCGGCGTTGGGACAGATGCGATAGCCAGAGCCATAGGTGGGCCCCAGCTGGATGGCCATGATAATCGCCCGCACGCGCTCGGCGGGCGCGCCGTCAAAGCTGACCGTCATGGGGTAGTTGCGATAGCGCAGGCCAAACTGCTCAAGTCCCGAGAGAGTGTAGAGCGGCGCGCCTGTCAAGCCCGTCTTTTTGCGCAGCTCGGTGGTGCCCAGGCCGATGGCGGCATCGATGCCGACCGAAAGCGTCTGGTCGTAATACTCAACGGCAGCCTCGCCGCTGCCGCCCGCAGGGCTCCACGAGCGAATGCGCCCGATGTCCTGACGCTGCAGCTCGCAGGTGAGCAGCGCGCCAAAATCTTTGCCGGAGAAATCGTCGATACCGAGCGTTTGGGCAAAATCGTTGCCGGAGCCTACGGGTAGGACGGCAAGGGCGGGACGGACCGCCTCATCCTGCGTCATGAGTCCATTGACGACCTCGTGGATCACGCCGTCGCCGCCGAGTGCGATAACCGTGCGGTAGCCCTGGGTCCGTGCGGCAAGTTCCTTGGCATGTCCCATGCGCTCGGTAAGCACCAGGTCAAACTGGGATGAGCGCGCGGTCATGTCCAAAAAGCGCTGAAGGCGCTCGGCAACTTCGCGCGCCGCACCAGACTGGGCGGCGGGGTTGGCGATGATGAGCGTGCGACCAAAATCAGTTGCGTGCATGGGGCGACTCCCGGCGTGTGACATGACGGTGCGGTCGCGCTCAGGTCGAATTGCCCCTGATTGTGGCTGCACGGCGATTATTACATCTACTCTATCAGGTCGTTGTGGCGCTCGATAGCATCCGCTACCGTACCGCCCTCATCCACAATAAGCGAACGGCGCTTGGGTGAGATGATACGCTGGGCGGGGTACACGCCGCGGTGTCCGCCGGTTAGGTAGCTGATAAAGGCTACGATGACAAAGAACCCGGCAGCCGTGCCGTGGAACAGGTCGATGGCCATCATACAGGTGGTGATGGGTACGTTAAGGCCGGCGCAGAACACGCCGAGCATGCCCAGCGCCGCCAGAAAGCTGGGGTCGATTCCGACGAGGCAACCGATCCAACCGCCGAGCGCCGCACCGATGCCAAACAGGGGTGTGACCTCGCCTCCTTGGAAGCCGGCGCCCAGGGTGAGCGCCGTCACCACGAGCTTGATGGCTGCGTCGGCAAGGGTCGTGTTACCGGCGAACCCGGCGCCCGAGAGCCAGGTGGCAAGGCCGGCATACTTCCAGGCGTCGAGCATCGCGTAGGCCGCGAGCACCACGAGCGCGCCCACGAGTGCGCGAGCAATATAGTTGGTGATAAAGCGGCCGTACAGGCTCTTGACGGTACGAACCGACCAGGCAAAGAGACGTGCGGTGAGACCAAAGATGATGGCGCTGATGACTACGATGACAACCGTCCGTGGTGTCATGTTGGGAACGCTGGCGATAACATTCGCCTCGTACTCGGTTCCCAAGGCAAGCGACGTAAAGTAGCCGGTAAACGAGGCGACCAGGCAGTAGATACCTGCGGTGTAGTCGATCTTGCCGATAAAGCACATTTCCATGCCAAAGAAAGCTCCGGCAAGGGGCGAACCGAATACGGCGCCAAAGGCCGACGAGATGCCGGCGAGCATGAGGTCGTGGTGGTCATGCTTTTTGAGGTGGGCGAGGCTCGAGATGTTGCTGGCGATAGTGCCGCCAATCTGCACCGCGGCTCCCTCGCGACCGGCCGACCCGCCCGTTAGGTGCGTGAGCGTGGAGCAGACGAAGGTGAGGACGGCCATGCGCATATGGATGAGGCGTGTGCCCAGGGCGGAGTCAATGACCAGGTTGTTGCCACGCTTGGCGGCGAGACCGTGGTTTTTGTACACCCATGTGGTGGCAACGCCCACAACGGGAAGCAGCGCGTAAATCCACGCATGGTGCTCACGATAATCGGTCGCGATATTCAGCGAGGCCAAAAACGCCCAAGCGGCAACGCCCATGGCGAGAGAGACGATGACGACAAGTATGAGCAACTTGGCGCTCGCGAATAGGTTGCGGACGTTGCGGCGCGTGTCGACAGCCAAGAGATGCTCGGAGCGGGTGAGCTGATGCCTGCCTGCCATGATGACGTCGTTCAGGGAGAAAAAACCGCCATCGTCGAGCGGCTGGGGATGATCCTGCGCTTCGTTTGCGCTTTCGGGTTTGTCGTTATGAGCCATACGTTCCTCTTTTAGGTTGCAACGCAAGCATTATAAAACGCGGTAAACGCGACGAGCCGGTGGGTTGGTTTCCATTCTGTTTCGCGGCCTGCAACCGACAGGTGTATTTGCGGGTGCAGGCCGAGTCGCGGTCGTGCATCGGGGGATTATACTGAGACAAGCATAAAGAATCGGCGCCCCTGTTGTGCGCCGTGGCATTAAGAGGTGCATATGGCAGAGAAACTCATTCCGCTGGAGGACGCGCAGTCGATTGTTTTGTCGCACGTTGCTCCGACCGATCTCGTCGAGATTCCCGTGTGGCAGGCCGCCGGTCTTCCCTTGGCCGAGGACGCGGTGGCCGATATCGACATCTCGCCGTTTGCCAACAGCGCTATGGACGGATATGCCGTGCGCGCAGCCGATCTTGCTGCGGCCGCCGGTGACACTCCGGTGACGCTCTCCGTCGTAGGACACGAGGCCGCGGGCCATGTCTTTGAGGGCACAATCGGCGCGGGCGAGACCGTCCGCATCATGACGGGCGCGCCGGTGCCCGAGGGTGCCGATGCCGTGGTGAAGTACGAGATCGTCGACGTACTCGATGGCGACGGCAACGAGGGCTCGCACGTTCGCTTCTCGGCGCCTGCCAAGGTAGGGGAGAACGTTCGCTCTGCCGCCGAGGAGGCCCATGCTGGCGATGTTGTGATGCATGCCGGCGAGGTCGTGGCTCCGGCGGGCGCCGGCTTGCTGGCAAGCGCCGGATACGCGAGCGTGAAGGTGCACGCTGCCCCACGTGTGGGCATCATCTCGTTGGGCACGGAACTGGTCGCACCGAGTAAGGTACCGGCGCGCGGTCAGATTCGCGATTCCAACTCCTCGGCGCTGATGGCCGAGGCGCTCGATGCCGGCGCCGAGTCCGTGTTCTACGGTATTGCGCCCGACGATGAGCAGGCGATTGCCGAGCTGGTGCATCTCGCCACGCGAGAGTGCGATTTTGTCATTACGAGCGGCGGCGCCTCGGCGGGCGATTACGACTACGTGACGGCGCTCGTCCGGCGCGAGGGCGTGGTGCTGTTCGATCGCATCTCGATGCGTCCGGGCAAGGCCATCACGTTTGGCTTGCTCGGGGGCAAGCCCTACCTAGGGCTTTCGGGCAATCCCGCGGCGGCGTATGTGGGCTTTGAGATGCTCGCCCGTCCGGCGATTCGCAAGATGCGCGGCTTTGCCGAGGGCGTGCGTCCCGTGCAGCAGGCGACGCTCACACACGGCGTGAAGAAGCGCCAGGACCGACGCTTCTTCGATCGCGCCACGGTTTTGCGCGACCCCGAGACCGGTGAGCTGTTGGTGACCGAGGCCAAGACGCAGAATTCGGCGCTGCTCGGCACGATGCAGCGGTCCAACTGCCTGCTGCGTATTGACGAAGGACCGTGCGAGCTCAAGGCGGGCGACGTCGTGGATGTCGTGCGTGTCGACCTGCCCGAGGGCACGGTGTTGTAGGAGGAAAACTATGGAGTTGAAAATTTCGATTGTGACGTGCTCGGATACGCGCGATCTTGCTCAGGACGAGGCTGGAGCCGCACTCGAGGAACTTATCAAGGCGCAGGGCTGGACGGTCGTCTCACATGTGGTCGTGCGCGACGACGCCAGCGAGATCGGTGATGCCATTGTGGAAGCTGCCGATGAGTGCCACGCCAATGTCGTGCTCACCTGTGGCGGCACGGGACTTTCGATGCGCGACGTGACGCCCGAGGCGACGCGTGCCGTCTGCGACCGCGATGTGCCGGGTATTGCAGAGGCAATCCGTGCGTACTCCATGACCAAGACGCGCCGCGCTATGCTCTCGCGGGCTATTTGCATGCAACGAGGTCATACGCTTGTCGTAAACTTTCCCGGTTCTACGAAGGCCGCCCGCGAAAGCTGGGAGGCCATAGCAGACCAGCTGGAGCATGCGGCTCAGATGACAGCGGGCGGCGGACATACCAACTAAGCGGTTTACCTGCGGCGGGGCGACCTGAACGGCTGCTCCGCCTTTGTTTTCCGCCGAAGCGACGCCGAGGTGCACGGCAACTCGAAACTATATTCTCTGGCGAGAATAATTTCTCACTATCATTATTCGCGCGTAAGTATAATCTAGTAACAGAATAAAGCCTGCGGCGGGGTGCCCGGGCATAGCGTTCGAAAGGGTTGAATATGTTCGATATGGTTTCACGCCGCGGTTTTGTCTCGCTTTCTGCTGCTGCTGCCGCCGGCCTTGGCCTTGCCGGCTGCTCGGGCAACAAGACGTCCGAGCCCGCTGGCTCCGATGTCGGCTCCGCCAAGTCTTTCTCTAAGAAGAAGGCTGTCGAGCTGCAGGTCTTTGCCGCCAACTCGCTCGAGAAGGCCCTGCCCGAGGTTCAGGGGCTCTACACCGAGCAGACCGGCACCACCTTTGCCGACACGCAGTTTAAGGCGTCTGGCGACCTTGTCGAGCAGATGCGCGTCGGTGCCGCCGTCGACGTGCTCATCACGGCCTCCAAGGGCACCATGGACGACGCCGAGGCCGCCGAGCTCGTCGATACCGATACCCGCGAGGACATGTTCGTCAACGACCTCGTGATCATTCGCGCCGAGGGCTCCGACACCAAGGTCGAGGCCATCGCCGACGTCGCGAACCTGGACGGCAAGATCGCCATTGGCGACGCCAAGACCGTTCCCGCCGGCAAGTACGCCAACCAGGCGCTGGCTTCTGTGGGCCTCTACACCGGCACCGAGGGCGATGACGGCGAGTACGTGCTCGAGATCGCCGACAAGGTCGCGCTGGCCGACAAGGTCGGCACCGCTGCCGCCTACGTTTCTACGGGCGACTGCGTGGCTGGCTTTGTCTACAGTTCCGACATCTTCCGATATGACGGCATCGAGGAGGCCTTCGTGTGCCCCGAGGATTCGCACAAGCCCATCGTGTACCCGGGTGCCGTTGCCGAGAGCTCCGAGCACGCCGACGAGGCCAAGGCGTTTATCGACTTTTGCCTGACCAACAAGAAGGCCCAGAAGATTTGGGCCAAGTACGGCTTTGAGCTTTCCGCGTAGTGCGGCTTGGCGCGATAATTCCATCGTTTTGTGTTTCACTCCGTCCTTGTATTCGCTTGGAGCTTTTCGTGCTTAATAGATTCCGCATGCTTGTAGCCTGTGCTTTGACCTTCGCGCTTTGCTGGGTGCCGGGATTTGCGTTTGCTGGGGACGCTGAGGACGGGGCCCAGGTTGCTGCGACCGCTCATGGGCTTTCCTATGGGATCGAGGGTTTTGAGCGGTTGGCCAAGGGGACCGCTCGTGCCATGGAGGGCCAGCCTGAGGGCTACCGGTTTCCCGTTGACGAGGACGTGGACCTTGTGGTGGCGCCCGCTGCCGATCGCGTTGTGGTGTGGATATCGCCTAAGGCGGTCGAGAAGTATGGATTGGATCCGCAGGACAACGAGTGCGTATCGGGTCTCAAGGCCCTCGTCTGTGAGCTCGACAGCGCAAACTGCATGGGAGGTGCGCAGCTAGGGGACGTGGATCTTCCTTGGTATGTCACGTCGGAAACAACGTTTGATGCCGGCGGGTATACCTATGGCTTTGACGAGCGCGGTGCGGATGGGGACCGCTATGTGGTGATTACATCAGCCTCGGGTGATGCCAAGGGCGGCGCGCGTTGGCTTGATAGCGCTCAAATGGTAGAGGCATCGTCTGTCGTGTTACGGGATGAGCAGGGGCCCTTGACCTCTCTGGTCTCCTTTTTGGGCGATATCGACTATCGCCCGTTTTGGGTGTCCATAAAAACGAGCGGCCTTGCCCTGCTGATCTCCTTTGCGCTGGGCCTGTTCGCAGCGTGGAAGACTATGGGTACCTCGAGTCGCATCAAGGGCCTGCTCGATTCGGTCTTTACGATTCCCATGGTGCTGCCGCCTACGGTGTGCGGCTTTTTGCTGCTTATGCTATTTGGTCGATCGACCAATGTTGGCCAGTGGCTTATCGCGCACGGCGTCTCGATCGTCTTTACGTGGCCCGCGGCGGTGATATCTGCCGTGGTGGTGTCGTTTCCCCTGGTCTACCGTACGGCGCTCGGTGCCTTCGAGAGCCTCGACACGCAGATGCTCGACGCCGCGCGAACCTTGGGATGGCCCGAACGTCGCATCTTCACCAAGCTTATGATGCCGCTTGGTTGGCCCTCGATTGCCGCCGGCACGGTGCTCGCCTTCGCGCGTGCCATGGGCGAGTTTGGCTGCACCCTGTTCTTTGCGGGCAACTATGCCGGCATTACCCAGACCATCCCCATCGCCATCTACTTTGAGTGGATGGGCGGCAACACGTCGGTGGCTCTCTTTTGGGTTGTCGTCGTGATCGCCTTTAGCTTCTTGGTCATCCTGTTTATCAACATGTACACGGCGCACTCGCAAAAGTATCGCGAGCGGGGCCTTTCCCGCGCGGAGCGCAAGCAGGCCAAAGATCTCGCCGGACAGGGCGATTCGCTCGACCCAGTCGGCGGCGATGCGCTGCGCATCGATCGCGAGGCGTTGGCCGAGCTTATGCGCGATGACACGGTCGCAAAGGGAGGTCGATAGGCCATGTCGCTCGTTCTGGATATAAAAAAGCACTATCCCGGGTTTATGCTCGACATGCAGCTTGAGGCCGGCGAGGAGCGCGTGGCGTTGCTCGGTGCCTCGGGTTGCGGCAAGAGCTGCACACTTCGCTGCATTGCCGGTGTGGAGACGCCCGACGAGGGCAAGATCGTCGTCAACGGCGTGACCTTTTTTGACTCGGCGGCGGGCATCAACCTGTCGCCACAGGCGCGCAAATGCGCCCTGCTGTTCCAAAACTATCAGCTGTTTCCTAACATGACGGTGGCCGATAACGTATGCGCCGGTGTAAAGGATGCGGGCGACGCCGCCGCACGCAAAAAGCTCGCCGAGCGCTATCTGAGCATTTTCGGTCTAGCCGATTTTGCCGACCGCTACCCCGCGCGCCTTTCGGGCGGGCAGCAGCAACGCGTGGCGCTTGCCCGTATGGTGGCGGCGCATCCGGGCATCTTTATGTTCGACGAGCCCATGAGCGCGCTCGATTCCTATCTTAAGAGCGCACTCGAGCAGAACATGCTCGACCTGTTCGACGTCTGTAACCGCACCGTGCTCTACGTGAGCCATGACATCGACGAGGCGTGCCGCCTGTGCCAGCGCATCTGCGTGATGCACGACGGGCATGTTGAGGAGATCGGCTCTGTCGAGGACGTGGTCCGCCGTCCGCAGACGCTGGCGGCACTGCGCCTGACGGGCTGCAAGAACACAAGCCGGGCGCGCAAGATCGGCGACGAAGAAGTTGAGGCCCTCGACTGGGGCATGACCTTTAACGTGGGTCGCGAGGTTCCCGATAATGCAGCGTACCTGGGCATTCGCGCAAGCTACTTCCATGTTGACAATCGCGCGGAGCGGGGACGCAACAGCTATGATTTGCACGTGGCCCGTGTGAGCGATTCGCGCTTTGAGCGGCTGGTGCTGCTGGACGTGCCGCGCGTCGATGCGCCCACACGTCTGCAGTGGAAGGTCAACAAGGTGGGCGTGCCTGTCGACGAGCTGCCGCAAGCAGGCGAGACGCTGCGCATGCATTTTGATGCCAGCAGGATCCATTTGGTTTGTCGATAGCGCCGGGTAATGCCGTCGGGGCATATAAGCCTCGGCGGCTTTGTTTTTGCCGTTCGCCGAATGAGGAATGACAAACTCTTATCAATTAAGATAATTATTTATTAAGCGATGGCACACGACGCTGTCGTACGAATGTCAACGGTGTTCGCATGGTCGGCGACCGTTGATATAGTTGACCTCAACTGGTAAAGGAGGGTGCGCACATGCCGCAGATGACATATATTCGCCGCGTTGCCGCGCGCGCCCTGTATATGGCTCGGAGTCGCATATGAGCAGGTATGTTCACGGCTCCGGGAGAGACGACGCACAACTAAATAATCGACCGCAAAGCAGGTTCCCTAAAATTCCGGGTTTGAGCACGGCCGGGCAATCGCCGTCCGTCGTGCATCGATACCGCTGTTATCCATTTTTGGTTCGAGAGGGGAACCGTCATGGCTGAAGAATTTGATTTCCATCCGATGTGGGAGAGCCTCGGCATGAATCTTGCCGACCACGACATGCTGCTGGGCGCCGTGGGCCAGATGTACGGCGATATGTTCCTGACGCAGAACAATCGCCCCAAGTCCACGTCCTACCTGGACTTTGTGGCCACCAACATCCATAGCGGCCGCATTAAGGAGATGCTCGACAAGAAGGAGGCTGGCGAGGCCACCAAGATCGTGGGTTCGTTCTGCGTGTACGTGCCCGAGGAGATCGTACTTGCCTGCGACGGTATCCCCGTGGGTCTGTGCTCTGGTGCCGATTGGGCAGCCGATAGGGTCGAGGAGCACCTGCCGCGCAACACCTGTCCGCTTATCAAGAGCTTTGCCGGCTTTAAGCTGGGCGAGGTCTGCCCCTACATTGAGTCGAGTGACCTGGTGGTAGGCGAGAACACCTGCGATGGCAAGAAGAAGGCCTACGAGTTCTTTGCAACGCAAAAGAACATGTACGTCATGGATATTCCCAACGTGCACGACGAGTCGACGCTCGTGACCTGGAAGGCCGAGGTCAAGAAACTCGCCGCCAAGATCGAGGAAGAGTGCGGCGTCAAGATTACGCCCGAGCGTCTGAAGGCTGCCATCCACGCCGTCAATGAGAAGCGTCGCGCCCTGCAGCGCCTCGCTGCGACCCGCGCTGCCGACCCTGCGCCCATCAGCGGTCTCGACAGCCTGCTGACCGTTCAGGCCGCCTTTATGGATGACACACCGCGTCTGACCGGAGCCATCAACGATATGGCGGCTGAGTGCGAGCAGCGTGTCGAGGCCAGCGAGGGCGTGGCACCCAAGGGGACCAAGCGCATCCTGTACACCGGTACGCCCATGGCCGTGCCCAACTGGAAGCTGTTCAACCTTATCGAGAAGGCCGGCGGCGTTGTGGTAGGCGAGGAGTCCTGCACGGGCTCGCGCTACTACAAGGACCTGGTCGACGAGTCCGGCGAGACGGTTGACGAGATGCTCGACGCCATCGCCGAGCGCTACTTTAAGATCAACTGCGCCGTCTTTACGCCCAACGATCAGCGTATGAAAGACATTGTCCAGATGGCCCAGGACCTACATGCCGACGGCATCGTCGACGTGGCTCTGCAGTTCTGCACGCTCTACGAGATGGAGTCGTTTGCCGTGGAGAAGGCTGCCGAGGAGGCAGGCATTCCGTTTATGCACATCACGACAGACTACGCCGGCGAGGATGCAGGCCAACTGCAAACCAGGATTGAGGCTTTCTTGGAAACCATTTAGGGCTATCCGGTCCAGCGGCTTCCCCAAGCACCCGATCTTGCCGTTCAAACCATCGCTTGCATACCAAAGTACGCGGCGCTCCTCTTTCACGGCAACCTCGGGCACCTGGGAAAGCCGTTTCCTTGGTTGGTTAAAAGGTTTGTTAAGGAGTTATATGTCGGAAAATATTGAGCAGCCGTTGCCGTCCACGTTTGAGGAGTTCAACGAGCAACGCAAGGCGGCGTTTATTCGCGTCAAGGATTATAAGCAGGCGGGTAATCGCCTGGTCGGTTTTCTGTGCAGCTACACGCCGCTCGAGATTATCGATGCCGCGGGGGCTGCGAGCGTGGCGCTGTGCGGCACGTCCGACGAGGTGATTCCCGAGGCCGAGAAGGTGCTGCCGGCAAACCTGTGCCCGCTCATCAAGTCTACGTATGGTTTTGCCTATTCGCAAAAGTGCCCGTTTACGTACTTTAGCGACATGATCATCGGTGAGACCACCTGCGACGGCAAGAAGAAGATGTACGAGCTGCTCAACGAGCTCAAGCGCACGCACATTCTGCATCTTCCGCAGGGCCGCGATCGAGCCTACGAGCGCGAGGGCTGGTACGAGGAGTGCCGTCTGCTCAAGGAGGAGCTCGAGAACTTCTACGGCATCGCGATTACCGACGATGATCTGCGCGCTGCCGTCCGTCGTCGCAACCGCTTGCGTGCGGCCCAGCTCGAGATGTTTGCGCTGCAGGCCAACCAGCCGGCGGCCATGAGCGGCGTCGACCTGATGAGCACCATGTTTGCCGGTACGTTTAGCTTTGATATCGAGGCCTATACGCAGCAGCTGGAGCAAAAGGTTGTCAAGCTGCGCGAGGCCTACGACGCGAGCGAGCGCCCGGTTGCGGCGGATGCCAAGCGCATTCTGATCACCGGCTGCCCGGTGGGCGGCGTGATCAACAAGATCGGTCGCACCATCGAGTCCAACGGTGGTGTGGTCGTGTGCATGGACGACTGCTCGGGCGAGCGCACGGCGGCCATGATGATCGACCCGGAGGCTCCCGACATCTTGCGCGCCATCGCCGACCGCTACCTGGACATTAACTGCTCGGTCATGACGCCCAACGACGGTCGTATGGAAAACACGCTGGCCATGTGCGAGAAGTATCACGTCGATGGCGTAGTGGAGAGCGTGCTCCAGGCGTGCCACACCTTTAACGTGGAGAGTGCGCGCATGCAGGAGGCTGTCGAGGGTGCGGGCATTCCGTACATGAAGATCGAGACCGACTACAGCAACGGCGACATGGGACAGATCGAGACCCGCATCGCCGCCTTCATCGAAACCCTCTAGCTTCCTCAGGCACCGGATCTTGCTCCTCAAACCGTCGCTTGCGTACCCAATGTACGCTGCGCTCCTCTTTCGGGGCAATCTCCGGTACCTGAGAAACCTAGAGCTAAGGCGCCTGAACGCGCCGCTACCTTTGATGTTTAGATTGGGAGAGAGCCATGATAGGGATCGGGATCGATATCGGGTCTACGGCGGCTAAGGCTGCTGTGGTCGATGGAGGGGGTTCGGTGGCGTGGACGTGCGTGCAGCCAACCGGGTTCTCCTCGGTCGATGCGGCGGAGCGTCTGCGCGGCGAGCTTGCCGCGGCCGGCTATGACGTGGCTGCCGACGACGTGCGCGTGATCGCGACCGGCTACGGTCGTGTCGCCGTGCCCTGTGCGCATAAGGTCGTGACTGAGATTACCTGCCACGGTACCGGTGCTGTGCGCCTGTTTGGCGACCACGGCACCGTGATCGACGTGGGCGGTCAGGACACCAAGGTCATTCAGATCAAGGGCGGTCGCGTGGCCAAATTTGCCATGAACGACAAGTGCGCTGCCGGCACGGGGCGCTTTTTGGAGATCATGGCCGACCGCCTAGGCATTTCCCAGCAGCAGATGGCCGTCCTGGCGCGTTCCGGTGAGCCCACCAAGATCAGCAGCATGTGCACGGTGTTTGCCGAAAGTGAGGTTATCAGCCTGATCGGTCGCGGTGAGCCGCGCGAGAACATTGCGCGTGGCGTGATCGACAGCGTGGTCTCGCGCGTGGCCACTATGGCCGGGCAGGCGACGGATGCTCCGTACTACCTGACGGGAGGCTTGTGCGAGAACGCTTACGTTGTGGAGCGGCTGGCGGCGCTGCTGGGGTCGCCGGTCACCACCTCGCCCCAGGCCCGCTTCGCCGGTGCCATCGGCGCGGCGATTCGCGCACAGGCGCTCAATTAATGCATCCGCCGTAGGCTCGCATTCATGCGTATACTGGGAGAAAATGATTGACCGATGAGAGGAGGTATCGATGGCTGACGATCAGATTAAGCTTACGTCTATGACTGCCGCGAGCGGTTGAGCCGCTAAGTTGGCTCCCGGAGCCCTCGCCCAGGTTCTGGGCGACTTGCCAAATGTGCATAACGACAACTTGCTCGTGGGGTTCGATACCTCTGACGATGCGAGCGTCTTCCGCGTAGGGGAGAACCTGGGGCTTGTGCAGTCCATCGACTTCTTCCCGCCGATGGTCGACGACCCGTTTCTGTTTGGCCAGATTGCCGCGGCCAACTCGCTGTCGGACATCTACGCCATGGGCGGGCGGCCGAGCCATGCCATGAACCTACTCTGCATACCCAGTTGTCTGGGCATCGAGGTTGCCGGTCAGATTCTGGCGGGCGGCGCCGACAAGTGCGTCGAGGCGGGTTGCTCCATCGCGGGCGGCCATACCATCAACGACGACGAGCCCAAGTATGGCCTGTCTGTGAGCGGCTTTGTCGCGCTCGACCGCATGCTCGCCAACAGCGGCGCACGCGTGGGCGATGTTCTGCTGCTGACCAAGGCGATCGGCTCGGGCATTATCACCACGGCCATTAAGGGCGAGCTCATCGAGCAGGACGAGGCCGCGGCCATGTTTGACTCGATGCGCATCCTCAACGAGGCGCCGATTCGTCTGGCCGAGGGGCTCGAACTTCACGGCTGCACCGACATTACGGGCTTTGGCCTGATCGGGCACGCGTGTGAGATGGCCGAGGGCTCGGGCGTGCAGGTTGAGCTTGCGTCGGGGGCGGTACCGCTCTTTGACCAGGTGCTCGATATGGCGCGTCTGGGCATTATCCCCGCGGGCTCCTACCGCAACCAGGACTTCTTTGGCCCGCGTGTGGCTGCCGACGAGGACCTGGAGTCGGGTATGCTCGACGCGCTGTACGATCCGCAGACGTCTGGTGGTTTGCTTATCGCGGCGCCCGCGGCGGATGTGGATGAGCTTGCGCGTCGCCTGAATGCCGAGGGGCGCGTTGCCGCCACAATCGGCCGCGTGTGCGAGCCGGTGCCGGGCGGTCCTGCCGTTCGCGTTGTTCGCTAGCCCGCACGTTTATGTAACTGTTTACCGTTCTCTAGAACGGTTCTTTCGAAAGGATTTTGCTATGTCTACCAAAATTGAAGTCAATGCCATGGGCGATGCCTGCCCGCTGCCCGTCGTCAAGACGCTCAAAGCCCTGAAGCAGCTTGAAGGCGAGGGTGCCGTGGTGACCTCGGTCGATAACGAGACCGCGGTCAAGAACATCTCCAAGATGGCGCAGGAGAAGGGCTGCGCGGCCTCGGTCGAGAAGATCTCGGACGCCGAGTGGCACGTGACCGTGGCGACCTCTGGCGCCGTGGCCGTTGTGGACCCCGAGCAGGACGGTGCCGCTTTTTGCGACGCAAGCGCCGGCAAGGGCAAGCTCGTCATTTCCGTCTACACCGACTGCATGGGCCGTGGCGACGACGAGCTGGGCCACAAACTCATGAAGGCCTTCATCTTTGCCGTGACGCAGCAGGAGGAGCTGCCCGCGACCATGCTGTTCTACAACGGCGGCGCCAAGCTCACCGTCGAGGGCTCGCCGGTGCTCGACGACCTGAAGGGCCTGGCCGAGCAGGGTGTCGAGATTCTCACCTGCGGCACCTGCCTCGACCACTATGGCATTAAAGACCAGCTCGCGGTGGGCGAAGTCACCAACATGTACGTGATTGTGGAGAAGATGGAGCAGGCCGTGCGCGTCGTGCGCCCGTAGCGTATTGGTTGGAGTTGCCATGAGGGAGAAGCGCCCGGCGCTTGTCATCACGTTTCCCACCACGGCGGCCGCCATGGGTTGCGAGTCCCTGTGCATCGAGCGCGGTCTTCCCGGGCGAACGATTCCCGTGCCCGGGGAGGTCGCTGCCGGCTGCGGTCTGGCGTGGAAGGCGTCGCCTGCCGATGAGGAGCTGCTGCGCGCCGAACTCGCCGCGGCGAGTGTTCCTACCGAGGGCTATACCGTGATTGATATGTGGGAGGTCGTGCGATGATCTACCTGGATAACGCGGCGACGACCATGCACAAGCCGCAGACGGTGATCGATGCCGTGACACAGGCGATGTGCTCGCTCGGCAATGCCGGACGCGGCGCCACGTCGGGTGCCCTCGATGCCGCTCGTACGATTCACGCTTGCCGTGCCAAGCTTGCACGCTTGCTGGGTTGCCATCGGGCCGACCATGTTTGTTTTACGCCCAACTCCACTGCGGCGCTCAACACCGTCATCAATGGCGTGGTGCGCCCCGGCGACCGTGTGGTCACAACGGTGCTCGAGCACAACTCCGTGCTACGTCCGCTCAATCGCTTGGCGACGGAGCAGGGTGTGACGGTTGGGCATGCGGGTTGCGATGCGAGCGGCGTGCTCGACTACGACGGGCTCGAGCGGTTGGTCACGCCGGGCACGCGTGCTGTGGTGGTGACGCACGCCTCCAATGTGACCGGCAACGCGGTCGACATTGCGCGCGTGGCGGCCATGGCCCATGCGGCCGGTGCGCTGGTGATCGTTGACGCCTCTCAGTCTGCCGGCACGGCGCATATTGATATGCACGCCATGGGGCTCGACGTTGTGTGCTTTACCGGCCACAAAGGGCTCATGGGACCTCAAGGCACCGGCGGCCTGGCCGTGGCGGATGGCGTTGACGTGGCTCCGTGGGCCATGGGCGGCACCGGCGTGCACAGCTTTGATGCGCTGCAGCCGCTTGAGTGGCCCACGCGCCTTGAGGCGGGCACGCTCAACGGTCATGGCATAGCGGGCCTTTCCGCAGGCCTTGATTTTATTGAGGCTCAGGGTGGAGTTGAAGCGATTGCGACTCACGAACGCGCCCTGGCCGATCGCTTTCTCGCCGGTGTTCGTGAGATTCCAGAAATCAAGCTCTACGGCGCCTTTGACCAGCCGTCGCGCTCGGCGATCGTGTCGCTCAACGTAGGCGATATCGATTCGGCTGAGATCTCGGACGCGCTCACGCAAGGGTTAGGGATTGCGACGCGCCCCGGTGCCCATTGCGCTCCGCTCATGCACCGCGCGCTGGGGACCGAGCGCCAGGGCGTCGTCCGCTTCTCGTTTGGGTATTTCAACACGGACGAGGAAGTCGACACTGCGATTGACGCTTTGCGCGATTTAGCCTGCTAGAGCGTATATACTTGCGGGACGGGTCTTTTGCCCGTCCCGTTTTTGTTTCGACCCGAAAGGTGTGCCTATGGCCTCATCCGCCCCGCGCGGTCTGCGCTCCGACCATGTCGTTACCGTCGGCATTGCGCTGTTCTCGATGCTCTTTGGCGCCGGTAACCTCATCATTCCGCCGTTGCTGGCACTTCAGGCCGGCACGGCCACGCCACTTGCCATGATCGGCTTTTTGATTGCCGCCATCGGTCTGCCCGTCATGGGATTTATCGCCGTCGCGCTCGCCGGCACGGCGCGCGAGCTTGCCGGCCGCGTGCACCCCAAGTTTGGTGAGTTCTTTGTCGCGGCGGTCTATCTGGCCATCGGCCCGTGCCTGGCTATTCCGCGCACGAGTTCCACGGCCTTCGAGATGCTGGTGCCGCTGCTGCCCGAGGGCGTTTCGCTTGATACGGCTCGCCTGGTGTTTGCCGTTGGGTTCTTCGTCGTCGCGTTTGCGCTTACGCTGCGCCCGGGTGTCATCACGCGCGTGCTCGGCCGCATTACAGGCCCCGCGCTCATTGCGCTCATCGTGCTGGTCGTGGGTGCTGCCGTGATTTCGCCGCTGGGTCCCGCTGCCGCGCCGCAGGCTCCCTACAATGCCGGTGCCGCCGTGCAGGGTTTTTTGACTGGCTACCAGACCATGGACCTGCTTGCGTCGCTCGCCTTTGGCATCATCATCGCCGAGACCATTCATGAGCTCGGCGTTACCGACGATAAGCGCGTGGCCTTCGAGATTTCGCGTTCCGGTGTGATCGCCGGCGTGCTCATGGCCATCATCTACTGCGGCTTGGGCCTTGCCGGCATGCAGCTCGGCACGGTTATGCCCGATGCCACCAACGGCGCCGCCATCCTCGCTCGTTCGGCCTCCATGCACTTTGGGCTTGCCGGCACGGTCGTGGTCTTTGCGATTTTCTTCCTCGCTTGCATGAATGTGTGCATCGGCCTTATCAGCTGCTGCTCACGCTACTTCTGCGAGACGTATGTGGTCGAAGGGGGAGCGGAGGCTTCCGATGAGGCCATGCGCCGTCCCTTTGCGGTTCTCGCCTTTGTGTTCGCGGCGTTCTCGTGCGTGCTCTCCAACGTGGGCCTCGATGTGATCCTCATGTTCTCGGTGCCCATGCTCAATGCACTGTATCCCGTTGCCATTGTGCTGGTACTTATGGGCCTGGTGCATGTTTTTTGCGACGCACATCCGCAGGTTTGGGTTTGGGTCGGCGGCGTGGTCGCGGTGCAGAGCGTGATCACTTCGGTCCGCGATGCGTTCTTTGCTGGCGCGTGGCTGCCGTTCGATGCGTTGCCGCTGGCAGATATCGGTGCTGCGTGGGCACCAGTCGCCGTAGTGGCGTTTGTGATCGGCCTGGCCCATAGCCAGTTTGTCGCACATTCGAGGAGCTAGTGTTTCTGCGCTTGCACAGGCGGGGAGTCTCCCCTATAATTTCCTTCGCTTTGGGACACGCAAGGTTTAGACCTTAGCTGCTCAACACCTTCGGGACGTGGCGCAGTTTGGTAGCGCGCCTGCTTTGGGAGCAGGATGTCGCAGGTTCAAATCCTGTCGTCCCGACCATATCTTGCGGGCGTAGTTCAATGGTAGAACCCCAGCCTTCCAAGCTGATGACGCGGGTTCGATTCCCGTCGCCCGCTCCATAGGATAGTTTAAACGGCTTTGGCTCTATTTGGTGCCAGAGCCGTTTTCATATGCATGCCGGGACCCCACATCCCCTTCTAAGTTGCGGTGAAATACGGACTGTTTTTCGGCTTTTATGGCCCATGTAGTCCGTATTTCACCGCAACTATTTGTAAGGTTGGATTTTGATGCCGTTGGGAGGGTCGTAGCGACCGTCTACCGAGAGTGGAAATATTTTTTGAAGCTCTGACCTGCGGCGTCAAGCTTTTGGTCAGCTTTTGGCAAGGCCTGCGGACGGAAGCATGCGATAGCGTAATGGTATTCTCTCCGCCGTGATGGTTATGGGGTTGGCCATGCTCGATAAAGGCAAACATTTTCCGCAGTCATATGCAAGGATGCTATTCTCGGCCGTTGGAATTCATCAAGATGGACAGCTGCTTATAACAATTGATCCTTGGGATGAACGCCGTGCGCGTGAGCTTATGCAGGAAGAGCTCATGCTTCGTCTTTACAACCACGTGTATGCGGATCCGGTCTATTGGAATAATCTTGGGGTTGAAGATCGCATCTTTCAGCTGGCATCCGCTATTGCGGTCGTTGAACCGGATGCTGTGTTTTGCGGATCGACAGCAGCGCTGCTCTACGGCATCGGCTCGGCGTATACGCTTCTGGATAAAGTGCAAGTACTGCTGCCACGGTCTACAAGGCGTGATACGTATGAGTTCGTTGAATACAAACGCTGGCGGGCGGGCGAAGTGTGGCGGCTAGGTCTGTTTACACTGACGGATCCATGTCGAACGGTTGTTGATATCGCCCGAACGAGCGCCTTTCGCTATGCGCTGGGCTATGTCGATGGCTTGGCCCGTGAGTACGATGTCGAACGCGAAGAGCTGCGAGCATATGCGCAGGCAAATTGCCGAGGGTTGCATGGCATCGCGCGTGCTTTTGACGTTTTTGAGTATATGGACGGCAGGTCAGACAATGGCGGCGAGTCTGAGGCGAGAGCAGCGATGATTCTCGCTGGGGTTGTCGCGCCCGAGCTTCAAGTTGAGATAACGCGACCGGGAAACGCTGGCTATTATCTAGCAGATTATGGCTGGCAGATGTCAGACGGCTCATGGACGCTGGCAGAGCTGCATGGGCTAGGCAAGTTTGAAGACGAGGCTCAAAATGATCCCGAGCAGGCGGCGGCAAAAACGTATCGAGCGGCCCTCATGCGCGACGCGAACCTTCGCGCCATGGGCCACAACATCATTCATTTCAAACTCTCGGACACCTACGACGTAGAATCGTTCGGTGCCATGATGCGCGGTTACGGCATTCCGACAACAAAACCCTACGCCGAATCCCGATAGCGAAATCGTTCGCGGTCCACCTTCAATAAGTTGCGGTGAAATGCGGACTGTTGAGGCCTTTAAAGGCATAAATCAGTCTGTATTTCACCGCAACTTAGGGTGGGATGGGGCTAGTGGCGGGATTGGTGGCGGAGCTTGTCGATGGTGGAGTCGGTGCTGTGACTGCGGGCTTCGGCGGCGCGGTCGCGAGCGTCGGCGGCGGTTTGGCGCTGGCGGCGGTATCGATCATGCCTTGGATGATGGGCTTGCCAAAGCTCACGACATCATCGTTGTAGATGGCGGTTCGGGCTGCGAGGAGGCAGTCGGAAAAGTCCATATGGGTCTTGCCGAAGAGTTTGACGGCAAGGGAGACAACGGTGGGCTCGTCGACCATGACGTCATCGAGCAGCTTGGTCATGGCCGTCGCAATCTCCACACGCGGGACCTTGTAGACGTCACGCAGCGTAACGGCGACGCGAGTGATGATCTCGGGGTAGACGCGAGCGGTGCGCGTGGCGATGACCTTGGCGGCGCGCGGTGACAAGACCTCGTCGTCGTTAAGCAGGTAGCGTAGGATGACGGTCTCGTCGATGATGGTGCTACTCATGGATATCTACTTCCTCGGGACCCAAAACCGAATCGTCGCTTTCTGTAGCAAGGTATTCAATCCAGGCATTGCGCTCCTCGGCGCGGCGATTGGGGTCACCATATGCTTTTAGCGATCCATAGGCGGCGGTGCCGTCCTTTGAGCGCACGGCGACCGGCTGAAAGGGGAGCTTGCGCATCAAAATGCTTTGCGCGACAAAAAGGCGAACGGCCTCGGCGAGCGATGTGCCCATGGCGTCGTAGAGACGCTCGGCATGCTGCTTGTCTTCCTCGCGAATGCGCACCTGCAGGATGGCTCTTTTTTGAGTCGATGACATCACTGGCCCCCCTTAATGAGCGTGCAATATGAATGGTCAAATACAGCATTAGCTAATAACCAATCTTATAACCACTACTTTATTTCACTCAAGTTAATGAGCGCGAAATATATATCAAACGTATTACATCCTTTATAAACGAGCGTGAAATCTCCCTTGGATGTACGCATGTAATACACTCACCTTTATAGCTTCTAGAGAATAATTCCAACCTGCCAAAACCCCTGCAATACACCCGTATTGCAGGGCCTATGCTCAAGTTTGCCCCCTGCAACTGCGTATATTTAACCTGTATATCGTTGGAGGAATTCTATCGAAGTGCCTGTTTCGCCGCATGCACTCGATACGTCGATGCCAGGCCACGGGCGGCTTGGGTCAACGTCGACAGGGTCTCTCCGGCATGGGATTCAGGAGGGAGTGAACAACATGGGCAATAAACGAGTCGTAGCCGATTCTTCGCGCTGCATTGGGTGCCAAACCTGCATGGCGGCGTGCATCGAGGCACACGATATTCCCGGCAACATCGCCGCGCCGCGCCTGCGCGTGACGCGTACGTACGAGATTTCCGCACCGGTGGCTTGCCATCACTGCGAGGATGCCCCGTGCGCCAAGGCTTGTCCCACGGGCGCCTTGTTCTTTGATCCAAAGAAACATCGCATCGGCGTCAACGAGGACAACTGCATCGGCTGCAAGAGCTGCGTCATGGCCTGCCCCTTTGGCGCCGTGAGCGTGGCGACCACGCAGGTCCCCGTCTTGATGGGCGACGTGCGCGTGGGTTCGCAGACCAAGAGCTTCGTGCTCAAGTGCGACCTGTGCGTGGACCGTCCCGGCGGTCCGGCGTGTGCCGAGGCGTGCCCGACCAAGGGCCTCACCCTGGTAGACGAGGAGCGCCTGGCGGAACTGACTGCCGAGCGTGCCCGCGCCACCATCGAAAACGAGGCGTAAGCGTCGGGCGACAGGCCCAATGATTGTCAAATAAGTACCGAGTATTCGGTAGCAGAGAAAGGAAGGAGGGTGTCATGGAGAAGCATAAAGTGATCTGCCCGTATTGCGGCGCCGGTTGCCAGTTTAACCTCTTGGTCCAAAACGGCCAGGTCGTGGGCACCGAACCGCTCAACGGCATCACCAACCAGAGCGAGCTGTGCCTTAAGGGCATGAGCGGCTACGACTTCATCAACGACACCAAGATCTTGACTCCTCGCGTACTGCACCCGATGATCCGCCGCACTAAGGGCGCGGATCTTGAGCGCGTAAGCTGGGACGAGGCACTGGATTTCACCGCATCTAAGATGCAGGCCATAATTGACGAATATGGTCCTAACGCTGTCATGACCACCGGCTCTTCGCGAGGCGGCGGCAATGAGGCGAACTACGTCATGCAGAAGTTTACGCGTGCGTGCATCGGCACCCACAGCGTGGACAACTGCGCCCGTACTTGACACGGCCCTACTGTCCTCGGTCTGATGGACACGGTTGGTTCAGGTTGCATGTCATGCTCCATCCCCGGTATGGAGGATGCGGGCTGCATTTTCCTCTTCGGCTATAACCCTGCCGATTCGCACCCCATCGTCGCAAGGCGTATCGTGCGAGCCAAAGAAAAGGGTTGCAAGATCATCGTCGCCGATCCGCGCCATATCGAAACTGCGCGTATCGCCGATCTCTACCTTCCGATCAAGAACGGTTGCAACGTTGCGTTCCTCAACGCCTTTGCCAACTGCTTGGTCAACGATGGCCTCTACGACAAGGAATTCGTCGCCGAGCACACGAACGGCTTTGACGAGTGGTGGGAGACCATCAAGAACTACACTCCCGAATCCGTACAGGACATCACGGGCGTCGAGCCTGCGTTGATCCACCAAGCTGCCGAGATGTACGCCACGGCGAAGCCCTCTGCCATCATTGGCTGGGGCATGGGCGTATGCCAGCAGAAGCAGAACCTGAAGACGGTGCACACCATCGCCTCCATCGCCTGCGTTGCCGGCCAGATCGGCAAACCCAACTCCGGCCTCGCGCCCGTGCGTGGCCAGAACAACGTCCAGGGCTCCTGCGATATGGGCATGCTGCCCAACCTGTATCCTGGCTACCAGAAAGTCACCGACCCGGCTGTGCGTGCCAAGTTTGCCAAGGCTTGGGGCGTGCCCGAGGAAAAGCTCCCGCTCGAGGAGGGCTACAAGCTCACCGACCTGGGCCACCTGGTCGACGAGGGCAAGGTGCACTGCTTCTACAACTACGGCGAGGACCCGGTGCAGACCGAGCCCGATTCGGCCGGCATGCGCAAGACGCTCTCCGAGCTGGATCTGTTCATTTGCCAGGACATCTTTATGACGCAGACGACCATGCTCGCCGACGTCATCCTGCCCGCTACCTCTTGGGGCGAGCACGAGGGTGTCTTTACTGCATCAGACCGTAGCTTCCAGCACTTTGACGCGGCCGTTCCGCCCAAGGGCGAGTGCCGTCACGACTGGGAGATCTTCGCGGACCTGTCCACGCGTATGGGCTATCCCATGCACTACGACAACACCGAGCAGATTTGGAACGAGTGCATTAGCCTGTGCCCCAACTTTGTGGGCGCGACCTACGAGAAGATGGCTCCCGAGGGCGGCTACGCCCAGTGGCCCGTCAAGAGCACCGATGTGAACGACCACGGTACGCCCGACATGTTCGCTGGTGGCAAGTTCACCACCAAGGACGGCCGCGCCAACCTGATGGCGCACGATTGGGAGGCGCCCTCCGAGCTTCCCGACGATGAGTACCCGCTCATCCTGTGCACCGTCCGCGAGGTCGGCCACTACAGCTGCCGCTCGATGACCGGCAACTGCAAGACGCTGGCGCTGCTTGCCGACGAGCCCGGTTTTGTCCGCATGAATCCCGCGGACGCCCAGGCGCGCGGCATCAAGAATGGCGACATCGTCTCGATTCACAGCCGCCGCGGCCAGGTATATAGCCGTGCCGACGTGAGCGATCGCATCAACAAGGGCACGGTCTACATGACCTATCAGTGGTGGATCGGCAAGTGCAACGAGCTGACCATTCACAAGGTCGACCCGGTCTCGCACACGCCCGAGGACAAGTTCTCCGCCTGCCAGGTCGACGCTATCGCCGACCAGGTCTGGGCCGAGGGCGAGGTCGAGCGTCAGTACACCGAGCTCAAGCAGGCTCTGGTGGACGCCGCCGCTCCCCAGGACGTTGAGCCCGGTGCCGCCAAGTTCGACGACGAGACGCACGTGAACCAAATCGTGTAGTCCCGTTCTCGTTGGCTTTTTGGGCCGGGCGTCCCGTACGTTCGGGAGTCCGGCCCGTTATTTTGAAAGGAAGTGGGGATGAACCGCTTCATCGACATCAACCCGGAGAGGTGCATCGGCTGCGGAACATGTCAGTCCGCCTGTGCCGACGCCCACCGGATGCAGGGTCTTCAGGATACGCCGCGCCTGGCGCTCGTGAAGACCGGCGGTATTTCGGCCGCCCTTGCCTGCCACCATTGCGAGGGTGCCCCCTGCGCCGAGGTCTGCCCGGTGAATGCCATCGAGCACGATGGCGACCGCATCCACGTCAAGGAGCAGGAGTGCATCGGGTGCAGGCTGTGCGCCATCGCGTGCCCCTTCGGAGCCATCCATCCCGATGGCACGTCTATCGCCGGTGTCGCAGGCATGTGCGACCCGACGCCTTCGTATCCTAAGTCCCTGAGCAGCCTGCTTACGTGGGCTCCTGGTCAGTACACCTGCGCTGTCAAGTGCGACCTGTGCGCATTCGATCCGGACGGCCCGCATTGTGTGGCGGCGTGCCCTACCAAGGCGCTGACCGTCATGGGTGGCGCGGCCGATCGCGAGCTCGACGAGGCCAAGCGCCTGCGCTCGATCGAAAACGGTCCGGTCGTCGACGTTACCGCTGTGGCCCAGGGCCTGTCCGAGAAAGCAGAAGGGAGCGTAAACAATGGATAGCATGACGCTGTTTATCGCATCGCTTGCCGTCTCGTGCATCGGTGCGCTCGCCTCGGTTCTGCTGATCAAGGCCGATAACGCCGCCAAGACCGCCGGCTGCCTTATCGGCGCCGTCGCCGCGGTGCTTTCGTTTGTGGCCGGTATCCAGGCCGTGCTGGGCGATGTCACGTCGGTCGACACCATCGTGTTCTTCCCGTTTGCCCATTTCCAGCTGCTGCTCAATCAGCTGTCCGGCCTGTTCGTGGCGCTCATCTCGGTGCTCGCGTTTGCCGGTTCGATCTACGGTCTCAACTACTTTGATGAGTACCCGGGCAAAAAGGGCCGCGCCGGCTTCTTCTTTAACACCTTCGTGGCGTCCATGATGCTCGTCATCACCGCCGACAACGTGTTTTGGTTCCTGGTCGCCTTTGAGCTCATGTCGCTGACCTCGTACTTCCTGGTCGTGATCGAGGAGAACGAGAACTCCATCCATGGCGGTTGGCTCTACTTTGTGATCGCGCACGTGGGCTTTGTGCTCATCATGGCGAGCTTCCTCACCATGACCAACTTCGCCGGCGGCTCGTTTGCCTTTGCGGATTTCCGCGCCACGCAGTTTAGCCCCGCGGTCGCATCCGTTTGCTTCGTGCTCGCCTTCTTTGGCTTTGGCGCCAAGGCCGGTATCATCCCGCTGCACGGCTGGCTGCCCAAGGCGCATCCCGAGGCGCCGTCCAACGTGTCGGCCCTCATGTCCGGCGGCATGATCAAGATCGGTATCTTCGGTATCCTCAAGGTGGGTCTCGACCTGCTCTCCGCCTCGGGCGTTCAGGTCTGGTGGGGCCTTATGGTCATGGTCTTCGGTGCGATCTCGTCGGTCCTCGGCGTGGCCTTCGCCCTGCAGGAGCATGACATCAAGCGCCTGCTGGCCTATCACTCCGTCGAGAACATCGGCATCATTCTGCTCGGCGTCGGCGCCTCCATGGCCGCCATGGCGCTCAACTCGGTCGGCATCGCCGTCCTAGCCCTGATGGCCGCCCTCTACCACACGTTTAACCACGCGATGTTTAAGGGCGAGCTGTTCTTGGGCGCCGGTGCGCTGCTGTACTCCACGGGTACGCGCAATATGGAGAAGATGGGCGGCCTGTTCCGTCGTATGCCGGCAACGGCCATCTGCTTCCTCGTTGGCGCGCTTGCCATTTCGGCCATTCCGCCCTTCAACGGCTTTGTGTCCGAGTGGTTTACCTACCAGTCGCTCTTTAACGCCGCCATGCAGGGTGACAAGGCCGTCATGATCGTGGCCGTGTTCGCTGCCGTCGCACTTGCCATTACCGGCGCGCTGGCCGTCACGTGCTTCGTCAAGGCCTATGGCGTCTCCTTTGCCTCCGCGCCCCGCTCCGAGGCCGCGGCTAATGCCAAGGAGGTTCCCGCCCCCATGGTGTTTGCGCAGGGCCTGCTCGCGGCCATCTGCGTCGTGCTGGGCATTGGCGCTCCCGTGATCGCGCCCGTGCTGGTCGATGTCGCCGCGTCCGTGCTGCATCCGTACGGTGGCGTGTTTGCCGCCGAGGGCATGGAGCTCATGAACCAGTACTCCGGCGCTGCCACCTCCACGCCCGCGATTGCCATTGCGCTCGTGGTGCTCGTCGGCCTTGCCTGCGGTTATCGCAAGCTCAAGACCGTCGGCAAGGTGCAGAAGTCCCAGCCGTGGGCATGTGGCTATGCTCCCAACGAGCATATGCCCGTCGTGGCCACGACCTTTGCCTCCGAGGTGTCCTGGTTTATGCAGCCGCTCTACACGCTGCGCGACCGCTGCACGGCCGTCTGCTGGTCCATCGCGCACTTCTTCCAGAAGCTCACCGGTGTGGCCGAGGCTGTGGAGCCCGTACCCGACAAGGTTCTCGTCGATGCCCCGCATAAGGGTGTCGAGAAGCTCGCCGACCTCGCGACTAAGCTCGAGGGTGGCAACTACAGCATCTATATCTGCTACATCGTCGCGGCACTCGTGGTGTTCCTCGTGCTCGCCGTGCAAATGGGTTAAGGAGGGGAGAGCATGAACAACATCGTACTTGCCGTTCTGCAGGGCGTGGTCGTCATGGCCGTCGCGCCGTTCTTCTCCGGTCTCGGCCGCGTGATCCGCGCCAAGATGCACAACCGTCGCGGCCCCAGCATCATGCAGGACTATCGCGACCTGGCCAAGCTCTTTGCGCGCCCCGAGTCCCAGAGCGAGGACGCGAGCTTTGCGCTGCGCATTATGCCGCCGCTGTTCTTCGCCGTCGCCTTTATGCTCGCGATGGGCCTGCCGCTCTTTACGGCGCAAAGCCCCATCCCGGTCTTTGGTGACGCCATCACCATCATGTACAGCCTGGCGCTCGCCCGCTTCTTCTTCGCCCTCTGCGGCGTGGATTCGTCCAACGCCTACGCCGGTATCGGCGGCGTCCGCGAGCTGCTCATGAGCGTGCTCATCGAGCCGTCCATGCTGTTGGCGCTGTTTGCCGCCGCCCTGGTGTGCGGTTCCACCGACATCGCCACCATGGGTCAGCACATCATGACGGGCGCCATCGACGCGCCGGTCGCCGTGATCCTCGCCGGCATCGCCTTTGCGATTGCCTGCTACATGGAACTCGGCAAGCTGCCGTTTGATCAGGCCGAGGCCGAGCAGGAGCTTCAGGAGGGCCCGCTCGCCGAGCTTTCCGGCCCGTCGCTTGCGATGGCCAAGCTCGCCATGTCCATGAAGCAGGTCCTGGTCGTCGCCTGGTTCTGCGCGATCTTCGTCCCCTGGGGCGAGCCCGCGACCGTGGGCGCCGCCGCTGTTCTGGGTGCAGTCATCTTCCTGGTGAAGTGCCTGATCGATTTTGTCGTATGCGGCGTGATCGAGAACTCCTGCTCGCGCTCGCGTTTTAAGGTGCTTGGCAATCAGACCTGGGCCGTCGTGGGCATCGCCGTTCTGGCGTTTGTCTTCGTGGTCGTCGGCGTGTAGGAGAAGGGAGAAACAATGTCATTTGCAGTCAGTCTGTCCCTTCTCGGCTTGGTCGCTATCGCGGCCCCGATGGTGGCCTCGGTGCTCGTCGCCCTGTTCCCCCGTCCGTACGCCAAGTGGTTCAGCGTTTTGGGTGCCGCCGTCTCGACGGTCTGCACCATCGCCCTCGCCGCGAATTTCGCTGGCGCCGGCATGCCCGACACGCAGGTCCCCCTGATCTCGTTTGGGCAGACCCTCGTCATGGGATTCACCTTCGATCGCATGAGCACGCTGCTCGCGCCCGCCTTTGTGGGTATCGGCCTGCTTGTCGTGATCTATTCGATTCCCTATATGAGCGAGAATAACCGTGAGCATCCCGACGCACCGCGTCGTCGCTTCTACGCGTACCTCGCGACCTTCATCGGCGCCATGGCCGGTCTCGTGTACAGCTCGACCCTTTTGGGCCAGCTCGTGTTCTTTGAGATCACGGGTGCGTGCTCTTGGGGCCTCATTAGCTACTACATGACGCCTACGGCCAAGAAGGCCGGCATGAAGGCTCTGATCATTACGCATATCGGTGCGCTCGGCCTGTATCTGGGCGCCGCCATCGTGTTTGCCCATACCGGTACCTTCGCCATTACCGCGATTGCCGGCCTCGACGCCAAGCTCAAGGCTATCGTCCTTTTGCTCGTGCTGTTTGCGGCCTGGGCCAAGTCCGCACAGGTTCCCATGTACATGTGGCTGCCTTCGGCCATGGAGGCGCCGACGCCTGTTTCGGCCTACCTGCATGGCGCCTCGATGGTTAAGGTCGGCGTGTGCGTGTTCGCGCGTGCACTCGTCTCTGCCGGCGAGATCCCCGAGATTGTGGGTTGGGTCGCCATTATCGACGCCATGGTCACCATGCTCTTTGGCTTCCTTATGTACCTGCCGCAAAAGGACATGAAGCGTCTGCTGGCCTTCTCCACGATCGCCCAGCTCTCCTATGTGTTCTTTGGTCTGGGCCTTTCGGTCTTTGGCAGCCAGCTGGCCTTCGATGGCGCCGTCTGCCACATCTTTAACCACGCTTTCGCCAAGACGCTGTTCTTCCTGATCGCCGGTTCGTTCTCCTTTACGCTCGGCACGCGTATGCTGCCCAAGCTTCGCGGCATCGTAAAGAAGTACCCGATCTCAGGCGTGGGCTTCGGTGTCGCGGCACTCGCTATTGCCGGCGTGCCGCCCATGAACACGTTCTTCTCGAAGTTCCAGATCATCGCCGGCGGCTTTTCTGTAGGTGCCGGCAACGTCGCGATCCTGGTGCTCGTGTGCATCATGGTCGCCGAGACCGTCGCCACCTTCGCCTGGTTCCTCAAGTGGATGGGCTATTGCCTGCCCGGCGAGCCGAGCGAAGAGGTCGCTGCGGGAGCCCCGCTCCCCCGTGCGATGGCGTTCGTGTTCATCGTGCTCATCATCATGGTCATCGTCAGCGGCCCGCTTTCGGCCAGCTGGATCGGTTAGGAGGTAGAACGACATGGGTTATTCGATCGTCAACATCCTTGGCGGCCTTCTGATCGTCACGTCCACCATGGTGGTCGTCTCCAAGAACATCAAACATGCCATCAACTGGTATGCGGTGCAGTCGCTGGTGCTCGTGGGGCTGCTCGCTACGCTCGGTGCCACCACCGGTGCGCAGGAGCTGCTTATGTGGGCCGGATCTGCCTTTATCACCAAGGTCGTCCTGGTCCCTTATATCCTCAACCGCGCATACAAGAAGATGGGCGAGCCGAGCGACGCATCACTCAAGGCCGGCCTTAAGCCCGCGTGGGCCATCTGCATCATCGCCGTGGAGGTCGCGATTTGCTTTGCCGTCGTGACGCAGATCAGCCTTCCCACGGCCGAGGTCGCAACGCCTGCGCTCGCTATTAGCTTCGCTCACTTCTTTGTGGGCCTCACCTGCATCATCTCGCAGCGCAACATCATGAAGCAGATCTTTGGTTACTGCCTTATGGAAAACGGCAGCCACGTGACGCTCGCGCTTTTGGCCCCCACCGCTCCCGAGATCATCGAGATCGGTATCGCCACCGACGCCATCTTTGCCGTCATCATCATGTCCATCGTCGTGCGTCGCATTTGGGACGACTCCCACTCGCTCGATGCGCGCGACCTGTCCGAGCTGAGGGGGTAGTCCATGGAAACGTTGATTCTCGCCCTGCTCGCGACTCCTTTGGTGTTCTCGCTGGTTATGGCGTTTTTGCCCAAGAACACGTCCTATAACGTGTTTGCCGGTCTCAACCTGGTCTCCGTCGCAGCCGTCCTGGTGCTGTCGATTATGACGGCCGGTGACGTCCTTATGAGCGGCGAAACCGCGAGCGCTCTTGGCCTGTGGTTCCACCTCGATTCGCTGGGCGCCATCTTTGTGCTGCTCATCGGCTTTATCGGTTTTCTTACGGGGCTGTTCTCGCTGCCCTATGTAAAGGCCGATATCGAGGAGGGCTCCATGCCCGCCGAGCGCGCCAAGCAGTATTTTGCACTGTTTAGTCTGTTCGTGTTTACCATGCTGCTCGCGTGCCTGTCCAACAACATGATCCTCACGTGGGCCGCCGTGGAAGCAACCACGCTTTCCACCGTGTTCCTGGTGGGTATCTACAAGAACAAGACGGCCCTCGAGGCTTCTTGGAAGTATGCGATGGTCTGCACCGCCGGCGTGGCCTTCGGCCTGTTCGGTACGCTGCTGATCTACGCCAACGCCGCCGACGTGATTCCCAACGCCCACGAGGCCGCATTCCTGTCGTGCGTGCTGCCGTATGCCGACCAGTTCGACCCGACGCTCATGCGCCTCGCCTTTGCGTTTATCGTGATCGGCTTTGGCACCAAGGCCGGCCTGTTCCCCATGCACACTTGGCTGCCCGATGCCCACTCCCAGGCCCCGAGCCCTGTCTCGGCCCTGCTCTCGGGCGTGCTGCTTAAGTGCGCCATGCTTGTGATCATGCGCTTCTACGGCTTTACTATCCAGGCCGTGGGCGCCGAGTATCCGCAGCTTTTGCTGTTGATCTTCGGCACGCTGTCCATTTTGGTGGCGGCACTTTCTATGTTCCGCCAGGACGACCTCAAGCGCCGCTTTGCGTATTCGTCTGTGGAGAACGTGGGCGTTATCGCCCTGTGCCTGGGTATCGGCGGCCCGCTGGGTATCGCCGCGGCCCTGCTGCACTGCGTGTTCCACGGCTTTACCAAGACGCTTGCCTTCTGCGTGTCCGGCAACATCCAGCACGCCTTTGGCACGCGTAGCCTGGCCAAGATCCAGGGCGTCGTCGAGGTTGCCCCCGCAACCGCCGCGCTCGCCGTCCTGGCGCTGCTCGGTCTTGGTGCCTTCCCGCCCTTTGGCATGTTTATCTCCGAGTTCCTGACTTTTGTCGCCGGTGTTACCGCCGGTCCCATGTGGCTGGTCGTCGTGGTCGCCCTCGGTCTTACCGTGGCCATCTCCGCGCTCACCCGCATCGCGCTCAAGTCGGTATTCGGCCATGCGCCCCAGGGCATGGGCAAGCATGAGGCCCCGGCGCTCATGCTTATCCCCGAAATCATCCTGGCTGTCATGATCTTGTGGTTTGGCATCGCCACCCCGCTGCCTCTCGTGCACGGTGTGGAGACCGCGACCGGCATCGTGCTCGAGCAGAGCACCGAGGAACTTCACGCGACGCCGATGTACCGCGCTGTGTTCGGTACCGAGACCGCTCAGAGCGAGGTGGAGTAACGAATGATTGAAACTGAGAACAAGGTGTATGCCCGTCGCTGCGAGAGCCATGTCGAGGCCCTGCGCCGCGCCGTTCCGGGCTGCATCGAGAAGGTCGAGTGGCAGTGCGAGGACCAGCTGACGATTACCGTCAAGCAGGACAAGCTGCCCGAGGCCGTCCACTACCTGTATTACGAGCGCTACGGCTGGATTCCCGTGATCATCGGCAACGATGAGCGCAGTCTGTGCGGCCGTTACGCCGTGTACTACGTCATCTCCATGGAGGGGGAGGACCCCGGCTGGGTGACCGTGCGTACCGAGGTCGATCCCGCCAAGATGACGTTCCCGTCCGTGACGCCGTTCGTCCCCGCCTGCGTTTGGGGCGAGCGCGAGCTTCGCGACATGTTCGGCCTGATTCCCGAGGGTCTGCCCGACCGTCGCCGCCTGGTGCTTCCCGACGATTGGCCCAGCGGCCTGTACCCGCTGCGCAAGGACTCCATGGACTACCGCTTCCGTCCCGCTCCCGCGAGCGACATGGAAAATTACGAGTTTTTGGCCGACACTAAGGGCAAGGAGACCACGCTCGTCCCCATGGGCCCGCTGCACATTACCTCCGATGAGCCCGGCCACTTCCGCCTGTTCGTCGAGGGCGAGACGATCGTCGACGCCGACTACCGTCTGTTCTACGTGCACCGCGGCATGGAGAAGGTCGCCGAGACGCGCCTGAACTATGACGCCGTGACGTTCCTCGCCGACCGCATCTGCGGCATCTGCGGCTGCGCCCACTCGGTGGCCTATGCCGAGGCCGTCGAGCGCGCCCAGGGCATTCATGTCCCGCCGCGCGCCCAGTACATCCGCGCTATCATGCTCGAGGTCGAGCGCCTGCACTCGCATCTGCTCAACATCGGCCTGGCGTCGCACTACACAGGCTTCGACTCCGGCTTCCAGCAGTTCTTCCGCGTCCGCGAGAAGTCCATGGACCTGGCCGAGAAGCTCTCCGGTCACCGCAAGACCTACGGCCTCAACGTGATCGGCGGCGTGCGTCGCGACATTTTGGCCGAGCAGAAGCTCTCCACGCTCACGACCATCCACCAGCTGCGCTCCGAGGTTCAGGAGCTCGTCGACGTCTTGCTCTCCACGCCCAACTTTATTGAGCGTACGAGTGGCATCGGCATCTTGGACCGCAAGATCGCACGCGACTTCTCGCCGGTCGGTCCGCTCATGCGTGGCTCGGGCTATGCCCGCGACGTGCGTTTTGACCATCCCTTCGACGGCTACGCCGATCCGGACGTTCAAAAGATGCACGCCGCCACGGCCGACACCTGCGATGCCTTCGGCCGTACCGCCGTTCGCATCCAGGAGGTCTACGATTCGATCGACATGATCGAGACCATGCTCGAGAACTGCCCGTCGGGCCCCATCCTCACCACGGATTGGGAGTACACCCCGCACAAGTACGCCATCGGCGCCACCGAGGCGCCGCGCGGCGAGGACGTGCACTGGGCCATGCTCGGCAACAACCAGAAGTGCTACCGCTGGCGCGCCAAGGCCGCCACGTACAGCAACTGGCCGGTCTTGCGCTACATGTTCCGCGGCAACACCGTGGGCGACGCGGCGCTGATCGTCGGCTCGCTCGACCCGTGCTACTCCTGCACCGACCGCGTGACGGTGACCGATGTCGCCGCCAAGCGCGACCACGTGCTCGACAAGGAGCAGTTCGAGAACGTCTGGCGCGACAAGTCGCCGCTTGCGGGCGAGGGCACCATGGCCGCTCCGCTCGATGAGGAGGCGCTCTAATATGCTGAAGCTTTGGAAGGTCAACGCCAAGGCCGGCGACGCGACGGTCAAGTACCCGTTTGCGCCGTTCCCCACCAACAAGGACATGCGCGGCAAGCCCGAGCACAACGCCGAGCTCTGCATCGCCTGCGGTGCCTGCGGCGTGGCGTGCCCGGCCGATGCCATTCGCATGGACACCGACCTTGCGGCCGATACCATCACCTGGTCGATCGACTACGGTCGCTGCATCTTCTGCGGCCGCTGCGAGGAGGCCTGCCCCATGGAGGCCATCAAGCTCACCGAGGAGTTTGAGCTGGCCGTCATGAGCAAGGACGACCTCACCAGCAAGAGCGTCTATACGCTCGAGCACTGCTCGCGTTGCGGCAAGCCGTTTGCCCCGCACAAGGAGATCGACTACGCTAAGCGCCTGCTGCAAAAGGCCGGCGGCATGGAGGCCGAGCAGGCTGCCCGTACCGTCGGTATGTGCCAGGAGTGCAAGCGCGAGCTCGACGCCCTGCGCGCCGCCTCGGCCGTAAAGACCGGCAACGCTGCTGGCATGGCTGCCAACGAGACGCTTGCGTCCGGCGAGCCCCAGGGCCCCGGCATGGAGTATCTGGGCGGCCACGGCGTGAACCCGGATTATATCGACCGCGAGCTCAACCCCGATGCGCCCGAGATTCCCGCCGGTCCTGCACCGGTCGAGGGCATCATCATGGATTTTGATACGAAGGAGGAGTAACCATGGCCGAACCCACGCTTTTGCCCGAGCGGCTTCAGTACCGCCCGACCAAGATCGAGCTCGACGAGAGCATCGAGAAGGCCAAGGCGACCCTTCTTAAGAAGATCAAGCGCTCGGTGTACGTCTACCGTGTTGACTGTGGCGGCTGCAACGGCTGCGAGATCGAGATCTTCGGTTCCATCACGCCCGTCTTCGATGTCGAGCGTTTTGGTATTAAGGTCGTCCCGTCGCCCCGTCACGCCGATGTGCTGCTGTACACCGGTGCCGTGACGCGTGCCATGCGCATGCCGGCCCTGCGCGCCTTTGAGGCCGCACCCGATCCCAAGATCGTGGTGTCCTATGGCGCGTGCGGCTGCACCGGCGGCATCTTCTACGACAACTACTGCGTCTGGGGCGGCACGGATAAGATTCTGCCGGTCGATGTCTACATCCCCGGCTGCCCGCCCAGCCCCGCGCAGACCATCTACGGCTTTGCCATGGCGCTCGGTCTGCTGGACCAAAAGCTCCATGCCGAGACCAAGGTGGAGGCCGCCGGCGAGCAGGCCGATATCCTGCACCCCGGCGTGCCGTACAAGCTGCGCGTTGCCATCGAGCGCGAGGCTCGCGCCATGAGCGGCTACCGTTACGGCCGCGACCTGGCCAACGAGTTTATGGATACGCTCGAGGGCGCGCCCAAGGGCGATATCCGCGGTGCCATGGCGCTGCTCATCGACAAGCAGGACGATCCGCGCCGCGTCGAGGTGTACTCGGCGCTGCAGGATCTGGTGCTGGCCGGAGGTCGCTAGATGGAGCTCACGGACCGCTCTGGTTACTTTGCGGGCCCCGGCATGCTCGGCGGCTCCTTTGGCGATGCCTCGCGCGCAAGCGACGAGGCCGCCGAGGGCGTCGCCGACCCCTGCCTGGGCCATGCGCCCGACCAGGTGGTCTTCTACGAGCTCACGCGTAAGTTTGTGGAGACCGAAGAAGACGTTCCCCAGGAGGCCTGCGACGTGCTGTACTACACGCTCGCCGTGGGCCACCACACTGGCGTGCTCGACTGCTTTGAGCCGCGCCTGTCGGTGCCGGTGGATGTCTTCTATTCGCTCGTCGACGCGCTGCCGGAGGGGGAGGCCAAAACCAAGTTTGAGGCCATCCGCTCCTTTGGCGAGTGCCAGCTCGACAAGGCGGCGGTGCCGTCGCTGCTCGAGGCCTGCGATGCGCTGCTCGACGAACGCGGTTTTCGTGGGTCGGCCAAGGCCGGCATCTCGGTGTTCGATAACGACTTTGGCCTGCATGCCCAGCAGGTCGCGTTCTTAATGAAGTTTCGCGATCTGGTTGAGCGCGTGCGCGATGTGTCGGGTGTGTATCTGACGGGAAGGTTGCAGTAATGGGTCGCGTTGTGGATGGTCGTGTGAACGGCGCCCCGTTTGCGGGTATCGTGCTCACGGCGGGAAGCGTGCTACGTGCCGACGATGCCGCCGGCCCCGTGCTCTCCAAAAAGATGGAGGACTCACCCATCGCCGGTTGGTACACCATCGACGGCGGCCAAACGCCCGAGGATGACATCATCGAGGTCAAGCGCGAGCGTCCGCCGCGCCTGGTGTTGGTCGATGCCGCTGACATGGCGCTGCCCGTCGGCGCCATCCGCCTGCTCGACAAACGCGACGTGGCCCGCAAGTCGATGTTCACCACGCATTCGCTCCCTTTGTCGATTCTGATCGAAGAGATTGAGCAATCGTGCGAAGATATCGTCTTCATAGGGATTCAGCCGGGTGATACGGAGTTCTATAACCCCATGTCCCCGGAGGTCTTTGACGCCGTCGACGCCGTGTACGACGCCGTGGCCGCCAACGACTTTTCCCACTTTGTTCGCTTGGGGCAGGAGCTATAGCAGCGCTTGCCTCTGCTGAATAGGAAAGAAGTGATTGACATGGCAGATTCCAAGGTGGAGTACCCCGCTCCCGATTGCCTGGCGCCCGCCGCGATCGAGGCCAAGACCGAGACCGCCGGCGTGACCAAGGCTAACCTGCCGGTCGCCAAGGCCTTTCTGTTGGCAATGTTCGCCGGTGCGTTTATCGCCTTCGGCGGCCTGTTCTTTACGGTGTTTTTGAGCGACAGCACGCTGGGCTGGGGCGCCCAGCGTGTCGTGGGCGGCCTGTGCTTTTGCCTGGGCCTGGTGCTCGTGCTGGTGTGCGGCGCCGAGCTGTTCACCGGTAATTCACTTATGGTCTGCGCGCTCAAGAGCAAAAAGATCACCCTGGTCCAGATGCTCAAGGCTTGGGTCGTCGTGTGGCTTGGTAATTTTGTCGGTGCCCTGTTCATCGTCTTTTTGGTGTACATGGCCGGCATTTACAAGCTCAACGGCGAGGCGGTCGCCAATTCCATGGTGAGTGTCGCCGCTGGCAAGGTGACGGTCGACTGGGTGACGATCTTCTTCCGCGGCATCCTGTGCAACATCTTTGTGTGCCTGGCCGTGTGGATCGGTACCGCTGGCAAGACCGTGGTCGATAAGGTTGTGGGCATTTTGCTGCCCATCGCCGCCTTTGTGGCCTGCGGTTTTGAGCACTGCGTTGCCAACATGTACTTTTTGCCCATGGGTGCCGTGATGCACGCGTGCGGCTATGGCGCCAAGGTCGCCGGCGCCGATGCGCTCAACGCTGCGGGCATTGCGTTTAACCTGTCCGCTGCCACGCTGGGCAACATCGTGGGCGGCGCGGTTCTGGTCGCGCTCGGCTACTGGTTTATCTATGCCAAGAAGTCCGAGGCGTAATAAGCCGAAATGACGTACGGGCCTCCCGAGGGGCGTTTGCCTTTTGGGAGGCTCTTCGTGTCTTGCTGCGGTAGATGCTGCGGGCTTTGCGTCGCGGCAGCTGGTGGCAGAGCTGTGGTGCGGTGGGGTTGAGCCCCTGAGCTGGAAGGAATAATCGAGATGGCATCGAGAACTATGCATGACGGTCGCTCCGTGGTGACGACATGCGGGGGATGCTATGCCGATTGCGCCTTTGCGGCACGCGTTGAGGACGGTCACGTGGTGGCCGAGTTGCCGGTGCCGGGACATCCGTGCGCGGCGCGTGCCCTGTGCGCCCGCGGGCGCCATCGCCTGGCAATGCCGTTTGACGAGCGCGACCGGATTTTGCACCCCATGCGCCGACGAGCTGATGGCTCGGGGTTCGATGTGATTTCGTGGGACGAGGCGTTTGCCCAGATTGCCGATCGTCTTTTGGGGATTGTTGACGAGCATGGGGCTCGTGCGCTGGGCATGACGCTCGGCGTTCCCTCGTTCGATCGCTACTGGGCCTATCGCCTTATGCATGCGCTGGGCTCGCCTAACGTGTACGGTGCCGATGGCGCCTGCGAGGTAAGCCGACTTACCGGTTGGGAGCACAGCCTGGGCTATAGTCCCGCCTCCGATCTGGCGCATACCGATTGCATCATGTACCTGGGGCGTTCCATCGTCGATTCGTCGACGATGGGGGCCGTCGATGCGCTCAACGATGCGCGCCGGCGCGGGGCGAAGATCATCGTGGTCGACCCCCGGCGCAGCGGCTCGGCTGCTATTGCCGATCGCTGGCTGCGCGTGCGCCCGGGCTGTGACCTGGCCTTGCTGCTGGGCATCGCCCACGTGCTGATTGCCGAGGACTTGTACGACCACGAGTTCGTGGATCGCTATACCACGGGTTTTGACGAGCTGGCGCAGGCGGCCCGTGCTTGGACGCCCGAGTGGGCCGAGTCGATGTGCGACGTGCCGGCCGCAGAGATTGTCGCCACGGCGCGCGATCTAGCTGCCGCCGCGCCTGCCGCCGTGGTGGATGCGGGCTTTCATGGCGGCATCGGTATCGCGTATGCCAATAGCACCCAGACCGCGCGCGCTATTTGCTTGGTCGATGTGCTGCTGGGCTGCATCGGGCATGAGGGCGGTGCGCTCAATCCGCCCACGCCGCTTGTGTTGGGCGATCTCGATCCCGCACGCTTTGCGACGCCGCCGGTGCCGCGCAGGCCCAAGCTGGGGTCCGAGCGTTATCCACTGGTCGATTCGGTGCGCGGCCTGTGCACGACCATCGGTCAGTCGATTCTTGCCGGCGATTTGCGTGGGCTCATCGTCTATGCCAGTAACCCTGGTGCGGGCTATGGCAATGCACAGGCTTGGTTGGGTATTTTGCAGCAGCTCGACTTGCTCGTGACGATTGACATTCGCTGGTCCGAGACGGCGCGCGCTTCCGACTTCGTGCTGCCCGACGTGACGTATCTGGAGGCCGACCGCGGTGTAGGCACGGTCGTGGGCGCTAACGATGCGCGCGTGTTCTACCGCAACGCCGTGCTGCCTGTGCAGCATGACGACACGCGTCCCGGTCGGGAGATTTTTACCGGTCTGGCGCAGGCGTGTGGCGTGGGCGAGTACTTCCAGTTTACGTCTGACGATCTGGCGGCTGCCCAGGTGGCGCCTTTTGGGATCGATCTGGACGAGTTCAAGGAGCACGGCTGGGCCGACACCGGCGTGGCGCTGCCGACGCGCACGGGCGAGCCGGTGATTCCGCTCGCCGGCGGCAAGATTGCGCTGGCAAGTGACGTATGGGAGCGAGCCGGCCTGGGGCGCGTGCCAGGCTGGATTGCGCCGATGGTGGAGCCCAGCCCGGGGATGTTTCGCCTCATTAGCGGCAATCGACCCTTTGAGTCACATACCTCGCGCAGACTCGCGGCGGCCGGTGCCGCCGAGGCTGGGTCGGACCTGGATGCCGTGCAGATGAATGCCGATGTCGCCGCTCGCATGGGTATCGCCGATGGTGAGGTCGTCGAGCTTGTGAGCGACATGGGCCGCGACCGCGTGCGCGTGGAGACGACGCCGTATCTGCATCCGGCGTGCATCTTCACCTCGGCCGCCCCCGGTGGGCGTTCGTTTGACGCCGATGCCGGTGGCGCTCAGGCCCTGGGCGTCGGGCCGCTCGACCACACACCGCTGCGCTGGGACCCGTTGACGGGTGCCGCGCTCACCCAGGAAAACGCCGTTCGCGTGGAAAAGATCACGGAGCACGAGGATAATAACGATTGATTGACTCAGCCGATCGAATTGGCTGATAGTTTGACGTTCGAACGATTGATTCACCTTTGGTTTTGAAAGGCCGCACATGAGCGATAGCCAGAACATGTCCGATGAGGTGCGCGCCCGCTTGCGCGCCATTCCCTCCGTCAACGAGCTGCTTGCCGAGTGGCCGGTGGTGAAGGCGGCGGGGGAGACCTGCGACGCGGTGGTGCATGCCGCCGTCACGGCCGAGCTCGACGAGGAGCGCGCCGCCATTCGCGCCGGCGCCGCCCCGCGCTCTAAGCGCGATCTGGCTTCGGCCATCGAGTGGCGTGCGCATCGCTCCGCGCTGCCAAGCCTGCGTCCCGCCGTCAACGCCACGGGTGTGGTTATCCATACCAACTTGGGCCGCGCCCCGCTCGCGGAGTCGGCGGCCAAGGCCGTGGCCGAGGTTGCGCGCGGGTACAGCACGCTCGAGTACAGCGTGGACACCTGCTCGCGCGGGTCGCGCAAGGAGCACGCTGCACAGCTGATTCGCTCTCTCACCGGTGCCGAGGACGCGCTTGTGGTCAACAACAACGCCGCCGCGGTGCTGCTGGTGCTGGCGACCCATGCCGCAGGCAAGGAGGTCATCGTCAGCCGCGGCGAGCTTGTCGAGATCGGCGGCAGCTTTCGCATTCCCGATGTCATGGCGGCTTCGGGCGCCAAACTCGTCGAGGTCGGCGCTACCAACCGCACGCACCTGACAGATTATGAGCAAGCCATCACGCCCGATACGGCGATGATCCTTAAGGTCCATCCTTCCAACTATCGCATCGAGGGCTTTCACGAGGAGGTGGGCTCTCGAGAGCTTGCGGCGCTTGCTCACAAGCATGGCCTGCTGTTCTACGAGGACCAGGGCTCGGGCGCGCTGTTGCCCGACGATATCTTGGTGCGCGGCGGCGAAGAAACCACGCCGGCTTCGGTTTCGGCGGGGCTCGATCTGGTGTCGTGCTCGGGCGATAAACTGCTCGGTGCAGCACAGGCGGGCATCATCATGGGTCGTCGCGATCTGGTCCAGGCTTGCGGGTCGCATCCGCTTATGCGTGCCCTGCGCCCGGACAAGCTCGCGCTGGCGGCGCTCGTGGGCACGCTGCGCATTTACATGGATGGGGCGGATGTGGCCCATCGCGAGGTACCGGTGCTCAATATGCTCACGCTTCCGCAGGCCCATCTGGAGCGTCGCGCACGCAAGTTGCGCGATCTGATGGTGGCGGGCCTCGATAAGGCGGGTTGCCCGTGCGCCGTTCAGGTGGAGATCGTCGAGGAGTCGTCGACTCCCGGCGGCGGCTCGCTGCCTACCGTCGAGCTGCCCACGATGTGCGTGGCCGTCTGCCCGGTCGACGGGCGCCTGTCCGTCGACGCGCTCAAGCGCTCGCTCGTCCAAGATCTCGACACGCCGGTCGTTACGCGCACTTCGCACGATCGCATCCTATTTGATGTGCGCACGCTCGTGGGCGACCGCGATATCGAGACGGCGGCATCGACGCTCGTAACGTGCGTCGAGAAGGCGGTTGCACGATGAGTGAGGTTCAGGCGCTGGTGGAGTGTCCCGTTATCGTTGGCACGGCGGGCCACGTCGACCACGGTAAGTCGGCACTGATTGAGGCTCTGACCGGCAAGAATCCCGACCGTCTGGAGGTTGAGCGCCGTCGCGGTATGACCGTGGAGCTGGGCTTTGGCGAGCTGGCGCTGCCGAGTGGCAAGATCGTTGGCCTGGTCGACGTGCCGGGCCACGCGCATTACTTGCGCGCCATGGTGCAGGGCGCCACGGGTATCGACGTGGCCGTGCTGGTGGTTTCGGCCGTCGAGGGCGTTATGCCGCAGACCCGCGAGCACGTGCATGTGCTGGAGCTGCTGGGCGTCACGCATATGGTGGTCGCGCTGACGATGTGCGACCTGGCCGATAGCGAAATGATTGAGCTGGCCGAGCTCGACGTGGACGATTTTCTTTCGGATACCGTGTTTGCGGACGCGCCGATGGTGCCTGTGTCGTCCAAGACCGGCGCGGGAATCGATGACCTGCTGGCTGCGCTCGACGAGCAGGTTGCCGCTTGCTGGGGTGCCTGCCGAGCCCGTGCCGAGCTCACCGATGCCGCACCGCGTCTGCCCATCGACCGCTGCTTTACGATCAAGGGTGCCGGCACCGTCGTGACGGGAACGCTGCATGATGCGCCGGTTGCGGTGGGCGATGAGCTCGTCGCGCTGCCGTCGCGCACGGCCTGCCGCGTACGCGGGATCCAAGTGCATGGCGACACGCAACGGGCGCTGCCCGGTCAGCGTGTGGCGCTCAACCTGGTTGGTGACGGCGTTGCTGCGCTCGATCGCGGTGAGATGCTCGGCGTGGAGGGTCGCTTTGGCCAGACGATGCGCTTTATGATGACGTTTACGTATTTGGGTCGCGAGGGAGCCAAGCCGCGTGTTCTCGAGTCGGGTGCGCGTGTGCACGTGATGGCGGGTACGGCCGAGGTCGTCGGTCGCATCATGTTCATGGAGGGCGAGGCCCCCATGGCGGTGGGCGAAACCCGTATTGTTCAGGTGCGCTTGGATAACTCGCTGCCGCTACGTGCCGGGGATCATGCCGTGGTGCTGTCCTATTCGCCCGTGATGCTTATTGGCGGCGGGCGCGTGCTGCTTTCTCGCTGCCGTCGCTCTCGCGAGCTTGCCGAAGGGGAGCGTGCGCTGTATGCGGCGCTCGAGGCCGGAGATGTTGAGGGCGCTGTGGATGCGTGGCTGGCGCTGCAAGCGCTGCCGGTTGCGGCTGCCGATGTTACCGCGGCGCTCGATCTTGTTGCCGGTGAGGCTGAGGCGGCGTTGCGCGAGTTGGTGGCGAGGGGCGCTGCTCGCGCGCTTGCTGGCTCGGATGGCTCGCTGTATGCAGATGCTTCCGTGCTCGACGCCGCGATGGATGCACTGGCGGCTACCCTGTCAGCCATGCATGCGGCGGCTCCCAAGGAGACGGGCTTTACGCCCGGCGCCGTTGCCCATGCTGCGTGGCCTGCCGCTGATGAAGCCGTTGCCGCGGCTCTGATTGCCGAGGGCTGCTCGCGTGGCGTGTGCGCCGCCGAGGGCGCCGAGGTATTCGATCCGCATTCGGCCGCCGCGGCGGCACGTGTGGTGCGAGAGGCTTGCGAGCAGATCGTCGCGCTGCTTGACGAGGCCGGCCTGGATGCACCGGCGCTTCCCGAGGTGGGCGAACAGCTGCAGCTCGGCCGCGACACCATGACGCGTGCCCTGCGCGAGCTTTCGCTTAACCGTTCGATCGTTAAGGTCGAGCGCGACGTTGCCCTGTCCGCTGCCGCCGAGGCCCATGCGCGTGAGCTCGTCGCCGCCGCCATTGAGGCAGCCGGCGGCGCTGCCACCACGAGCGTGCTGCGCGAGGCCCTGGGCGTGTCGCGCAAACGCGCCATCAGCATCTTGGAGCACCTGGATGCCGTGCGCTTTACGGTGCTCGACAAGGATGCCGGCGGCCTGCGCTCCCTGCGCTAGACCGGTCATACCGCCCCGCCCCCTTCAGTTGCGGTGAAATAGTTCCTGTTTTCCGGTTTAGATGCCTCTTCCAGGAACTATTCCACCGCAACTTTGAGGATGGCCAGCCGAAGCTGGCCATCTTGAGCCTTGAATCGGGCCGGTCGCCACGAAAGGGGCCTATCTACTACATTCAGTCGACTACCCTCAATCATTCCGAAATTCGCGAAATTAAAACCGCAGGTAGACGGCTTGCCGATTTTCTAAAAACACCTGTATAGTCGACCCATGCCGGTCGAACGTAGTAGATGGTCCGTTTTCGTGGCGCGGTGCCAAGTCAGTCTTTTTGGGACGGTGTGGATGATTTTTCTGGGACGGGGATTTAATAATCATTGAGTACCTAATGATTATTAAATCCCCGTCCCAGAAAAATCATCCTTTGATCCAGCTTGGGGCAGCTAAAAAAGCCCCATTACAGTTTGAGTCGTCCGAAAGGGCGGCTCTTTTCCGTTGCACGGCTATACGATTGAGCCGTACCGGTGGTCGCTGGCCGACCGCCCCGGACGGCCGTCAGCCCCTGCCCCGTAG
>NZ_JAMOKO010000011.1 GCF_023656745.1 Collinsella sp. BG-O-102
CTCTACGGGGCAGGGGCTGACGGCCGTCCGGGGCGGTCGGCCAGCGACCACCGGTACGGCTCAATCGTATAGCCGTGCAACGGAAAAGAGCCGCCCTTTCGGACGACTCAAACTGTAATGGGGTTAAAAAGACTGGGGGAGTACATGAGCTGGTGAGTGAGAACGTCGCTGAGCCAGTCGTTTGTTTCCAGACTGTGTATCTGCGCGTTGGAGAACCCGTCTCGCGCGCACGCCATGTTGTCAATGGGTTACAGTATGAACGGCGGTTATGTTTCCGCCAACGCACGAGAGGGTCGTCAACAAGGAGGATGCACGACGATGCAGCGTGCCAAACAGATATCAGAGTCCATCGAGCTTGGCATTATCTTGGCGCTCGCCGGTGGCTTTATGGACGTCTATTCGTACATTGGGCGCGATCATGTTTTCGCCAACGCGCAGACAGGCAACATCCTGCTCGTGGGCGTGAGCATCTCGGAGGGCAACTGGGCACTTGCGGGACGCTATTTCTTCCCCGTGGTGTCGTTTGCCGTGGGCATTATGCTTGCCGACCTGGTACACGAACGGTTTGGCAGCGTGATTCACTGGCGCCAAGTGACGGTGTTCTTTGAAGCCGTTATCTTGCTGGGCGTGAGCTTTATCCCCGGCGGCAATTTCAACCTGCTCGCCAACTGCCTCACCTCGTTTGCCTGCGGCATGCAAGTTGAGAGCTTCCGCAAGATCCACGGTCACGGCATCGCTACGACCATGTGTATCGGCAACTTGCGCAACGCGCTGCAAAACGTGGACGATTACATCATCACCCACAGGCGCGGCTTTTTGGAAAACGGCCTGCTGTACTTTGGCGTGATCTTTACCTTTGTGTTTGGCGCCGTGTTGGGCAACTGGTGCATTGAGCGCATGGGCCTGCACGCCATCGTCGTGGCGAGCTTGCTGCTGTTTGTCGCGTTTGCCATCATGTTCATCGACCGCGAGCGCGACTTGCGCTTACGCTGGAAGGTTGCGGCCGAGGCTTGGAAAGAGGGCTGCCGAAAGTAACCGAATGCGGCAAAGGGGCTGTCCCTTTGCCGCAATATTTTTCATCGTCTGTTGAAACGCTTTAAATAGTTTGACGTTCTCACGCGTTTTTTGTTTCAAAAGCGTTAGGATGGGACTCATAGCGTGGGGCGTAATGGATGCCCCGCACACGATGGGAGGCTATCAATGGCTAATCGTTTCGTTCTCAATACCATCTCTTATCATGGTTCCGGCGCCATCAAGGAGATCCCCGGCGAGCTCCAGCGTCGCGGCTACAAGAAGATCTTCGTCTGCTCCGACCCCGATCTGGTCAAGTTTGGCGTTACCGCTAAGGTGACCGACGAGCTCGACGCCGCCGGCATCGCTTGGAGCCTCTACTCCGAGATCAAGCCCAACCCCACGATTCAGAACGTCAAGGACGGCGTCGAGGCCTTCAAGGCCGCCGAGGCTGACGCTATCGTGACCATCGGTGGCGGCTCCTCCATGGACACCGCCAAGGCCATCGGCATCATCATCAACAACCCCGAGTTCGCCGATGTCCGCAGCCTCGAGGGCGTTGCTCCCACTAAGAACCACGCCGTGTTCACCATCGCCGTGCCGACGACCGCCGGTACCGCTGCCGAGGTGACCATCAACTACGTCATCACCGACCCCGAGAAGGTCCGCAAGTTCGTGTGCGTCGACACCAACGACGCCCCCGAGGTCGCCGTCGTCGACCCCGACATGATGGCTTCCATGCCCGCCGGCCTGACCGCCTCCACCGGCATGGACGCTCTGACCCACGCCATCGAGGGCTATACCACCAAGGGCGCTTGGGAGCTCTCCGACATGTTCCACTTTGAGGCCATCAAGCTGATCAGCGAGAACCTACGCGACTCCGTTGCCGAGGCCAAGTCCGGCCAGCCCGGCTCCGGCCGCGAGGGCATGGCCCTTGGCCAGTATGTCGCCGGCATGGGCTTCTCCAACGTTGGCCTGGGCATCGACCACGCAATGGCTCACACCCTGTCTGCTCACTACGACACCCCGCACGGCGTCGCTTGCGCCATGCTGCTGCCGATCGCCATGGAGTTCAACAAGCCGGTTTGCGCTGAGCGCCTGGCCAAGGTTGCCCTTGCCATGGGTGTTGACACCACGGGCATGAGCACCGACGAGGCTGCCGACGCCGCTATCGCCGCCGTCAAGCAGCTTTCCGCCGACGTGAATATCCCGCACGTCTGCGAGGCTATGAAGGCCGACGAGATCGAGGTTCTGGCCAAGGACGCCATGGCCGACGCCTGCTTCCCGGGTAACCCGCGCGAGGCAACGCTCGACGACGTCATCGAGCTCTTCAAGAAGATCTGCCCGGCTGCCTAGCCCAGTTTGGTGGTCCTTCGCCCGTAGGTGTATGGTCTTTTGACGTGCCGCTGGCCCCGCCGTGCTACGCACGGCGGGGCTTTTTGTGCTGCGTCGATGCCCTGAGACGGACAAAACCAAGGCGTACTGCCCGCTGCGGATAGGTGGTGCACTTCCCAGCGTGCATTTTTGGGAGTATTCAGCAAGCTCTTAAAAATGCATAACGTTTTGAATGGCCCGTAGTGGCCCGCAGGCGCCCATCGACAGCCATTGTGGGCGGGCTATCGATGAGTGGAGGGGGTTGTTACTGAGTTTTTGCTTTGCGACGACCTGCAACACTGCTGTAACCACGTCGTTTTGTCGTTCGTGATGGGGCCGTTGGGGCCCACGGTGCTGAATACTCCGTTTTTTGCACGGCCCAAGGTGGGGTACCCTGAGACGAAGCAAAAAGACTCCTCATTTCTATGCAGATACCGATAGGATTTATGCAAGATTGGGATTGTAAGCCGTGCGCGTGCGCAAAATCGGCGCGAGGACGTCTGGAGGTGGCTCGGCTCCCAGAGCCTTGCGCGTGCAGAACGGTTAAAATCGGGACTCGGTCTTAGTTTTGCTTGGAAGGATGCACATGGCTTCTGTAATCGATGCTTCTCTAGAGGAGACGCTCTCCTATATCGCGGGACAGCTTAAGACACTGACTTCTATTGCTTCGCCGACGGGCTATACCCGTGCGGCGACTGATTATCTGATGGAGACCCTGCGCGATATGGGGTTTGGGCCTGAGCGTTCCAATAAGGGTAACGTGCTCGTTGAGCTTGGTGGCGAGGGTGAGCCGCTCGTACTGGCGAGCCATGTCGATACCCTGGGCGCCATGGTGCGTTCCATTAAGGACAATGGTCGCCTGCGCCCCACGACGCTCGGCGGGCATCAGTGGTCTACGGCCGATGGCGAGAACTGCACCGTCTACACGCGCGACGGCAATGTCTACACGGGCGTGGTCCTCAATACCGAGCCTTCGGCGCATGTGGCCGACGAGCCGGTCAAGACCATCGAGAAGAACATGGAAATCCTGCTCGATGAGAATGTCGACAGCAAGGACGATGTGCTTGAGCTGGGCATTCAGACCGGCGACATCATCGCTATGGATCCGCGTACCACGGTGACGGAGAGCGGCTACATCAAGAGCCGCTTCCTGGATGACAAGCTGTCGGCGTCGATTCTGCTGGGTCTGGCCCGCGCTGTTGCTGACGGCGAGGTGTCGCTTTCGCGCAAGGTGTCGCTGCTCTTTACCGTGTACGAGGAGGTCGGCCACGGCGGTGCTTTCGTGCCGGCCGACACGCGCGAGATGATCAGCGTTGACATGGGCTGCGTGGGCGACGACCTGGGCTGCACCGAGCGCATGGTGTCGATTTGCGCCAAGGATTCGGGCGGTCCGTACAACTACGACCTGGTAACCACGCTGTCCAACATCGCGCGCGAGCTGGAGCTCGATTACGCCATCGATGTGTATCCGCACTACGGCTCGGACGTTGAGGCCACGCTCTCGGCCGGCTACGACATCCGTCACGGCCTGATCGGCCCCGGCGTGTACGCGAGCCACAACTACGAGCGCAGCCACATCGACGGCGTGCGCAATACCTACGAGCTGGTCCGCGCCTACGTACAACGCTAGCGATGCAGCGGCCTCGGCTGATACGGCAGTACCGACCGAGGCCGTCCTCTCTAAGTTGCGGTGAAATAGGGACTGTTTGGCGGTTTTAAACGCTTAAACAGTCCCTATTTCACCGCAATTTATGAAGGGGATGGGGCTACTTAAGTGCGCCGGTCACCGTGCCGCCGCCCAGGACGACGTCGCCGCGGTAGACGACGACGGCCTGGCCGGGGGCGATGGCTCGTTGCGGCTCGTCAAAAGTTAGCAGCATTTGCCCGTCTTCGTCACGCGTAAGGGTCGCTGCCTGGTCTTTCTGACGGTAGCGGTACTTGGCACCTACGCGAATGCCGCCGGCATCCAGCTCGGCCTCCATGCGTGCGTCCGGCGCGCTCCAGATCCACTCATCGGCCGTGAGGGCAGCGGCGGTCAGGTCCTCGGCCTCGCCCAGATGCACGGTGTTGTTAGCGGCGTCGACGCCCGTCACATACACGGGATGCGCCATCGCGACGCCCAGGCCCTTGCGCTGGCCGATGGTATAGCGCAGCGCGCCGTTGTGGCGCCCGACCACGCTGCCATCGCGCCATACGATGTCGCCCGGTGCAGCGGGATGTCCGCAGCGGCGCTCGATATAGCCCGCGTAGTCACCGTCTGGAATAAAGCAGATATCCTCGCTTTCGGCCTTCTTGGCGTTGGCAAAGCCCTGCTCGGCGGCAATCCGGCGCACGTCGCGCTCTTTGTCCAAGCCTGCCAGCGGAAAGATTGTGCGTGCCAGGCGCTCTTGCGTGAGCGAATACAAAAAGTAACTCTGGTCCTTTTTAGGGTCCTCGCCGCGGTGCAGCCGCCAGGTGCCGTCGGATGCCTGACTCGTTTTGGCGTAGTGACCTGTGGCGACGTAGTCGCAGCCCATGTCCAGCGCCGCATCGAGCAGCGCGCCAAACTTAATGTGGCGGTTGCAGATGATGCACGGGTTGGGCGTCAAACCCTCCTGATAGGCAGTCACAAATCGCTCGATAACATTGCGGTCGAAGGTCTGCTGCAGGTCGAGCACATGGTGGGGTATCCCCAGGCGCTCGGCGACGGCCTTTGCATCGGCGATGTCGCGGTCGACTTTGCTCATACCCGTTGCAGGATCGGGCGCGGGGCAGGTGAGGCGCATGGTGGCACCGACGCATTCGTAGCCCTGGCGCTTGAGCAGATACGCGGTCACGCTGGAATCGACGCCGCCACTCATGGCGACGAGCACGCGCTTGTTGTGCATGGGGAGGTTCTCCTTGGTGGCATGTGGCCAAAAAAGAAAAGCGGCGCGGGAGGCTGGTTCCGCGCCGCAGACATTGTAGCAAGTTCGGACGTCTCGTGGGACACCCTGATTGGATGGGCTCAGGCTGCCGGGAGAGAGGAGACCGGCTCGTCCCTGGGCTCAACCTATGGGCGACAGACCTTAGTCCTGGAACAGTGCCGTGGACAGGTAGCGCTCACCGGTATCGGCGAGCAGCGCCACGATGGTCTTGCCCTCGTTCTCGGGGCGCTTGGCCAGCTGCAGTGCGGCCCACACGGCGGCGCCGGACGAAATGCCCACGAGCACGCCCTCCTTGTGGCCCACGGCGCGGCCGGTGGCAAAGGCGTCGTCGTTCTCGACGGGGATGATCTCGTCGTAGACCTGGGTGTCGAGGACGTCGGGCACAAAGCCGGCGCCGATACCCTGGATCTTGTGCGGGCCGGCCTGGCCCTTGGAGAGCACTGGGGAAGTGGCGGGCTCGACGGCGACAACCTGAATCTCGGGGTTCTGCTCCTTGAGGAACTCGCCCACGCCGGTCACGGTGCCGCCGGTGCCAACGCCGGCGACGAAGATGTCGACCTTGCCGTCGGTGTCATCCCAGATCTCGGGGCCGGTCGTGGCCTTGTGGATGGCGGGGTTGGCGGGGTTTACAAACTGGCCGGCGATAATGCTGTTGGGTGTCTCCTTCTGCAGTTCCTCGGCCTTGGCGATGGCGCCCTTCATGCCCTTGGAGCCGTCGGTGAGCACGAGCTGTGCGCCGTATGCCTGCATAAGTTTGCGGCGCTCGACGGACATGGTCTCGGGCATGGTGATGATCACCTTGTAGCCGCGAGCCGCCGCCACCGAGGCGATGCCGACGCCGGTGTTGCCACTCGTGGGCTCGATGATGGTGTAGTCGCCGCCGCGCACGAGCTTGCCGGCCTTCTCGGCCTCGTCGATCATGTTCTTGGCGACGCGGTCTTTGACGGACCCGGCGGGGTTGAAGTATTCCAGCTTGACGAGCACGCGGGCCTTGAGGTCTTCATCGGCCTCAAAGTGAGTGAACTCCAGAAGCGGAGTGTGGCCGATAAGCTGATCGATGGACGTGTAAACATTGCTCATGGTGAACCTCCAAAGTGTTCAAATGACTGGATACCGTGTGGTTTTACGGTGTGTGTAACAGCGAAACCCACAAACCTTATAGGTTGTTCGTTTGCTGTTGGCAAGCATAGTAGGCACTAAAGCCTAGTAACGCAATAGGAAATAGAAGATTATTACGAGTCGATTAACCAGCTTGACGGGAATAGGTATTTTCAAAACCAATTTTTCGGCTAGAATTTCTACGAATTAAAAGACCGAAAGGCAGCAATATATATGTTGGTTTCCACAAAGGGCAGATATGCCCTGCGCGTTATGGTTGACCTGGCCGAGCACCAGGCGGCAGGCCGCATTCCCCTCAAAGAGATCGCGGCGCGTCAGGGGATTTCTGAGAAATATCTGGAGAACATTTTGGCTACGCTCGTCCGCGCCAATATGCTCTCGGGCATGCGCGGCAAGGGCGGCGGCTACGTGCTCACGCGTCCGCCCGAGCAGTACACGGTGGGCGAGATCTTGCGCCTGACCGAAGGCAGCCTGGCACCGGTCGCATGCCTGGACGGCGACTGCAAGGGCTGCTCGCGTTCGGACGAGTGTCCTACACTCGGCGTGTGGAAGAACCTGGACAAGCTCATCAACGACTACCTCGATGGCGTGACGCTCGATGCGCTCGTCGCCCCCAACGAGGGTTACGACTACGTCATCTAGCCCCACCTGCCATTTGGGGACGGGGCAGAAATGGTAGATTTTCTTGCCCTCTGAGGCTTGACAAATGACATGGCCGCCCATCGTTGCGATGGACGGCCTTCGTTTTGGCGTGTTGTGGCGGTCCGTATCTGGTCGCTTTAGTTCCTGGCGATGCTGTCGAGAATGCTGCGCATGATGGATACCAGGATGCTGCCCATAAAGGCCGATCCAAAGCCGGCAATGGAGATACCCGCTCCCAGCAGATTGACCGACAGGTAGCTGGCCAGCTCGAGCATAAAACTATTGACTACGAGCTGAAAAATACCAAGCGTGATAATAGTGAGCGGCAGTGAGATGACCGTCAGGAATGGTTTGACGAGCGAGTCGACGATGTTGAGGAACAGTCCCACGAAGGCAGAGCAGACCCAGGCATCGGCCATGCCGAAGGGCTGAATGCCGGGGACGAGAAACGTTGCAATCGCGATGGCGATTGAGGTCAAAAGCCAGTTGAGCAAAAAGCGCATGGTGGAGATCCTTTCTTGCGCAAGACGTGGCAAAGAGGCGTGAGAGGCGCATGCCTTTGCAACTCGGATAGATGCGCGGGCACGGTCCTGTTTGGGCGCCCATTGTCTCAGATATTCGTGGAGCTTGCGTGCGCATTCGGTTTCAAACCGGCGTTCGTCCTAAAAAACGCGCCGCTGGCAGAGAGTCTTGTCGCTTTAGTTTGGTGGTGTGCTACACTGCTACGGGCAAAAGCCACAGGCGTTGCCCTATTGCATAGAACGGGCGAGCGATGCCCGATGTCAGTATCAACTTCGATGCCTTTTGGCGGGTTTGGCGGTGATCGATGAATATCGAGAACATGTTTGACAAGCCTGATGTCAAGCAGCTGGTCCACGCATTTAGCCTTTTGGACGACGAGAAAGATATCCAAGCGTTTTTGACCGATATCTGCACGCCGCGCGAGATTTGCGATCTATCGCAGCGTCTGCAGGTCGCGCGTTACCTGGACGAGGGCGAGCCCTATGTCGAGGTTCAGGCGCGTACCGGCGCTTCGTCCACCACGGTGAGCCGTGTGTCCAAGGCGCTCAACGGCGAGTACGGTGGCTACCGCAAGATCCTCATTAAGCTGGAGGATGGCGAGTAAGCCGCGCCAAAAAACCGATTTGTACAAAACCGCTCCTCCGGGGGCGGTTTTTTGATCCCCTGGGGACGGAGGAAAACGGATCACGGGGTTAGACAGACCCCCTCGGTGATCCGTTTTCCTCCGTCCCCAAGGGATCAAATCTGTTGGCGTGGGGCAAATCTGTCCGCTTGGGCGGGTAGGATGGATGCATTGATTATTGCGAACAGTTTGAGCGGAGGACCATGCCTGTTCGAATCTATACCACCAATGACGGCACGGATTTGAGCGATGCCGAGTCGGCGTTGCTTGCCGATCTTATTGCCCGCCACGGGCGTGCCGTGTTGCTGGCACCTACGTTTGCCGAGCTCGACCTGTGCCGTCATGATGCGGCGGAAGCCGGCGTTTCGCTGGGTATCGACTACAAGACGCCTACATCGTGGCTTCGCTCGCTTTGGGAGCTTTTGGGCGACGGGCGCGGTTTCGTCGACAACCTGCAGCGCCAGATGCTGTTCTCGGACACGGTCACGCGTCTCGACGATGCCGACCTGCAGCCGCTTTCGCGCAGCCAGGGCACGGTGCGCATGCTTGCGCGCATGGCCCGCGATGTGCTGCCGGGTGTGGCGGGGACGACGGCCGAGCGATGCGGTGGCAACAATTGCCAGCCTGAGCCAAAAAGCGATGCCGAGGCTCGCGTGTTCGAGCTTTTGCGCGCCTACGCGGGCGGTTTGGATCGTCGAGATATGGTCGAGCCCTGCGAGGCGGCTGACATTATGGCCGGTGCCCTGGCCGATAACCTGCCGGCGTGCACCCGCGCCGTATGCGTGCGCGGTATCACGTCGTTTACGCACGGCCTGCTCGAGCTGCTGTCTGCCGTGGCGAACAATGGGGGAGAGGTCGTCGTGCTGCTTGCCCGCGAGCAGGCGGCGATGCGCGAGGAGCTTGCCGCGGCATTTGATGCCCGCGGCGTGCTGTTTGAGGCCGCGCCGCTGGAGGAGGATGCCGTCGCGCCTGATGTCGCTTGCGGGACTGCCGCTCAGCCTGTCTTTATTGAGGTCGCCGGTCCCCATGCCCGTGCTCATGTCTATGCGGACGCCATCGATAAGTTGGTGAAAGTGCACAAGGAGTCCAAGGCCGATAAAGCTACTGCAACGCCCGCCGACCCCGTGCGCGTGCTCGTTGTTTCTGCCCGGGCACCCCAGCTGTTCGGTGAGCTCGCCTCTCGTCTGGCGGCTCGTCATATCGCTGCCGAGACGGTTGAGTTCACGGCGTTTTCCCAATCCATTGCGGGCAGGCAATTTGCGGCGCTTGCCGGCCTGATCGAGCGCATGAAGGCCGCCGATGAGGGCGTGGCGTCAAAGACCGAGTGGTGGCCCGCGCCGGAGCTTACCGACTGGATCTACAGTCCGCTTTCGGGCGCTGATGCCGTCAATGCTCGTGCCTTCGATAAGAATATGCGTCTCTCGCGCAGCAAGACTACCGCGGGCGTTAAGAGCCTGCTGCAGAGCGTTCAGGGCCAGGTGAGGGGCGCGCGCAAGGCGGCGAGCGACGACAACTGGTTTAAGAACGTACCGTGTGTGGTTTCGGACGTGTTCCAAGCGCTGTGGCGTGACAAGCCCGTGACGGCGCTCAAGGCCATGCTTGCCGTTGCCGAGGCGTTGCCCGATCGCGCCCTTGGAGGCCTTGACGGTCAGGCTCGTCACCAGGCGGAGGTGGCCTTGCTGCGCCACGTCATCGAGATCCTTATGAATGGCGCCCGCGCGCTCGACGTGTCGCAGGCCGCGACCGTACCCGTGCTCGATGGCATTCGCACCAAGGTGGACAAGCGTAGCACCGCCTACGATTACGAGACCCACGAGGTTGACCGTGCGCCACGTGCTCAGGTTCGTTTTGCTTCGCTTGCCGATGCGGCAGCTCTGCGCCCCGGCAGCTACGATGCCGTGCTGTTTGCCGATGTCGATCTGGACAGCTATCCGCTCTCGCACGAGGAGGGGCCGCTGGCCACGCTGACGGCGAGCCTTGGTCGCGAGGGCGTGACGCTTGAGCCCGCGGCCTTGCTGCGCGCGCGCTTTGGCCACGCGATGCAGGCGTCACGTGGCTCGGTTGCGCTTGCCCGCGTGACGCACGATCGCCAGGCGCGCGAGTGCTATCCGGCTGCCGTGTGGACCGAGTTGCGGGCGCATGCCGAGGCCGCTGACAACGCTAAGGCCGCTGACGACGCTAAGGCCGCTGACAACGCTAAGGCCGCTGACGCCGACAAGGCGAAGTGCGTGGGTGAGGGTGATATCGTAAGGGACTTCGATCCCGCGGCAGGCGAAGGTCTCAAGCGCGAACGCGTGACCTGTGAAGCCCCTCAGCATCTGAGTGCCGAGGCCGTGCCGTATTTGGTCCTGCGTCGTCGCGATGGCGAGGGCGAGGACGCGCCACTCGTGCCGCGCCTGACGTCCGCCTCGCAGATCGAAGCCTATTCCACCTGCCCGCTGTGCTGGTTCGTCTCGTATCGCGTCAAACCTCAGTCCATCGATGCGGGCTTTGGCAACATGGAGAAGGGCAACTTTGTCCATGACGTGCTGGAGCACCTGCATGCACGTCTTCCGCAGGAGGGCATGGAGCGCGTGACGCCCATGAATCTGCCGCGCGCGAAGGAGCTGCTGCACGAGGTCTTTGCCGAGACCCTGGCTGAGCACGCCGGCAAGCGCGGTACCGAGGGCCCGCTGGTGCCGCTCTCTCCAGTGGAGGAGCGCCAAGTGGCCGAGATCTTGCCGCAACTGGAGGGCGTGCTCGCCTACGAGTCCGAGGCGCTCGCGCCCTTCGCGCCGCGCTACCTGGAGTTTGCGTTCAACGAGCTCCAGGTCGAGTATGCCGGCTGGCCGCTCGGCGGGCGCATCGACCGCGTGGATGTGGACGCCGAGAACCGCGCTGTGGTGATTGACTACAAGCATCGTTCGGGTGTCGAGGAGTTTAAGCTCGCCGACCCCACGGTGCGCGACGAGGAGTCGGGCGAGGCCCCCATCGACGATCCGCGCTGGCTGCCGCCCCATACCCAAACGCTCATCTACGCCCAGGCCATGCGCCGGGCGCTGGGTCTAGATGCCCGTGCGGCGCTCTATTTTTCGACCAAGGGCGGCAAGCCCGCACTGCGTGGTGCCGCAAGTGCCGAGTTGCTCGAGGAAGAGCGCGGCGACGGCCGCATTCCGGGCCTTAAGAAGGGCTTTCCGGGCGAGGGCGGCAACATGGACTTCGATGCGCTGCTCGACCGCGTGGAGGCCGGCATCGCCGAGCGCTTGCGCGAACTCGAGGCGGGCATCGTCGCCGCCGTCGACCCGACGTCGGCGCAAGCCGCGCATGCGCGCTGCTCGTATAACCACGAAGGAACGTTTGTAAGGAGGGACGTGTAGACCATGGATTTTTCGACCTTGATGCCGCAACAGCTGCAAGTCGTCAAAACGCTCGACCGCCCGCTGTTTGTCTCGGCAGGTGCCGGCTCGGGCAAGACCTTTACCCTCACGCGCCGCATCGTCTATGCGCTCTCGCCCGAATCCGGTCCGTTTGTCGAGCATCTGGACCAGGTGCTCGCCATTACCTTTACCAAAGACGCCGCGGCCGAGATTCGCGACCGCGTGCGCCGTGCGCTTATCGAAGAGGGTATGGACGAGGAGGCCCTGACCGTCGACGACGCTTGGATCTCGACTATTCACGGCATGTGCTCGCGTATCCTGCGCGCGCATGCGCTGGAGCTGGGCATCGATCCTGAGTTCACGGTGCTCACCGATACCGATGAGCTTATGGATCAGGCTGTCGAGCATGTGCTGGGGCGCGCGACGGCGCCCGATGCCGCGCCCCAGCTCGCCGCCTCGCTTAAGGCCCTCTACGCCTGGTATCCCATGGCGGGCGAGGGCGGGTCGTTTGGCGCCGGTACCACCATCAAAGGCCTGGTGCGCGACCTGTTGGAGCTATCGAGCCAGCTGCCGGGCGGCATGGACGATGTGTGCGTGGCGCGCGGCCAGGCCGACACCTCGGCGCTTGCCGATGCCTATCGTGCGGCGCTGGGCGCAAGCAAGGCCACGACCGAGAAAGCGCAGGCGGCACTCGACGCCATCGACGCGTTTGAGGCGAGCGGCAAAACCATGGAGGATGCGGCGCGACTCATGATGTCGTGCAGCATGCCACGCGCGAGCAAGGCGTTTCCTAAGGAGCAGGTGGAGCTACTCAAGGCCGAGGCGGCTGATGCGTTTATCAATATCGTGCTTGCCTGCGGCGGTCCGGCGGTCGATGCGCTGGTGGGGCTTGCCCGTGCTGTGGAGGCGGAGTACCGCGCGCTCAAGGCCGGCCAGTCCGCGCTCGATAACAACGACCTGCTGCGCATGGCGTACGAGGCGCTGCGCGACTACCCGGCTATTCGAGCTGCCTATGAGGACCGCTTTAAGATGGTCATGATTGACGAGTTCCAGGATACCGACCAGATGCAGGTCGATCTGATTCGCTATCTGACGGGTGCGGGGGAGCGCGCGCTGTGCACCGTGGGCGATGCGCAGCAGTCGATCTATCGCTTCCGAGGCGCCGAGGTCGAGGTGTTCCGTCGCCAAGAGCGCAAGGTGGGCTCCTCTGCTGCGCCCGAGGCGACTGCCGTGGCCGACGCCCCTGCTGGCGAGCTCGTCAAGCTTGTGCGCAACTTCCGCAGCCATGACGAGGTGCTGCGTTACGTAGCACGCGTCTTCGACGGCGATACCGGTGGTTTGATGCAGGGGTTCTTGGATCTTGAGCCGAGTGACGATCGCGAGGACAAGTTCAAGGCAAAGGCTTCGCGCCGCCAGGCGCTGCTCGTTGCCGGCGGCAGCACCCAGGAACGAACGCAGGCGAAAGCCCGTGCGATTGCGGAGCGGTTCCAAGCGCTCGTTAAAGCGGGCCAGCCCCAGGGCAGCATGGTGTTGTTGCTGGGCCGTATGACTAATGCCGACGTCTACGCGCAGGCTTTCCGCGACCAGGGACTCGACTGCGTTATCGCGGGCGGCTCGGTCTTTGCCCAGGCAGCCGAGGTGCAGACGGTGCGTGCCCTGGTCTGCGCGCTCGCCAATCCGGCTGATACGGCCCAAGGTCTTATGCCGTTGCTGGCCTCGCCGATGTTTGCACTCGGCGTCCAGGAGTTCCTGGCGCTGGCGACCAAGCTCGACGAGCGGACGGGCGAGACGTCGCGCCGCAATATCGATGTGGGCATCATGAGCGATTCCGATGTGCCGGGTTTGCAGAACCTGCCGCTCGTGACGCGTGCCCGCGAGGTACTGCGCTACGCGCTTCGTCGCGTGGGACGCGATTCGTTCGCCGCCATCGCGCGCGACGCGGTCAATGCCTCCGGCTGGTTCGTGCGTCTGGCGCAGCGCGGCCCCGAGGGGAAGGCCATTGCCGCCAACGTGCTCAAGGCGCTCGACGCCGTGACCGAGGCAGAGGCCGAGCTCGGCAACTCGCCGCGCTCCATCGCGCTCGCCTTCGACCGCTTCTTGGCGGGCAAGGAGGCCCCGGGCGCGCTCAACGAGGAGGGCGACGGCGCGGTGCGCATCATGACCGTGCATGCGTCCAAGGGTCTGGAGTATCCGGTCGTAGCGGTTGCCGAGTGTTTTGGCGTGCGCAAATCGTCCGGTGCGGCACAGATGGGTCGCGTCGACGGTGGGGCGCATGTCGTGGCGCTGCCGGCGCGCTTCGATGGCGTTAAGCTTGCCGACGGGACCTTCGTGAAGGGCGATGACGTCAAAAAGCAGTTTGAACACGCGTTTAAGGGCAAGGGCACGTCGCTGTGGCTGCCGCCAGAGCTTATGGAGGACGTATGCGCGACGGGCTCTCCCGCCGAGGCATTTGCTCGCCTGCGCAACGACGACCTGCGGCTTTCGCTCGAGGAGCGGGCCCGCCTGCTCTATGTCGCCATGACGCGTGCGCGCGAGCTGGTGATCTTGGCGATGGATGCCGGCGTGAGCCGCGGCAAGGTGACGGCGCCGACCTTCGACGTCGAGACCGATCTGACCTATGACGTGCTGCGTCGTATTCTGCCGACGGACGGCCTGGACACGCCGCAGCTCGATAGCGACCGCCTGGTGTTCGACAACTCCCAGCCGGGCGACTACGAGCTCATTTCGCTCGCGGACTTTACCTTTGGCGAGCGGGCGTTTGAGGCCAACGCTTCGCTGGATGCCGAGGGTAGGCTCGTTCGCGGCGATGCGGAGCCGGAGGGTGCCGGTGCGGATGCCCGCGCCGCCGTTCCCGGTCCTGCCGACCCCGAGCCCGATTCGTTTGAGCTTGTGTATCCCCAGGCAGTGGGCGTGCGCATGGGCACCTGTCCATTCCCGGCGCGTGACTCATATAGCTACTCGTCAATCGCCGCGGCACTGCATGCCGAGACGGAAGACCGTGCCGCCGAGACGCGCGTGCCCATGGACGAGGCTGGCGATGATGCGGAGTCGGATGGTTCCGAGATGACGGATGCAGACGTGGCCGCCGTTGAGCCCGCCGGCAACCCTATGGCGCTGGGCTCGGCGTTCCATGCCGCCTGCCAGTGGCTGATCGAGATGGGTTCCGATGCACTGCCCGCTGAGCGTGCCGATGCGCTGGCGCGTCTGTGGTGCCTGACGCCGGAGCAGCGCGAACGCTTCGACGTTGCCCTGGACCGCTGGCTCAAGTCGGCTGTTCGTGCCGACCTGCTCGCGTGGCCGTGCGTTCGCGCCGAGGTGCCGTTCTTTTCACTGGGCTGCGAGGACGAGGACATTGCCCGCTACGGTGTCTATGCCGAGGGCGCCATCGATGCACTGGCGACCGACCCGGCCGATCCGTCGCGCGCACTGGTCATCGATTACAAGACAGGTGGCACGCCGGATGAGACGCCGGACCAGCTGCTCGAGAAGCACGCCCTGCAGGCGCGCGTCTACGCCGATGTGTTGCACAAGGCGGGCTTTGAGGCCGTGACCGTCAAGTTCGTCCGCGTGGAGCAGGCGAATCCAGCCATCTTCGTCGAACCCGCCGAACCTCAAGTGGTCACCTACAACCTCTAGCCACCTCAGGCTTTACGGTGCTATTTGGGTAGTTTTGCGGCTGTAAAGCCCTCAATCGTCCAAATGGCACCGCAACGCATGGGAGAGCCTGGGGCGTTACAATGACTCGAACGGTTCAAACGAATAAGGAGCCATCATGCAGCTCACCAAAACGCTTAAGGTGACACCGGAGGAGCTTTTTGACGCTCTGGCGGGGTCCATCATGCAGGATATCGAGAACGCCACGGGCAAGCGTCCCAGCCGCAACAAGCTCAACGGCTATAAGTACGAGAAGCGCGCCCAGTCCGCAAAAGGCAAGGCCAAGGGCACGGCGATCAAGGTTAAGATCAAGCACTTTGACTACCCGTGCCTCTATGAGGTCCGTTTTCAGTATGCGGCGGGCATCAATACCATGCGCTATGAGGCTGCACCTGCTGGCGATGGTGCCTGCGAGCTCACCTATACCGAGGATTTTCAGGGCGTGGGTGGCAACACGTCTGGCACGCGCGGCAAGCTCGGCCTCTTCTTCTATGAGCGCAAGCTCAAGAGCCACGCCAACCAGACGATTGATCAAATCGTCAAATACATCGAGGGTGAGCGTCGCGTAAAGGCTAATCCCGCCTTCGCCGATGATACTGCCGAAAACGCTTCGGATGTACTCCATTGATACCCTGTGCAAAAGCTTTACCGCTCTTCACATCAACTGTGAACACTTCAGGTTTCGAATCAGTAGCGAGCGGCCCGACAAAAATAGTTGTTGGTAGTGCCAAATGAATAAGAATGCCACTACGCAACTGCACGTCTATTCCGCCTTTTTCGTTCTCACGGGATTTGTTTTAAATCGGGGAGTGTTTCTACTTTTCCTTGCGGAGAAAGGAATGTCTGTCACGGAAATCGCGCTTTATCAAGCCCTGTTCAACATAGCAACGGTCGTCCTCGAGCTGCCAACAGGGCTGATAGGCGATTTCTTTGGAAAGAAGTTTTCGATTCAAGTGGGCGTGCTGCTGCTTTTCTTCCATACCGCCGGCATGCTGTTGCTCTCAGGCCCCTTTCTTGTCGTGCTTTCCCTTGTTGAGGCACTCGCCTACTCCCTTCAATCGGGATCCGAACAAGCACTTTTATATGAAATTGCCCGAAATGCCGGTCAAGGAGAGCGCTTCCTCACCATCAACGCTCGGCTGCTTGCCGCGCAATCAATCGCTACGGGAATGGCAATTGTGCTCGGATCTTTCATTGCCCAAGTATCTTGGAGTGCCCTCTACGTATGTGTCTCCGTTTTCTATCTCCTGCAGCTTTTCCTTCTGTATCCCATTGAGAGGACGGAAACGACCCGTTCTGAAAGATCAGAAAAGGGGAGGTTTGACGCAGCCAAGATGTTCAGGCGCGAGACCTGGCGCGTTGGAGAATCCGCTTTTGCGGTATTGCTTCTCCTCATCGGCACAAGCATGCTCGACGGATTCTACGGGAGTTATTACAACTTGAATCAGTTGGTATTCGACGCATTTGATGCTCCCGTCTCCATAATAGGAATCTTTTTCGGTGCATCCTATGCAGTAAATGCGACGGCCTACATTGCAGCAGATTTCTTCTCATCGCGTTTCGGGAAAAGAAATACCATGCTCGTCTCGATGCTAATCGAGGCTGGCCTTTTCTTGATTCTTCCGTGGCTCGCTTCAAATCCTCTGTGCTTGTTTGGCCTTAGCATGGCGCTTTGTTTCCTCCCAGAAGTGGTGTACATCACTTCGGAAAACTTAATCCAAGACGCGATAGCGGACGATCTCCGCGCGACGATCCTTTCCGTCGCATCTCTGGTAAGGGCCTTCTTTTCCGCAATGTTTTTCTTCATATTTGGACATGTGTTGGGGTTATATCCCATTCAGATAGCGCTCGGTATTATTGGTGCAATCGCGATAGCAATTACCGCCGTTGTTTCATTAAAAATGGTAGGAATGCAGGTCTCCAAGAATTGATATATCGATTGACGAGCTATCCGAAGCGTCGAGCCTTCTTGATGGACATGACTATCCGTCACAAATCATTCCGCGCATCGCCGGGGTTCCAGTAATACTCGATATATCTGGATGCCCTCATTCCCCTTTTTGAGGGTCCCAAAAAGACTACCCGTGTGGGTTTGGCTAGGTTCGGGTGCTGTCCGTGCCGTGCGGTAAAATCGTTCAGTCAGAACACGAACCCGCATCGGAGCTCATCATATGGCATTCGTCCATCTGCACAATCACACTGTTTTCTCCATGCTCGACGGCGCAACCCGTATCCAGGATATGGTCAACCGTGCCGTTGAGCTTGGCATGCCCGCCGTGGCCATTACCGATCACGGTTACATGTACGGCGTACCCGACCTGGCGCTGGCCTGCGACGCCGTCAATCACAACACGCCCGAGTACAAAACCTGGAGCCACGACAAGGCCTTCTTGGAAAAGGACCGCCGCGACGAGCTGGTGGAGCCCGATCCCGAGGAAAACCCGCGCGAGCATGCCCAGTATGTGAAGGACATGGCCATGTGGGACGAGAAGGGCAACATCGACGAGCTCAAGCCGCCCCTGGTCATCAAGCCCATCTTCGGCTGCGAGGTCTACTTTACGCCGGACGAGACCCTTGCCCGCGACCACAAGCCCGAGCTCTATCATATGATCCTCCTGGCCAAAGACCAGGAAGGCTACGTCAACCTGATGCAGACGGTCTCCGAGGCCGCCGTGCAGGGCTTTTACTACAAGCCCCGTGTGACGCTCGACAACCTGCGCCGCCATGCCAAGGGCATGATCTGCACGAGCGCCTGCATCGCGGGCATCATCCCCAAATACATCGACCGCGGTGACATGGAGGGCGCCATCAAGTGGGCTGAGACCTTCCGTGACACCTTCGATCCCGGCGACTTTTATATCGAGATCCAGGAACACGGCATCACCACCGACAACGGCCTGACCGACGAGCAGATGGACCGCACGCTCATCGACATCGCCAAGCAGGTGGGCGTCAAGGTCATCGCCACCAACGACTTCCACTACCTGCGCCGCGAGGACGCGCCCGTGCAGGACGTCATCATGTGCATCGGCATGAACGCCAAGGTCGACGACCCCAACCGCATGCGCATGACCGGCTCGGAGTTTTACATGAAGACCGAGGAGGAGATGCGGGCGATGTTCCCGTATTGCCCCGAGGCCTGCGACAACACGCTCGAGATTGCCGACAAGTGCTACGTTGAGCTGGACTGGGACTCCATCATCCTGCCGCGCTTCCCGTTGCTCGATCCCGGCGAGACGCACGAGAGCCAGTTCCGCCGCGAGTGCGAGAAGGGCCTGCGCCAACACTACGGTGACGACTGGGCCACGCGCGAGATCTGTGGCGTCAACATCAAAGAGCGCTTTGAGTACGAATACAAGGTCATCTGCGACAAGGGCTTTGCCGCCTACTTTTTGATCGTCGCCGAGTACGTGCAATGGGCCAAGGACAACGGCATCGGCGTCGGTCCCGGCCGTGGCTCGGCCGCCGGCGCTATCGTCGCCTACGCCATGAACATCACCGCGTTCGACCCGCTCGAGAACGGCCTGATGTTCGAGAGGTTCCTGTCCCCGCAGCGTACCGAGATGCCCGATATCGATATGGACTTCGACGATGAGCGGCGCCTCGAGGTCGTGGAGCACGTTCGCCAGCTCTACGGTCCCGAGAAGGTCACCCACGTCATCACCTACTCGACCATTAAGGCCAAGCAGGCCATCAACGACGCCGCGCGCGTGCTGGACTACCCGGTCTACATGGGCCAGCGCCTGTCCAAGATGGTCTCGAGCGACCCCAAGGTCAAGCTCAAGCAGGTGCTCGAAAAGCAACCCGGCAAAGAGGATCTGTTTAACCCCGACTTTGCCGAGGCCTATAAAAAGGATGACGACGCCCGCCGTATCATCGACACGGCGCTCTCGATCGAGGGCCTCACCCGTGGCGAGGGTGTGCACGCGTGCGCCGTCCTGATCTGCCGCGATCCCGTCAACGAGCATGTGCCCACCAAGCTCGATACCAAGGGCGGCGTCGAGATTACCCAGTACGAGGGCCATACCGTTGCCGACATGGGCCTGCTCAAGATGGACTTCCTGGGCCTGCGCACGCTGACGGTTATCTCCAAGGCTAAGGCAAACATCAAAAAGAATTTCGGCATCGACATCAAAGAGGAAGAGATTCCCTTTGACGACCCCGAGATCTTTAAGCTCATGGGCTCCGGTCACACCGCCGGCGTCTTCCAGGTCGAGTCCGCCGGCATGACGGCCACGATCAAGAATATGAAGCCCACCGAGTACAAGCACGTTGTGGCATTGATCGCTCTATACCGCCCGGGCCCGCTGGGTGCCGGCATGGTTTCGTCCTACATCAACCGTATGAACGGCAAGGAGCCGGCCGTCTCCTACGACGACCGCCTGGACGACATCCTGGGCGAAACCTACGGCACCATGGTCTACCAGGAGCAGGTTATGCTCATCTCCGTTGAGATGTGCGGCTTCTCCAAGGGCGAATCGGACTCGCGTATCCGTAAGCCCGTGGCTAAGAAAAAGATCAAGCTGCTCACGTCGACGGTGCTCCACTGGGAGGATGGCTCGGACGAGACCACCTACGACCACTGGATGAACGGCGCCATCAAGAACAACTACACGCGCGAGGTCGCCCAGAAGATTTGGGACGATGTTCTCGAGTTCGCGTCCTACGCCTTCAACAAGTCGCACTCCGCCGGCTACGCCATTCTGGTTATGCAGACGGCATGGCTTAAGGCGCACTATCCGCACGAGTACATGGCGGCCGTTCTGACGTCCTACACGGGCAAGACCGACAAGATCGTTCACTACGTCTCGGCATGCCGTCACGACGGCATCCCCGTGCTTTCGCCAGATGTCAACGAGTCCGGCACCGAGTTCACGGCTACCAAGGAGGGCGTGCGCTTTGGCCTGGCCGGCATCCGCGGCGTGGGCACCGGCGTGGCGCAGGCGATTATCGCCGAGCGCGAGGCGGGCGGCCCGTTTAAGACGCTGCACGACTTTGTCGAGCGCGTGGACTCGAGCCAGGCAAACCGTCGCGTGATCGAATCGCTGATCAAGGCAGGCGCCTTCGACTCCACGGGGTATCCGCGTCGCCAGATGATGCACTTTGTGGACAAGAACAACCCCGAGAACATTATCGATGCCGCCGTGAAGCGCCAGAAGGATCGTGCGAGCGGCCAGACGTCGTTCTTCGACATGTTTGGCGATGTTGAGGGCTCGGGCTTTGAGGTGAGCGTGCCCGATCCGGATGGCCAGGAGTGGGACCGCCACCTTAAGCTGAGCCAGGAGAAGGAGGTTCTGGGCATCTATGTCTCGGACCACCCGCTGCGCCCGTTTGAGTATGCGCTAGCCAAGGCGCGCGACTTCTCGTTCTCGCAGATCGACACCGGCTACGAAGTGCAAAACCCCACGGGCGGCACCATCAACCAGGAGATCCCCGAGGGCAAGGCGTTGTGGTGGGCCGGTATGGTCTCGAGCGTATCCAAGCGCGTGACCAAAAACGGCGACCCCATGGGCATCGTGCAGCTCGAGGACATGGAAGGTGAGGCCACGGTCGTGGTGTTCCCCAAGACCTACAAGGAGGCCGAGGGGTACCTGTACGGCGAGGTCGATCCCGAGACCGGCGCGCAGCTGTCCGATGCGTTTGTGCGCATTAAGGGCAAGCTCGAGCGCTCGGACCGCGGCGACCAGATCATCGCGCAGGAGATCGTGCCGCTGGAGCTCAACGAGGAGAACAACAAGCCCAAGGTGTTTGAGGTCATGGTGCCCAACAGCCGCTTTAGCCAGGGCAATATGGCGCGTCTTGCCACGGTGCTTACCGCCAACCCGGGCGGCGACCGCGTGGAGATCTTTATCGAGCAGGTGGACGGGCGTGTACTGCGTGCCGAGGTGCCGGCCAAGGTCAACGCGCGCTCGATTCCGCTGCTGGCAGAGGCAAAGGCCATCGTCGGCAACCAAGGCCGCGTGACGGTTATCTAAGCTACCCCGGGTGAGATTGGAGGAAGTGATGACGCAGGGGACGTTTGCGCAGGCGCTTCGCAAGGAGGCGGCGCTCAGCAGCACCTTTATGAAGGGGCGTTCGCTCATGCTCAACGGCGCCGTGCTGTCGTTTGAGGACTCCGGCTCGCGCTTCTCCAAAAACGTGAACATCGAGGGCTCGGTGCGCGGCTCGCGCGGCGACCTGTACAAGACGCACGTGGCGCTCGACATGGACGAGCACGAGGTTGTCGACTACGACTGCGATTGCCCCGCTGCCTTCCGCTATTCCGGCATGTGCAAACACGTCATCGCCACGGCGTTGGCGTATCTGGATGCCAGTGGCGCCGAGCCCGTCGAGGGTTTGCGCACGCCGGTCCGCACGTTTACGGCGCAGCCGAAACAGCCCGCGCGTACCGCGCCCAAAGCGCCGGCCGTCAACCCCAACTTTCCCTTTCCGGCGCCCGTCCCCACGAGCCCCAGCCTCATGGCGGCGCTCTCCGACCTTTCGGACGCGCGCATGGATGAGCTGGCGAGCATGCGCCGCAAGCTTGCCGGTGCCGTTGATCCCGACGCCCCCAAAGCGGCGTTGGAACCCTCGTTGGTGCCGTACTACAATCCGCTGTTCGCCGACCGCTTTAGCTGGGCGCTCGAGTTCCGCATCCGCTGCGGTTCGGTGTCCTACGTGGTCAAGGATATCGACGGCATGGCCGACGCCTATGTCCGAGGCGGCACCTTCTCGTACGGCAAAAAGCTCACATTCCTCCATGCGCCCGAGGCCTTTGACGAGGTTTCGGTGCGTCTGCTCGACCTTGTTGTGGCAACGGTTGTGTATCTGAGCGACATCACGAGTTCGCGTTCGGCGTCGTACGATTTTGCACGCAGCGGCTTTGTCGCCGAGCGCCAGTTGCCGCTGTCCGAGCATGACATCGTATACATGCTGGACTTGCTGCGTGGCCGGACCATTTCCTTTGAGCCCGCCTGGTCGCGGGGAACGACGACGCATCGCACCTATGACGTGGCGGTTGAACTGTCTCCAGAAGGGGAGGACGAGGCGCCGTCTAAGCGCCCACCGCTCCTTGCCGCCAAAATCGCGCCGGCGGCTGGTGGCAGCTACGATCTGCGCCTGCCGGCCGATGCATACTGCTTTGCTTCGGGCGACGTTGCCTATCTGGTCGACACCCGCCGTGCGCGCCGCACCGATGTGGCGTTTGCCCAGCATGCGGCGCCGTTCCTATCGCGCTTGCTGCCCTGCCGCACGCCGGTCCATATCGCTGCCGACCAGGTGGGGGAGTTCTGTCGTATGGCGCTGCCCATTTTGCGCGACTACACCGACCTTACCGCGCCCGCTGCGCTCGATACCGTGGCGCCCGAGCCGAGCTTTGCCATGGCGATCGGCGTCGACGATGGGCTCGTGACCTGCAAAATTACGGTTACCTACGGCGACTGGTCGGCAGATCTCTTTAGCCTGGGCGCTCCGGGCAGCCCCTTCGAAGAGCAGCGCCCGGGCGTGCCGCCGCGCGACGAGGTGGCAGAGTTTCGCGTTATGGATACGGCGGCCCTGTATTTCGACTTTTACGAGGGCGGCCTGGCGTTTGAGGAACGTGATGACGAGAGCCTGTTCCGCTTGCTGACCGAGGGCCTGTCTGCCCTGTCCGAGCTGGGCGAGGTCATGCTCAGCGACCGCCTGCGCCAGATTTCGGTCCGCCCTGCGCCCAAGCTTTCGGTGCGTGCGACTGTCAAGAGTAACCTGCTCGACGTCGAACTGGGCGCGAGCGGACTTTCGGCGGCAGACCTTGCCATCTATCTGGACTCCTACAAGCGTCACCAGACGTTTGCGCGTCTCACGTCGGGCGACATCGTACGCCTGGACGAGGGGGCGCGCGCTGCGTTTGGCCTTGCCGAGGATCTGGGGGTCGATGCTGTCGACTTGCTCGACGGCGTGTCGCTCCCCGCGTCGAGTACCCTGTTCGTTGACAGCATGCTTGCGCGCACGCCCGCGCTCGAAGCCGATCGCGACGCTGCATTCCGTCGTACCGTCGAGCGCTTGGATACGCTCGGCAAGATGGACTTTACGGTGCCGGTCTCGCTCAAGGCCACACTGCGCGGCTATCAGGTCGACGGCTACCAGTGGCTCGGCTCGCTCGAGCACCTGGGCCTCGGCGGCATCTTGGCCGACGATATGGGCTTGGGCAAAACGCTGCAGATGATCGCGCATATCCTGGCGCGCGTGGAAGCGGGGGACGCTAAGCCCACGCTTGTGGTGTGCCCAGCGTCGCTTGTGTACAACTGGACCGCCGAGCTGGAGCGCTTTGCCCCGTCGCTCGATGTGTGCGCCATTGTGGGCGCCAAGGCCCAGCGTCGCGTGCAGATCGCCGGCGTGGCCGAGCATAACGTGGTCGTGACGTCGTATGACCTTATGCGGCGCGATATCGACGAGTACGTCGAGCAGGACTTTGCCCGCGTGGTGCTCGATGAGGCCCAGTACATTAAAAACCCGCTCACGCAGGTGGCGCGCGCCGCAAAGCGCCTGCCTGCCGGCGTGCGCTTTGCCCTGACGGGCACGCCCATCGAAAACCGCTTGTCCGAGCTCTGGAGCATCTTCGACTTTTTGATGCCGGGCCTGCTTGGCACGCGCGAGTCGTTTGCCAAGCGCTTCGAAAGCCCGGTCGAGCACGCCGAGGGGGACAGCGCCGCTCGCCTGCAGGCGCTCGTGTCGCCGTTTGTGCTGCGCCGTGTCAAGGAAGACGTGGTGGCCGATCTGCCCGAAAAGATCGAGGACACTGTCGTGGCTCAGCTCACCGGCGAGCAGCGCAAGCTGTACCTGGCAAACCAGGACCGCATCGCCCAGCAGGTGCAGCACCGCGAGGCATCCGAGTTTAAGAAAGACAAACTCAAGGTGCTCGCCGAGCTCACCAAGCTGCGCCAGATCTGCTGCGACCCGCGTCTACACTACGAGGATTACAAGGCGGGGAGCGCCAAGCTCGATACGTGCATGGAGCTCGTGCACGGCGCACTCGACGGCGGGCATCGCATCCTGTTGTTCAGCCAGTTTACGGGTATGCTCGATATCATCGGTAAACGCTTGGCCAAGGAGGACATCGCCTTCCTTAAGCTCACGGGCGCTTCGTCTAAGGAGAGTCGCGCCAAGATGGTCGCGCAGTTCCAAGCGGGCGAGGTGCCGGTCTTTTTGATTTCGCTCAAGGCGGGCGGCGTGGGCCTTAACCTGACGGCGGCCGACGTGGTCATTCACTACGACCCGTGGTGGAACGTGGCCGCGCAGGACCAGGCGACTGACCGCGCACATCGTATTGGCCAGATGCATACCGTGACCGTGTACAAGCTCATCGCCAAGGACACGATCGAGGAACGCATTATGCAGATGCAGGAGTCCAAGCGCGACCTGGTCAACAGCGTGCTCGGCGGCGACGGTATCTCGTCGGCGCTGTTTACCCGCGAAGATGTTTTGGCGCTGCTGGGCGGCGACGGGCGCTAACCCGCTCGGGTGGGGCCGCCAGGGCGGATGCACACGCTGCCCCATCGTCCCTGCCCGTTATGTGTTCATTTGCCATGCCGTGGATGGTTCGCCTGCCTTTGGGCATAAGAACCATCGAGAACATTGGCACATCAGCAAAGGAGAACATCATGGCGAAATTCTTTAAGGACCCCGATGGCAAGCTTATCGCCGCCCTTGGCGACGACGTTGCGACCCCTGCCGGCTGCACGGAGCTGACCGCGAACACCGAGGACGCGGCGCACGAAAAGCACGTGCCGGTCGTTGAGAGCGAGCGCGACGGTCACGTGATCCGCGCACGCGTGGGCTCGGTCGAGCATCCCAGCCTGCCCGAGCACTACATCGAGTGGATTGCCCTTGAGGCCGAGGGCCGTCTGGAGGTCCATTACCTTGAGCCCGGCATGAAGCCCGCGACGTTTTTTGCCGGTGGCTCTAAGACCGGTACCGTCTATGCCTATTGCAACCTGCACGGGCTGTGGTCCGCGACGTTCTAGGAGCGCGCTCCCGCTCGGGGTATCATAGCTAGCATATGCACATGCGAGCGCCGACTGCATCATGCGGCCGGCGCTTTTACTACGACAACGATGGTTTACGACGGAAAGGGCTGAGCCATGAAGCTCGCACTTGCACAGATCGATATGCGCCTGGGTGATATTGAGGGTATCTGCGGTCGCATCGAGGACCAGGCGCGCCTGGCCCACGAGCGCGGTGCGCGCGTGCTGTGCGTCCCGGCTCCGCTCTTTATGGGCGCTTTGCCCGGCGGCTTGGTGGGCGCTGCCGACTTTGAGCACGACATGCTTGCCGGCTTGACCGGCGTCGCCGAACGTATCCAGGAACTCGATATGATCTGCATTGTGCCCGCGGCAGTTTCGTTTGAGGGCCAGCCCCTGCTCGACTACATGATGCTCAAGGACGGCCATGTGGTGCCGGCCCGTTCGAGCATTGCCCTGCAGCGCGGTGGGACCGGCGATGCCCGTTGGGCGCCGCCGGTCTTCGATGTGGACGGCGTGCGTATCGCCGTGATCTTCGACTTGGACCGCGAGCTCGAGATGCTGCCGACCGGCGTCGACCTCATCGCCTATTTCCAGTTCAACGCGTTTGATATGACCGACCGCGAGAGCGCTGCGATCGCCGCCGTGCGCAGCGGTGCCTACCGCAAGATCGCTTCAAAGCGCAGCGTATGGTTTGCCTGCATGGCGCCGGTCGGTGCGTATGACGAGTCGGTGTATACCGGCGGGTCGTTTGTGCTCGACGATTGCGGGCGCGTGGTGGCCCAAGCGCCGTGCTTTGAGGAGAGCCTGTTGGTTCAGGAGATCCAGCGCGGCGTGATGCTCGATGCCCTGGAAGATCACGAACTGCCCGAGTTCCGTTCCGAGGAGTGGCTGTGGCAGGCGCTGGTGCTCGCTGTGCGCGATAACGCCCGTGCCCATGGTACGTCGCGCGCTGTGGTGGCGCTCGAGGGCGATCTGCCGTCGTCTTTGCTTGCGGCGCTGGCTGTCGATGCATTGGGCTCGCGCAACGTGATCGGCCTGGTGTTGGACCGCAACCGCATCTTTACGCCGGCGCAGGAGGAGGCCGAGGCCGCCCGTTGTGCCGCCGTTCGCGCGATTGCCGAGCGCCTGCATATTCGCACGGTTGAGCGCGATGCGCCGGATGCGGCGCGCGTACTCGACCGCGATGTGTCGGCGGGCGATGCCGAGCGCCTGCGTTCGCGTGCGCTGGGCCTCATGTTGGAGGACACGGCGCTCGAGCTGGGCGCGATGGCTCTGAGTCCGCTTTCCAAGACCGAGTACGCGTTGGCGGCACCGGCGCTTTGCGGTGGCTACCAGGGCGATTACGCGCCCTTTGGCGATGTGTATCTGTCGACCCTCGAGTTTGTGGCGCGCGTGCGCAACCGCACGTCTGCCGTGGTGCCGCAGGAGCTCGTGACGCTCAACGCGGTGGAAGATTGCATGGAACGCGTGCTGGCGCGGGCGCTCTCGACGCTCGACGGCCCGGTCGACATGCTCGATCGCGCGGCGCACCTGCTCGGTGGGCTTGAGCCGGGCGAGGTCGATGGCGCGCTCGAGGCGCACGTGGACCGCAACCGACCCTTCGACGACATCCCAATGGCCGCCGGCAAGCCCGAGGCTTGCTCGCTGCTGCTGATGCTCGTACGTCAGGGCGAGGCCGCCCGCCGCATGCTGCCGACGGCGCCGATCGTCTCGGCCCGCTCGTTTGTCGAGCGCGCTTGGCCGTACATGCTCGCATGGTCCGACCTGGGGTTGAGCGGCAAGGAACGCATGACGGTCGATGCGCTGGCGCGCGCTGAGGTGCGTCGTTTTGCCGACGAGGATACAAGCGAACGCATGCGTGGCGAGATGATGGGCTTACTGGGTGACCTGTTGGGTATTTCGCCCGAGCAGATGGAAGAGCTGCGCTCCGAGGATGGCCAGCGTCGCCTGCATGAGGGTATGAAAAAGTTTGAGGGCGAGGTCCAGGACGCCATCGAAAAGATGATGGGCGGCCAGGGCGGACCGCAAGGTGGGCCCCAGGGCACGCCGATGCCGCAACCGCCGGTGGATCCCCGACAGTTCCCGTTCTTCTCTCAAAACTAACTATGGAATAGGATTCGCTCCCAACCCCGATACTTCAACTAAGCATCGTGTCCCCGTTGTGTTATTCTAGAACAGACGTTCGTGAATAGTGCGCGGGACCTTGTCTTGCGCCGTGCGTGTGGCGAGGGGAGGTTGGCTTGGTCATTTTGGGTATCGACCCCGGTTTGGCCCATACGGGCTGGGGAATTATCGAGGAGCGGCGCGGCGAGGTTCGCTGCCGTGCCTACGGTTGTATCGAGACCAGCGCGGGCAGTCCGCTCGCGGTGCGCCTGTCGCATATCGCCCGCGACCTCAAGGGTGTCGTGGAGCGTTATCGACCCGATACCGCTGCTATCGAGAGCATTTACTTTGGCGCCAACGTTCGCTCGGCCATCCCTACGGCGCACGCCCGCGGTGCTGCACTCGTGGCGCTTTCGGAATGCGCGCTCGAGATTGGCGAGTACACGCCTATGCAGATTAAGCAGGCTGTTGTGGGCACCGGCGCCGCGGACAAACGGCAGGTCGCGTATATGGTTCGTACGCTCACACAGCTCGATCACGACCCACATCCCGACCATGCCGCCGATGCCCTGGCCTGCGCCATCTGCCACGTTAACCTCAGCCGCACCCGGGCGCTTACCGGCGGCGAGTTCTATCAACAGAGAGGAACCGGATACTGATGATCTCCCAGCTCCATGGAACGCTTGTCGAGGCCACGATGAGCTCGGCCGTTGTCGATGTATCGGGTGTGGGCTTTGAGCTCGGCATCTCGGGCAGCACTGCCGCCACGCTGCCTACACCCGGCGGCGAGGTGCGCCTCTATACCCGTATGCAGGTGCGCGAGGACGCCATGACGCTCTTTGGCTTTGCCTCTAAAGACGAGCGCACGATGTTCGACCGGCTCGTGTCCGTGTCGGGCGTTGGCCCGCGCCTGGCACTTGCCGTGCTCTCCACCTATACCGTGGGCCAGCTGTATTCCCTGGTAATGGCCGAGGATGACAAAGGCATGGCCAAGGTTCCCGGTGTGGGCAAAAAGACTGCGCAGCGTCTGATCCTGGAGCTCAAGAGCACCTTTGCCAAGGATAAGGGCTTTGTGCCGGTCGACGTGATTCCCGGACAGGTTGCGATGCCCGTGCCCGCTGCCGCTCCCTCGGTGATCGATGATGCTCGTGCGGCGCTCCTTTCCATGGGCTTTAGCCCGCAGGAGACCGATGTTGCCCTGAGCGGGTATGATGGGCAGAATATGCGTGTCGAGGATCTGCTCGGCGCGGCGCTTAAGCGACTCGGAATGGATGCGTGATGTGGGAAGCCGATGACTCTCAGGACTTGTGGGCGACGCCCGGTAACTCGCCGGCGGCATCCATGGCGCACGGCGAGCGCATGGTGGGCTCGGAGCTGACGGCCGAGGATCTCGATGTCGACCGCACTTTGCGCCCTCAGCGCCTGGACGATTACTGCGGCCAGGAGCACATCAAGCAGAGCCTGCGCGTGTTGATCGAAGCGGCGCAGAGCCGTGGCGAGACGCTCGACCACGTGATCTTCTCGGGTCCTCCGGGCCTGGGCAAGACCACGCTGGCCACCGTTATCGCCAACGAGCTGGGCGCTCAGATCAAGACCACGAGTGGCCCTGCCATCGCGCGCACGGGCGACCTGGCGGCCATCCTTACTAACTTGCAGCCGGGCGATGTGCTGTTTATCGACGAGATCCACCGCCTCAACCGTTCGGTCGAGGAGGTCCTGTACCCCGCGATGGAGGACTTTGCCCTCGATATCGTGATTGGCAAGGGTCCGGCGGCGCGCTCGATTCGCCTGGATATCCCCAAGTTTACGCTGGTGGCGGCAACGACCCGCTCAGGCATGTTGACCGGCCCGTTGCGCGACCGCTTTGGCATTTCATATCGCCTGGATTACTACACGGTCGAGGAGCTCGCGCAGATTGTGACGCGCTCGGCGACTATCCTGGGCGTGACGATCGACCATCCCAGTGCACTCGAGATCGGCTCGCGTTCGCGCGGCACGCCACGTCTTGCCAACCGTCTGCTCAAGCGCGTGCGCGATTACGCACAGGTGCGCGGCAACGGCCCCATCGAGCTCGATATCTGTCGCCAGGCGCTCGAGTTCTTCGAGATCGACGAGCTCGGTCTGGACTGGATGGATATTCGCATTTTGGAGACGCTCGCCAAGACGTTCTCCGGTCGCGCCGTGGGACTTACGACCCTTGCCAGCGCGGTGGGCGAGGACCCGGGCACGCTCGAGGATGTCTATGAGCCCTATTTGCTGCAGTGCGGATTGATGATTCGTACGCCGCAGGGCCGTCAGGCAACCCTCCGCACCTTTGAGCACCTGGGGATTGAACCTACCGTTTAGGGCGTTTTGTTTTGGCGGGCTGTTGGACTATCGCTGGGCATCGGGTAAACATATCGCCGTTCATCGGTTATGGGCGTTTTACTATTGCGCGCCCGTGCTATGCTGAATTGGTCTTTTTCTCATTCGGTAACGAAAGGACCGCCCATGCCTACTGACATCGAAATCGCACGTTCTGTCACGCCGCTGCCTATTACCGAGGTGGCCAAGAACGCCGGCGTCGACGTTAAGTACCTTATTCCGTACGGCTTCGACAAGGCTAAGGTCGACTATTCACTGCTCAACGAGCCGACTGATCACCAGGCCAAGCTCGTCCTCGTGACCGCTATCAACCCAACGCCCGCGGGCGAGGGCAAGACCACCACGACCATCGGTCTGGCCGATGGCCTGCGTCGTCGCGGTATCAAGAGCGCCGTGGCCCTGCGTGAGCCTTCGCTCGGTCCCGTCTTTGGCGTCAAGGGCGGTGCCGCTGGCGGCGGTTGGGCCCAGGTCATTCCCATGGAGGACATCAACCTGCACTTTACCGGCGACTTCCATGCCATCGGTGCTGCCAACAACCTGCTGGCCGCCATGCTCGATAACCACATCCAGCAGGGCAATCAGCTCGGTATTGACGTTAAGCGCATCACCTGGAAGCGCGTCGTCGACATGAACGACCGTCAGCTGCGCCATGTTATCGATGGCATTGGCGGTAAGGCCCAAGGTGTGCCGCGCGAGGACGGCTTCGACATCACCGTTGCCTCCGAGGTCATGGCAATCCTGTGCCTGTCTACGAGCATCAACGATCTCAAGGAGCGCTTGGGCGAGATCGTCGTCGGCTACAGCTATGCCGGCGAGCCCGTCCGCGCCCGCGACCTCAAGGCTCAGGGCGCCATGGCTGCGCTGCTTAAGGATGCGCTCAAGCCCAACTTGGTGCAAACACTCGAGGGCACGCCCGCGTTTGTCCACGGCGGCCCCTTCGCCAACATTGCCCACGGCTGCAACTCTATCATGGCCACGCGTATGGCGATGCGCTTTGGCGATGTCGCCATTACCGAGGCCGGCTTCGGTGCCGATCTGGGTGCCGAGAAGTTCCTCGACATTAAGTGCCGCATGACGGGCGTTCGCCCCAGCGCCGTCGTGGTCGTCGCGACCGCTCGTGCGCTGAAGTACAACGGTGGCGTCGCCAAGGCCGACCTCAACGAGGAGAACCTCGAGGCACTCAAGGCTGGCATGCCCAACTTGCTGCGTCATGTCGACAACATCCAGAACGTTTATGGTCTGCCCTGCGTGGTCGCCATCAACCGCTTCCCGACGGACACCGAGGCTGAGCTTGCACTCATCGAGTCCGAGTGCCAGAAGCTCGGCGTCAACGTTAAGCTTTCCGAGGTCTGGGCCAAGGGCGGCGAGGGCGCGCTCGAGCTGGCCGATGAGGTCATGCGTCTGATTGAGCAGCCGAGCGAGCTCAAGTTTGCCTATGAGGACGGCGCTGATGTCGCTGATGCCCTCGAGGCCGTTGCCACCAAGGTCTACCGCGCCGACGGCGTTGACTTTACGCCGGCCGCCAAGCGCCAGCTCGCCGAGCTGCGCGAGAACGGCTTTGGCAACCTGCCGGTGTGCGTCGCCAAGACGCAGTACAGCTTTAGCGACAACGCCAAGGTCCTGGGCGCTCCCGAGAACTTCCGCATCACCGTGCGTGAGCTCAAGGTTTCTGCCGGCGCCCACTTTGTGGTCGCGCTGACCGGCAGCGTTCTGACCATGCCGGGCCTGCCCAAGGTGCCCGCGGCCGAAAACATCGACGTCGACAACGACGGCAACATCACCGGTCTGTTCTAAGCCTGCCGCGCATAGCCGCTTGATTGCCCCGCCGTGCCCCATGGCCCGGCGGGGCTTTTGTTTTCTATCCGCGCTGAAGGCCGAAGAGTTTGGCGTTGCGCTCGGCGACCATCATGTTGATATCGGCGATTTCCATCTCGCCGTCAATGTAGGGCTGGTAGGTACCGTACGGGTCGCCTGCCCCCAAGCTGCAGCTGCCGCAGTTATCGCAGCTGCCGTTGCCGCAGCCCGCGAGTGCCAGCTTGATGATTTCTTCACGTTCGGCGCGCGTTGTGTCTTTGATGAGCTTGCTTTTTGCCATGACGTTTCTCGATTCGCTTGTAACCGTCGGCCGCGCATGTCTTGTAGATACCGACGGCCTTTGCCCATCATAGGCTTTTGCGCGGGTAGAATGCATGGATAACTTGATGCTTACAGGCGACGGAAAGGAAACGTTGCATGGACCAGGACAAGACGACCGTGATGGGCGGATATGGCTCCGCACAGGCTGGCGGCAGCGCCGATGCGACCCGCATCGTGTCGAACCCCGGCAATGCTGCTCCCGATGCGACGCAGGCGTCTGCCGAACCCACACGGGTTATGGGCTATGGCGATACACCACGGGATCCGTTTGATTATGCACCGCAGGACCCGTATGGCAATGCGGCTCCGGACCCGTATGGCAATGCGGTGGCAGATGCCTATAACAACCTGCCGCAAAATCCCATTCCGCAGCCTCAGCAGACGACGTATATGCCGCGCACGGCGCAGGCCCAGCCTCGTTATGAATCGCGCGATCCGTATGCGCGCCAGCCCTATCGCGAGTATCCCAAGTCGATTCCGCAGTATGGTGAGGACGAGGAAGAGGCTCCGTCGCGTTCGTCGAGCGTTATCAAGAAGATCCTCATTGTGCTGGCGATCTTTTTTGCGCTGTCGGTTGTGTTTGCCATCGTTTCGGGCATGCTCAACAAGCGAGGGAGTTCAACGGCCGATACCACTGCCGAGCAAACCGAGTCTGCCCCGTCTAGCACCGTCGATCTGGGCGATATCCCGGGGCAGTACTGGTCTAATGCCAAAAAGCTCCTCAAGTCACGCGGGGCTGATCTTTCGAATGCTGTGATTCTGACTGACGACGGCTCGACGCCCGTCGTCGATGCCAACTGGGTTGTTACTTCTGCCTACTATAACGACAACGGTAACCTCGAAATTCAACTCACGCACAAGAACGGCTCGGGCAACTCGTCCGACGGCCAAAGCGGCACCGACGATTCGAGCTCCAACACGCTGGAGGACCTGAGCAACAAGGCACAGGAGTTGGGAGACAAGGCGCAAGAGCTGGGCGATACGGCGCAAAACCTCGGCGATACTGCTCAGAATCTGGGCGATATGGCTACCAATGCCTGGGACGCGCTGCAAAACGGTATTTCGGGCGCACAGGAAAACTAGCGGCTGAGTGGGGCTACAACTGTTCGGCCGGACGCTCGGGCGAGCTAAAGCCGGAGTCAAACGTGACGACGCATGATGCATCGGGCCTGCGCTCGTGCACGATATGCGTCACGCGTTCCAACAGCTCGTCGTCGGAGATGTGAAAGTCGTCGGGACGCACCAGGTCAAATGACACAAGGTCATCGTGTTCGTGCAAGTCGTGGATGGAAAGCGCGGGGTCGATCTGCGCTACGCCGCGCTTGACCCAGCCGCGTAGATCGTCACCGGTTGTTGCAATGGGGTCGCAGTGCAGCGTGATGGCGATGCCCATCTGACGTTTGATGTCGTGTTCGATGGTGTCCAGAATCTCGTGGTGCTCAAAGGCATCGCCCTCGCCGGGCATTTCCACGTGTGCACTGGCAAACTGACGGCCGGGGCCGTAGTCGTGCACCATAAGGTCGTGCGTGCCCAGGACCTGGGGGTACGACATAATCCTGTCGCGGATTTCCTGGACGAGCTTGGGGTCGGGCGCTTGTCCCAGCAGCGGGCTGATGGCGTCGCGCACCAGGCCCATGCCGCTGATGCAAATGAAGATGCCCACGCCCAGACCTGCCCAGCCGTCGAGATCAAAGCCTGTCGTCTGCGAAATAAGCGCCGCCGCCAAGACCGAACCCGAGGCGATGACATCGTTTTTGGAGTCCTGCGCCGTGGCGATGAGCGTCTCCGAGTCGATGCGATCGCCCAACGTGCGGTTGAATGCGGCCATCCAGAGCTTAACGAGCATGGATGTAGCCAGTGCCGCAAGGGAAACGAGCGTGTAAGCGGTGGGGGAGGGCTTGATGATCTTGGTAATGGACTCGAGCACCAGGTTGATGCCGACGGCACAAACGAGGACGGCGACAAACAGACCGGCGAGGTATTCGTAGCGGCCGTGGCCATAGGGGTGACCTTCGTCGGCCGGGCGGCTGGCAAGGCGGAACCCGAGCAGGCTCACGATGTTGCTCGAGGCGTCGGAGAGGTTGTTGAAGGCGTCGGCGATAAGCGAGACAGAGCCGGCGAGCAGACCCGCGATGCCCTTGGCTAGGCACAGGGTAATGTTGAGACCAATGCAAATGAGGCTTGCGGCAAAGCCCGCGTTGGTGCGGCAAGTCGTATCGACCGGCTCGTCCTCGCTGCCGGGAACAAGCGTATGTACCAGCCGATTTACAAATAGCATGGCGTATCTCCTCGCATCCTCGTTTAAGGGGATAGTGTAGCTCGCGTGGGCGCGCCGTGCGCCGATGCTCAGAAAATGCAGCAATGGTCTGCTGGAGCTAACGAGCGGCCCTTCTTGTCCGACCAGGTGCTCCATTTTGGGCCACATGGGTATGGGCATGTGCTTGCCTGCCCGACATACTTAATGTCGACAGCCCCTGCGTAAAGGAGGACGTATCCATGGACGAGATGTTTGCCATTAAATGCCAAAACTGCGGCGGCCCTATGTACTCACACCAGGCTAAACGCAGCTTTGAGTGCGCCTATTGCGGCACGGTCGTTCCGTGGCAGGCCGATGCGGGGGAGCCAAAGAGCGCCCTGGGCATTCGCCATACGCCGCTGACGGTTGTCGATGGACTGCTTAAGCTCACCCATGTGTCGCAACTTGAGCGCCCGGAGGACCCGGACTGGTATTTCTTTAATTCACACTGGCGCAACCAGTCGGTTCTGGAGCATCTGCTGTGGGAGGATCGCGGCACGGCGCAGGAGTTCCAAGAAGCCACGCACGTGAGCATTCCCTGCCCCTTCTGCGGCGCGTCCTTTGAGGGGTCATCGACCCAGCGCGTGTTTGAGTGCCCGTCCTGCGGCAATAAGATCGGCGTTGCCGACCTGCTCAAGCCCGGTACCTTTAGCAAGCGTCTGACCATGGGCGTTGGTGCCGAGTACGTGCCTGAGCAGGGTATTCCTTGCGAGATAACGCCGCAGCAGGCACGTGCCAACGCGCTGCAGCTGGTGTGCCAGTATCCCGATGCCTTTGCCGGGCACGACGTGGAAGACGCGATTCAAAATGACATGATGCTCTTCTACTTCCCCATGGCGCTCGCGGACCTGCGCATGATGGCAAGCTTCCCGGGCAAGGGGCTGAGCAAGGAGACCTTGGTGTACTACGAGGTGCTCGACTGGGCGTATCCGCGGGCAAACTACCTGGACGTTCGCCTTATGGGCATTTTGGAGCCGTGGGACTTTGCCAAGGTTGGGCCGTTTGACCCGGCCATGCAGGAAGGCGACTTCCGCGTTGTCTCCGTCGATGCGTCTACCAAGGACCAGGTGGTCATTGATAAGCTGGCGCTCGACATTGCCGGCAACGATGCCGAGGCGGTGCTGGGGCTCAATAAAAAGAGCATCCGCACCTGGGCGCGCAAGGCTCGCAAGCATAAGGACGGCCTGGTGATGGTACCGGTCTACTTTGTCGATCGCCCAGCGACGGACAGCCGCGATGGCGAGCAGGTGCGCATTGCCGTAAACGGCCAGACGGGCCGCGCGGCCGCGGTGGCGTTTAGCGACAAGCGTGAGACGCATGTGGTGGCGCCGCTCAACCCGAGCCTGCATCTATCGAACGAAAGTACCGTGCATGCCACGCCCATCGAGGTCAAATACGTTAAATCGCCCTTCCTATACCAGATCGTGCGTCGTGGAGACGGCGAACAGCCGCGTCAGGTGGCAGCGGTTGCCGAGGGTTCCTACCGAGAAGAAAAGCCCAAACGCAAGGGGCTGCTTGCAACGATCTTTGGGAAGTAGGGGAACGGTACGGGACAGTGCGCAGTAGTGCGAGCTGTCCGTCGTGGTAGATCTAAATAAACGGTGGGACGGCTGCAAAAGAGCCGCCCCACCGGGCAAAATCAAGGTGTGCCGCGGAACCCGCTCCTCAGTCGGTCAACTTTGGAAGCGCGGGCAACGCAGGTGCTAATGTCTAAAGGGCCGGGGCAACCGGCCCTTTTCTGTGGCAGCGGGGATTCGAATACCAATACGGTGCACGGTCCCACGGTACTTTGCTCTGTGACGAACGGACCCATGACGGCGCATTCTGTAATCATCATTTATGCGGTCCCTTAATCATTTGCGTTGACTGACATTGTCTTCGTTGAAGGCGTGTCCCAAAACAAACACTGCTCTATCAACTCTTTACCGCGCAGGGTATCGATCCACTCCTGCGGAATTGCGTCGATACCGTAGGCCGTGCCGGCGAGGGCGCCTGCGACGGCTGCGGTGGTGTCGGTGTCGTCGCCTAGGTTGACGGCGGCAAGCACGCAATCTTCGTAGCTGTTAGTGTTGACGAAGCACCAGGTGGCTGCCTTAAGCGTGTCGCGCACGAAGCCACCTGACTTGATCTCCTGCTCAGGCATGCCTTTCAGATGGAGTGCCCACGAGGGGAGCGCGTCGTTCATCACATCCCTCATCAGCTCGACAAATATGATGCATGCGTCGGTCGACGTTCTGTGGGCGTGCGTAATTGCGGAGACCTCGCGGATCTCGTTGTTCGTCGCATCGGTGAACGCCAGGGGAGCGATACGCATGAGCGAGCCGTTGCCGTTGTCGCGCTCGCCGGAGCCTCCTTTGCCGGTGTGCAAGGCGCGGGCGGTCGTGCCGCCGTAATCGAAAACGCCGTCGATTGTATACTCGCCACGGGCAATCCAGCCGATGAACTTGTCGCGCATGTCCGCGGTGTCGATGTGCCCGAGCTCCCTAATCGAGTCACAGGTAGCAAGCGTCATGGACGTGTCGTCGCTCCAGGTGCCGGCGGGCTGCCCATGCGTGCCGTAGCCGATCATGTCCGTGCATTTGAACGTGCCGCGGGGCCTAAACTCGTAAGGAACGCCCAGCGCGTCGCCGACGGCAAGCCCATAGATGCAGTCGCGTAGCGTTGCCTTTGATGCCTCTGCCATGTATGACTCCTCCTGTGTCGAGCGATTAAGGATGCGTCGAATTTGTCTTCCTCCGCAATGGCGTATCTATTAACTGAACCATAAAGCCTCGCGCGGACACAAATCTAGATGCCTCCAACCGCCTTCGCGTGGGGGTCTCGGAATGACTAAAATGAGGAGTTAAAGGTAGTTTGCGCGAGTCCATGGGGAGCGATGCGTATGGACAACAACACTTTGCTGTTCCAGGACAAGGGTTCGGGCGGGTTTAAAGACGTCAAGATCTACCCTAACCGTATCGAGGTGCTCAAGAAGGGCACTTTCGGCGGCAAGCACACCGAGATTGTCTACCTTAAGGACATCACGGGGGTCAGCAGAATCAAGGGCCGCAATGTTTTTCTGCGCAACATGCTGTTGACTGCTTGTGTCTTTAGCCTCAGCAGCCGCTCCCAGGCCCAGGAATTTGTGAACGTGCTCAATATGGTGATGTGACCGGGCGCTTTTGAACACAAAAACCGGGATGCAAGGAGTTGCACCTTGCATCCCGGCTGAGCTAAAACGGCGTTGCTGCATACCGTTGGAGCTTTAGCGCTTAATCTCGATATCCTCGAGCTTGACGTCCATGGCCTCGGTCTTGGCCTTGGCGATATCATCGGCAAATTCCAGGGACTTCATCATGGTCTCGACGGCGTCCTTGTGCTCCTCGACGTTGTCGATGCGCACGTAAACGCTGCCGCCTTCAACGTCGGTAAAGTACTCGGTCGTTACGCCGCCCGAGTGCGTAAAGTAAGCACTGCGCCAGGTCTTGCCGTTGTATTTAACGGGGTCGCTCTCGGTCCATCCGGAGTTGGCCTTCCACTTTGCCTCGTAGTCGAACAGTTCGTCGGCGTTCTTATCGGGGTCGAAGACGGGAATGAAGCGGTCGCTCGCATGCTCGCTCTCGGTGAACTTAAACTGGGCCCTGTCGGCGGTGTCGCCGGCAACGTCGGTGATCTCGACGCCCTCGGGGACCTCGACCTTAAACCAAATGAAGTCGGTCCTCATATCCACGGCTGGCTTTTCTGCTCCGCCGCCACCGCCACTGCCGGTAGCGCCGCCGCTGCCGCCGCAGCCCACCAGGGTAACCGCGGCAAAGAGACTGATGCAGAGGGTGAGAATCGCAAAGGCCTTCTTTTTCATGGTCGTGTCCTCCTCGATCTGTAACCGCCCATGGATTACCTGCCTTTACTGTACGCGCGAGCGGCTCGTTCGGGTGGGCCACATGTCCCATTCTGGGGGCAGGATTTGCGCCGACAAGTGGCAATATGTCGCAATATAAGTAGGGGAGGATCGGCTGATCCGATCCTCCCCCGGCTGGGCGTCCGATCATGTAATGACTGCGCATGCGATGCTGCGTGCGAGCCCCTAATGCTTGATCTCAATGCTCGAAATCTCGACTTCGCGTGCCTCGGAAACCGCCTCCGCCATGTCATCGGGGAACTCGATGGAGTTGAGGAGCGTCTCGGCTTCTTTCTCGTGCTGATCGAAGTTCGCGATGAGAACGCAGACGCTTCCCGGTTCAACGTCGGTAAAGAGATAGGTATGGGTGCCGCGGTTGTCCTCGCACGTTCCGGTGAGCCATGTCCTGCCGTTGTACTCGACGGGGTCGCCAACTTTCCACTGGAACATGCTGTTCTTTCGACCCTCATCGGCAAGAGCTTCTTCTGCCGTCATCTTCTCTTCCCAAACGGGGATAAAGCGGTCGACTGTGGTGTTCTCGTTCTCGGGGAAGGTGAGCTGGACCCTGTCGGCGTTCTTGCCGGCGGAGTCGCTCACGCCAACGCTCTCGGGCATCTCGACCTTAAACCAGATAAAGTCAGTCTTTTCGGCGACGGGGGCCTTTTCCTTGCCTTCGCTCTTTGAGGTGCTGCTGCCTCCGCCCGATGCGATCCCGCCGCAGCCCACAAGGGCGAGCGCGGCAAAGAGGGCGATGCAAAGGGAAAGGATCGATAGGGTCTTTTTCTTCATGGTGGCGTCCTCCTTGTCTGTTAGGGGCATCGTGTGCAGCGGTTCGCCAATCGGCGGTTGCGCTTGCACATGATGGCTTTATTTGCTGTGTGGTGATTCCTCCGTTCTGTGTCCGGCGCCGTGGCGAGCGTTGCCCCAGCATGGGGCTCCTTATCTATATGTATGCCCCAGTTGCCGCCGTCCGAGAGTCCCGAAACGTGGGCCATGTGTCCCATGTTTGCGTCGCTGCCGCCTATCGTGTGTCATAGAAATCCGCGATGGCCAGGTGCGCTGACGCTCATGTGCTTATGGGCTAGACTTAGCACCATTACGTGTTCGATGCGGTTGGTTGGCGGTTGCCGCCCGACCGATGTATATGACTTGAAGGTGCGTGCGCATGAGCCAAGAGATGATGGATAAAACCTGTCGAGAGTTTGCCGAGGCGCTTGCCGCACGCGAGCCGGTGCCCGGCGGCGGCAGCGCGAGCGCCTTTGTGGGCGCGCTGGGCGCCTCACTTTGTGGGATGGTTGCGCGTTACGGTGCGACCAATCCCGCGCTTGCCGATCGCGCGGACGATCTGACACGCGCATTTGCCCAGGCAGACGAGTTGGCGCAGGAACTTGTGGGTCTGGTTGCCGAGGATGTTCGTGCATACGGCCAGGTGTCCGCGGCATACGGTATTTCCCGTGATGATCCGGCTCGACCCGCGGCGATTCAGGATGCGTTGCGCGTGGCGGCCATGCCTCCGTATCGGATTATGGATGCCTGCGGACGCGCACTGGCGCTGCTCGAGGACATGGCCGACAAGGGCTCGCGCCAGTTGCTGTCCGACGTGGCGTGCGGTGCCGTGTTCTGCCGCGCCGCCATGCAGGGCGCGAGCTTGACGCTTTTTGCCAATACCACGTCTATGAAAGACCGGGGGCGCGCCGAGGAACTCGAGGCGGCGTGCGATAAGCTGCTGGATACGTGGCTGCCGCGCGCCGATGCACTGGCGCGCCGTGCTGCTGACGCCGCAAGGAAGAGGGGGTAGCCATGGCCGAGCTGCTCAAGGGTGCTCCCGTTGCCCGCGCGTTGACCGAGGAACTTGCCGCTCGTTGCGCCGCCCTGCGCGAACAGGGCATCGTGCCGACGCTGACCATCGTGCGTGTGGGCGAGCGCGAGGACGACCTGTCCTACGAGCGTGGCGCACTCAAGCGCTGCGAGAAGACTGGCATTGAGGCTCGCCGCGTTTTGCTTCCCTCCGATGTTTCGCAGGACGAGCTGCTGGCGGCCATCGAGGACATCAATGCCGACCCCGCTGTTCATGGCTGCCTGATGTTTCGCCCGCTGCCAGCCGGCCTTGACGAGGATGCGGTTGCCGCGGCGCTCGATCCTGCCAAGGACGTTGACTCCATGACGCCGGCCTCGCTGCTTACCACGCTTTCGGGTCGCGGCGAGGGCTTTGCTCCCTGCACGGCCGAGGCCGTGCTAGCGTTGCTGGACTATTACGGCGTTGAGCTGGATGGGGCCAAGGTCGCGGTCGTTGGTAGGTCGCTGGTGATTGGCCGTCCCGTTGCCGCCATGCTTACGGCTCGCAATGCCACGGTGACAATGTGCCATACGCATACGCGCGACTTGGCTGCCGAGTGCCGCGCGGCTGATATTGTGGTTGCGGCCGTTGGACGCGCGCGTACGATTGGCGCGGATGCGGTTCGCGAGGGCCAGACGATCATCGATGTTGGCATTAATTGGGACGAGGCCGCTGGCAAGCTGGTCGGCGATGTCGATTTTGATGCTGTGGAGCCGATCGTTGGCGCAATTACTCCCGTGCCGGGTGGCGTGGGCGCTGTAACGACGGCGGTTCTCGCCAAACACGTGATTGAAGCGGCGGAGTGCGCATCGAAATAGGCGTTTTAGGCTGTATAGAGGGTCAGTTATATACCCACTGTGCAAAAAACGCCAAATATGAGTACTGTTGCAAAGATAGTCACATATGTTTTATGACATTTGGGCTTCCTAGTGATATCCATTATCGTTAGGAAGCTCATTTTATTGAACCTATGGGGAATAACGTTGTCTTGCTTTTGGACAAATAGGGATTTTCGGCACTCATTACAAGGAAATTTGCTGCTACTAAATTGGTGACAGTACTCATATTTGGCATTTTTTGCACACAGAGGTCCCGAGGGGGTTCCGAGGGGCCGCGGTTTCGCCCTTTTTGCGCCGAAGCGATACACTGTTGCCGTTTGATTTCTTCGCTCAAGGAGGATGCGCATGCCGTGCACAACGATTTTGGTTGGTAAGAACGCGAGCTACGACGGGTCGACGCTGGTTGCCCGCAACGAGGATTCGTCCAACGGGGTGTTTGAGCCCAAGCGCATGCGTGTTGTGCACCCCGACGAGCAGCCGCGTGTCTACACGAGTGTCTTGAGCCACCTGACCGTTGAACTGCCCGACAATCCCATGCGTTACACAAGCGTCCCCGACGTCATCCCCGGTCACGGCATTTGGGCCGAGGCCGGCTTCAACGAGCTCAACGTTGGCATGTCCGCAACCGAGACGCTCACCTCCAATGAGCGCGTCCGCGGCGCCGATCCGCTCGTGGACTATGTGCCCGCAAAGGGCAACGAGGGCGAGGACGGCTATGTTCCGGCGCAGCCCGGCGGTCTGGGCGAGGAAGACATGGTGACCCTGGTACTGCCGTACGCCAAGTCCGCCCGTGACGGCGTACGCATCCTTGGTGACCTGCTCGAGCGCTATGGCACCTACGAGAACAACGGCATTGCTTTTAGCGATGTGGACGAGATCTGGTGGCTCGAGACCATCGGCGGCCACCACTGGATCGCCAAGCGCGTGCCCGATGACGCCTATGTGACCATGCCCAACCAGCTGGGTATCGACAGCTTTGACCTGGACGATGCTGAGGGCGCGCAGGCCGACCACATGTGCTCCGCCGACCTGCGCTCCTGGATGGCCGAGTGGCATCTGGATCTGACGCTGGGTGTTAAGGGCGACGGTCCCGCCGCGGTCTTTAACCCGCGCGAGGCCTTTGGCTCGCACAGCGACAGCGACCACGTCTACAACACGCCGCGCGCCTGGTACATGCAGCGCTGCCTCAACCCCAGCGATGTGTGGGACGGTCCCGACGCCGACTACACGCCCGAGAGCGACGACATCCCCTGGAGCCGCGTGCCCGAGCGCAAGGTGACCCTCGAGGACATCAAGTACGTGCTTTCGAGCCACTACCAGGGCACGGAGTTCGACTGCTACGGCAGCAAGGGTACGCCCGCCACACGCGGCGCCTATCGTCCCATCGGCATCAACCGCAACAGCCAGCTTGCCGTGCTGCAGCTGCGCCCCTATGCGCAGCCGGCGTATCGCGCCGTACAGTGGATGGCGTTTGGCTCCAACTCGTTTAACGCGCTCGTGCCGCTGTATGCCAACGTCGAGACCATGCCCGAGTACTATGCCGACACGCAGGCTCGCGTGACGTCCGAGAATTTCTATTGGGCAAATCGTCTGATCGGTGCCTTGGCCGATGTTCGCTTCCATGAGTGCGGTCGCGCGGTCGAGGACTATCAGGAGAAGGTCGGCGGCATGGGCCACAAGCAGATTCACGACGTTGACGCCGTCGTAGCCGCGATGCCCGAGGCCGAGGTGCCTGCCGAGCTCGCCCGCGCCAACGAGGCCTTTGCCGAGCTTGTACGCGTGGAGACCGATGCCCTGTTGGGCAAGGTGCTCTACACCACGAGCTGTGCCATGAAGAACTCCTTCGCGATGAACGACAACGTAAGGTAAAGACAGCCTTGCGGCGAACGAGCGGGGCAAACGCCGTCAAAGGCTTTGCCCCGCTCGATTCCTACCTTGGCGGTAAAACGATTTTGTGCCGTTCGCCCAATCTTGGGTACAAGAAGGCCAATGCAGTTGTTCATGATTGGAGCCAACCATGGTTATGAAACTCGATCAGCTTGTTAACGGTGCCATCAACGTGGGCTTCGGCGCTGCCGCCGTTGCCGTTGAGGGTGGCAAGAAGGTCCTTGACGACCTCGGTACCAAGGGCGAGCAGATCCGTAAGGATGCCGGCACCCCCGATATCGCCCGCAGCGTGTCTGACATGTTCGAGCAGGCGGGTGGCACCATCTCCGACCTGACCGAGCGCCTGGGCATGCAGGGCGAGACTGCGGCGCAGCGCGTGCTCGACGAGCTCATCCTGGCCCGCGTCCGCGTCATGACCGCCCCCGAGCGCACGGCCTTTTTGGCCCATGTGCGCGACATCGTCGATTCGGTCGAGGACAACGTGACCTCGGTGCCCGTCGAGTCCGTTGAGCCCGACGATGCAGAGGACACCGAAGAGGCCGAGTAGCAGCGCAGATGGCAGATTCCACCACCGATTACAACAATCTAGATCCCTTGGGTGACGAGGCGGCGGTTGTCGATGAAGTCGATGCCGCCGTCTCGGGCGCTCGCAAGAAGCCGCGCGCTGTCGATATGGTCCCCGAGGAGCCCGACGCGATGGCACCGGACGAGGAATACCAGCTCACGCCGGCGGGCCGCCGCGAACGCATCGGTCAGATCGTTCGCCTGGTCAAAAAGTACCGCGTATGGGATAACCTCACGCCGGTGCGCCTGCGTCGTCTGCTCGAAGAACTCGGCCCCATGTTCGTCAAGATGGGGCAGATTCTGGCTAACCGCTCCGAGATTTTGCCGCAGCGGTTTTGCGACGAGCTGCGTCGCCTGCGCTCCGACGTGGAGCCGGTGCCGTATGAGGTGGTGCTCCGCTGTCTGGAAGAGGAATACGGCCAGCGCCTGGGGCAGATGTTCGACGCGATCGACCCCAACCCGCTCGGTAGCGCGTCGCTCGCACAGGTGCACCGCGCCCGCCTGGTGACGGGCGAGGACGTGGCCGTTAAGGTGCAGCGTCCCGGCGCGCAACAGGTCATGGCGCAGGACATCGACATCATCCGTTCGGTGGTGCGCATCGTTTCCAAGTTCGTCAACACCGACCAGTTTGTTGACTTACACGCCGTCGTCGAGGAGCTGTGGGCCTCGTTTCGCGAAGAGACCAACTTTTTGGCCGAGGCCAAAAACCTCAACGATTTCTATGAGTTCCATAAGAGCGTCCATGGCGTGTCGTGCCCCAAGTCCTATCTGGATCTGTGCACCGAGCATGTCGTGGTCATGGACTACATTGACGGCATCTCGATTGCCGATCCCGAGCGCCTGGTGGCCGAGGGCTATGACCTGGAAAAGATCGGCTCGGCGATTGTCGAGGACTATTCGACGCAGGTGCTCGACGACGGCTTTTTTCATGCCGACCCGCATGCGGGAAACATCATCCTCAAGGACGGCGTCGTTTACTTTATCGACCTGGGCATGGTTGGGCGCATGTCGAGCCACGACCGCGGTATCGTCAAGGATATGATCTTTGCCGTGGCCGAGGGCGACGTGCCCAAGCTCAAGGATTCGCTCATGCGCTTTGCCGTGACGCGCGGCGATTCGGCCGAGCTCGACCATTCGGCCTTTTTGTCCGACTTGGACCTTATCGTCGCCGACTTTGCGGGGCTCGATCTTAAGGACCTGGATATCGGCGAGTTTTTGACCTCGCTGCTAAACCTGGCGCGCAAAAACGATGTTGAGCTGCCGAGCGTGGTGACGATGTTCGCCCGCGGCATGGTGACACTCGAGGGTCTGCTGACCGAGTACATGCCCAACGTCAACATGATCCAGATCATCCAAGCGCACATCAAAAACGAGAAGAGCGCCTATGCGCGCGTCCGCGAAATGGGGCGCGACTTTGCGGCGAGCAGCTATCGCGCGGCAAAAGGCTCGCTCGAGGCGGCCGAGTATCTGGGCTTGGCGTCGCGTATGCTCACGCGCGGCCAGCTTAAGGTGAACACGCAGATCATGAGCAGCGATAAGGCGCTGCGGCAGCTGGGTGGAATCATCGACCGCATGTCGATGGCAATTGTGATCGCCGGTCTGTTTATCGGTTCGTCGGTGGTGTACTACGCGCGCATCGAGCCGGTTGTGTTTGGTATCCCGGTGATTGGCTTTATGGGCTACGTGAGCGCGCTGGTGCTGGCGCTGATGCTGGGCCGCGAGATCTGGCGCAACAGCCACGGCGGCAAGCGTTAGCGATTTCCCGGGGTCGGGGAAAGACGGATCCTTTTGCTCGGCATTCCATCCTCACCCTTTTCTATCGCAAACCATAGCTTTTACCTTGGGCTTCGCCTGTGTGCGGGGCCCTTTTGCGTGATACCATACTGACAGTAATAATCGATGGCCTAGATGGTGGTGCGGAGACGCACGAATGCGTGGTTTTCCTGCGCGTTTGGGAGAATCGGGGTGCAAGTCCCCGGCTGTACCAGTAACCGTAATTCCTCTTGGCCCGGGATAGTCGCGTCGCAGATCGGACGGCGCGCCCGGGTCGGTAAGGTTAAGTCGGATCGCCTCCCATCTTGTACGCGGCCGCGGCGCATGCCGCCGGTACGCGTTGGGCTCTGGAGGGAAGGGGGACCCCGATGGGGGTACTCGAGCGCAATGTGCGCGATGACGTGGGGCAGCCGCTGGGCAATGCTCCAAGTTCAGACAATAGGAGACAAATGGATATGTTTGAGGACGAGTGCCAGCGCGCCTCGTGGCGTCGCCATGGAGCGATTGCCCGTGGCGTAGCCAAGCGCGGTCTGGTGGCGTTCCTGGCTTTTGCCATGGCTTTTGGCACCACGCCGGCGCAACTTTGGGCCGAGGGCGCCGAGGGCATTGCCGAGGCCGTCGCTTCGCAGGATGCGGAGCCGACGGGGGAAGATAGTTCCACGGCGACCGATGCTGACCAGGCGGCGACCGAGGATGAGAAGCCTGCAAAGGGCGCGGATACGAGTGATTCTGCCGCTTCTGCTGGCGCGCAGGAGAGCGGGTCGCAGGATGCTTCGCAGCCCGCTGCAAAAGTGGAGGCTGCCGCCGAGGCAAGTGCCAAAGTCGAGTCCGCTGTGCCGAGCGATGATGACGAGTCGGATATCGCTACCGCAGCATACGTGACGGTCGACTCCGTCAGTCTACTGAATGCCAAGGACCAAGATATCGTTTGGGGCTCTGCGTCCAATACTGCTCTCAAGGTTGGCGATACGATTAAGGTCGGCGCCTACTACGAGGACGACTGGGGCGACGACGAGGAGATTCTCGATTCCGAGTATGATTGCCTTACGTACCAGTGGTACGTGGGCGACAAGCAGAGTTCCGCCCCCACTGCCTCAGGCTACACGCCCATCGAAGGCGCAACGTCGCGTGAGTTCAAGCTCACGGCCGCTCAGGCGGGCAAGTATGTTGCCTGCAAGGTGACCTATGGCTCGAGCAAGTGGGACAACAAGTTCACCGCAAGCACGAAGCTGGCGATTGTCGAGGACGAAGGCGCCACCACGCCTGCGACGCCCGATGCCAAGACGCTTGCCGAGGCCAAGCAGAAGCTCTCCACTTGGAAGCCGAGCCCGGTCTATGGCACCGACACCAATATCGTCGACATGCTCTCGGCCAAGCTCAAGGCGCTCGGCTACGCGAACGTGAAGCCGACTCTCAAGTCTGTGACCTTCGGTGCGACCGACCCGGTCCAGCAGGGTGGCATCGCTGCAGATGGCACCATCACGTACTTCTTCCTGTCCAATGCGGAGAAGACCGTATCCGCGGATTGGTCGGTGCTGCGCCAGTTCAAACCTACTTATACGCTGACGCTCGGCAGCGAAATCGTCGAATTCACTCCCGAGTTCAATTCGACGCTCGCGTGGGATCAAGCCAAGGTTGAAACGTATCTGAGCGAACAGCTCGACGCCGCGACTCTTACCGCCTCGGTCAAGGCGGGCATCGCGCCTTCGACTGCCAAGGAAGAGGTGCTTCCCGGCGCGCTCTATGTGGGAGGCAAGAAGGTTGCCGACCTCACCTGGACGAGCGATTCGTCTGCGGCCAAGCTGACTTTGAGCTACGATTCCAATTACAACACGGTCTACAAGGTCGCCTACACTCATGGCAATGGCGACAAAAACGTGACGTTTACCGCGCGGGCAACACTATTTGTCCCTGGTTATGGCAACCCTCCCTCGACTGCAATTACGCGCGACTACCCGGTCAAGGTAGCCTCCAAGTCTGCCGAGGACATCGCTGCCGAGAAGGCCGAGCTCGAGGCCGCGCTTGCCAAGATTGACGGCCTGGTGAAGGACTATGCCGACTCGAGCAAGAGCGTTGACCTCTCGGCGATCGAGGGCGACTTCATCTTGCCCACGACGCGCAAGATCGGTGCCGGGTCTGCTAAGCTCTCGTATTCTTCCAATAACGAGTCCGTGGCAAAGGTTAACGGCTATCGCGTCATCGTCACCCGTGATATCGCCGGTGGCTCCAACACCGCCACCATTACGGCAACGCTCACGCGCGATGGCATCACCGCCACGCGCGACATCACCGTGACGGTCAAGCCCATCGACGAGTCCGAGATCGACGCTGCCGTAGCACAGATGCAGGCCGTCAAGGATGCCTACGCCACTTCAATCCTGGGCGCCAACACTTCCGCTCATGCGGTGAGTGCGAATCTCAGTCCCTGGAGTTCCGCCATGGTCGCCGAGGACGGCACCATCTCGTACTCCAAGACGTACCAGACCGGCCAGATTCATGCCGACGATCTGCCTGGCTATGATGACATGTCCGGCACCAATTGGCGCACGTACCGCTCGAGCGACACTTCTGTCATCGCGGACGAGACGCTGCGCGTGACCCAGCCCGAGGCTGACACGCTCGTCACGGTGGAGAGCTCGCTTACCTATGAGAAGTATGAGGCGCTCGCCAAAGCTCATCCGGATAACGCCAAGCTTCAGAGCCTGGTCAATCAGTCGGTTAAAGCGACGTATCGTGTGGTGGGTACGACCGACCACTCCGATCCTCAGATTTCGGTCAACTTCAAGCTTGTGGGTGTTAGCGCCGACGGCAGCGATGAGGTTTGGTTCGACGGCGCGCAGAGCGTTGGCTACGGCTCAACTGCCGATGCCCTGATTGAGCAGATCTTGGATGCCCAGGGTCTCGCTCACACCTCCGGTACCACGGAATATGGTTACTATCTCTCCGATATCACCTCAAGCGATGGCCGTACGCTTGGCTGGGATGCAGCCACGCGTAAGTACTGGCAGCTTTTCGTAAACGGTAAAGCATCCGAGGTTGGCGCCAGCAGTGTGACGCTTGGCGCGGGCGACTCTATCGCTTTGTACTACTCTGCCCTTGGCGCAAGCCTTGATGATGCGAATAAGGCCACCGTTAAGGCGTCGGTGAGCTTCATTGGGCCAGATGAGAATGGCGGCAACTCCGTGTGGGCGTCTGCCGCTGACGTCAAGATGTCTGATGGATCCACGGCAGCCGACCTTACCGAGCAGCAGCTCAAGGCAGCAGGTCTCACCTATGACAGCCAGGGTACTTCTGGGACTTCGTTCTACCTTGCCAGCATTACGCGCGCAGGCAAGACGTATCGCTGGGACCAGTCGACCGGCAGGTACTGGCAGCTCTATGTCAACGGCGAGAAGTCTCAAAAGATGGCGGGCCAGGTTACCCTCAAGCCGGGAGACAAGCTTCAGTGGGTTTACGCTGCAGATAGCGAGAAGCCCCTGGAGGGCCCCATTGTCAATCCCTTTGCTCCCCGTCCGGACTGGACCGCAAGCTGGAACGGCTTTGGCAATGCGGGCAGCACGACGCTTGTGAATACCCCGACGCCTACCGAGTCGGCTACGGAGCTGTGGAAGGTCAATCTGGCAACGGCAGCCGACAAGTGGGTTTCGCTGGGCGACCCCATCATTGCGGGCGGCTACGTTTTCGTTACCACGAACTCTGAGCTCGTCAAGATCGATGGCACGGGCAAAGTTGTCGCGCGTGTTTCCAAGGGCGGCACCACTTCGTATTTTTCGCGTCCTGTATACGCGGATGGTCTGATCATCTCGGCAAACGACGACGGTTCTGTGTACGCCTTCTCCGCTGAGACGCTTGAATGCGTGTGGAAGACGCCTGCGCTCAAGGCTCCTGCTGCTGGCGGGCGCTATCAGGCAAATTCGACTATGACGGTGGCAAACGGCTGCGTGTATGCCGAGTTTGTCACGGGCGCTGGCGCTTTTGGCACCGCAACTGGCGGAGCTATGCTTTGCATCGACATTGCGACGGGCAAGATCGTCTGGTCGGACGTCACCACAAAGAGCGGCTCCTCCACTGGTGAGGGTTATTACTGGGCGGGCGCTGCCGCTTCTGATTCCGATCTTGTTATCGGCGACGAGGGCGGTTGCGTGAAACTCATCGACGGCAAGACCGGTAAGGTCAAGTCTTCTGTCGGCCTGTCCGGCAATCCCGTGCGCGCAACGATCGTCTCTGCTGGCACCGAGAACGGTAACCCGGTCTTCTTGGCGGTTGGTCGCCAGCCGGCAACGCTCTATAAGATTGTGCGTGAGGGCGACACGCTTCGTATTGCCAGCTCTTGCGCATTTGCGAACACTTCGACTTCGACGCCGGCCGTGGCAAACGGCAAGGCCTATATCGGCGGAAGCGACGCTTCGAACAACGGCCAGTTCACCGTTATCGACCTTGCGTCTATGACGGTCGAAAAGTCGTTTGACATGGGAAAATATGCCGAGGTCAAGGCTTCACCGATTGCATCCGTGCAGGCTGGCGGCGTTTATGTCTACTATACGTGCAACAAGACTCCCGGCGCCTTGTACTGCTTCAACCAGTTGACCGGCGAGGTTGCGGAGATCTATACGCCGTCCGGATCCAATGCGAATTACTGCACCGCAAGTGTAATCGCGGATGCCAGGGGCAATCTCTACTACACCAATGATTCCGGCACGCTCTTTGCTCTCAAGGCGGTTCCGGGCTTTACGGTTTCCTTTGACGCGCGCGGCGGCAGCGCGGTCCCCAGCGCGCTGACCGCGCAGAACAAGACCATGGTCGCCCCTGCGAATCCCGAGCGCGCCGGCTTCACCTTCGCCGGCTGGTACAAGGACGCCGCGTGCACCCAGGCCTGGAACTTCGCCAAGGACGTCGTGACGGCCGATATGACGCTCTACGCCAAGTGGACCAAGAATGCCGTTACCCCTGGCGGTAACGGTGGCTCTGGCTCCAATGGCGGCAATGGCGGCTCGGGTAATGCCGGTGCTGGTTCTGGCTCCGGTAACGGCACAAACGGCCAGCAGACTGGCGGTGCTGTTGCTCCGGGTCAGAAGCCGGTGTCTGCCACGACTACAACGGAGACCAAGGACGGCAAGGATTCCAAGAAGGATTCCGACAAGGGCGACAAGAAGGACAGCAAGAAGTCTGACAAGAAGTCCGGCAAGTCCAGCTCCAAGTCCGATACGGGCTCGTCTGCTACGACCGCTGCTAAGAAGTCTGCCGAGGCTTCCGCGCAGGAGTCTGGCGTCAATCCGCTCGCCATCGTTGGTGTGACGGCTGGCGTGGTCGGACTCGCCGTCATCGGTGTGTTCGTGCTCACCAAGCGTCGGTAGGTGAGGGCCGTGTCCAATAAACCACAGGACGCCGACTCCAAGCAGCCCGACTCGTCGTTCATTCAGCTCGACGATGCAAAGCAAAAGGGCGCCGCTTCGGCGGCGTCCGCCCCTCGGCGCAAGGCGCTTGTTGGCGTCCTGACAGCCGCCTGTATTGCACTCATCGTCGTCTCGTTGGGTTTTGTACACCCCTCTGCCAGCGGTGCATGGTCTATCGATTGGATTGCTCAGGCCGTGACAGGGGAGAGCGTTGTTGACAAGGATGCGTCGGTTTCCGGCTCGACTACCACTTCGGGCAAGGCTGCGCCCAAGGACTCCAAATCCTCGGACAATGCGAAGGGCGGGTCGAAGGACTCAAAAAAGGATTCGAAGGAGAAGAAGTCCGAAGGCAAGGGCGGCAAGAAGTCCAACAACACGTCTGCCGAACAGGGTTCGGAATCCACCGGCGGGTCTAGCTCTTCTGACGGCGCCTCTTCGGGCGCTGGCTCGGCGACCGGTGGTGGGTCTGCATCTAACGGCGGCAATGCCTCGTCGGGTAACCAGGGCGGCTCACAGCAGCCTGGCTACGTCACAGTGACGGTTTCGGTCACATCGAGCGCCGTGGGCAATCCTGTGTCTTCTGGCGGCACCTTCACCTTTAACGAGGGCGCTACGGTCTACGATGCCCTGTGCGCTCTGGGCCTTTCCGTCAATGCGCACGGCTCGTCATACGGAACGTATGTTGCCGCTATTGGCGGTCTAGCCGAGAAGGAGCACGGCAGCACGAGCGGCTGGATGTACTCCGTTAACGGTGTGGCGCCCAACACGGCGTGCAGCAACTACGTCCTATCTAACGGCGACAGAGTTGTCTGGTATTACGTAACGGGCTAAATGCCTCGACATAACACGCCAAACGGGCGGTTCGGATAAACATCCGAGCCGCCCGTTTTTCATGCGAATGGAACTGGGCCGCCGGGTCTCTTGGCAAACAAAAAAACCGGCTGGAATGGAAATTCCAGCCGGTTGCGAATGCAAGGGTATGTTTGGTTGACTACGACTGCGCGCCCTCGAGGAAAAAGCGACGGCTAAAGTAGTTGTACCAGGTGACCAGGAACGTTGCGATGGCCTTCATGGCCTGGTAGCCGATGCTCAAAAACGTGACGCCCACAAACATGTACAGGTCGTTGAGACCCAGGCCAATCACCGACAGGATGGTGAAGATCGTGAACTCGCGCTTGCGGCTCATGCCCTCGCGGTGGTCGAACACGTACTTCATGCTGAGCCAGTAGTTAACCACGACGGATGTGGTAAACGAGACCGTGGTGCTCATCAAAAAGTCGAGGTGGAACAGCTCGACGAGCGCAATGAGCATACCCCAGTCGATGCCAAAGGAGATAAGTCCCACGACAGCGAACTTGAGGAACTGCTTGGTATGAGGTTGTGCCAGTGCCTTGCGCACGTAATCACATCCAATGCGTTGATGAATCGAGCAACGAGATACTTTAGAGCTTTTGCATGGGAAACGTAAGGTCTTTGGCAAGAACTATACGAACTCGCCAAATACTCAAGAGGTAATCCGCAAACGTTGCAAATCTTCCCGTAAACGAGCAAGGCCCACGAGCAACGCAGCACTCGACGCGCGTCATCCGCAGGTCCCGTAGTGCATCGAGGAGACCGGGCTACTTGGTCTGCTCGCCCTCCAGGAAAATTTTGCGCGTTACAAAGTTGTAGACCATGACCAGTGCGGTGGCGCAAATCTTGGCGATATTGGCCTCGAGGCCCAGGCCGGCGTTGAGGGCCAGCACGATGCCGTCGTTGAGCGCCAGGCCAATAACGGACAACACGACAAAGATGATGAACTCGCGGCGGCGGCTCATGCCCTCCTTGTGTGCAAACACGTACTTCATGCTCGCGACGTAGTTAAAGATGAGCGAGACGATAAAGCCGCTGGTGTTGGCGATCAGGATATTGAGGCCCAGACCGTAGTGGAGCAGATTCATGATGCCAAAGTCGATGACGGTGGCAACGACGCCGACGACGCCAAACTTCATGATCTGCGCAAGGAGCTTTTGCATGACACCTGCCTTAGGGTGGCGCCGCAGCGCCGTGGGGATGGCAAACTCAGCAAGTTTAGCCAAACCCCGTAGGCGGGGCTAGGCGCGCTCCTCGATAGCACCGTTTCTATATGCATCGAGCAGTTGGCGCAGGTCCTGGATCTGGCTGCGAATCTTGACGCCGGTATCGGTGTCGCTCACCATGCGGCGCCGGTCGGCCTCGTCAAAGCGGTTGGTCTCGCTTTCGATGTCGATGTTGCGGGTGAGCGCCTCGGCAACGGTGGTAAAGGCCTGGTGCGACTTGAGGCGGCATCCGCGCGAGCTCGAGATAAGCGTGTAGCCGGCGATGCCCGTTTTGGGATGGTAGGCGCGACAGAAACCGCCGTCGATGACCAGCAGCTTGCCGTTGGCACGGATGGGCTGCTCGCCCTTGGTGGTCTTGACTGGGGTATGGCCGTTGATGATGTGGCCCGTCGGCGAGCAGGCCATGGGGGCGACGCCAAACTCGCGCATGATGTCGTCGCAAACGGACGAGGACGTGGTGAGTGTATAGTACGGGTCCATCGGCTCGACCCACGTGCTCTTGTCGGCAATGTAGGCGCGCTCGAACGTGCGTACCACGCGTCCGCTGGCGGGTGAGTTAAAGCCGATCCACAGGTACCACATCCAGTCGAGGGCATCGCGGTCGCCGACGCGCCAGGCGCGGCGGGCGATATGGTCGCAGAAATCAAAATAATCGCGGCCGGCGTGCCAGGTGCCCAGGCAGTTCATGCTGCTAAAGGTGCCGTCTTCGTTGAGCGGCACGCAGCCGTGGAAGAGCAGGTTGCCGTTGGCGACCTTGTACATGGAGCCGTGGGTATAGAGGAAATCGATATGGCGATGCAGGTGGTCGGCAGTGACAAACTCGGACACGAGCTTGTCGATGATGTGCTGCTCCTCGGGCGTGAGCGCGTAAGGGTCCGCCGGATCGACGGTGGGGAAGTCGTTGGTCGTGAGCGGCCACACGCTGCCGTCGGCGAGCGTGACCGTGCCGGTGTCGTGATCGATCTTGTCGAGTAACAGACGGTCGGTCATGTCGAACTCGGGATGGCGCTGGATAATCTGCCCCTCGAGCTTAAAGAGCAGCACGTTGATGGCTTTGATCAGCGGGCTGATGCACTCGCCGGCGGTATAGGTGGCGTCGGCGAAGGCGACGAGCTCGCGCAGTGAGATGCCGTAGTCGTTCTCGAGGATCTCGTAGTTGTCGTAGCGCAGGTTGTTGCGCAACACCGTGGCGATGCAGGCGGGCTCGCCGGCAGCGGCGCCCATCCACAGCAGGTCGTGGTTGCCCCATTGGATGTCGAGCGAATGATAGGTGAGCAGGCGGTCCATAATCTTGGCCGCGCCGCCACCGCGGTCGAAGATGTCGCCCACCAAGTGCAGGTGGTCGACGGCGAGGCGCTTGATGAGCGAGGCGAGCGACTCGATAAAGTCGTCGGCGCTGGCGGTCTCCAAGATGGATTCGATAATGCGCTCGTGATAACGCACGCGGTAGTTGTTCTCATCCGGATGCGTGTGCAGCAACTCGTCGATGATGTAGGCGTAATCGCGCGGGATGGCCTTACGCACCTTGGAGCGGGTATAGCGGCTCGAAAGCGAGCGGGCGACCACAATGAGTCGGTCGAGCATGGTCTTGTACCAGGTGGGCGAGTCCTCGCGCCGGCTGCGGACAAGATCGATCTTCTCGCGCGGATAGTAGATGAGTGTGCACAGCTCGCCCTTTTCGTCAAAGGAGAGCATGTCGCCAAAGATCTCGTCGACATGCTCGCGCACGACGCCCGAGCAGTTGTTGAGGATGTGCATAAAGGCTTCGTACTCGCCATGCACATCGCTCATAAAATGCTCGGTGCCCTTGGGCAGGTTGAGGATGGCCGAGAGGTTGATGATCTCGGTGAATGCGGATTGCTCGGTGGGGAACTGTCTCGACAGCAGGCGCAGATACTTGAAGTCTTGCGGATTGCGATCGAATGCGACCATGAAACACCTTCCGATGGGGCTGGTAAAACTGATAAACAGCGTCAAACGTTTATCAGTATGCGCCGCTTTTGTTTCGATTTTGCGCCAGCGGCTGAATTGTCGGCTGAATGGTTTGGTAAATCGATTTAGTGAAGGTAGATGTGTTGGTTGGGTGGAGACGACAGAGGGTGTTTTCTCAGATATTTATGCGTGGGGCCGGTGGAGACGATGGTGGTAAAGATGTTCACTATTTTTGGTTCGATTTGGTAAATAGTGGACATATGTACCGCATGTAGGCTCACTGTGCGATAATTTGCGCAGCAATGAGTAAGGAGCCTCATATGAGTGATTATGTCCTGACCTGTGAATCCGCCGCCGACCGAACCCGTGAGTTCTTTGCGTCGCGCAATATCCCTGTCGTGTGTTTTCATTACGAGATCGACGATGTTGTCTATACGGACGATCTGTATCAGTCGATTACGCCGGACAAGTTTTTTGCCCAGATTGCCGCGGGCGCCATGCCCAAGACGTCTCAGGTGAGCGTGGGCGAGTACGAGGAGTTTTGGGAGCCGTTTGTTGCCGAGGGTAAAGACGTGCTGCACCTGACGTTGTCGTCGGGTATTTCGGGCACGTATGGATCGGCCTGCGTCGCGGCGCAGATGCTCGCGGATCGCTATCCCCAGGGCGGCAAGGTGCGCGTCATCGATTCGCTGGGGGCGTCTTCGGGCTTTGGCCTGTTGCTGGAATATGCCTCCGACGTGCGCGATAGCGGGGCTTCACTCGACGAGACGGCTGCCTGGATCGAGGAGCACAAACTCAACCTGCACCACTGGTTCTTCTCGACCGATCTGTCGAGCTACCTACGAGGCGGTCGCATTTCGGCTGCGAGCGCGATCATCGGCACGGCGCTTAAGATTTGCCCGCTTATGACGGTCGATTGCGAAGGTAAGCTGTCGCCACGTGAGAAGATTCGCACTAAGAAGCGCGCGATTTCCGAGATGGCCAAGACCGTGATGGCACACGTGCAGGACGGTGTGGATTATTCGGGTAAGTGCATCATGTCGCACTCGGCGTGCCGTGAGGATGCCGAGGCAGTTGCGGCGCTGATTGGGGAACAGGTTCCGCAGCTTAAAGGCAAGATTGAGATCAATGACATCGGTACTCTGATTGGCTCGCATACCGGACCTGGTACGGTGGCGCTCTTCTTTATGGGCGACAAGCGCGTGGATTAATTTGCCCCATCACGTCGCTGCATGATTGCTCAAACGAAAACGGCCCGCCTCACGTTTGTGGGGCGGGCCAAGATGTTTTGCTAGCGCTTCTTTCCGCGGAAGAAAAAGCCGTGCAGTGACGGCTTGAGGCCGCGGTTGGCGCGATGCTCCTCGACGCGCTCGTGGATCGAAGCGACGCGCTCGATGACTTCGTCGGGAATCGGCACGTCGGGATTCATGTTCTCGACCTGGCTGACCTCGGCGGCGGCGACCTGGTCGATAATGGGCACATCGTCGCGCGAGATGACAGGTGTGGCGTCTTCCTTCATCTTGCGATAGCGTTGCATCATGTCGGCCTGTAGCTGCTGGGCCGAAGGCGGCGTCCAGATGATGGCGTTGGCACCGGCGGCGATGGTTTCGCGGATGCTCTCGGGCGTCTTGCCGCCCGGCGCGATGAGCGGCAGGTTGGGATAGTGCTCGCGCAGCTCGCGTAGGACCTGCGGTGTGTTTTTGCCGGCCGCGATGTTGAGAATCTTGGCTCCGGCGCGCACCTTGGCATGCGCATCGTCGTCGCAACGTACGACCGTGGCGATGACAGGGATGTCGGCGATGTTGGTGATGTGCTCGACCATCCCGGCGGTGGCGGGGGAGTTGACCACGCAGCCCGCCGCGCCCTGCATCTCGGAGACGGCTGCCATCTGCACGGAGCGCTTACCGGTCGTAGTTCCGCCGCCCACGCCTACAAAGACCGGGCACTCGGCGACGGTCAACAGTGCCTGCGTAATGGCCGGCTGCGGCGTGAAGGGGTAAACGGCAAAGACGGCATCGGCGTTGGAGTTGCGGATAACCGCGACATCGGTGGTGTAAATGAGCGACTTGATGCGGCGGCCGAAGAGCGTAAAGCCGCTGGCCTCCTCGATCTCGTCGGGCATGCGAAGGGCCGCCTTGCGCAAACGTCCGTCGATGGGCAGTGGCTCCATGGGGAGCAGTCCGTTGGGGGTCACGGCTACCTGGGGCTCGGTGAACTCGTCTGCGAGCTCGACCTCGGAGAAATCGACCGAGGCGACGATGTCCTCGTGAACCTCGGCGGGCACATCGATGGGAGCTTGGTCGTTTGCCGCGGCAGGCGTGTCGAAGGAGCTGGTGCCGACGAAGGCGTCGACGCGCTCATTTAGATCGTTGAGGGTATCCATGGAGGCTCGATTCTATGTGATAACGGCCGGCGCTATGCAGCCGGAATTGCGAATGCTAAATCGTTTGACGAGTTGATTTTTCCCCGCCGCGCCATCCGTTAGACCGAAGGGCCGGCGAACGTGAAGGAGCTGTGGTGGCGGGGATCGAGGTGCTATCTTGAAAGTCCCGTTTAAAAGAGAGGTGACGCGGTATGGAATTGACAGCAATGTTTGGCTCGATTGGCCTGTGTGTGGGCGCAATCGTTGCCGCCGCGGTCATCTACTTTGTGGTCACGGCCATTAAGGGCAAAAGGGCCGAGCGCAAGGAGCGTGCGATGCTTAAACAGCATCGCGACCAGCAGGGCAAACGCGCACAGAAATAGCTTGTTGAGTTTTGGATCCGTGCGCTAGCTGCGTTTTCGGATCAGGGCAATGTAGAAGCCCTCAAAGTCGCGGCTAGGCGGAATGGTGAGCGTGCCGGGCAGGCCGTTGGCGATGGCCGATACCTGACCGGCGGCAATGGCTTCGGTCAGAGCGTTGGACTCGATGCGCGGCTCCTCGCCGGCATCCTGGGCGCGGCGTGCTTCACTTTCGCTTGGCGTGCCGTCGAGGGGGATGAGCTCGCAGTCCATATGCTTGTCGAGGGCCTCTTGCAGGGCGTCCTCGTTTTCCTGCGGCAAGATTGAACAGGTCGAATAGACGAGCGTGCCGCCCGGTTTGAGGGCTCCCATGGCGCGGTCCAGAAGCGCGCGCTGCGAGCGGGCGCACTTGCTCAGCAGCTGCTCGGTCAGGCCGCGCAGGCTTTTCTCGTTGCCGCTGATGACGGTGCCCGTGCCGGTGCAGGGAGCGTCGAGCAGGATGCGGTCAAAGCGGAAGAACTCGTCGAGCTCGCGTGCGTCGATACGCATGACGGGCACGTTTTTGGCACCCTGGCGGTGGAGGTTGGACTCAAGCTTTTCGGCGCGGGGAATGCTCATCTCACAGGCGGTGAGGTGCGCCTGTCCCTGGGTGAGGGCGGCGATCTGCGTTGTCTTGCCGCCGGGGGCTGCGCACATGTCCAGGATGTCCTCGCCTGCCTGGGCGCCCAGGACCAACGGCGGCATCATGGATGACAGGCTCTGCAGGTAGATCTTGCCGTCGCGGTAGATGTCGAGATCCCACAGATCGGAAACCTGGGCCTCGGGCAGGATAAAGGCGTCTGGGTACCAGGCGACGGGGTTGTGGACGATGCCGGCGGCACCGAGCGCCGCAGCGATGTCCTCGGCGGTCGCCTTGAGCGTGTTGGCGCGCAGCGTGACCGGGCGTGTGGCCGCGGCGCCGAAGCCCTCGATCATGAGCTTGGCATCGGCGGGCGCATAGGCGCCGGCGACCGTGTCGACCATAAAGCGCGGCAGGTCGGCGGCGGAGTGTTGGGCGGCAAGCTGGTCAGAAAGCTCGGTAGCAGCAAACTGCCTGAGCTTGAGCTCGGCCTTGACCTGCTTTTTCTGCTTACGACGACGCGGCTTGGACATCCGTCTTTCCTTCCCATTCCATTACATGTCGAGTGTTGTTTTAGTACTGGCTCTCGTGCTTGCTGAAGAAGTCGAAGCGCGGGGGCAGCGGCTTCACGCGGTGCTCGCCGGGCTTCTCGCCCAGGCTTTCCACGAACTCGTCCGTGGAGGCAAATATGTTGTCCCAGCTAAAGAAGGCGACCGGATCGACGTCGAAGTACTCGCAGATGAGCTCGCAGCCGGCCGGGACGATGCCGTGCATGAGCACGGTCGCCACGCGCAGCTCGGTAAAGGCGTCGACGAGGGCCTGCGTCATCGCGACGTTTGCCTCGTTACCCTCGAGCTTGTTGGCGGCCTTGGAGGCGTCGCTCCAGCGCTTGTTGGCGGCGCGCAGGTAGTCGTCGCACACGGCGAGTGCGCGGTGCGTCTCGAACTTGTACATGGCCTGCTCAAAGGCGAGGGCTGCCTGCTCGGCGGCTTCGATCACGGTGGCGGAGGCGGCACCGGCGGGGATGCAGCCGTTGCGATAGGGGCTCTCGTCGCCCTCCTTGATGGCGACGCCGTAGAAGCAGCTGCGGGCCAGGCGGTTGAAGACGCCGGTCAGCAGCGCGCTCTCCTTAAGGGCCGGATCGATGACACGCTTGTCGTCGCAGGCACGCACCTCGTTGCCGTCCTTGTCCTTGCCGGTCACGCGCGTGTCGTATGCCTTGGGGCTAAAGCTCACTGGCTTCTCGGACAGGCCGAGCGACAGCCAATGCGCGCGCATCTGCTCGCAGGTGTAGTGGTTGAGCAGGTCGTCTGCCGGCGGGGGAGGCGTCTGCGAGGACGAGCTGGCCTTTTTGCCCATGTAGAGCAGGTGGTAGCAGGCGCTGACAGTGCTCTGCGTGAGGTCCCAGCCCAGGGCCTCCCACATGGCGGTCTGAGCGATGCAGTAGAAGTAGATGTTGTCCTGACCGATAAACTGGTAGATCTGAGCGTCGTCAGAGCACCACCAGTCGCGCCAGTCGAGCGAGCTGTGCTGGTAGGTGGGCGCGGGGACCTGCGTGGAATCGGCGGCGGGCTCGCCCATGAGGGCGGCATCCTGGGCGGCGACGCCCTCGGTCACGCCGGCGGCCTTGGCATCGCGTGCGAGCACGGTGCGCGTATAGCTGATGGGAGCCCACAGGCTCTCGGGCCAGCACCAGCAGGTGACGTCGGAGACGCCATCGACCTCGGGCACCGGAACGCCCCAGTCGATGTTGCCGGTGATGCGGAAGGGTACGAGCGCCTTGCCGCTGCGGAAGCGCACGCCGCCGTTGGCGAGCACCGCGTGGGCATCGTCGCGCTCCTTCCAGCTGGGGAAGGTGACGGTAAAGCTGCTCTTGTTGCCCTCGGGCTCCAGCACGGTGTGCTCGGGAAGCTGATCCTCGACGGCATCGAAGGCCTCGCGGAACTTGTTCTGGATGTAGAGCTGAGCCGGCAGCAGCCACTCCTCCATGGTCTTGGAGACCACGGAGCGAACCTGCGGGTTCTGGGCGAGCTTGTCGGTATAGGTCTTCATAAAGTCGAGGTAGGCCGGCAGGTCGAAGTAGAGGTTGTCTACCGGGCGCAGCTCGGGCACCTCGCCGGTGAGCTGGCTCTTAGGCGCGATGAGCTCCTCGGGCTCAAACTGGTGGCCCAGGTCGCACTCGTCGGCATAGGCCTTCTCGGACTTGCAGCCCTGGATGGGGCAGCGGCCGATCACCTGACGGCCGTTGAGGAACGTGCCGGCCTTGGCATCGTAGAACTGCAGCGTGGAGCGCTTGGAGATGGTGCCCTGCTCGTGCAGGCGCTCGATAATCTCAGCGGTTACCTCGTTGTGGATCTGGGCCGCCGGCTCAAGGCCCGAGCCGCCGTAGATGTCACAGCTGATGTTGTAGTTGTTGAGGGTCGCGGCCTGGCGGGAGTGATTGGACTCGACATACTCGCTAATGGACTTGTCGTAGCCCTCGTTCTCCTTGAGCTTGCGGTAGCTTTCCATGATGGGCGAGCCATAGCAGTCGGTGCCCGAGGTGAAGATGACGTTCTCGCGGCCCAGACGGTCGCGCAGGAAGCGGGCGAAGAAGTCGGCCGGGACAAAGACGCCGCCGACGTGGCCAAAGTGAAGGCCCTTGTTGCCATAGGGCTCGCCGGCGGTAACGATGGCGCGTCGAGGCCAGCTGGGACGGTCGTTCATGGAGTATTTGGATGCCATGGGACTCCTTCGCATATGGTAAGAGCGCGGCCGGGCGCAAGGCCTGGCGACGCGGTGGTCAATTCGTGCATATCGTTCGACATTATCGCACATGCGGACGGGTACGTGGCAGGGGCGCTATCCTAAGATGTTATGAATGAGATTTCCAACATACATGCGTTTGAAGACGAGGAATTTCTGCACGCCTGCTTTGTGTGGGGGATAGCCGTGCTCGGCGCATTTGCCGTGTGCCTGGTGCCGGTGTTTATGCTGATGGGCGGGCCCGCTGACCTGGATGCGGCTGACGCGGGCGGTTGGACGGCCGTCTTGGGCTGGATAGTCGGCTTGGCTGCGGTTTCGGCGGCGTCATTTGCCGTGCACGAGCTGGTGCACGCGGTGTTCTTTAAGCTGCTGGCGCCTGCGGGCGCGAAGGTGACCTTTGGGGCGAATCGCGAGACAGCGATGATCTATGCCTGCGCCGAGGGCGTGGTGTATTCGCGCCGGCGGTACGTGGCAGTTTGCCTGGCGCCTACGGTTGTTGTGACGACAGCGTTTGCCCTGGGGTTTGCGTTCTCGGGCTATCCGCTGCTGTGCTACCTGGCGGCCGGCTTGCATTTGTCGGGCTGTGTGGGCGACTGGTATTACATGCGGACCATCTTGCGCGACCGCCGCATTGTCGCCTGCGAGGACACGTCCTTCGGCGTGCGCTTTTTCGGGTGAGGAGATGTCGATGAAGCCGTTGTTGCTGCATGCGTGCTGTGCGCCGTGCTCGCTTGAGCCGGTCCGCCTGCTGCGCGAGGAAGGGTTTGAGCCCACGATTTGCTGGACCAACCCCAATATTCAACCGCGCGATGAATGGCAGCGCCGCTTGGACGAGCTGCGCCGGTGGTGTGTCGATGGCGACATCGAGCTCATCGAGGCAGGGGAGGACCGCGATCGCTGGGAGACCGGCGTGGCACCGCTGGGCGCCGATCGGCCTCGTCGCTGTCGCGCGTGCTATGCCCTGCGCTTGGCCGAGGCGTGCCGCGTGGCCCAGGAGCGCGGGTTTGAGTTTGTGGGCACGACGCTCGCCGTCTCGCCGTACCAGTTGTTCGAAACCTGCAATGATGTGTTGGAGCGTCTGGCTGCCGCCCGCGGTCCCACTCCGGTGATTCGTGATTTTCGTCCGTATTACCCCGAGGCCACGCGTCGTTCGCGCGAGCTGGGCATGTATCGGCAGAACTACTGTGGTTGCCGCTTCTCGGCTGTCGAGGCGGCCATGGACCGCGCCCGCATCCGCGACGAGCGCAAAGCCGCCAAAAAGTAGTTCATTTGGGACGTCAGCCTGCTAGGATGTAGAGCGGACTTTAGCTATATAAGGAGTATCCGACGTGTCTATGCGTACCGATGATTTTGACTACAACCTTCCCGAGGAACTGATTGCCCAAGCTCCTGCCGAGCCGCGCGACTCCTGCCGCCTTCTGGTGGTGGATCGCAAGGGCTCCCAGGCGGGAACGCCGCTGGAGCACGGCGGTACCGTTGAGCACCGCATCTTCCGCGACATCATCGACTATATCGAGCCGGGCGACGTGCTCGTCATCAACCAGACGCGCGTGATGCCGGCTCGCCTGATCGGTCGCAAAGCCGGCTCGGGCGGCGTGGTCGAGACTCTGCTGCTCAAGCGCCGCGAGGACGTGGATCCGCTGGGCCATGTTTGGGAGTGCTTGGTCAAGCCGGGCAAGCGCCTGAAGCCCGGTGCTCATATTGAGTATCGCGCCGGTGGCGCCCATGCGCCCGAGGGGGCTCCCGTGGTGCTGACAGCCGAGGTTGTCGACTTTGTCACCGATAGCCGCGGCGGCCGTCTGGTGCGTTTTGAGCCGGCCGGTTGCAATGCCGCCGGCGACCCGCGCACGCTCGACGAGGCCATCCACGCTGCCGGCCACGTGCCGCTGCCGCCCTACATTACCGATTACGAGGGCGATCCCGAGAAGTACCAGACCGTCTACGCCATGAAGGAGGAGCACTCGGCTGCCGCTCCTACGGCGGGTTTGCACTTCACGCCCGAGCTCATGGCCGCTATCGAGGCCAAGGGTGCGAAGTTTGCCGCCGTCGAGCTCGAGGTGGGTATCGATACCTTCCGTCTGGTGGAGGAGGACGACCCCACGCAGCACGTGATGCACACCGAGCGCTACCACGTGTCGCAGGAGGTTGTCGATGCCGTGCACAAGGCCAAGGCCGAGGGTCATCGTGTGATCGCCGTCGGCACCACCGCGGTGCGCTCGCTCGAGAGCGCGTTTGACGCGGACGCGCCGGTGTCCGATCCGGCTGTGACGGCGCGCTATTTTGAGGGCCGCGAGGACGGGGCCGACACGCTCGGCCGCGGCGACATCGTGGTGCGCGAGAACGCGACAACGCAGCTCTACCTCATGCCCGGCTCGACCTATCACGTGGTCGACGCGTTGATCACGAACTTCCACGTGCCGCGCTCCACGCTCATGATGCTCGTGAGCGCGCTTGCCACCCGCGACCAGATCATGGATGCCTACGCCGCCGCCATCGAGGAGCGCTACCGCTTCTTCAGCTTTGGCGACGCGATGCTCATTCAGTAGGTTACGGCGTTTTCCAAACGCCGTAACCGGCCGACGCTGCGCGGGCCGCATTTGGACAATCTGACGTTCAACTTCAAGGGCGCGACCAGAAGGTCAGCGCCCTTTCGTTACGGGCTTTAGCCTGTGCGGGGCGCGCAGCGCGCCGCATCAGAAACCACCCGCTATGCGGGTGGGGCCAAACGGCTTTACAAAGCCGCCCCCTCGCCGGACACTTGCGATTGTTCAGGCCGCAAGGAATCCGAGTCGAGAGGGCGGTGGTGGCGTATGGCCCAGAAGGCCTACAGCCTGTCGCACACGAAGTGGATGTGCAAGTACCACGTCGTGTTCACGCCGAAGTATAGGCGCAAAGTCATCTACAACCAAATAAGGTCCGACCTTGGGGAGATCTTCAGGAGGCTCTGCCAGTACAAGGGGATAGAGATCATCGAGGGGCACCTGATGCCCGACCACGTCCACATGCTGCTGGCGATACCGCCGAAGTACAGCGTATCGAGCGTGATGGGCTACCTGAAGGGGAAGAGCTCGCTGATGATATTCGACAAGCACGCGAACATGAAGTACAAGTTCGGCAACAGGAAGTTCTGGGCCGAGGGCTACTACGTGTCCACCGTCGGCCTGAACGAGGCCACCGTCGCGAAGTACATCAGGGAGCAGGAGAAGGCCGACATCGCGATCGACCGGCTGAGCGTCAAGGAGTACGAGGACCCCTTCGATAGGGGGCCGGGGCGCAAGTAGCGCCGGTTTGACCGGCCCGTCACGGGTCAACCTGCATGCGGCCCGAACCCCGTGAGGGCCGGCGCCTTTAGACGCGTGCCGGAAATCCAAGGGTTATACCCTAAGAGCAAACCACCCCTTTTAGGGGTGGTTTTGATTCACGTCACCTTGCCTCAAATGCGACCCGCTCGCTGACTCTGCCATAACATCGGCATTTCTTTGGTTGTCGATGTAGTCATTGGGGACGTTCTTGTTCGACTAGTCGTTTAAGAACGTCCCCAATGACTACCTTGCATCAATCTAATAAGTTGCGGTGAGATAGTTCTTGAACTGGCCTTTTTTGAGGCTAAACAGGAACTATCTCACCGCAACTGCGTTGAGCGTTTTTTTGGCAGCCGGTTTACTTGCTTGCGAACAGCCAGACTAGGATGATCACTAGGATTGCGGCGACGATGCAGACGATGGCGCCGGTGAATTTGATGCGTGAGTCGCGGGTACGCTCGCGCACCGCGTCCTCGGTGGCCTCGAGCTGGGCGACTTCTCGCTCGGTCTCGGCGTGTTCGGCTTTGTCTCGGGCCAAGGATCCTGCAAGCGACTCAGTGATCTCTGGGTGGTCGTGCACCTCGGTCGCCTGCTCGATAATCGACTGCGCATGCGCGGCATCTGCTTGGGCGTTGGCTATGCTCTGCTCTTGGTCGCGGCGTGCCTTGTCCTCGGCAGCGATCTTCTCGCGCAGTTCGCGCTGGCGCGTCGTGGCGGCAGTCTTCGCCGTCTGCAGCTCGTCGCGTGCGGCATCGGCCTCTGCCGTCACGGCCTGATGGGCTCGCTTAGCGTCGGCGATGGGGGCTTGCGCCTGTTCGACGGCCTGCTCGGCTGCGGCAAGCGAGTGCTCAAGGTCGGCGGTAATGCGCGGGACATCTTCTTCGGCTTTACGCAGGGCATCTGCCGTGTCGGAGATCTGCATCGAGAGCTCGCTGGTTCGCACCGTATAGTTGGCGGGATTTGCCGAGGGATTGCGTTGCAGCTCGGCATACTCATGACGCAGCGTCTCGAGCTGGGCGCGCGTGGCGTCGACGGTTTGTTGTGCGGCCGCAATGCCGGCGTCTCGCTCGGCTTTCACCTTGTCGCGGATGCGCTTGGAATCCTCAAGACGCCGAACGAGGCGGTTGCCGGTTTCGCGCGAGCTCGCCTCGCGGGCCTCCACGGCGTCGAGCGCGGCCTTCAGGCGGAGCTCAGTCGCGTCATCCTCTGTCTTCATTTGTTCGAACTGACCCTTGAGCTCTGTCGCTTTGGCGGCGTGGGCATCACGGCCAATCTCGGCGGCCACTGCAGTCTTTTGGGCCGTGGCAATCGCCTGGCGCTGGTCGGCGACGATCTGGTCGTAGCGGCCTGCGATATCCTGGCGCGTCTCGAGTTCCTCGGCCTGATCGGCAATGCGCTGCTCAAGTTCGGCCAGATGGGCGCGGGCATCGGCAAGTGCCTTTTTCGCGGCGTTCATCTCGCGCATGGCCGAGGCGCCCTGAGCGATAAAGGTGCCCACGGCGTTCGCGGTGTTCGAGACAGCGGTCCCCAGATCGCGGCTCGCGGCGGGGGAGTGCGAGGCGGTCGGGCGAGCGGTGTCGGCAGCATCCGCATCGGCAGCCTGCGGCACGGAGATGTTGCCGGTGCCGCCCTCGACCACAGAAAAGCCTGCTGCGTGCGGGTCGACCGCATCGGCGCCAATCGTGGGGTGCTCGAGCTGCAGAAACGAGGGCATGGTGCTGCCCTGGTCGGCAACCGGAGTCTCGCCGGGTACAAAGGTCGAGGCCGCCTCGGCGGCCTCCTCTTCCTCGGCATCAATGTCGGCGTCGGCCACGGCGTCTTTCATCGCTTTGACGGCATCCATCATGGAGTCCATGACGGCGTCGAGCTCTTCTTCCGAAGACACCTCGATAGGGCCCGCAGCTTGCGGGGCGGCATCCTGTACGGGGTCGTCATCCTGAGCGGGCGCATCGTCGTTTTGCTCGCCTGCATCTTCGGCGCCAGGGGTTTCCGCCGTAGCGCTTTCGTCCAAGATGGGGTCGTCGAGGTCAATATCATCGCAGGTCACAGCATCAGCATCTGCGGTGACGTCTGCGGAATCATCAATATGCTGTTGAGTCTGGGGGTCCAGCTCGTCTGTCATAGGTATGTGCTCCTCATCGTTGTTTGTCACCCTATGATAAAGTCTCGCGCCGACTTCCCGCGCGCCGCAGCAAAGTTTCAAAACGTGTTCGATGACTCGCGTCGATAGCAAAAACTCGGCCACTCTATCCAATTTTTACTTGACATTCCCTTCGCCGAAAGACGTTGCGCCGTTCGCCTGCCATGGACTTTATTTTTCACTTGAACCCGTTAAAGTTGCATTTCAGCTTTTGGCGCGTTTATTTGGATGCGCGCAGTCGGCGGGTGCGCCCGTCGCGATTTGAAAGGACTTTATATGGGACTTTTCACTGGTAAGACCGTGATCGTCACCGGCGGCGGCAAGGCCACGCTTAAGGACGGCTCCGCTGGCTCCATCGGTTACGGCATCGATATCGCTTTTGCCAAGGAGGGCGCGAACCTCGTTATCACTGGCCGCAACGTCGCCAAGCTCGAGGCCGCCAAGGAGTCCCTCGAGGCCGAGTACGGTGTCAAGGTTCTGCCTGTTCAGGCCGATGTTTCGGCTGGTCAGGACAACGAGGCTGTCGTCCAGAACGTTATCGACAAGGCCATTGAGGAGTTCGGCCGCATCGACGCTGTCGTCAACAATGCTCAGGCCAGCGCCTCGGGTGTGACCATCGCCGACCACACCATGGATCAGTTTAACCTGGCCATTTATTCCGGTCTGTATGCCACCTATCTGTACATGCAGAAGGCCTATCCGCACCTGAAGGAGACCAAGGGCTCCGTGGTCAACTTTGCCTCGGGCGCCGGCCTGTTTGGCAACTATGGTCAGTGCAGCTATGCCGCCGCCAAGGAGGGCATCCGTGGTCTGACTCGCGTTGCCGCCAACGAGTGGGGCAAGGACGGCATCAACGTCAATATCGTTTGTCCGCTTGCTTGGACCGCTGCGCTCGAGAACTTCCAGGATGCCTATCCCGAGGCGTTCAAGGCCAATGTCCACATGCCGCCGGCAGGCCACTACGGCGACGTCGAGAAGGAAATCGGTCACGTGGTCGTTCAGCTCTGCGGTCCCGACTTTAAGTACATGAACGGCGAGACTGTCACCCTCGAGGGTGGCATGGGCCAGCGGCCGTAGGGGTTACGCTGTTTTTCCAAACCGCGTAACGGCTCGACGCTGCGCGGTCACCAGGGCGACCGCTCGCTGACGTCGCCAGAGCATCGGCGTTGCCTTGGCTGTTGGAGATGATCTCGTAGTCGTTGGGGACGTTCTTAAATGACTAGTCATAAGGGACACTCTTGCTGGCACTTGGGGACAGTCCCTAAGTGCCAGCAGATTGGGACACTCCTTTGCAAGATGGCGCTGAAGATTGTCCCCGACGACTAGTCGTTTAATGCACCAGTTTCTGTCGAGTCGGTGCTCTTTGCGGGTTGCCCGTATAATGGTTTGCGTATGAACCGCAACCAAGGAGTTCCAGTTTATGGACCAGAGCCTTTTTAAATTCGATCTGATCGCCGAGGATCCGACCACGCACGCGCGCGCCGGCGTGCTACATACCCCGCACGGCGACATCGAGACGCCGATTTTCATGCCCGTGGGCACCAAGGCAAACGTCAAGGGTATTCCTACCGAGACCGTCAAACAGCTCGGCGCCCAGATCGTGCTTGCCAATACCTATCACCTGTCCATGCGTCCCGGCGAGGACACCATCGCCGAGCTGGGCGGACTGCACAAGTTTATGAACTGGCATGGCCCCATTCTTACCGACTCGGGCGGCTTCCAGGTGTTCAGCCACAACGACGCCGTCAAGCTCACCGACGAGGGTGTGCGCTTTATCGTCAACGATTACGACGGTCGCCACGTGTTCTGGACGCCCGAGGACAACATGGAAATCGCCATGAAGCTCGGCTCCGACATCTGCATGCAGCTCGACCAGTGTCCGGGCTATCCCGCCACGCGCGCCTACGTTGAGCGCGCCGTTGAGCTGTCGAGTATGTGGGCCGAGCGCTGCTATAAGGCGCATACCCGCGACGACCAGGCGCTCTTTGGCATTGTTCAGGGCGGCATGCACCTAGATCTGCGCCTGCGCTCGCTGCGCCATTTGGAGGAGTGCGGCGACTTCCCCGGTTACGGCATCGGCGGCTACTCGGTGGGCGAGGACCACGAGACCATGTTCGAGACCCTGGCACCGCTCGTAAGCGAGTACATGCCCAAGCACAAGCCGCGCTACCTGATGGGCGTCGGCAACCCCACCACCCTCGTGCGCGGTGTGGGCGTGGGCATCGACATGTTCGACTGCGTGCTGCCGACGCGCACGGGCCGCATGGGTACGGCGTTCTCCAGCGAGGGTCGCCTCAACTTCCGCAACGCGCGCTTTGCGCACGACGACGGCCCCATCGATCCCACCTGCACCTGCCCGGTGTGCACGGGCGGCTACAGCCGCGCACTCATTCGCCACATGGTCACGCAGAAGGAGATGCTCGGCGGCATTCTGCTGTCGATGCACAACATCTACTACCTGCTCAACCTTATGCAGCGTGCCCGCCAGGCCATTATCGAGGGCCGTTACGGCGCGTTCGTGAGCGACTGGATGAACAGCCCTGCCGCGGTGGATTACTAAGGGCGACAGACACGCTTGCAGAGCGTGGGCAACGGCAATGGTCGAGCGCCAGCCGGTCGTCGCATTCGCTGACACCGGCTGCGCGACCGCTGACCGATAGCTTGCAAGTGCTTGATGTATCGTGGGTACCATACCGAATAGTTGATGCTCGGGCGGGTGTTTGACGCATGGCGTCGATCCCGCCCGTTTCTATTTTCGATAGGAGCACCCATGATTAAGAATGAGAACGTCGAGGGCGAGCCCGCCTACGACGAGACGTACCGCCGCGGCCCCGTGGTCATGCGCGGCCCCATGATTCCTAAGGACAACACCTACGCCAACCTGCTGGCGCCCGAAGATTCAACCGACTGGTTGCATGCCGATCCGTGGCGCGTCCTTCGTATTCAGGCAGAATTCGTCGATGGCTTTGGCGCGCTTGCCGAGCTCGGGCCCGCGGTGACCATCTTCGGCAGTGCCCGCACGCCCAAGACCGATCCGCTCTACAAGGCGGCGCGCACGGTCGGCCGCAAGATCGCGCAGCGCGGCGTGGCGGTTATCACCGGCGGCGGCCCCGGCATTATGGAGGCGGCCAACAGGGGGGCGGCGAGTGCCAACGGCAAGTCGGTCGGCTTGGGTATCGAGCTTCCGCACGAGCAGGGGCTCAACAAATACGTGAACCTGGGTATGGACTTCCGCTACTTCTTTGTGCGTAAGACCATGTTCGTTAAGTACAGCTCGGGTGCCATCGTGTTCCCCGGCGGTTTCGGCACGCTCGACGAGATGTTCGAGGTGCTCACGCTGGTGCAGACGCACAAGGTCAAGCGCATGCCGCTCGTACTGGTGGGCAGCGAGTACTGGCAAGGCCTGTTCGACTGGCTCAACGGCCCGGTGATGGATGCCGGCATGATTAGCCCGCTCGATCCAGACCTCGTCCACATCACCGACGACCTCAACGAGGCCGTCGACATCGCCCTGAGCGGGTTGATATAGGGCGAGCGTGCCTGTCGTTGTAGTATTGTGAATGGCAGACTGATGCTATTTAACATCAGTCTGCCATCTAAATTGGGTATACTGATGCAAAAGACGAGGCGAGGAGGTCGCGTATGTCCACTGCAACGGTTAAGCCTACGACGGTTCGCATCGAAGAGGGGCTCAAGGAGCAGGCGACTGAGTTCTTGGATACGGTTGGTCTAAGTCTCAATTCGTATCTCAACCTTGCTGTTCGGCAGCTGGTAAATCAGCGAAAGATTCCTTTTGAGATCGTAGGAAGGGCAGAGGTGCCCAACGAGGCGACGAGACGCGCCATGGTGATCGCCGAGGCTCATGAGTTGGGGATTTTGACGGACGACAGCCCGTCATTCAATAACGCTGATGAGCTTATATCGTTCCTCGATGAGGACTAGCGATGTTTGAGATTAAAGTCGAGGCTCAGTTTAAGGCGGATTACAAACGGACGATGCGCATCCATCCGCAGCTAAAAACCGAGTTTAGGGCGGCGGTCGCAGAGCTTGCAGCTCACGGCTCGCTTCCCGCGGAATATGGCGCCCATGAGCTTTCAAACCCGGGCGGCAACTACAACGGCCACATCGATTTCCATCTATCCGATGGCTTGGTCGACGTGGTCGTTCTCTACTTGCCGCATAAGACTAATCCTGTGATCCGGCTGGTCAGAATGGGCTCTCATGAGGAGCTGTTCCAGGGTCCGCAGGGCTGATTGCCGATTTCTAAGTTGCGGTGGAATAGGGATTGATTGGCGGCTAATAAGCCAAAAACAGTCCCTATTCCACCGCAACTGATGTGGGCGTCCCTAGTGAGTTGGCTGGTAGCGGGGGCAGTAGCTGATGGCGATGGCGTCGACGCCTACGTGGGTGGCGATGGTGCAGCCGATGGGGCCGGTGCCGGCGTCTACGTAATCCTGACCCGCGAGTGCCTCGTTGACAAGCTCCTGCTCCTCGGCGGCGCCGGTCGTGAGCACGCGCACGCTGGAGCCCGGATACTCGGCCAAAAATGCGAGGCAATCGGCCATGGTGTTGGTAACGATGCGCTTGGCACCGCGGCCCTTTTTTATGGCCTTGATCTCGCCCGATTTCCACTCCGGCGAAACGGCCAGGCGAATGCTGAGCATTTGCGTGAGCTGGCCGGCGAGCTTGGGCGCGCGGCCGTTCTTAACGAGATTCTCGAGCGTGCGGGGAATCAGCAGCAGGTGGGCGTCGGGCAGCGTCGCGCGGATCTGCGCCTCGGTCTCGTCCAGGCTGCGGCCGTCCTCGCGCATGGCCAGCGCGTACTCCACCAGCAGGCCCTCGGCGCCCGAGCCGGTGCGCGAGTCGATGCAGCGCACGTCGAGCTCGTGCGTTTCGGCCGTCAGGCTGGCGTTGGCATAGCAGGCGGACCACTCGCTGCACAGCGAGATAAAGATGGCGCTATCGTGGCCGTCGGCGCGCACGCGGTCAAAGAGTGCCTTGAACTCGCCGGCGCTCGGCTGCGAGGTGTGCGGCAACTCCTCGGAGCCAGCCATGCGGGCGACGTATTCCTCGGCGGTAATCTGCACCTGGTCGAGCAGGTCCTCGCCCTCGATAATCACATGTAGCGGAATCACGTAAATGCCGAGCTCTTGGGCGCGGGCGGGGGAGATGTCCGACGTGGAGTCGGTTATGATGGCAAAAGACATAATTGCACCTTTCGTTGGGGCGCGGCAGCGCCGCCTTCTGAGAGCAAAGTGCGACAAGTATAGTGGAGTCGTTCCACATTTATAGGTTCAATTGTTGAATAGTCAACAGTTTGAAGTGTCGGTGTGGAAATCGTCAACTGGGGAAGAGGGATGCCGATGGAGGCGCTGGAGATATGCAAGCGGCCGGTCGTGCTGTTTGATTTCGATGGCACGGTGGCAGATACGGGTCGAGCGGTGATGACCTCGACGCGCAAGACGTTGGCCGCGCGCGGGTTTTCGGAGGCGCAGATGGGTGACCTGCGTCGCATGATCGGGCCTCCGCTGTGGAAGAGCTTCCACGACTTTTACGGCTTTACGCGCGAGGAGTCGCTTGTGGTGGCCGACGAGTACCGTGCCTTTTTTGATGAGCTGGGACCGGAAGAGTATCCCGTGTTCGATGGAATCCCCGAGCTGCTCGATGGCCTTGTCGCGCAGGGGCATCGCTTGGCCGTGGCGACGTCACGCATGGAGGCAAAGTGCATTGACATGGTGGGCGAGCTTGGGCTTTCGCAGTTTGAGGCGGTGGTTGGCATGAATCCGCCGCAGGGACGCGAGACCAAGGCCGATTCGGTTCGCGATGCCCTGGCGGCCCTCGGCGCGACGGCCGACGATGCCGTGATGATCGGCGATCGCTTTAACGATGTGGAGGGCGCGCACGCGATGGGCGTGCCGTGCATCGGCATCTATTCGGGCGCGGCAGCGCCGGGGGAGCACGAGGCCGCGGGCGCCGATGCGGTGGTGCACTCGGTGGCCGAGCTTGCTAAACTTTTCGCTATCTAATAGACATAATGTGAGGGGCGGGCGTACCCGTCGCTCATTGGTAAGGAGGTCGTCCATGAATCAGGTGGAGCAGAGCGTCGCTGAGTATGTCGACGAGGTCTGGGAGGATGTCGTCGCTGATATCGAGCAGCTGGTGAGTTATCCTTCCGTGGCAGTTTCTGCCGATGCGGAGCCCGGCGCGCCGTTTGGCCGCCCGGTCCGTGACGCGCTCGATTGCGCGCTCGGCATTGCGCAGAAGCTCGGCTATCAGACGAGCGACGACGAGGGCTATGCGGGAATCGCCGATATCCCGGGCCGCGGCGACAAGCAGCTCGCGACTATCTGCCACGTGGACGTGGTTCCCGCCGGCCCTGGCTGGAACACCGACCCGTTCGCGATGGAGCGTCGCGAGGGCTGGTTGCTCGGTCGCGGCGTGATCGACGACAAGGGCCCGGCAGTGCTGTCGCTTTATGCCGGCGCGTACCTGCTCAAGCACGGCATTGTGCCGCGCTACACCTTCCGCGCGCTGCTGGGCTGCGATGAGGAAGTGGGCATGTCCGACGTTCACCATTATCTGGAGAACTACCCCAACCCTGACTTTCTGTTTACGCCTGATGCCGAGTTCCCGGTCTGCAATGCCGAGAAGGGCCAGTTTGGGGCGACGTTCGTGAGCCCCAAGATCGACGGCGGGCGCATCGTGTCGTGGAGCGGCTCCGAGGCGAGCAATGCCATTCCGTCGCAGTCCATCTGCGAGCTTGCGATTGCCGCCGATGAGCTGCCGGCGCCCGTTGAGAACGTCGACCGCCTGGAGATCACGGCGCTTGATAACGGGCATGCGCAGATTTTCGCCCACGGTATTGGCGGCCACGCTTCGATGCCTGAGGGCACCATCAACGCCGTCGGCCTGATCGTGACGTACCTGCGCGAGGCCGAGGACGCGTTTGGTGCCCGTGACGAGCGCCTGCTGACGCCTGCCGAGCACGAGTTCGTCAAGTTCCTGGCCTTTGTACATGCAGACGCCTATGGCCGCGGCCTGGGTATCGATGCGACGAGCTCGGCGTTTGGCCCGCTTACCTGCAACGCTGGCGTCATCCGCGTGGCGGATGGCCATATTGAGCAGGTCATCGACGTGCGCTTCCCCGACAGCACGAGCGCCGATACCATCCGCGAGCAGCTCGAGCCGCTTGTGGGGCGCTTTGACGTGACGTGTCGCGTGGGTCATGCAAAGGTGCCGTTCTCGGTCTCTGCCGATGATCCGGCCGTGAAGGCGCTTATTGATACCTATAACGAGTTTACGGGCAAGCATGCTGAGCCCTTTGCCATGGGCGGCGGCACGTACGCGCGCAACTTTGCCCGCGCCGTCTCGTTTGGCCCCGAAGAGACCGGCCTGGAGCTGCCCGCGTGGGGCGGCCAGATGCACGGCCCCAACGAGTGCGCCAACGAGGACCAGCTTAAACAGGCGCTCAAGATCTATATTGTTGCGATCCTCCGTTTGAATGAATTAGAGCTTTAAGGTTACGCGGTTTCCCAATCTTAGTTGCGGTGGAATAGTTCCTAGAATGGGCCATTTGATGGCCGAGCAGGAACTATTTCACCGCAACTTTGTTTTTATTGGTGTAAAAGGTGCGCCATGTTCGGCGCTGGATTGTTATTCGTTTGTAAAGGCCGTGCTGCGCTTGCGGTAAGGGTCTATCAGATGCCCGTAAAAAACCGCAGTTGGCGCGGGCGCTGCCCGGTCGGGGTCGTATCTTTCCAAACAGCAAAGCGGGCAGGGTGCCCGCGAATCGCATGTATGAAAGGAAGATCATGCTCGATCAGGCTTATTCTCGTCGTCAGTTCCTCGGCCTCGCTGGTGGTCTCGCCAGCATCGTCGGTCTCGGCCTCGTTGGTTGCGGCGGCTCCGGCGCATCCGACGCCGCCGACAAGGGTAGCGCTGCTGCTGCCGAGTCCGTCTCCGGCGAGGTGACCTACGACGGCGCCTCTTCGTTCCAGGCTCTCGTCGAGGCTGCTGCCGAGAAGTTCATGGACGCCAACCCCGACGTCTCCATCTCCGGTTCGGGCAACGGTTCGGGCAAGGGCCTGACCGCTGTCGCCGCCGGCACCGTCACCATCGGTAACTCCGACGTCTTCGCGGAGACCAAGCTCGAGGCCGACCAGGTCAAGAACCTCGTCGACCACGAGGTCGCCGTCGTGGGCATGGGCCCTGTCGTCTCCAAGAACGTCAAGGTCGACGACCTGTCCCTCGAGCAGCTCAAGGGCATCTTCTCCGGCCAGATCACCAACTGGAAGGAGGTCGGCGGCGACGACGCTACCATCGTCGTCCTCAACCGCAAGGCAGGCTCCGGTACCCGCGCCACCTTCGAGGCTGCCGTCTTTGGCGACGAGGCCGTCGACTTTAAGGGCGACGCCGAGCTCGACAAGTCCGGTGACGTCCAGACTCAGATGGGCAGCACCGACAACGCCATCTCTTACCTGGACTTCTCGCACTTCGATGACTCCAAGTTCAATGCCATCAAGGTCGAGGGCGTGGAGCCCAAGAGCGCAAACGTCACCGACGATTCCTTTAAGATTTGGGCTACCGAGCACATGTACTGCGCGAAGGACGCCGACGAGGCCACCAAGGCCTTCCTGGAGTTCATGCTTTCCGACGACGTCCAGGGCAAGCTCGTCGAGGAGCAGGGCTTCATTCCCGTCTCTGCCATGAAGGTCGTCAAGGACGCCAGCGGCAAGGTCTCCGCTAAATAAGTAATCGCCCCGGAAAGGTTTGCAATGGCAAAACAGCTGCCAAAGCGCGACCTTGAGAACGTAGGCCTGGGCGTCACGGGCGCGTGCGTAGCGCTCGTGACGCTTGTCGTTGCCGCGCTCATCTTTATGGTCGCCCAAAAGGGCCTCTCGGCATTTGTTAAGGACGGCGTTTCGGTCGTCGAGTTCTTCACCGGCACCAAGTGGGACCTGGCCAACACGGCCGAAAACGGCCTGCCCTATACCGGCGCCCTGCCTCTGATCATCACCTCGTTTGCGGTCATGGTGCTCTCCACGCTCATCGCGCTGCCCATCGCCATCGGCTCTGCCATCTTTGCGGTCGAGATTAGCCCTAAGTTTGGCTCCAAGGTCTTTCAGCCGCTTATTGAGCTTTTGACCGGCATTCCCTCGGTCGTCTTTGGCCTGATCGGCTTTCACGTGGTCGTTGGCCTCATGAAGAGCGTTTTCCACGTGAGCACGGGTCTGGGCATCTTGCCCGGCGCCATCGTACTGGCCGTCATGATTCTGCCGACGATGACTACGCTTTCGGTCGACGGCCTGCGCGCCGTGCCCGATAGCTACCGTCAGGGCTCGCTCGCGCTGGGCTACACCCGCTGGCAGACCATCTGGCACGTGGTGCTCAAGAGCGCTATGCCATCGCTCATGACCGCAGTCATCCTTGGCATGACCCGCGCCTTTGGCGAGACGCTCGCCGTGCGCATGGTTATCGGCGGCATCGAGGCCATGCCGACGTCGCTGCTGTCGCCTGCGTCCACCATCACCACCACGCTTACCACGTCCATGGCGGTCTATGCCGAGGGTTCGGCCCAGGACGACGTCTTGTGGGCGCTCGGCCTGCTGCTGATGGGCATGAGTCTCATCTTTATCCTGATCATCCATCTCATCGGCCGCAAGGGGGCGAAGGCTCGTGGCTAGCACGCGCATCCTTATCGACGAGGCGAGACTCGGGCGTGTCCAAAAGCAGGACCGCATCGCCACGGGCGTGCTGACGGCAATCGTCGCCATCGTCATGCTCATCGTCGTCTCCATGGTGGCCTATATTCTGTTCGAGGGCATCTCGACGCTGTTCCAGCCGGGATTTCTCACGCAGCCCGCACGCGCCAACGGAACGCAGGGCGGCGTGCTCTACCAGCTGTTCGACTCGTTCTACCTACTGCTGATCACCTTAGGTATCTCGGTGCCCATCAGCCTGGGCGGCGCGGTCTTCCTGGTCGAGTACGCGCCGGACGGCCCCATCCGCGACATCGCCTCCACCGCCATCGAGACGCTGTCCTCGCTGCCCTCCATTGTCGTAGGCATGTTCGGCTTTCTGGTGTTCTCGGTGCAGCTGGGCTGGAAGTACTCCATCATCTCCGGCGCCGTCGCGCTCACCATGTTCAACATCCCCATCCTGGTGCGCGTGATTCAGCAGGCGCTCGAGGACGTGCCGCAGGCCCAGCGCGATGCGTGCCTGGCCATGGGCCTCACTCGCTGGGAGGCCACACTGCACATCCTGATTCCCGAGGCCATGCCCGCCATCGTGACCGGCATCGTGCTTTCGGCCGGCCGCGTGTTTGGCGAGGCCGCGGCGCTGCTCTTTACCTCGGGCATGAGCTCGCCGGTTCGCCTGAACTTCTTGAGCTTTAACCTGTCGAGCCCCACCTGCGCCTGGAACGTGTTCCGTCCCGGCGAGTCGCTGGCCGTGCACATCTACAAGATCTATGGCGAGGGCAGCCCCGAGGCCCAGCAGATCGTCTGGGGCACCGCGGCACTGCTGATGATTTGCGTGCTGCTGTTTAACGTAGTCGCCCGTATCGTAGGCAAGCAACTGGCAAGGAGGATGACGGCCGAATGAGCGAGATGAATGCGACGCCCGCAACCGAGGCGGCATCGTCCGACACCCAGGACTTTTTGTCGAGCGTGGGGGAGAGCGAGAAACGTGTTCGCGTGAGCGGCAAGGCCGTGAGCGACGAGGTCGTGGTCTCCACCAAGGACGTCAATGTGTACTATGGCGACCACCATGCGCTGCACAATACGTCGCTCGACTTCCACAAGGGTGAGATCACGGCGCTCATCGGGCCTTCGGGCTGTGGCAAGTCGACCTTTTTGCGTAGCCTCAACCTAATGAATCGCGAGATTCGCGGTTGCCGCGTGGAGGGTGAGATCAACTACCGCGGGCGCAACGTGAACACCAAGACCGAGAACACCTACGAGCTGCGTCGGTCTATTGGCATGGTGTTTCAGCAGCCCAATCCGTTCCGCAAGTCCATTCGCGACAACATCACCTTTGCGCCCAAGCGCCACGGCATCACCGACCGTGACGAGCTCGACCGCATGGTCGAGGAAAGTCTGCGCGGTGCCGCGCTGTGGGACGAGGTCAAAGACAAGCTCGACAAGAGCGCCTACGCGCTTTCGGGCGGTCAGCAGCAGCGTCTGTGCATTGCGCGCACGCTGGCGCTCAACCCCGACGTGATCCTGTTCGACGAGCCCTGCTCGGCGCTCGACCCCATCTCGACGTTGGCGATCGAGGACCTGATGTCGTCGATCGTTGCCGACCGTGCCATCGTCATCGTGACGCACAACATGGAGCAGGCGTCGCGCGTGTCCAACCGCACGGCGTTCTTCTACATGGGCGATATGGTCGAGTACGACGAGACCGACGAGATTTTCCAACGGCCCAAGGATAAGCGGCTGAATGATTACCTCACCGGTATGTTCTCCTAGTCCGGGACATGCTTGAGGCCCGCGGCGGCCACGGTTGTCGTGGGACTGATTGGAGAGGCGGGTCATCTCTTTTGCGAGATGGCCCGCCTTTTTGCTCTGCGACCGAAACGACCACCACAAAGGGGACAGGCACCTTCGTGGTGGTTTGGGGTGGGGCTCGCTGCTATCATGGACAACGTTGAATTTCTACGAAGGAGCAGGGCATATGGCGATTCTTTTGGGATGCGATTCCATCAGCCTAGAGTTTCCCACCAAGCATATTTTCGATAGCGTGACGCTCGGCGTGGGCGAGGGCGACCGCATTGGTATCGTCGGTAAAAACGGCGACGGCAAGTCGACGCTGCTGAGTGTACTCGCCGGCACGCTGGAACCCGACGACGGCCGCGTGACGCACCGCCGCGGCACGACGATCGGTCTGCTCGGCCAAAAGGACAACCTGGTCGATACCGACACCGTGCATCATGCCGTCGTGGGCGACGCGCCCGAGTATGAGTGGGCGTCGAGTCCGCGTACGCGCCAGATTCTGGCCGGCCTCATCAGCGATGTGCCCTGGGAAGGCACAGTGGGCGAGCTTTCGGGCGGCCAGCGCCGTCGCGTGGACCTCGCGCGCCTGCTGATCGGCGACTACGACGTGCTCATGCTCGACGAGCCCACCAACCACCTGGACATGCGTACCATCAACTGGCTTGCGCGTCACTTAAAGGCCCGCTGGCAGCGCGGTCAGGGCGCGATGCTCGTGGTCACGCACGATCGCTGGTTCTTGGACGAGGTCTGCACCAGCATGTGGGAGGTCCACGACGGCCAGGTCGATCCCTTCGAGGGCGGCTACTCGGCATACATCCTGCAGCGCGTGGAGCGCGACCGCATGGCCGCCGTCACCGAGGAGCGCCGCCGCAACATGGCGCGCAAGGAGCTCGCGTGGCTGAGCCGCGGCGCCCAGGCCCGTTCCACCAAGCCCAAGTTTCGCGTGGATGCCGCTCGCGAGCTGATCGCCGACGTGCCGCCCGTGCGTGACGAGCTGGAGCTCAAGCGCCTGGCCGTGAGCCGCCTGGGCAAGCAGGTTATCGATGTGGTCGACGTGGACGCCGGCTATGCGGATGCCGATGGCACGTCCAAACAGGTGCTCACCGATGTGACCTGGCTCATCGGCGCGGGCGACCGCTATGGTCTTTTGGGCGAGAACGGCGCCGGCAAGTCGACGCTGCTCGACGTGATCCAGGGCAAGATCGCGCCCCTGCGCGGTCGCGTGAAGATTGGCCAGACGGTGCGCTTTGGCGTGCTGTCGCAGCAGCTCGAAGAGCTCGAGCCCTACATGGGCGACACGATCCGCGAGGTGCTCAGCAACTATAAGAAGTACTACGTCATCGACGGCAAGGAGACTTCGCCCGAGAAGCTCTGCGAGCGTCTGGGCTTTACGACGCAGCAGCTCTGGAGCCGCATCGGCGATCTTTCGGGCGGCCAGCGCCGTCGCCTGTCGCTGCTGCTGACAATCCTGGACGAGCCCAACGTGCTCATCCTGGACGAGCCCGGCAACGACCTCGATACCGACATGCTGGCGATTGTCGAGGATCTGCTCGACGGCTGGCCTGGCACGCTGATCCTAGTGACGCACGACCGTTTCCTCATGGAGCGCGTGACCGACCAGCAGTGGGCGCTGCTCGACGGCCACCTGACGCATATGCCCGGCGGCGTGGATCAGTACCTGCGCCTGTGCAACGCCACCGCCGAGGGCGAGCCCGTGGGCGCGCCGAGCGCCAAGACCGGCACGTTCGACACCGGCGCCGCAGCGGTTGCGGCCGAAAAGCCCAAGACGAGCGGGCAGCCCAATGGCCTTTCCAACGCCGAACGCCAGAAGCTTCGCCGCGAGGTGAGTTCGCTCGAGCGCAAGATGGAGACGCAGCGCGCTCGCGTGGAGGAGGCCGAGGCCGCCATGGCCCAGGTCGATCCCACCAACTACACGGCGCTGGGCGAGCAGCAGGCAAAGATCGACGAGGCCCACGCCGCCATGGACGAGCTGGAGATGGCGTGGCTCGAGGCGAGCGAAAAGCTCGAGGGCGAGGAGTAGACGAGGATGATCGGGGCCGCGTTTTTCGATATCGACGGCACGCTGCTGAGCTTTAAGACCCACCGGATTCCGGCGTCGGCGCAGCAGGTGCTCGACAGCTTTCACGAGCAGGGGATTGCGTGCGTGATCGCTACGGGCCGTCCGACCTACCAGATGCCGGACTGGCTGTTCGACCTTGGCTGGGATGCGTACATTACGCTTTCGGGTCAGCATTGCTTTGATGCCAGTGGTGTTTACCGCAGCTGCCCGATCGATCCGGACGATGTTGCGGTGATCGTGGACCAGGTGGCTCAGGGGCGTTACGACTCGCTGTGCATGCAGGGCGAGAATTCGTTTGTGAACCGCCTGTCCGAGCGCGTGGTGACGGCCGGTAGCAACGCGGGAATCGTCTACCACGAGGAGCCGTTTGAGCGCGCCTTTGACGCACCGGTCTACCAGTTCTGCGCCTTTGTGGACCCGGCCGACGAGCATATCGTGACTGATGCCGTGTCGCATTCGCTCACCACGCGCTGGTGCGATCTGTTCTGCGATATTATTCCCGCTAACGGCGGCAAGGACCTGGGCGTGGCGGCGACGCTGGAGCGCTTGGGCATCGACGCGAGCGAGGCGATCGCCTTTGGCGATGGCGAGAACGACCTGTCGATGTTCTCGGCCGTGGGCACAAGTGTGGCCATGGGCAACGCGCAGGATACCGTGAAGGCCGCGGCGACCTACGTTACGACCGCCGTAGACGACGACGGGATCTACAACGCCGCAAAGCACTTTGGACTGCTGTAGCTGCGGACCTGGCAGTTGGGGACGTTCCTTTTGTGCCGGCACTTGGGGACACTCCTTGCGGGGCGCCCCCATTTTGTTTTCATCCCGCACGTTTTGTGAAACGCGGCTAACTTTTAGGCAAAGTAGTAAGACATGGGCAACTTTTGCGGTAAAGTTAGCCGTGGAAAGTATCCAAAGGCTAACTAGCAAGCATCGCGAAAGGCGGCCCATGGCCCTGCGTGAATCTGGAGAAGACTATCTCGAATCTATTTATGTGCTCTCGGAGCGCCAGGGCGTCGTTCGCTCGATTGACGTTGCCGAATACCTGGGCGTGACCAAGGCGAGCGTCTCTAAAGCCATGGCGACGCTGGAGAACAGCGGCTATGTCGAAATGGGCAAGCGCGACGTTCATCTGACGGAGCGTGGTCTGGAGGTCGCTCGCCAAATGTGGGAGCGCCACTGCTTTTTCGTGGGGCTGCTGGAGGATGCGGGTGTTTCGGCGGATGTCGCGTCGCAAGAGGGCTGCCACATGGAGCACTGCCTGAGTGAGGAGAGCTTCGAGAAGCTGAGGGCGATGCTCGCCAGGGAAGAGACGTCGAACTCAGCAACGGAATCCTAACAGGTCCCCAGTAGCGCGGAGTTCGCGCAAAGCGCGAACCAGCGAAAGGGGGATAGGGGATACGAATAACAACGAGTCCGACGCAGTCCAAAGTGGAGCAATCGGTGCGCGACGCCACCACAGCTGAGCTATCTCTGCGTTCCCAAAGAGGCGCGCCTCCCGCGCCGGAACGGCGCGGGACAGCGACCGGGACCAGTGGCCCCACCAACTAAGCCCAACTCAGACAAGGAACCCCGCCAGCAAGCGATGCCCAAGAACCGCCAGCGATGTCACCGCAGGCCGGGGCCGGGCTTGGTTTTGAAAACATTCCGCAGACCAGAAGTGCCCCCGTTCGTAGCTCCGAAGGAGCAGAACGGGGGCACTTCATTGGTCGAGGACGTTTTCAAAACCAAGCCCGGCCCCGGCCGGAGGGACCACGAGTGCTACAGGTTCTTGACACCCATCGCGCGCATGGCGTTCAGGATGGCGATGATCGCCACGCCCACGTCGCCAAAGACGGCAAGCCACATATTGGCGATGCCGAGCGCCGCAAGCACTAAAATCAGCAGCTTAATACCCAGCGCAAAGATGATGTTCTGCCAGACAATCGACATGGTCTTGCGCGCCACGCGGATCGCGCGGGAGATGTTGGACGGCTTGTCGTCCATGAGCACGACGTCGGCAGCCTCAATTGCGGCGTCCGAGCCCATGGCGCCCATGGCAATGCCAACGTCTGCGCGGGTGAGCACGGGTGCGTCGTTGATGCCGTCACCGACAAAGGCGAGCTTGCCCTTGCCGCCCTCGGTTGCAAGCAGCGCCTCGACGCGCTCGACCTTATCGCCTGGCATGAGCTGCGCGTAAAACTCGTCGAGCCCCAGCTGCTTGGCCACAGACGCCGCAACCTCCTCGCGGTCGCCCGTGAGCATGACGGTGCGTTTGACGCCGGCAGCGTGCAAGTCGCGAATCGCCTGCTCGGCATCGGCCTTTATGGTGTCGGCAATTACGATATGGCCGGCGTACGTGTCATCGACCAGTATATGGAGGATCGTACCGACGACCTCGCAATTGGGAGCGTCGATACCGGCCGCAGCAAGCATCTTGGCATTGCCGACGACGACGCGCTTGCCGTCGATGGTTGCCGTGAAACCGTGACCCGCGACATTGGCGGAGTCGCTCACGCGATTCTGGTCGAGCTCACCCTGGTAGGCGGCACGTATGGACCGTGCGATGGGGTGGTCGGAGAACGACTCGGCGAGGGCTGCGACCTCAAGCAACGATTGCTCGGTATAGCCTGCCTCGGGGTGTACCTCGACCACTGAGAACGTGCCGTTGGTGAGCGTGCCGGTTTTGTCGAAAACGACGGTGACCACATCGGCGAGCGTCTCGAGGTAGTTGGAGCCCTTGATGAGGACACCCAGCTTGGATGCGCCGCCGATGCCGCCAAAGAAGCTGAGCGGCACGCTAATCACGAGTGCGCACGGGCAGCTGACGACCAGGAAGGTCAGGCCGCGCAGGATCCAATCGGACCAGGCGCCGGTGACCAGGCCGCCGCCGAGCGCGAGTACCGCGGCCGCGCCGGTGACAACGGGCGTGTAAACGCGGGCGAAGCGCGTGATGAAGTTCTCGGTACGTGCCTTCTTTTCGCTGGCGTTTTCCACGAGTTCCAGGACGCGTGCGACGGTGGACTCGCCAAAGGGCTTGGTGGTGCGCACGTGGATGAGACCCGTCATGTTGATGCAGCCGCTGATGATATCGTCTCCGGTTTTGGCCGGGCGGGGGACCGACTCGCCGGTAAGGGCGGCGGTATCGAGCTGCGTCTCGCCTTCGACGATGACGCCGTCGATGGGCACGCGCTCGCCGGGCTTGACGACGATGACGGTGCCGACGGCGATGTCATCGGGGGAGACCTGCTCGAGTGTGCCGTCGGCTTGCTCAACGTTGGCGTAGTCGGGGGCGATGTCCATCATGGCGCTGATCGATTTGCGGCTCTTGCCCACGGCGTAGGCCTGGAACAGCTCGCCGACCTGATAGAACAGCATGACAGCGGCGCCTTCGGCCATGTGCGGGTCGGTGTCGGGGAAGAGCACCATGGCAAATGCGCCGATGGTCGCGACCGCCATGAGGAAGCTTTCGTCGAAGGCTTTGCCGCGGCGGATGTTGTTGTATGCCTTTTGGAGCACGTCGTAGCCGGCAATTAAAAACGGCACGAGGAACAGCACGAAACTGGCGTAGACGTTGCCGGGCTCCCCAAATGCGATAGTGAGAGCTCCGAGCTCGTCGAGGGCATAAACAACGGCAAAAATGCCTAGCGCTACCAGGATACGGTTGCGCTTATGCTCAAGGGACTCTTTCTTCTTACGCTTCTTCTTTTTCTTCTTGGGATCGGCGGTTGCCATGATTCAATCCTCCCATTTGAATGTATGAACACTCGCTCATATAATTTCGCGAGCAAAGGCCGCGGCAAGCGCGGCCTTGCGGGTTGGCGTAAACCTGGGCTAGAGAATGATCTCGCAGTCCGGCTCGGCGTCGGCGGTGAACTCCACAACGCGGTCGAGGACCTCGTCGAACTCGGCTTCATCGGCCTCGAGCGTTAGCTTCTGGGTCATAAAGTTGACCGAAACGGACTTGACGCCCTCGAGCTTGGCCAGCTCGTCCTGAAGCTTACGCGCGCAGTTGGCGCAGTCGATCTCATCGAGCTTAAACTGCTTTTTCATGGTGGGTTCCTTTCCCTGTATTTGCGGCTTGGGTGCAGGCCGCGCTGGTACCGTGGTTAGTCGCTATTCGCAGATGTGGCTCATGCCCTGGTTGAGCATGGTGTAGACGTGGTCGTCGGCGAGCGAGTATAGGATATTGCGCCCGTCGCGCCGGAATTTAACCAGGTGCGACTGCTTGAGTGTACGCAGCTGGTGCGACACCGCGGACTGCGAGGTTTCGGTCGCTTCGGCGATGTCTGCCACGCAGAGCTCGCGGCCCATGAGGGCATAGAGGATCTTGATGCGCGTGGTGTCGCTGAAGACCTTGAACAGGTCGGCGAGGTCGTAGAGAAGCTCCTCGTCGGGAAGGTCCTCGGGCGAGCAGGTGGTGGGGATGTCGGGCACGATGGTGGTGTCGATGCTGGACTTTATTTCATCAGCGGGATCGCTCATCGCAATATCCTTTCATATGAACATGCGCTCATATAACTTACTTCCGAGTATATGAGCGCATGTTCATATGTCAATATATATTTGTGAAATATTTTGCTATCGAATGGCCCTAGTGGCGGCTAAGGGCATCGATGGGCTCGGATAAGGCCGCCGATGCCAACGTGGATACCTTAGCGACGTGCAAAAATGGGCCGATATCCACTTGGATATCGGCCCGCATTGCGTCGCTTGAGAGGAGCGTCTCGGCGTATCGCTTTTACACAGGCGCTATGGCCCGACAGGTATTGCTCGCGAATGGCGCTTTTACTTGGCAAACAGGTTCTTGAGGTTGAACTCGGCCTGGACGGTACGGAGCATGAGGTCGGTGTCGTCGAGGCCCAGGTGCTGCTCGTTGGCGTCGGCGGCGAGGGTGCCGCGACGGCGTGCCCAGTTCTCGAGCGCGGCGGGCGCGGACTCGCGGGGGAGCGAGCGCACATCGGCGTCCAGGCTGCGGCAGATCTGGCGCGAGTCGATGACGATTATCTTGCCGGCGCGGCGTGCCTCGGCGTAGCCGTCCAGGTGGATCTTGAACCAGCTGTCCTCAAAGGCGGCGTTGTGCGCCATGTACGGGTACTTCTTCATAAGCTTGAGCAGCTGCTTTTGCAGCTCTTTGTTCTTGCGGAACGGCGTTTTGCCGTCGATGTCGTCCCAGGTGATGTGGTGGATATTCGACAACGGCACATCCTCGCCGCGGTAGATATCGGGCAGACCGCAGTAGTGTGCCTCGGCGTCGTGCGGGACGGCGTCGCTGGTGAGCTCCATGATCTCCCAGCCCACGTTGATGATATAGCCGCGCTCGGGTGCGCGGCCGGTGGTCTCGATGTCGATGCCGAGCACCGTGCCCTGAATGGGCTTGCGGGCGTAGGCGACGCCGAGCGCGTCGCGGTCGCCGCGGATCTCGCGCATGACGGACGCGGCGGTGCGCTTTTGCATCTTGCCGATGGCAGCGCAGGTGTCGGCGTCGGACAGGCCGCGCGAAAGCGTCGCGGGCGTCACGTTGCGCAGGCGCGCCTCGCCAATCTGGTCGCACAGGTCGCGGTTGCGGTCGGCTAGGTCGCGCACGGTGGCAAAGTCGAAGCCGGGGTCGTCCTCGGCGGTAAAGTACTCAGTCTCGAGCACCTTGAGGGCCTCTTCGCCCTTCTGGCGCTCGGACTCCATGGCGCCGTGGTCGCCGTAGATAAACATGGGGATAAACGGCTGGCGCTCGTATTCGAGTGCTTGCGAAACATTCATATGCTGCTCCTTGGACGGGCCGCGTTGCGCGGCTCGGGTTTGTCGAGTTATGGCGAGATGATAGTTTACCATGGGCAACTATTGGCATCGCGCCTAGGACAACTACAATACCCTAGTTGACCGCTAGGACTTTTACAATGCTGCCGAAAGACACGAAAGGTTCCATCCGTCATGGATTTGCTGATTGATATTCTGCTCGACGCCGGCAAGGACACGCTCTCGCTGGTGCCGTTCTTGTTGGTGACATATCTGGTCCTCGAGACGCTCGAGCATGTGGCAGGCGATCGCGTCAACGGTACCATCAAGCGTGCCGGCGCCGCTGGCCCCGTGGTTGGCTCGTTGCTGGGCATGGTGCCGCAGTGCGGCTTTTCGGCCATGGCGGCAACGCTATACGCCGGTCGCGTCGTGACGCTGGGCACCCTGGTGGCGGTGTTTCTCTCGACCTCCGACGAGATGCTGCCGCTGCTACTTGCCGAGCAGGTTCCCGTGCAGACTATGGCGATGCTTTTGGCTTCGAAAGCGCTGATCGCGCTGGTCACGGGCTTTATCGTGGATGCTGCCATTCGTGGCCTGCGTCGCAACGCCCGCGCGCATGCGGCGATTCGTCGTACCGTGTTGGGGACCACTGTCAATCCGGCGCACGTTAACTGCGCACATGACGACCACAGCGGTGGTGACATCATCGACGAGGTTGCCGAGGCGGGCGTGAGCGCCGACCACATCCATGAGCTGTGCGAGCGTGACCATTGCGGTTGTGATGAAGATGAGGACGAGCACGAACATGGACATGGACATGACCACGATCACGGTCATGAGGGCGAGCATGAACACCATCACGGCCACGGTCATTCCCACTCCCATGAAGGTACGCCCGTCCTGTCGATTATCCGCAGCGCCATCTCGCATACCGTGCAGGTATCGGTATTCATTTTCCTGGTGACGCTGATTCTGGTCGCCGTGCTCGAGACCTTTGGCGAATCTGCAATCGAGCAGTTCCTGCGTGGCAACGAGACGCTCGCCGTCCTGGGTTCGGCGCTTGTCGGCCTGATCCCCAACTGCTCGGCGAGCGTGGTCATTACGCAGCTGTATCTGGAAGGCGCGCTGCAGCTGGCACCGATGCTCGCCGGCACGCTCATCTCTGCCGGTGTGGGCTACCTGGTGCTGTTCCGCACCAATCGCAGCGCTCGCGAAAACGCCGTGTTCCTGGTCATGATGTACGTCATCGGCGCTGGCTGGGGCCTCATCCTATCCGCCGTTGGCCTTTAAGTAGATTATTGGGACATGTCTTACGATCTACCCCTGTGACCAGGGCATTCCCCGCTGCCAAAACAAAAAGGTAGATTTTTAGGCATGTCCCAAAAATCTACCTTGGTTAGCGCAGCAGCTCGGTGAGGTTGCGTTTAAAGCGGGCGCGATCTTCGCTGGTAAATGCCGCCGGTCCGCGAGTGCGTCCGCCGGCGCGGCGCACCTTCTTTTCCTCGTGGCGAATAAACAACTGCATGTCGATGGTCGCTTTGTCGTAGACGCGCCCGCGCACACCGATGGCGGCGGCATCGCGCCCGAGCACCATGCTCGCCAAGCCAATGTCCTGCGTCACGACTACGTCGCCCGCCTGCAGGCGTTCGACAATGGCAAAGTCGGCGCTGTCGGCGCCCACGCTCACATCGAGCGTCGTGACCCAAAAGCCGCGTCGCGCGTGCTCGGCATCACGCGGGTCGTCGCGGCGAATGTGCCGTTCCAGGTTTTGCGTGCTGTTGCCGGCGATAACAACGGCGACGCCCGCCCGCCGCGCGCAATCAATTGACTCGCGCGTGACCGGGCAGGCGTCGGCATCAATAAAGAGCGTTCGCGGCATCTAGTGCACCAGTTTGCCAAATTGAATAGCGCGAACAATCAGCGTAACGCCAAACACCAGCAGCGCGGCGCCGCTAAAGATAACGAGCATCTTGGCCGACCACAGCGGATAGATAAACACGAACATGCCGGCGATGATGGAAAGTGCGCCGCTCAGGATGGCGAGGGCACGGTTGGACGAAAGCTCGGACTCCAGAATGGACATGACACCTTCGACAATCCAGCCAAAGCCGGCCACGATAACCACCATCGTGGTGAGCGTCGCGGTCGAGAAGGCCTGGTTGCGCAGGATTATGACGCCGCCCAAGATAATGAGTAGGTTGGAGATGATGCTCGTCACGCGCCAGCCGGTGGGCAGCAGTGGCTCGAAAACAGCGGTAAACAGCCTGATCGCGGCCGTGATCACAAAGTAGAAGCCCAAGACGGTCGTTAGGAAGACGAGGGACTTGGCGGGCGCAAACAGCAGTGCGATGCCGGCGACGAGCGCCAAGACGCCCGTGATGGCGTAAATCCAGCGCACGGCCTTGACGGCCTTGCCTGCCATGCTTTTCTCGTCAAATCCAAACTGGCTCGATTTTTGGTCATCGTTCTTGAAGATGCCCATAATGTCTCCTTTCCGTGCGGCGTAAGCCTTGATTGTTACAACCAGTATCGCCTAAAGGCGCTGGCGTATGGGTCGGGGAGGGCGAAACGTAACCCAAAGGTCCCGAATTGTTTCCGTTGTTCCCCACGTCGCGATTTTCTATTCAACAGGTGTAGAACATTGCAGCCCTGTTCGTTATTGCCTACGTTTTAGGTTAGATTTTCCTAAGGACAATTGGCTTGTATTGGGGGTCCCTATGAACGAAGCAGTTCCCGCAGCGCCGGTAAGCGCTGAGTCGATGGCAAAGCAGGGTTGCGAAAAGCTCGGCTTGGACGCGTTTGATGCGCTGGTCCGTCGTGCCCGCACGTGCCGTCGCTTTGACGAGTCCATGCGCGTGCCGCGCGAGTTTTTGCTCGAGCTGGCGGAACTTGCGCACCTGGCTCCCTGTGGTGCCAATGCTCAGCGTCTGCGTTTTCATGTGGTAAGCGGTGCAGAGGACTGCGCGCGTGTATTTGACGAGCTTGCATGGGCCGGTGCGCTCAAGGATTGGCCGGGTCCCGATGAGGGCGAGCGCCCGACCGGCTACATCGCGATTCTTGCTGAGCGCGCCGTTCCGGGCAAGCCCGCCGCTCCCATTACCGAGGTCGACACGGGCATTGCCGCGCAGACGATGATGCTCGCCGCCCGCAGCGCCACGCCCGAGGTGGCAGCCTGCATGTTCAAGGCCTTTACGCCCCACGCGATCGATGCCATGGGGCTCGATAACGACAAGTATGAGCTCAAGCTGATCATGGCGTTTGGCGTTCCGGCCGAGACACAGGTGATCGATGCGATCGATTCCAACCCCGACGGCTCCATCAATTATTGGCGCGACGAGGCGCGGGTGCACCACGTACCCAAGCGTCCGCTTGCCGACGTGCTGCTGTAGTTGTGCGTCGTTGCGGTGCAATCCGGCGGCAAAATCACCACAAAGGCTCCTGTCCCCTTTGTGGTGGTACGAGGGGAGGGTGTGTGGCAGATCTGTATTTGGTGCGGCATGGGCAGACTGAGCTCAATGTGCAGAGCATTTTGCAGGGCTGGCACGATTCGCCGCTTACGGCGCGCGGGCGCGAGCAGGCGCTGACGGCGCGTACGGCGTTTGCGGCGCGTGGCGTGGCCTTTGATCATGTGTATTCCTCGCCGTTGGGCCGGGCGCGGCATACGGCCGAGCTTATCGTTGGCGAGGGCCGTTCCATTGAGCTGGTCGATGACCTGCGTGAGTGGCATTTTGGCTCGCTGGAGTGCACATCAAATCGCGAGATGCCGCCGCAGCCCTGGGGCGATTATCCGGTGGCCTTTGGCGGCGAGTCGGAAGTGCAGCTTCAGTCGCGCATGGTCGCGGCGCTGTCCCGCATCATGGCCAGGCCGCAGCACGACTGCGTGCTGGCGGTTTCCCACGGCTCAGCCTGCCAGGAGTTTCTTGAGTATGTGACTGGCGAGGGGGAGCTACCCGACAACGGTGCCGTGCTTCATTTTGGCTATTGCGACGGGGCGTTTTCGCTCTTGGGTTGGTAACGAACGAAAGGACCCCTATGAATAAAGATCTGTATCTGGTCCGTCATGGACAGACGATATTCAACCTTAAGCGTATCATTCAGGGGTGGAGTGACTCGCCGCTTACGCAGTTGGGTTGCGACCAGGCGGCGCGCGCCGGCATGTTTATACGTGCGCGTGGCATTGAGCCCGATCATGCCTACACCTCCACGCTTCATCGCACCGAGCAGACTATCGCCAACTTGTGGCCGGGCTTGGCGTACGAGCGCCTGGACGGTCTGCGCGAGTGGTTCTTTGGCGACTTTGAGGCCGAGCGCGTGATGCTTATGCCCGAGCGCCCGTGGCGCGACTTCTATCGCCAGTTTGGCGGCGAGGGCCAGATGCAGGTGCGCGAGCGCATGGTGGCGACGTTGACCGAGCTTATGCAGCGTCCGGACCATACGTGCGTGCTCGCGGTAAGCCATGGCTCTGCCATCAAGGAGTTCATGGACCACGTGAAGGGCGCGGCGGCCGACGAACGCGATCGTGTGCCGGGCAACTGCTCGGTGCTGCATTTCGTGTTTGACGACGAGGCCGGTACGTTTGAGCTGATTGAGATTTTTACGCAGGAGGATTACGCGCGCGAGCTGGGGCTTGAACCGCTTGTGGCTACTGCAGGTCCGCAGCGCGGATAACGCGAGCGCGGCGGCACGGGTCGCCGGCATAACTTCTCGACGCAAAAGGGGCGGAGATGCATGTACCTGCTGCATCTCCGCCTCCTGTTTGTTGAGCTGCCGATTTTTGTGCTGGGCGGTCTGGTCTTGCTAGAACCGCGCGACCTGGTGCGTGAGCAAACCCGTCGGAACTCGCGGCGCGCCGCTGGCGACCTGCGCGGCGGGGAAGAGCACGGCAACGGTAAAGTTGAACGGCTCCTTGCCGGTGTACGTTCCGGCGGAACGGGCCTCATCGGCCAGCAGCTGCGACGCCCCGGTCAGCGCGGCAGCGTAGGCGGGGTCGTCGGCCAGTGCCGGCTCCGGTGCTTGGTCGAGCATAGCGCGGATGGCCCCGACGGCGTCCTCGCGCTTGACCTCCCACGCGCGGTGCGTAATGCCCGCGGGGTCGGTGACGGCGTAGAGCGACGCGCCCTCTTTGGCGGCGCCCAGGATGATATCCATGACGGGCGAGGCCTCGTAGGCGAGCGTTACGGGACGGGGCTGTACCTTGAGGTCGGCGATTGCGCGCGCAGCGGCGGTCGTATCGGCGGCAACCGCGTCGCCGCCCGCCAGCGCACCAACCGGGCAGATCGCCACGACACCCGTCACACGTCCCGGCTCGCCCGAGCATTCGTACACGTAATACGCCGCACCCGGGTCCTTGAGCATCAGGCCATCGGCAATGGCTCCGCGCAGAGCATCGTTGCCGCTCAGGATGCTGCCCATTGCGGGCAGCGCCTCGAGCACGCGGTCCTGAGCCGGGCGGATGCAGGGAAACGGAAGTGCTTTCATGGGCGGTCCTTACGCGCGAGTCGGTTTATTCGCGGCTTATTATGCCCCAACTTGGCTATCCGCGCCCCAGAGTATGTTGTCGGCGAGCGCGATCAGCACGCTCTGGCAGCGAACGATATCGGCGTGGGGCACATATTCGTTGGGCTTGTGCGCGAGCGCGAGCGACCCGGGACCGTAGCTCATGCAATTGCGGTTACCTGTCTTGCCGGCAATGACGGCGGTGTCGGTGTAGCCGGTAAAGAAGCCGACGGTCGTGTCCGCGTCCGTCACGTTATCGGCGGCACGCTTGAGCGCTGCAAGAAGGGGAGAGTTCGGGTCGCGCTCGATGGCGGGGCGGTCGCCCGTCACGGTGTAGCTGCCATGGCAACCGGGAACGGCGGCTTCGGCGACGGCGATGGCCTGCTCTACCATGCGCGTCGCGGCTGCCGTATCGGTCGGCGGGGTCAGGCGCATGTCGACCCAGACTTTGGCGCGGTCGGGTACGACGTAGGGGCGATATCCGCCCTCGATTTGGCCAAACGTGATGGTCGAAGGCCCCAGCTCATCGTGCGCGGGCAGCGCCGCAAACGCGCGACGGAGCGAACACACGACCTCGGCCATGGCGGCGACGGCATCCGCGCCCTTCCAGGGCTGGCTCGCATGTGCCGTCACGCCAGCCATTTCAATCTCGAACCACGTACGCCCCTTGTGCGCCACCTGGATCTGTCCGTCGGTGGGCTCGGTGTCCAGCACCCATTCATGCGAGCCGACCCGGCCAGCATCGATCGCGGTCTCTGAGCCGCGCATAAAGTCTTCCTCGTCGACCGAGCAGATGAGCGAAAAGTCGCGGCGGGGCAACGCGCCATTCGCCGCCACGCGCTCGAGCGTATGGACCAGTGCGGCAATGGCGCAGGCCAGGCCACCCTTCATGTCGCAGGCGCCACGGCCGTAGAGCTTGCCGTCGCGCACGACCGCCCCGAGCGGCGTAATGTCCGCGTCCCAGCCGTCGCCCAAGGTGACTGTGTCCATATGGCAGATATAGACGAGTCGCGGCTCGTCGCTCACTCCCGGCACGGTGACCATAAGGTTGCGGCGCCCGGGGAGTACTTCGAGCTCTGCAATTTGCACGGCATCGAGTACCGGATGGCTCAGCTGCGCTAACCGTTCCTCAACCAACGCTTTGATATAGCGTTCAATCTCGCCCTCATACGCACCTGGGTCGGAACTGTCGATCCGCACGAGCCCTTGCGTAAGCCGCCAAGCAAAATCTGTATCAACCATAGGCACCTCACAAATAGTTAGGTCAACATACAGATTGTATGCCAAGAAGCGGCTCAGTGCATTTAATGGAGTGCTCACAAAAACGGGGGCGCCTCTCGTGCGAAAGGCGCCCCCGTTGGCATTCAATGTCAGTGACGGGCAGGCCACATGGGGGAACTGCCCGTCAGATCAGCCGGCGCTATTTGATCACGCGCACGCGATACATCGACGGAATCTGCTTGAGCGCCTCGATGGTGCTGCTGTCCAGGTGCTCATCGGTGTCGAACATGGTGTAGGCGTTCTCGCCGGCGGACTCGTTGGTCATACGCTGCACGTTGGCGTTGTCCTTGGCCAGGATGGCCGTGATCTGGCCGATCATGTTGGGCACGTTGGCGTGCAGGCAGGCAATGCGGCTTGCGGCGCGCGCCTTGCCCATGCTGCAGGCGGGGTAGTTGACGCTGTGCGCGATGTTGCCGTTCTCCAGGTAATCCTTGAGCTCGCTGATGGCCATGTCTGCGCAGTTGGCCTCGGCCTCGCCGGTGCCGGCGCCCGAGTGCGTGGTGATAAACGTATTGGGCATCTTGACGGTCTTGGGAGTGGCAAAGTCGCAGCTAAACCAGCTGAGCTTGCCTGCACGCAGGGCGGCGTCGACGGCGTCCTCGTCAATGATGGTCTCGCGTGCGTAGTTGATGAGCACGGCGTCCGGGGCCAGCAGGTTGATCTGCTCGGTGCTGATCATGCCGATGGTGTCGGCCTTGCTGGGCACGTGTACGGTGAGGTAGTCGCAGCCGCGGCAGAGATCCTCGAGCGTGCCCACGCGCTGCACCTCGCGGCTCAGCACCCACGCGTGCTCAACGGAAATGAACGGGTCGTAGCCGTAGACATCCATGCCCAGGTCGACGCAGGCGTTGGCGACCTTGGAGCCCACGTTGCCCAGGCCGATGACGCCGATGCGCTTGCCCTTGAGCTCGCGGCCCACAAAGGCCTTCTTGGCCTTCTCGGCATCGACCTGAATCTCAGGGTCGTCGGCGTTGTCGCGCACCCAGTTCATCGATTGCACCACGCCGCGGCTCGAGAGCACCAGCATGCCTAGGACGAGCTCCTTAACGGCGTTGCTGTTAGCGCCGGGGGAGTTAAAGACGACGACGCCCTTCTTGGCGTACTCCTTGACGGGGATGTTGTTGACGCCGGCGCCGCAGCGGGCGATGGCGCGGATGCCCTCGGGCAGCTCGTAGCCGTGCAGGTCGGTCGAGCGCATCAGGATGGCGTCGGCCTCTTCGGCGGTGCCCACAAACTCGTAGCCCTCGCCAAATTCGACCTTGCCGTCTTTAGTGATGTCGTCGATGGTCTTAATCTTACGCATGGAAAAACTCCTTAGCAGGTTTGTCTAAAACAGGTGGTTTGAAGTGGCTGATCGGCCCGCGGGTTGCGGGCTAGTTAGATCGCGGGCTCAAACTCTGCTGTGCTTCGAAGTCCTTCATGTATGTGGCCAGCGCCTGCACGTCCTCCATGGTGACGGCGTTGTACACGCTGGCGCGCATGCCGCCGACGAGGCGATGGCCCTTGACGTTTTGGATCTGGTGCTCTGCCGCGCCCGCAACAAAGGCGGAGTCGAGCTCGGCATCGCCGGTACGGAACGTGACGTTGGCGATGGAGCGACTGTCTGTCTGCGCGGTGCCGTGGAATAGTTTGCTGTTCTCGAGCAGGTCGTAGAGCAGGTTGGCCTTGGCCCAGTTGCGCTCGGCCATAGCGACAAGTCCGCCGGTCTGCTCAACCCAACGAAACACCTTACCGCACGCGTAGATGCCAAAGGTGTTGGGCGTGTTGAGCATGGAGCCCTTGGCGGCCTGGGTCTTAAGGTCCATGTACTGCGGAGTCTGCGCAAAGGCCGGACCGTCGGCGATCAGGTCGTCGCGCACGATAACCACGGTGACGCCCGCGGCGCCGGCGTTTTTCTGCGCGCCGGCGTAGATGAGTCCGTAGCGCTCAACGTCGAGCGGCTGCGACAAAAAGCAGCTCGAGACATCGGCGACCAGCGGCACGTCGCCGCAAGCGGGCAGCTCGTGGAACATGGTGCCAAAGATGGTGTTGTTCTGGCAGATGTAGACGTAGTCGAGCCCGTCGCCCGCGGCCTCGGCGGAAATGCGCGCGTTGATGTCGGCCATGGTGGGTATGCGGTCGAAATTGGTGTCCTCGGAGCTCGCGAGCAGCACAGTCTCGCCGTATTTTGCGGCCTCCTTGTACGCCTTGTTGGCAAAGTTGCCGGTCACGACGTAGCCGGCGCGGCCGCGGCGCATGAGGTTCATGGGGATGCCCGCAAACTGCAGTGTGGCACCGCCCTGCAAAAACAGGACGCGGTAGTTGTCGGGGATACTCAGCAGGCGGCGCAGGGTTGCCTCGGCGTCGTCGATGATCTGCTGGAACATGCTAGATCGATGGCTCATCTCGAGCACGGACATGCCGCAACCGCGGTAGTCCATCATCTCGTCGGCGATCTCGGCGAGCACGCTTGTGGGCAGTGCGGCCGGGCCAGCTGAGAAGTTGTGCACACGTGCCATCTTCTATTTCCCCTCGTAGTCGTTTGAACGTTCGGGATACTTTAGCACAGTGCAGCGTCAGGCGCGACCGCATCACAGCAAAACCCGAGTGCGCCGCTATGATTTACAGGATGGTTACATGGGGGAGAGGTGACCTTACTCCTCAGGCAAATCCAAATCTGCGAGCGAAGACATGAGGTTCTCTAGGCGCTTGATCTCTTCGCCGCAAATTAGCTACCTCCTGCCCGCTACGACGCCAGTGTGGCAATGACGGCTTCGTCGCCGGCGTATATTAGGGTGTTGCCATCGGGAATGATCGTTTGGCCGTCGCGCTTGAGCATCACCACAATAAACGGATGCTTGCCTTGCGGCACGTCGCGCAGGCGCTGGCCGGCCAGGCGACCGTGGGGCGTCACGGTGACCTCGCGCAGCGTAACCTCGGCACGCTCTTCAAACGTCGGGGCAGCCATCACCAATAGGTCGCCTTCCTCAATCACGGTATCGCCATTGGGCAGCACCGGGTGCGCGCCATCGCGCAGCACCAGGACGACGAGCATGTCCGTGGCGCTGCCAATATCGGCGAGCGAGCGTCCGGAAAACGGATGGCCCGCGCCCACCTTGAACTTGACAAACGACATGCCGTCCTCGTCGCGGTAATCGTTAAATGTACGGCGCACGTCGCCTTCCGCGTCGATCATATTGAGCTTTTTCGCCACCGCCGGTAGCAGCGAGCCCTGCACCACAATGCTCGACACGGCAATCACAAATACCAGGTCAAACAGGTCGTGACCGCCAGGAACACCGGCCACCACGGTAAAGAGGCTAAACACGACCGAAGCCGCGCCGCGCAGACCCGCCCAGCTTACGAGCGCAACCTGGCGAGGGTTCGTCTTAAAGGGCGCTAGGAGCACGCCGACGGCGATGGGGCGGCTCACAAAGAGCATAAACGCCATGAGCGCCAGGCCCGGCAGCAGCATCTGCGGCAGGCGTGCGGGCGTTACGAGCAGGCCGAGCAAGAAGAAGATCGTCATCTCGGCCATCTCGGTGAGGGTATCGAAGAAGTGCGCCATCTCGACCTTGCCGGTGATGTCGCTCGCACCCAGCACAATGCCGGCCAGGTACACGGCCAAAAATCCGTTGCCGCCCAGGTAGCTCGGCAGCGCGTAGGCGACGATGGCCACGGCGAACAAAAAGATGGTCTGCGCGCCCTCGGCCGTTGCGTGCGCGCGTTCAATCAGGCGGCCCGCCGCCCAGCCGATGGCGAGGCCCAGGCCCACGCCCAAGATAATCTGCTTGGCCAGCAGTGCGGGAATGTTGATGTCGCCGCCGGCCGCGAGTGTGGCGAGCACGGCGGTGAGCATATAGGCGACGGGATCGTTGGAGCCCGATTCGACCTCGAGCAGCGAGTCGGTGCCGCCCCTCAGCGACAGGCTGTGCTCGCGCAGAACGCTAAAGACGCTGGCCGCGTCGGTGGACGCCACGACCGATCCCAACAGCAGGCCGCCGATCCAGTCGAAGCCCAGTACAAAGTGGGCGAACACGCCGGTGATGCCTGCGGTGATGACGACGCCGAGCGTGCTCAGCAGCACCGCCGGCGCGGCGACGGGCTTGGCGCGGTCGATATTGGTGTTAAAGCCGCCGTAGAACATGATGAATAGCAGCGCCGTGCTGCAGACGGTTTCGGTGAGCGCGTAGTCGCTAAAGTCGATGTGTGCCGGGCCGTTGACGCCCAGCAGCATGCCGAGTGCGATAAAGATGAGCAGGGTGGGGAAGGGGAGTTTTTTGCCGACGGGTTTGATGGTCAGGCACAAAATGATGACGAGGCCGATAAAGAGAAGGATCTGGTTCATGGATGGTGTCCACTCCTGGGTGGTTGGCGTGGCACGGTCAGTTGTCTGCGGTTATTTGTACCCAAAGATGGTGGGTTTATGGGGTTGGATTGCGGGCGTGCGCGATATCGTCATAGACGGCTGCCGTCTTTGCCTCTGCTCGGAAACCCTTTCCAGCTTTATTGCAACGGAGTACAATGAGTAACATTTAAGTTCAACTTGAAGTTTTAGTTGCGGCGTCGGGCTTCGGCCGCAATGCAAGGAGAGGCGTACCATGGCGATCTATGTGACATCTGATGCTCACGGGCACGTGCGTGCGCTTGACGAGGCCCTGTCTAAGATCTCGTTGACGTCCGACGACACGCTGTACGTGCTGGGCGACATGATCGATCGTGGGCCCGATCCGGTCGGCGTTATTAAGCTCGTGCGCTCGCTGCCCAACGCCCACGTGCTCAAGGGTAATCACGAGCAGATCATGCTCGATGCCATCATTGGCCAGGATCCGCTCGATGCCGAGACCTGGGATATCAACGGTGGCTGGACGACGCGTGAGCAGCTCAACGACATGGAATTTGAGGCATACGAGGAGCTCGTGCGATGGATGGCCGCGCTGCCGCTCTACGCGGTGGTCGAGACCGAGGAGCGCCCGTATCTGCTGGTACATGCTGGAATCGAGATGAAGGCGGCGCGCGCGTTTTTGCTTGAGCATGGTGTCGATTGTGCCGATGGCGTCGGAGCGGTGGGTGCCGATCGCGAGCTGCTGCAGCAGATGCTCGCGGTGCAGTCGTCCGATGACCTGCTGTGGATTCGTCACGGCTATTGGGATGTGCCGACTGGGCTGCTTTCTGCCGAGGGCAAGGGTCCGGTCGTGGTGAGCGGTCACACGCCAACGGTGTCGCTCGGGCGTTATTGCGAGGTCGGTGGTCTTGCGGGGCTCGATGAGGAGTCGGGCCGCGGGCAGATCGTGCGCCTGGGCGGCGAGGATGCCGCCGGTGTGCCCGATCGCATCGACATCGACTGCGCTGCCGCCACCGGCTCCGAGTTCGGTCGCGTGGGCATCCTGCGCCTGGACGACGGGGCGGAGTTCTACGCGAACATCAACCCGGGCGAATAATCGGTGCAAGGGGTAGCTAATTTGGGACGGGGCTTTTTTGACTACTTTTGCCCTTCTGCCCACTAATTGATTTCTCTGGGACGTGTCTCTATAGTTTTGTCAACCGCGTGCTTCGCGCCATTTCGGCATGACGCATCCGGGCGCCTGGCGCCCCCGCTTGGTTTCCTCTTCGGTTGATCCCGCCGCCCGCTAGGCCGCG
>NZ_JAMOKO010000012.1 GCF_023656745.1 Collinsella sp. BG-O-102
GGCCTACCTCGTGTACTATCGGGACGGGCGCATCAAGAAGTCCCTCGAGTGGCTCAGCCCGATGGAGTACCGCAGGAAGCTTGGATACGCCTAGGCGCGGTCCAAGAAATCGTCCGCACCCCCCCGTCGTAGAGTTTTGCGAGCTCTATAGCGTTTCTAAGATCACCGTCAAACGTGCGATTGAGCAGATTACCGAGGAGGGCTTGATCACCAGTCGGCGCGGATCGGGCACCTACGTCAAGGACACAGCGGGGCTTCCCGGCCAGGTGTTTTTCCAAGGCAAGAATGACCGCGCCCAAGGCTTTTCGTACGAGCATCGCGGGGAGAAAGTGACCTCGGTGGTCTACGATTTCTCGATCGTCAATCCGCCGGCAGAGGTTGCAACCCAGCTGGGAATGGCCGAGGATGACTTCGCCTATCACATCGTGCGCGTGCGCCAGGTCGACGAGAAGCCCATCGTCATCGAGTACACCTATATGCCGCTCGAACTGATCCCGGGCCTTAAAAAGAAGGACCTGTACGGATCGGTCTACGGCTTTATCCGCGAGCAATGCGGGCTGAAGATTTCGAGCTTCCATCGCACCATCCGCGCCGTCGCGGCAACTGAGGAAGAGGCTGAGCGCCTGGATACCAAACCCGGCTCTCCCTTGCTCGAACTCAACCAGATTGGCTTCTTGGATAGCGGCACCGCGTTTGAATATTCTATCTCGCACAACGTAGGCGACCGCTTTGAGCTGCACAACGTAACGCTGGCCTAGCTTTGTTATCCGGTGGGTGCTCGTTTTGAGTCGTCTTACGCGGCGCCCGCACAACCTTATGGGAGTATGCACATGTCCGATTTGATTAAACTCACGCCAATCTTCCACGAGAAGATCTGGGGCGGCCGTCAACTCGAAACCGTATTTGGTTACGACATTCCCGATGGTCCCATCGGTGAGTGTTGGGCCATCTCGGCACACCCCAACGGCGACTGCCAGATCGCTGAGGGCCCGTACGCCGGTCACACGCTGTCATGGCTGTGGGCCGAGCACCGCGAGCTCTTTGGCAACTGCGAGGGCAAGGAGTTCCCGCTGCTCATTAAGATTCTGGACGCCAAGGACGACCTTTCAATCCAGATTCATCCCAACGACGAGTACGCCGCCGAGCACGAAAACGGCAGCCTGGGCAAAACCGAGTGCTGGTACGTGCTGGATTGCGAGCCCGGTGCCACGATCATCGTCGGCCAGCGCGCGCACGACCGCGCCGAGGCCGCACAGATGATCGAGGAAGGCCGTTGGGACGACATGCTCAACGTGCTGCCGATTCACAAGGGTGACTTTTTCCAGATTGATTCCGGCACTGTGCACGCCATCAAGACCGGCACGCTCATTTTGGAGACGCAGCAGTCGAGCGACGTGACGTATCGCCTGTACGACTACGACCGCCCTGGTACCGACGGAAAGCTGCGCCCACTTCACATTGAGCAGAGCCTCGACTGCATCGACTTTGATGCTCAGGCTCCGACCGACGGCACCATGACGACGCCCGAGGTCGACGGTGTGACCGAGCTCGAGTCCAACCCCTGCTACACTGTCGATCGCGTGCGCGTCGACGGCAGCAAGACCCTCGACCAGCGCTGGCCCTTCATGTGCCTGTCGGTCATCGACGGCAAAGGCACCGTCTGCGGCGACCCCGTCCACAAGGGAAGCCACCTGCTGGCCCCGAGCACCGTCAGCTCCATTGACCTCAAAGGCAAGATGGAACTGATCATCAGCCACCTGTAGGTCGCACCAACAACCCAAACGCAACAAGGGGCTCTCCCGTCCATGTGCGGGAGAGCCCCTTGCCATATCTATTTATCAGCCCACCCGGCTCTCCAGATCAAAAAGCGAACGAGCAGAGCGACGTTCGCAAGCACCGTTACCCAAGGACCTGGGCGGGCGTATAGGGCAACATCGATCGCGAGTTCCGCACGCAAAGGAGAGCACTTAATGTGCTCTCCGTCTTGCGCAGGACTGCCCGAGCAGGCGATGTTGCCCTATACGCCCGCCCAGGTCCGCCAGGATCACGACAGCTTGACGATCGGCGCGAAGCCCTTCATCAGCTTTTTGGTCTGACCGGTCTTTTCGAATTGAACCTCGATCATGTCTCCGGCGACCGAGATCACGGTACCCGTGCCAAAGGTCTTGTGGCTCACGGTATCGCCTGCGGCAAAGTCCTGCGATGCGCTGGCGCGATCAACCTTGCGCTCCACCGTCGGGGACACCTTGGACGAGGGCTTTTTGGCTCGCGGTGCGCCCGAGCCAAAGGTCGAGGCAACACGGCCAGCGTCGGGCGAGACCCCACGATGGCGCTCGGTCCCGTAGCTGCTGCCACCAAAGAAATCGTCAAAGCTCGATCCGCCGCGCGAACCGGAACCGCCAGTCGAGCGCGTATGCGAACCAAATACCTTGCCGCCGTACATATCCGAACCCATGCCCGAGCCAAAGGTGCCGTGACGGTCGCCGCGCTTCTCCCAACCCGTGCCTTCAAAACCGGCAGAACCGATACCGCTAAACTCGATATCCTCAAACGGAATCTCGTTGAGGAAGCGCGAGCGCGGGTTGGCAGAGGTCGAGCCGTAGGTGCGACGCGTGGCCGCATAGGTCAGGAACAGGCGCTTACGGGCACGCGTGATGGCGACGTAGGCCAGGCGACGCTCCTCCTCGAGCTTACCCGGGTCATCGCTGCCGCCAAAGTCGTGCACGTGCGGGAAGATGCCCTCCTCCATGCCGGCCACGAACACCGCCGGGAACTCCAGGCCCTTGGCGGAGTGGATGGTCATCATGGTAATGGCATGCGTCTCGCCGGCCAGGGAATCCAAGTCGGAGCGCAGGGCCAGCCACTCCATGAGTGCCGGTAGCGCCTTACAGGTGAGCGGACCATAGGTGCGCTCAATCTCGTCGGCATGCACGGCACCCGCCGGCATCCCCGTCGGCGCGGCATACGCGTTGCCCGCGATGGCGGCGGCCAGGGCATCCTGCGGCGAGAGCGCCGGGGCGGCTAGTCTATCGAGCGGATTGGAACCTGCAGCATCGCGCGCGCCGACGAGTGCCTCAAACGAGGATGCCGGGGCGGACGGCCCCGGTTCGGGCGCGGGCGCGCTCACCACGACGGGCTCGGGCTCGGCGCCGGCAGGAACGTCGGCAACACCGGCTGCGCGCAGCTCTTCCAAGCTCTCGAGCGTACCTTCGATATCCTCATGCGTCTCCTCAAATTCGGCAGCGACACCCAGGAATTCCTGGATGTTCTCGGCGCGGCTCTCGGACTCCATGGTGCCCTCGGCGCGAAACGCCTGCAGCAGGCCCGTCTTATCGACGATCATCTCGACGACGTCCTTGAGCTCGCCGTCCATGCGCCGGCCCTCGCGCACCAGCGCCACAAAGCTCGACAGGCCGTTGCGCACCTTGGCGCTAAACATGCCCGTCTCGGCCGTCGCAATCTCACAGGCTTGGAAGAACGAGCAGCGGTTGTCGCGTGACAGCTGCTCAATCTTTTGAATCGAGGTGGAGCCGATGCCGCGGCGCGGCGTGTTGATGACGCGCTTGACGCTCATCTCGTCGGCCGGGTTCACGATCATCTTGAGGTAGGCCATGACGTCGCGGATCTCGGCACGGTCGAAGAATCGCGTGCCGCCGACGATCTTGTAGGGCACGCCCGCGCGCAGGAACATATCTTCGAGGATACGCGACTGGGCGTTGGTGCGATAGAACACAGCGATGTCGTCGTAGCTCGTGCCCTTGGAGTGCAGTTTCTCGATCTCACCGGCAATCCAGCGGCCCTCGTCGCGCTCGTCGCTCGCCTGGAAGGCCTGGATCTTCTCGCCATCGCCCTCGGCCGTAAACAGGCGCTTGTCCTTGCGCTGCGAGTTGTGACGAACAACGGCATTGGCGGCGCTCAGGATGTGACCCGTGGAGCGGTAGTTCTGCTCCAGCTTGACGGTCTTGCAGTTTTTAAAGTCCTTCTCAAAGTCCAGGATGTTGGTGATGTCGGCGCCGCGCCAGCTATAAATGGACTGGTCATCGTCGCCTACGACCATGAGATTTTGGTACTTGGCGGCCAATAGGTTAGCGATCTCGTACTGGACGTGGTTGGTGTCCTGATACTCGTCGACGCTAATGTAGCGGAAGCGCTCCTGGTACTTGTCGAGCACCTCGGGGCGGGTGCGCAGCAGCTCGAGCGTGCGCACGAGCAGGTCGTCGAAGTCCATCGCGTTGGCGGCGCGCAGGCGGCGCTCCAGCTCCATATAGACCTGTGCGGCCTTTTTGTCGTTGGGGCTGTCGGCGGATTTGAGCATGTCCTCGGGGCCGATCATGGCGTTTTTGGCCGAGCTGATCTTGCTGCGAATCATGTTGATGGGGAACTGCTTTTGCTCGATGCCGAACGCCTGCATAATGTCGCGCACCATGCGCTTGGAATCGTCGTCATCGTAGATGGTGAACTGACCGGTGTAGCCCAGCAGATCGGCGTCCTCGCGCAGCATGCGCACACACATGGCATGGAAGGTGCACACCCACATGCCACGGGTACCGCTGGGAATAAGTGCCGCCAGACGCTCGCGCATCTCGGCCGCGGCCTTGTTGGTAAACGTGATGGCAAGGATCTGCCAGGGCTTAACACCCAGGTCGCCGAGCATATGGGCGATGCGGAAGGTCAGGACGCGGGTCTTGCCCGAGCCAGCACCGGCAAGGACCAGCAACGGACCCTCGGTCGTCAGGACGGCCTCGCGCTGGGCGGGGTTAAGGCTGTCGATGTCGACGAGCGGCTTAGCGGGCTTGGGTGCCGGTGCGGGAGCATCGTAGATGTCGAGCGGGACGAGCTCGGGCTCCGGCGCAGCGGGGGCAGTGTATGCATCAAGCGGCACGGGTTCCGGCGCGGGCGGCACGGGTACCGCGGCATTCTTTTCCCAGGGCAAGGGCTGGGTCATGGGCGACTCCTCATCTGACGGACGGCGCGCCTGCGGGCAGCGCCATAGTTTGAGCCGTACCAGTATACCGAGCCGCGCGGACACCGACGCAAATCACACCACGACTCCGCGCGCTGCCATCGAGCCCGCCCCAGCGGATTTGGCGCAATGGGGGCAGGTTAGTCTGCACCATGTTGCTGCAAAGTAACCTGACCCCAATGCACCAATCACGGAGTCACCGATGTCATGGCAACGGTAGCGAGCGGCTGCCAGAGCGAACAAATTGACATGAAAAGAGGGCGGCATAGACCTTTTGGTCATGCCACCCTCTTTGAATGACAGGTTGTCGCTCTGGCCGCCGCGCGGCATCAACCGAGTTACAGACCGAGCATGGGCTCCAGGACAAAGAAGTACGCAAGCACCACAATACCCAGGATGATGCGGTAGACGCCGAAGCACTTAAAGTCGTGACGGCGGACGAAGCCCATGAGCCACTTGATGGCGATGAGCGAAACCACAAAGGCCACAACGCAGCCCACGCCCAAGATAGCGACCTCGTTGGCGCCGAACGTGCCGCCCTTGATGAAGTATTTGACCAGCTTGAGTGCACTCGCGCCAAACATGACAGGGATGGCCAGGAAGAACGTAAACTTGGACGCCACCGAACGCGTACAGCCCAAAAGCAGGCCGCCGATGATGGTAGAACCGGAGCGAGACGTACCAGGCACCAGCGAAAGCACCTGGAAGCAGCCGATACCCAGCGCAGTCTTCCAGCTCAGGTCCTCGAGCGTGGCGATGGAGCCAAAGTCCAGATTCTCGTCATCGTCCTCATCCTCAGCGGTAGCCGCGGCGGGCGCCGCAAAGTGCGCACCGGCGGGACGTCCACCCGACACCACAGCACGCGAGCCAAACGAACCGGCAACGGCCATTTCCTCGCGCTTGCTCGCGCGCCAGTTCTCGATCACGATAAACAGCACGCCGTACACAATGAGCGCCAGCGCCACGACGGGAGCATTGTAGAAATGCTCCTCCATCCAGTCGTTAAGCGGCAGACCGATCGCCGCGGCGGGAATGCAGCCGAGCACAATCTTGCCCCACAGCACCCAGGTGTCGCGACGGCCCTCCTTGCCCTTGCTGGGCGAGAACGGATTGAGCTCATGGAAGAACAGCACACAGACGGCCAGAATGGCGCCGAGCTGAATCACGACCAGGAACATATTCCAGAACGTCTCGCTCACGTTCATCTTGACGAACTCGTCCACCAAGATCATGTGACCGGTCGACGAAACAGGCAGCCATTCGGTGATGCCCTCGACCAGGCCCATGAAGGCAGATTTTAGAAGCTCGATAATATCCAAAGGGACCCCCTCGTTAGACACCCGCCGATATTGTTCTGCGGACGGTGCGGGCGATGTCCCATTATCAACCGTTCGGGCGCGTCTACGCCTACCCTTACCAAAAAACTCGCCCGTTCACAGAATTGCGAGCGGTCAAACCCAAATCCTTGGGTATAACTGCAACAAGATAAAGTGTCCGGCGGCCAACGCGCCCGCGCCCGCCCGATGCACGAGCCCCGCGCCCGTGCGATAGACCAAGGAGGAAACCATGAACGAGGGCTACACCAAGGTATTTGTTTCACTCGACGGTACTGAGCAGCAGGATTTTGTGCTCGCACGCGCCATCAAGGTCGCCGCGAACAACGGCGCCAAGCTAATCATCGGCCACGTTATCGATTCCACGGCGCTCGAGAGCGCCGGTTCCTATCCGGTCGATCTGGTCAACGGCCTAGAGGAGGCATTTAAGAACTCCATCGCCAAGCAGCTCGAAGAGGCCAAGGCCAATCCCGATATTCCCGAGGTCGAGGTCATGATTCGCGCCGGCCGTATTCGCGAGACGCTCAAGGACGAGATGCTCGACGTGGTTAAGCCCGACCTGGTGCTCTGCGGCGCCCGCGGCCTGTCCTCGATCAAGTATGCGCTGCTGGGTTCGATTTCGACGTTCCTGCTGCGCAATACGGACTGCGACATCTTGGTCGTGAAGTAGCAAACGTACGCCTAACGCATCGCGGAGCGCAAGCCCACGTGCCCAAGTCTTCCAAGAGCGGGACCACCATTACGGTGGCCCCGCTTTGCTTTAGGCTGAGAATTGCTCCAGAACCCTCATTCTCTCAACGGAATCCGTCTGAATTTTCAGAGCGACCCGACCCAAATCTCCGGTTGCAGAGGCAAGTTCTGCAAGCTGGGCAGACACCTCTTCAGCCACTTCCGCCGCGATGTTCTTGATCATCTTGAGTGGCAGATGCAAATCTTGAGACATGAATTCGAAATCTTCAGGAGTCACCCCATCGATCACCCGGTGATCCCCAATATCAATCCCAAGATTATGGTCGTATCCCATTATCGTCGTGCAAACAATATCGTATGCAGGGGCCAACCTCTTTTCCCGCCAACTCGGACTATAAAGAAACGAATGGTTCTTGAGATGCGAGTCGCAATTCCCCAACGCATAATCGACCATTACCTGACGAGCGAACATTTGAGTATCAGCAATTACGTTAGACGATTGCTCTCTTATCAATCGGCCGCAAAGAGCCATATAGCAGCTATCGGGACGTGTCTCGTATTTCATATACGAAGGCCAGCCAACCGCTTGGCAAAAATCCTCCTGATGCAGCCTCAGAGGCACATCGAATCCGCTCATCGACGGCGGCTCATTGCTCCAGATTCTGTCATAACGCTCGGAAAAGAACGCACCAGGAATCGTATCCGAAGCTTCTGAACGGGCAATTTCAAGCCCAGCAGCAGACGCTGCCGTCATGCAAATTAATTCGTTGAACGGCAAATCCGGATGTTTAGTTGAAGCAATCTTGACTATGTGAGTCGAGGGGGCAGAGCCGAGCGGCAGCATCCAATCCCCCGACCCGGCCTTTTTTGCATCTTTACCGCGCGGTAAAAACCAACCGGTTTTAGACTGAGCGCCCGCCAACGACAGCCTCGAATCCTGCATATCATTTGCAATCTCAAACACTTCCGCCTTAGAAAGTGCCTCAAAATCCTCGTCTTGCAGAGGACGATAGCCCGGATCGTAGCTCGATTTCTCATCGCCGAGAAACCTCAAGGCACCAACGCACTCATCGCCCAAACGCTCGAGCATCGATAAATAGTCTGACTGGGGGATTTGAAAACGCATCGACAGCTCATGCCGAACCGGGCCCTCGGGAAGCATGCCCGAAAAGAAGGCCGAAAACTCATTGCTGGCATATGGCTCATGTCGCAAGGGAAGAGAAGCTGAGAGTGCGGCAGCATCGTCGCGTTCAAGATATCCCTCATCATATGCAAACGTCTCGTTTACGGGGTCGGCCCTCTCAAATTCTCCGACCAGCTCAAACGTTCCCCGATACTCACGATAAACCTTTAATGCCATGAGCCGTCGCCCCTCTCCCTCAGGATCAAATCGACCCCCAAGCTGTTAGCGATTTGAAGGGTTTGGCGAAGATTGGCACCCGCCTTTCCACGCTCAAGCTCGCTCACAAAGCGCAAACTGCACTGGTTGAAATCAGCCACATCGCGTTGGGTATAACCGAGCTTCTTCCGGCGCTCACGCAAATATGCACCGAGTTCAGCTGGGTCAAAAATCGTTCGCTCATTCCAGTCTTGCATGCTAATCCCCTATGATTATCCCAAACGGGATAATCATAGCACATCATGATGGAATTATCCCGTTTGGGATAATTGTCTTAACGTGAATGACGCTCCGGGACGTTACACCGCGACGACTACTCAAAGTATTGGAATTTGTTGGTCGAGAAGGCAAACGTGACGACGAAGCCTTCGCCGGGCTCGGATGCCGCGGTGACATCGATACCCATCTTGGAGCACAGACGCGCCACCAGGTAGAGGCCAATGCCCGTTGCGCGCTTGGTGGTGCGGCCGTTATCGCCGGTAAAGCCCTTCTCGAACACGCGCGGCAGGTCGGCCGCGCTCACGCCGCAGCCGTTGTCCGCGACGGTGAGCTCGATGCGTTCGCTCGCCAGGCCCTCGTCCAGCAACGCGCCCGAAAACACGATCTTTGCGCCGTCCTCGCGCGCATATTTAATGCTGTTCTGAATGAGCTGGCCCAGAATAAACTCGAGCCACTTCTCGTCGGTAAAGACCTCAAAGTCGAGGTTCTCGCACACCGGGGCCACGTGCGCCGCGATGAGCTCGCGCGCGTTGGCCTTAATCGCGCCCGTCACCAAGGTCTTGAGATCCCAGCGGCGAATCAGGTAGTCGCGCTCCACGACTTCCGAACGCGCGTAGTACAGCGCCTGGTCGATATAGCGCTCCACGCGAGCCAACTCACGGCCCAGGTCATCCACACGAGACAGGTCGTCTTCGCTGCCATCCAGGTTTTCCAAAATTAGATGAGCCGCCGCCAGGGGCAGTTTGGCCTCGTGGACCCAGCTCTCGATATAGTCGCGATAGTCATCGGTCTGACGCCGGCCTTCGGCAACCTCGTCGCAAGCGGCTTTGCCCACCCGGCGCAAGACCTCGTACTCGAGCTCGCCCTCGGCATAGGTCGGGCATTGCACCATCTCCTGCACCCATGCGGGGCTCTCGAGCTCCTCGGCCGCGCGCTCCAGCTGACGCAGAAAACGGCGGCGACGCGCGTACTCGACCACGATGCCGAGCATACCAAAGATAAAGGACACGCCGACCGCCACGACCACGATAGAGACGGGTGCACCGGCAACCGTCAGCACAAAGCAGCTCAGCAGCACACCGCACGTCCACACGGCGACGGGAAGCAGCGCATCTTTAAAGAACTTGCCAAACGACATAGCCGGCCCCTAGACCGAATAGCCTTGGCCGCGATGCGTGGTCAAATACCCCTTGATGCCGATTTTTTCGAGCGTGGTGCGCAGGCGGTTGATGTTGACGGTGAGCGTATTGTCGTCCACGAAGGCGTCGGAGTCCCACAGGTCCTGCATGATGGCCGAGCGCGAAACGATCTTGCCCGCGCGGCTCAGAAGCAGCGAGAGGATACGCAGCTCGTTTTTGGTGAGCTCGGTGCTGGTGCCCGTTTGCGTGTTGGTGACCATTGAGCGGGCGAGGTCGAGCTCCAGCCCCTTGTGGACAAGTGTGCTGCGCTCGCCTGACGCCGCGGTGCGACGCAGCAGTGCGTTGATGCGCGCCACAAGCACACGGGCGCTGTAAGGCTTGGGAACAAAGTCGTCCGCGCCGAGCGTCATGGCCATAACCTCGTCGATCTCGGTCGTGCGCGACGTGAGAACGATGATGGGAACCTCGGATTCGCGGCGAACCTCGTGGCAGATATGCTGGCCGTCCTTGACGGGAAGCGTGAGGTCGAGCAGCACCAGGTCGGGCACGGCGGCGAGAATATCGCGCGAGACATGCTCAAACGATTCGCAGGCCTCGACTTCAAACCCGGCGCGGGCAAGGATGTCGACAAGCTCACGACGAATGGGCTCGTCGTCCTCAACGATATAGATCAGCGCCATTGATTCCGCTCCCCTCTTGGTTGTCTTGTCCCATTATGACCGCAAAGCTGCAGGTACACGCCTCGCGCGGTGCCAGGTGACAGAACTGTTCGCGAGCGGGGGCGTTTTGTCCGCCTCGCACTCGCAGCGGTGGCGGGGACCAAAATGATTCTTTAATCCCCGTCCCAGAAAAATCATTTAGCGGCGGGCGCGGAGCTTTTCGTAGCCTTCGGCGAAGAAGGCGACCGTGGCGGCGTCGGCCTCGGCGGCGTCCGTCTCGGTTGCGGGGACCACACCGTGCTCGTCGCTCACCAGGAACAAGGCGCCCTTGAGCTGAGCGGGGATGTCTACGCGCGTGACTGGGATGCCCTTGGTCTGGGCCAGCTGCTCAATGAGCGTCGCCGTGCCACACAGGCACTCGTCCGCCGGCGCCACAAAGACCAGCTCACCGTCGTTGACGGCAGCGAGCAGCTCGGGCGCCACGCCGGTCTCGTCGGCCTCGGAGCGGGCCTCGGCGGAGCGGGCACGCAGCGCCTTGGCCGACGTATCGGCGAGCGGCTCGTACTCCCCCACCGTCATGGCGGCGTTGCCGTTGATGTCGATCACCAGCATGAGCACGCCGTCGCGTGCGGTGTAATCGCCCTCGGCAAGCGACCACTCAACGTGCTGTTTGGCCCAGCTGAGCATGTTATGGGTGAGTGGCTCGCCCTGCACCAGGCGCTCAGACAGCGCGCGGATGTGACGGTTGAGCATGGGTACCTTTTTGTTGGACATGCGCCAACGGCAGACAAGCGCGGGCTTGTCGAGCGTAAACTTCTCGACCGCCTCCTGATTGGCGCAAAAGTCCTCGTACGCACGCTGATCCTCGGCATTGCCAAACAGCTCGGCATCATCCACAACGGCCATATCCAACCTTTCTCAAAAACATACACCGCACCGTTATACCCAAAAAAGCCGCCCGCACCAACCGGCACGGACGGCAATAGATAGCTTTAGTTCGGGGCGAGCCAATACCGCTGGTGGAGCACAAGCCAGCGAGCCGGACCCAAGTGCCTCAGGTCGCCGCGAAAGAGGAGCGACGCGTACTTCTGTACGCGAGCGACGGTTTGAGCGGCGAGATGAGGTGCTTGGGGCCGGCGCAGCGTCGAGCAGTTACGCGGTTTGGTAAAACCGCGTAACGATATTAGTGCCTAAAGTGGCGAGCCCCTGTGAAGACCATCGCAATACCATGCTCGTTGCAGGCCTGGACGCTCTCGTCGTCGCGCTTGGAGCCGCCAGGCTGGATGATGCAGGTCACGCCGTGCGCGGCAAGCACGTCGACGTTGTCGCGGAACGGGAAGAACGCGTCGCTTGCACAGGCAAAGCCGCCCTTCTCCACGCCCTCGCGCTCGCAGAAGTCCTCGGCGCGCTCGCAGGCAAGCAGTGCAGAGTCAACGCGGTTGGGCTGACCCGGGCCCATGCCAATGCCGGCCTTACCCTTGGAGACCAGGATGGCGTTGGACTTGACGCCCTTGCAGACCTTCCAGGCAAACTCGAGCTCGGCCATCTCGGCGTCGGTGGGCTTGCGGTCGGTGGGGAACGTAAAGGTCGCAGGATCCTCGGTCACGTGGTCGACCTCCTGCACCAGCATGCCGCCGTCGACGGAGCGCAGCTCCACCTGGGCGCCGTGGTCCACGCCGCCGGTGGCCAGCACGCGCAGGTTGGGGCGCTTGGCCATGCGCTCGAGCGCCTCGGCAGTGTAGCTCGGAGCGATGATAACCTCGACGAACTGCTTGTTCTGATCGGCAAAGTGCTCAACCAGCTCATAGGGAACCTCGCGGTTGCAGGCGATGATGCCGCCGAAGGCGCTCTTGGGATCGCAGGCGAAGGCGCGGTCGTAGGCGGCCGTGATGTCCTCGGCCACGGCGGAGCCGCAGGGGTTCTGATGCTTGAGGATCACGCAGGCCGGCTCGTCGAACTCGCGGACCAGGTTCCAAGCGGCGTCGGCATCCAGATAGTTGTTGTAGCTGAGCGGCTTGCCCTGGATCTGCTCGGAGCCCACGAGCGGGAACTGCGAGCTCGCGGTATTCTCGCAGCCCTCGGCAAAGCGATAGACCGTGGCCTTCTGCTGAGGATTCTCGCCATAGCGCAGGTCGTCGACCTTCTCCAGCGAGATCTCGAGCTTGGCAGAGGTGTCCGCCACGTCGCTTGCCTGGGCGGCGAGCCAACGGGAGATAGCCGTGTCGTAGGCGGCGGTGGTCTGGTAGACCTTCACCTGCAGACGACGACGGGTAGAAAGCGTGGTGCAGCCACCGGTCTCGTGCATCTCGGCCAGGACGGCATCATAGTCGGCCGGGTCGGAGATAACGGTAACGCTCGCGGCGTTCTTGGCGGCAGAGCGCAGCATGGAGGGGCCACCGATGTCGATGTGCTCGATGGCATCCGCGAAGGTGACCTCGGGGTTGGCGACGGTCTTCTCGAACTCGTACAGGTTGACGACGACCAGGTCGATCAGCTTAATGCCGTGCTGAGCAGCCTCCTGCATGTGCTGCTCGGAATCGCGGCGGGCCAGCAGCGCGCCGTGAACCTTGGGATGCAGCGTCTTGACGCGGCCGTCCATCATCTCGGGATAGCCCGTGAACTCCTCGATGGGGGTTACGGGAACGCCCGCGTCCTCGATGGCACGAGCCGTGCCGCCCGTAGAGATGATCTCGACGCCAAAGTCGTCAACCAGCGTCCGTGCGAAATCGACGACGCCCGTCTTATCGGTAACCGAGATCAACGCGCGTGCGATCTTCACATCAGATCCCATGCAGTCCTCCTGTCTGGTACGCCGCCGTGCTCTGTGAGTCGGTGATACGTCGATCTGCAGCGCTCGCGCAGCGGCATTGAAAATACTGATTCAATGTAGCGCATCGAGCGCATCGATGCACCCCGCAACGGGCGCATATGCAGAAAAAGTTTGCGAGCGGAGGGGATGGGCACGGCACCGGGCACGGTGAGTTCATGGAACACAGGGGCACCATAATTAGATGCCAATAGCGTGGTAGAACTGTGCTCGATATGCATCCGCAAAAGAAAGAGGCACCATGGTCTCGCGGGTTCTCTACCGACCGTTTGATACCGAAGACTTCGACGCCATCGCGTTGATTCTGCAGCAGCTTTGGCATAACAATTCGGATAACGATGAGTACAACCGCCTCGAGGCCGCGTGCGACCTCGCCTACTGCCTTTCGTCTTCGACGTTTTCGCAGGTTGCCGTAATCGACGGTCAGGCGCGCGGCATTGCGCTCGCGCGTGCGGGACAGAGCTCCGGCGCCACCGTTAAGGAACATTGGCTGGATACCGAACGCGCACTGCTATCGCAAATGCGCGAGCTGGAGCCCGATGCCTGCGCCGAGTATCTCTCGTTTGTGCGCGCAACCATCCGAACCAACAACCGCCTGCTCGAAAGCAGCCCGTTGCCACACGACAACGAGGTCACGCTGCTTGCCGTAGATCGCGATGTCCACGGCCTGGGCGTTGGCTCGGTGTTGCTTGATGCCGCGGTCTCGTACCTATCCTCGCGCGGGGCGACGAGGGCGCACCTGTACACCGACTCCAACTGCTCGTGGAAGTTCTACGAGTTGCACGGCTTTAAGCGCACGGCCACGCACCGCGCCAACCGCGAAGAGCGCCGTCACGACATGCCGCGTGAAAGCTTTCTCTACGAACTCGACCTAACAGCCTAGCCCAAGCAGCCACACCTGGTCATTTAAGAACGTCCCCAATGACTGATCCCCAACAACTAGTCATTTAAGTCTGTCCCCAATGAGTGGCCTAGGGGGTTTGTAGATAGCCCTGGTCAAAAAACATCAAATATGAGTACTGTTACCTTTTTAGTAGCAGCGATTTGGGGCATTTTTGATGCTTATAGGCATGACGACCAGCTGCACGAGCTGACATAACTCCCCAAATGTTCAATAAAATGGGCTCCTAACGAGAAGTACTCTCATTAGGAGCCCATTATTATGTGCAAACATATGTGACCAACGCAGCAACAGTACTCATATTTGGCATTTTTTGTCCACTGTCCCTTGCGCGAAGGTCCGCAGCGGAAAGTTTGACCCGTTTCGATGCACAAAAATGGGATGAATCTTCCCTGGCAACCGCCCAGAAAGATCCACCCCAAAGCAAGCGCTCGCTAGAACGTTCCGCCGCCGCCTCCGCCGACGCCGCCACCGCCGCCACCGGAAAAGCCGCCGCCGCTGCCGCCGCTCGAGCTATCGGAACTCGAAGCCAGCTCGCGGATGGTCTCGTGATACACCTCGTTGAACGAATCGAGCGGAGACTCGTTGCCGTAGTGATGGTAATACCACCAGTAGCAGGGGTAGTTGTCGTAGAAATCGTCGCTGTTGCGCAGATCCGCAGGCACGGCCTCGGCCAGCTGTCGCAGCACTTCTTTCGAAACGCCCAGGGCAACGCCCATCACCAGCAGTTTGTTCCACAAGATTAGGTCGCTGGGGATAGCCTCCTTCAGGCGCGTAAAGTCCTCGAGCCAATGCTTGAGCGCCTTGCAGCGAGCCGCCACCTCGGCGCCCTCCGGCGTGTAACGGCGGAAGGTGCAGCTCAGGACAAAGCCCACGATCGTAACGGGGATCGAGATCATAGCGGCACCGACGTTGGCATCCGCAAAGTCGGTATAGAACAGAGAGCCCAGAATGCCAAAGACAATGATGATGCCGAGAACCAGGCCGGCCACCATCGCGATAGTGCCATCCGATGCAATAAGCTCGCGCGCCTCCAGCTTGCCCTTAACTGTGCTCTGATAGTCCTCGAGCTTGTCGCCAACAGATGTGGTGCGCTCGCTAGCGTACTCCTCCAACTCGCTAAACGTGCGCGAACGGACTCCGTCCTTATCGGGCTTAACGCCAGCAAAGAAGACCTTGAGCACGTCGCGATCGATGCCGTCCTTCTTGGCAGCCTTCCAGGCCTCGTCGGTCACTGTGATGCGATACGTCTGCTCCTCTTTTTCGCGACGGAGCAGACCCTTCTTCTTGGTCTCGGTCGCTTCTTCCAGCTTGATCACGCGGTCGTCGGTAAGCTTCATAAGCGTGGCGATATATGCCTGATCGGGCACCTCGTTCCAGCTCATGAGGGCCGAAAGCACGGCGGGATGGTCGGCCGAAGGCACATCGCGGAAATATTCGTCCTGGAAAAGCGGCTTGGGCTTGCGGCGGCGCAGCTTGAGCACAACGATTGTGCCGGTAAAGGCCACCGCCGCGACAACACTTAGCACGGCAAGCGCATTGGCAATCATGCGAGCGTGAGCGCGGCGAGCGTTGGCCTCGTCGGCCCATTCCTTCTCTTCGCTCAGAATCGTCGACATGCGCTTTTCGCCCGAGACGGCAAGCTGCGGCACCCAGTCGCTGGGGAAGGCGATGCGTGCCTCGGCGAATTCGCCCTCATGCACGCAGGGAATGGTATAGGTGACCATGGGCTCGTCCGCATCGAGCGACACGTCGCCCGTCAGCGGGCCGTGGCCCCATGCGCGGAAGTTATCGCCCTTGACGGCAGCCGTCCCGGCAGCGGCATTTGCAAAGTAGACTTCCATCTCGACGTCATCGGAGTCCGCAGACCAGCCGTCACCCACGAACTTCCAGTAGAGCTCGGCGGTATCGGCCCAGTTCATAACCGCACCGGTCATGGTGTAGCTCACGTAGTAGATTGCGCTGTCGCCGCTCTCGTGAGGGCTGAACACCTTAATCTTTACGCCGTCGTCGGACTGTTCCACCGTGTAAACGCCAGAGTCGCCCTTGTTCGCGCTATCGACTTTGTTAAACGCGGTGTCCTCTTCCTCGACACTCAGCACGTCGACGCCCGCCGTGCCGCCCTGCTGGTTGGAGCCCGTATTGATCTCCCAAAACACGCCGTTGATGTCGTCGTCGAAATCAAACTGGCGTCCCTCGACAACGGTCAGCGATCCATCGGCCTCGACCGTGGCACTGATATAGGTCTGGGTCATGGAGTAGCCGTCGGCGTGCGCGGCGACAGGCAGCAACAACGCAAGCGTGACGAGCACGCAGACGGAAGCGAATCGCGCAAACAGGTGGCGCTGCCGGCTGACTTTGGCGGCGAGGGTGTTCATAGGCACATCCTTTGTCTGTAAAACCAACAGCGCCATTGTCCCACGTTTGCGGGTACGCATGGCGAACATCTAGGCGACCGGAGCGCCAAACGGGATGAAAGTCACACCAGCACCCCGGCAGCTAGTCATTGGGGACGTTCTTAAATGACTAGTCATTAGGGACACCCTTGGCATAGCCCGCCCCGGCAATAGATACCACTTCACAGCTCCGTCACAGGTGTAGCGGCTTTGTGTGGGCGCGGCACGCGCTGATTGAGCCGCCAGCCGAGGGGCATAAAGCAGTTGAGCGAAAACGGTTTGCCCCTTTGCCGTTCGCTCGAGGATCATGTCCCCCTTTTCCGCGGAAACCCCGGCAGTTGCGAAGAGCTGCCGGGGTTTCTGTCGTTTGTGAGGCTAAGTCGGTACGCAGCGATCGAGACCTTGAGCCGCAAACCCACCGTGCGCAATGCGTACCGCCGCCAACTTGTGAGCGCAGCAACGCCTTCCCTGCCAAGCCCCGCGCTATACTCGTCCGCATGGATATCAACGCACGCAACATAGCAACACACGCCGCGGACGCACCAGCAACGGCAGCGCCCACCCCCGTCGTGGGCCGCTTTGCCCCGTCGCCCTCGGGCCGCATGCACTTGGGCAACGTGTTCAGCTGCCTGTGCTCGTGGCTTTCGGCCCGCAGCCAAGGCGGCAGCATCGTGCTGCGCATCGAGGACCTGGACGATCGCTGCAAGCGCCCGGAACTTGCCACTCAATTGATTGACGACCTGGCCTGGCTGGGACTGGAGTGGGACGAAGGCCCCTACTACCAGCACGATCGCCTGGATCTGTACGAGGACGCCCTGCGTCAGCTGCAAGACGCCGGCCTCACCTATCCCTGTTTTTGCACGCGTGCCGAACTCCACGCCGCGAGCGCGCCGCACGCGAGCGACGGCACGCCCATCTACCGCGCCGCCTGCCGAGACCTTTCTGCCGAGGAGGTTGCCCGCCGCAGCGCCCTGCGCGCTCCGGCCACGCGCCTGCGCGTACCCGCCGTCGACGACCTCGCAAACGATGTGATCGAATTCGTGGACCGCACGTATGGAGCCCAATGCGAAGCACTCGCCACCGAATGCGGCGACTTTTTGGTGCGCCGCAGCGACGGCGTTTTTGCCTACCAGCTAGCCGTGGTGGTCGACGACGCTGCCATGGGCGTCACCGAGGTCGTGCGCGGATGCGATCTGCTGGGCTCCACGCCGCGCCAAATCTACCTGCAGCATTTGCTGGAACTTCCCACGCCGCACTACGCGCACATTCCGCTGCTCATGTCGCCGGATGGCCGCCGCCTTTCCAAGCGCGACCGCGACCTGGACCTGGGCGAGCTCCGCACCCGCTTTGGCGCGCCCGAGGCACTACTGGGCTGGCTCGCCGGGCAAACAGGCATCGCGCCGGACGCCACACCGCGCTCTGCCGAGCAGCTGGTCGAGCACTTTAGCTGGGATGTTATCCGCACGCATCGGGAAAACATCACTGTAACGGTCGAGTAGCCAGCCACCCCGCCCCTACGCGACATCCCAGGGCTGGAGTTCGTCGCCCAGGCGGACAATACAGTCGTAGAGCACGGTGTGGCACTCGGCTGGGTTGGCGTCACGATGAAAATGCCCGTAGTACCAGCGCTTGTAGTCCAGGTGGTCCTCCAGCTCGTCGAAAAACGTGGTGAGTCGATCGACATCGGGATAATTCCAGCCAGGTGCCGGGTAAAGCGTGGGCGAAAGCATGCGCGTGGAGCAGGTATGGGTGATCACATAGTCGACCTTCCAACCCACGCTGTCGAGCTTTGCCCGCGCCTCCTCAAAGTTGCGCTCGTCCGGCAGCTCCTGCGGCCACCAGCTGGAATACGGAATGCGGTATTCCTTATCCACGCTCGTGGCGCCGCCCATGGTAAAGATCGTTGAGCCGTCGAGCTCAAAAACCTCACCGCGCGTCAGGCGTCGGATGGGCGAGGTGTCCGACAGACGCTGCGTCAGGCCGCCGTGCCACAGCTCCATGGGGCGCTCCGACCAGTGATCGAAACGCTCGTGGTTGCCGTCGACAAACAGCACGGTATAGGGGCGCGACTCCAGCCAGGCGATGTCGGCACATTCCTCGGCAGAGAAATCCCACGGAAAGCCAAAGTCGCCCGCGATGATGAGATAGTCGTCACTTGTCAGACCATCCCCAAGATCCCAGTCGCGAAGCTTTTGCATGTCGACGCCGCCGTGAATATCGCCCGTCACATAGACCGTCATCGGATCACCACTTCCCTGTAAGTCGCTAGCCCACATTCTGCACGATCACTAAGTCAACCGTTCCAGCCCTTCCATCCTTTGGGACCTACCCCTCGCTCTTCCATCCAAACGGGTCAAACACCCAAAAGATCAGATCGAGCACGCCGCCGGTCATCGTGGCGCCGGCAAGAGCCATGCAAACATGCAGAAAGCTGGCACTTCGGAGCACGTCGAACGGCCCCAGAACAGCCAGCAGCGCGACCGCTGCGCCGGCTACGCACAGCGCGAGGCACGGCCCCGCGTCCTTTACGCACTTCTTTGCGAGATGCTTTGCGTTGTCACTCATCGGTATCGAACTCCTTAGAGGGTCGTTGTTCAGACGCATGCCGCCGCGGCAGAGCGGGGCGGCAGGGTAAGTGTCACATGCTGTGCGGACATCAATGGAGAAACCGCCTGCTCGACCAACCTTTGACGCCGTTTTGCACCGGCACCACATCCCCCGCTATCGAGGTCTAATACTTTTCCCACCGCTACCCAAAAACTCATCCAACGTTAATCTTGGCTCAAGAATCGCTTAATCTATAACCTGCACTATAGAGTTCGACCAAGGGCGGGGCGGCGCCGCGCAACGCAGGCCGCCGAACGCAACGCTCGCGCCCGGGCAGATCGCCCGGCGTCGCGCCCATCGAACGAAAGGACAGGTCATGGACGACCTCGAAAAAGTTGAAACCATCCGCACCAAGTGCAACGTGAGCTACACCGATGCCAAAGCCGCGCTCGACGCCGCCGACGGCAACGTTTTGGACGCCATCATTTGGCTCGAGTCGCAAGGCAAGACCCAGACCACGTCGGCGCACGCCGCCACCGAGTCCGCGCCAGTCGATGAGCCCTCAGCCGAGATGGTCGCCGCGCAGGCCGCCTACGAGAAGTCGAGCGAAAAGACCGACTTCTCCAAGAAGATGGACAGCGTATGGGAGTACCTCAAAAAGCTCTTCCGCCTGAGCCTGGACACCAAGTTTATCGCCACGCGCCGCGATGCGATCATCCTCAACATCCCCATCCTGATCCCCATCATCGCCCTGTTTGCCTGGGGCGCTACGATTTGGCTGATGCTGATTGGCCTGTTCTTTGGCATGCGCTACCGCATCGACAGCGACGGCGACGTGCCCGGCAGCATCAACAACCTTATGAATCACGCCGCCGATGCCGCGGACGACATCAAGCAAAATCTGAACGACGACAAGTAATCGCAGACGGGGGCACGCATGGCACGGATCCTGATCGTAGAGGACGAGGAGAAAATCGCCCGCTTTGTGACGCTCGAGCTGGAGCACGAGGGCTACCAGGTGGAACACGCCGCCGATGGCCGCACCGCCGTGGACCTGGCGCTGGAGCGCAACTACGATCTTATTCTGCTCGATGTGTTGTTGCCGCAGCTCAACGGCATGGAGGTCCTGCGGCGCGTCCGCAAGCACAAGGATGTGCCGGTGATAATGGTCACCGCGCGCGATGCCGTGATGGACAAGGTGGCCGGGCTCGATGCCGGCGCCGACGATTACCTGACCAAGCCGTTTGCGATTGAGGAGCTGTTCGCACGGATCCGCGTGGCGTTGAAGCGCTCGGAGGCCGTGCGGGCGGCTTCGGGCGTTGGCGGCATCGGGACGGGCGCGGCAGGCGGCACGGGTGTCGGCGCCACCGCGATACCCCCGGTCAGTGACTCGACCCAGGTTTCCGCCTCGCTCTCCCCCGCCACGCTCGCCGTGGGCTCGGTTGCGCTCGACCCCGACCGCCGCGAAGTCACGGTCGGCGGCTCGCCCATTGCGCTCACGGCCCGCGAGTTCGATGTCCTCGCCCTGCTTATGGCGCATGCCGAGACCGTGCTCACGCGCGAACGCATCGCGCACGAAGCGCTGGGCTACGAATACATGGGTGACACCAACAACGTCGACGTGCACATCGCGCATCTACGCGCCAAGATCGAGGACGCCGGCGGCGTCCGCATCATCCAGACCGTGCGCGGGGTGGGCTATGTCTGCCGCGCGTAACGCCGAGGCCAAGCGCGTCACCTCCATCGCCCGCGCCATCAACTGGAGCTATATGTGGCGCCGCCTGATGAGCTACGTTTGGCTCGACCTGCTGCTAGTAGTGATTGTGGCGGCGATCCTTGTCTATGGATACAACCAGACGCTGCCCAACGGCGCGTTTACCGCAGGATGGATCCCCAGCGCCACCGTTCGCGGCATGACGCTGACGCCCGCGCGCGGCTGGGACCTGACAACGCTCACCTATACCGTCGAGCTTGCGCGTACCACCAAGACTTTCCCCCTCGCGCAGGACCTCGTCACGCTATGGCCTCTCTACCTTGTCGTTGTGGGTTGGCAGGTCATCAGCGTGCTCAACATGCTCGGCGGCGCCCGCCGCGTGCGCCGCACCATGGCGCCGCTCAACGATCTGGCCCTGCGCGTGGACGAACTCGGCCGCATGCAACTCGCCGGCGGCAAAATGGAAACACTGGAGCAGGCCATCGAGCGCGCAAGCGTCGACTCGCCGAGCGTCACCACCGGCGACGCCGACCTGGCAAGCATCGAGGTCGCACTCAACCGCCTGCTGCGCCAGATGCAAGAGGCCAAGCTGCAGCAGATGCGCTTTGTCAACGACGCGAGCCACGAGCTGCGCACGCCCATCGCGGTGATTCAGGGCTACGTGAACATGCTCGACCGCTGGGGTAAGGACGACCCGGACGTGCTGGCGGAATCCATCGCGTCCCTTAAAGCCGAAAGCGAGCACATGCAAGAGCTTGTGGAGCAGCTGCTGTTTTTGGCACGCGGCGATGCCGGGCGCACGGTCCTGCGGCGTGCGCATACCAACTTGGCTGCACTGGTCAGCGAGGTATGCGAAGAATCGCAGATGATCGATACCGAGCACACGTATCGGCTGGCTTCTGACGCTGCGCTTGCCAGCGACCCGCGCTGCGACGCGCCCGTCGACGTGGCGCTCGTGAAGCAGGCTCTGCGCGTGATCGTGCAAAACGCCGCCAAGTACTCGGATGCGGGAACGACCGTCACATTTGGCATAACGCCAGATGCGGGCGCGGGCACGATCGACATAAGTGTTGAGGACGAGGGCATCGGCATGAACCAGGAATCCGCAGCTCACGCGTTCGAGCGGTTCTACCGTGCCGACAACGCGCGCGATGCCGGCGCACAGGGTTCGGGTCTGGGGCTTGCGATCGCCAAGTGGATCGTCGACAGCCACGGCGGCGTCATCGGTGTGACCTCGGTCGAAGGGGTCGGCAGCCGCTTTACGATTCGCCTGCCACGATAGGAAGCCCCTCGGCATAAATAAAGGGATAGGGCCACGCGACCCTATCCCTTTTTGCCAGCTATGGCAGCTTGTGCGCTACTCGCGGCACAGATGCACGGCGAAACCGGCGAACTCGCGCTTAAAGTACACGAGCTTGGTACCGCCGTCGGGCAGCAGCACGCGCGACTCCTCGTTGACCTCGAGCCCGCGCTCGGCAAACCACTTCTCGGCCGCATCGATGTCGTTGACAGCAAAGCCAATGTGGCCCTTGGCGCCACGACCGTTCTGCTTCATGATCTCGACCAGCGAATCGTTAAAGTACGAAACCGGGGTCTCGATAACGGGCAGGCCCACCATCGTCGAGAACAGCTCCGCGATCTCCAGGGCATCTGCCGGGTCGGTGGCGTTAATGCCCACATGGGCAACGCGCATGCCAAAGAGCTCGACCGGATTGGCGTTCTGCTCACTCATACAGTCAGCGCCTACTGAGCCATGACGTCGAGGACGGCCTTCTCGGCAGCGACGCGGTTCATGCCAGTCATGAAGGGCACGCCGCTCACGTACGGGCAGGTGAGGCCCTCGGGGGCAACGGTGGTGGCGATCAGCAGGTCGGCGCCCTCGTCGCAGTAATCCTTGGCCTCGGAGATGGCGCACTGCACGATCTCGTACTTGTCGGCATAACCGTTGGCGTCGAGCAGAGTAGCGACCTTCTGGGCAACGAGCGTGGAAGTAGCAGCGCCAGCACCGCAAGCCAAAACGATCTTCTTCATAGGTAATGTCTCCCTTCATGGTTTACTTTAGGTAAGTGTACCGCAGCGAGCGATGGCACTCGGCCTCGATGAGCTTTTATGCCAGTTTGCTTGCGCGCTGCGTATAATACATCTAGTACGTGTTGTCATACCGCTCGCTTTATGAGCGACTAAGGACCCTAATATGCCCGATTCCCGCACCCTCTGGACCGCCGTCGTTATCATCTGCATCGCCGTGTCGGTGTTCTTTAGCGTCAAAAAACGCACCACGTTTAAGCGCCTGCAGCAGCTTATGGCTGCCAAGCAGTGGGACGAGTTCGATCGTTTGCTCGACGGCAAACTCACCAGCATGCTGTACCCGCGCTACAACCGCGACTACCTGCGTCTGAACTCCTATCTGCTGCGCGAGGACCACGAGCGCGCCAGCGAGATGTTCGACCTACTGCTGGGACTCAACCTCCCCAAGATGCAGCGCGTCGACTTGGTGATTAAGGCCTTTAACTACTATGTTGGCCAGGAGGACCGCAAAAAGTCCAAAGAGCTGTTGCACGAGATCAAGGGCTTTGAGGGCGGTCAGGCCGAGGCAGTTGCGCACGAGTGTCAGCTGATGTACGACACGATGATCCTCAAGCGCCACAACGACATTCCCGAGCTGGAGCGCATGCTCGAGGATGTCGGCGACGACCCGGTCAAGCGCTGCCGCTTGGAGTACCTGCTAGCCCTGCAGTACCAGAACAAGGGCGACGAAGCCAAGTTCCAGGAGTTCCTGGAGAAGTCGGGCCAACACTCGATGGCCGTCAACGCGTAACGGACGGCTTGTGCTAGACTTCTAGTCTCACGGGGGCGTGGCGGAATTGGCATACGCAGGAGACTTAAAATCTCTCGCCGCAAGGATTGTGGGTTCGAGTCCCACCGCCCCTACCATATGGAGCTTTCGAGCCCGTGTCCCCAAGGGATGCGGGCTCGTTTCTTTTACACGCCGGCGGGGCTCTAAGTTGCGGTGGAATAGTTCCTGTTTTGGCAGTTTATCAGCCCATTTAGGAACTATTCCACCGCAACTTAGGTTGGTATTTACACATTTTCCGATGGAAAAACGTGGCTGTCTCGCACATTTTCCGATGGAAAAACGTGGTTGTCTCGCACATTTTCCGATGGAAACGACCAAATGGCCTTATACTAGCCGAGAGGGTTGGGAGGCAATATGCAGCGACAGCTTATGAGTGAACTTATCGCTTGGAAATCAAGGGCGAATCGCAAACCTCTCTTGCTTAGGGGAGCCCGCCAGACAGGAAAGACTTGGCTTCTTAACGAATTCGCAAGCCAGCAGTATCGAAACGTCATTCGTTTTGACTTTATGCTCGAGCCGAGCACACGCTCGCTGTTCGATGGGGACCTCGACCCCAAGCGCATCATCTCCCAGATAGAACTCCTACGTGGCCAAACCGTAACGCCGGCAGACACGCTCATCATCTTCGACGAGATCCAAGAGGCGCCACGCGGGATCACCTCACTCAAGTACTTCAACGAACTTGCACCCGAATACCACATCGTGGCAGCCGGTTCCTATATGGGCCTCGCGCTCCGACGCGAAAACGAGTCATTTCCCGTCGGCAAAATCGACCAGCTCACCATGCGTCCCATGGGGTTTGCCGAGTTCGTTCGTGCCGTCGACGGCAACCCGCTCGCCGATGCCATCCTTGCCGCAGACATGAACCTTCTGGCAAACGTTACCGAAAAGCTCGAGCGCTTGCTCAAGGAATACCTTGTTGTCGGCGGTATGCCCGAAGTTGTCTCCACTTTCGCCGAGACACGCGACTTCATCGAAGCCCGAAGGCTTCAACAGCAAATCATCGAGGCTTACGAATCCGATTTTGGCAAACATGCACCCGCCCGCATCGTCGAGCGCATGAGGTTGGTTTGGAAATCCCTTCCCGGCCAGCTTGCAAAGGAGAACAAGAAGTTTGTCTATGGCGCCCTTCGTCCCGGAGCGCGCGCACGCGATTTCGAGGAAAGCCTCCAGTGGCTCACGGACTACGGAATCGTTCATAAGGTGCCACGTGTTTCCGCTCTAAAGGCGCCGCTCTCGAGCTACGAAGACCTCTCGGGCTTCAAACTGTTCTGCATCGACACCGGCATCCTCGGAGCGCTCTCCGGTCTCTCTCCGGCCATCGTTCTTAACGGATCCGCTGTTTTTACCGAGTTCAAAGGTTCGCTGACCGAACAATACGTCGCGCAGGAGCTTTTGCTCCAGGACAAAACTCCCGCGTATTGGTCCTCTACCTCCGGCAATGCCGAAACCGACTTTGCCATCGACCATGCGGGAACCGTGCTTCCGCTTGAGGTCAAGGCGGCAGAGAACCTTAAAGCGAAGAGTCTGAAAATAGCCTGCGAAAAATTCAAACTCGAGCGTTGCGTGAGGAGCTCCCTGGCGGCATATAGAGACGAGGGCATGCTCATCAATATTCCGCTTTGGGAGATTGGGCAAATCGACAAGCTGGCATAGGCGCCATGGGGACGCCCCGCAAGGACTGTCCCCAGGTGCCGGCAGAAAAGGAACGTCCCCAGGTGCCGGCTGTTGAGTTGCGGTGGAATAGGGACTGTTTGGTGCCCGAAAGGGCGATTTTAGTCCGTATTTCACCGCAACTTATTTAGAGGGCGCTGAGGCTGGGGGTCCAGGAGATGGTGGGGGTCGCACCGTCGAGAGCCTCGTTGATGGTGGCGGCCATGCCGGCGAGTAAGCTGTTCTCGCTTACAGTGAGCGTCTTGTAGCCGCCGGCTCGCATAAGCTCGCGGATTACCACGGCACCAGCCAAGATCACGCCCGCGCGTTTGGACTGTACACCCGGTAGAGCGGCGATGCCGTCCGCATCCAACGCAGACATGCGCTCGATAGCGGCCGAAACCTGATCCAGCGAAAGCTCGCGCAGGTGCACAAAGCTCGAATCGTACGGTTCCAGCTCATGAACGAGCGCCACGAGTGTGGTGACGGTGCCACCCACTGCGACCAAGCGTTCGGCGCGCTCAAAATTGCTCGGCAGGCCCTCAAAATAGGCAGCGAACTGCTCGCCCGCCCACGCGGCAGCGGCAGTAAGCTCGCCGCGTGCGGGCGGCAGTGCCGAGAAAAATCGCTCCGTCACACGGCGACAACCGATGTCCAGCGAACGCGTGCCCTCCAGCGCAAAGACCCCACGCTCCGGCGCATAGACGCCCGTCGCGAGCTCCGTGGATCCGCCGCCCGAATCGGCAACAATGATGCGCTCGCCGGCAAAGTCGTGCGCCACGCCAAAAAACGTCAGGCGCGCCTCGACCTCGCCCGGAATCACCTGCGGTTCGAGCCCCAGCTCACGCAGACCGTCCAGCAGCAGTGCGGCATTGGATGCATCGCGCGCGGCGCTCGTGCATGTGGTGCAAATGCACGCGGCCCCAAAGGCACGCGCCTCGTCCACAAACATGCGACACGCAGCGAGCACACGCTCGACAGCCGCCTCGCAAAAGCGACCCGTCGCGTCCACACCCTCGCCCAGGTCGGTAATCTCGGTATGCTTGGACGATCCCACGATCGCCCCGCCCTCGACCTGGGCCAACACCAGTCGCGACGACACCGTTCCCAGATCGATCGCCGCCACCTTATATCGTTTGCAATCTGCCATTGCGGGTTCCCCTCCGGGCGCTACTCGCCGTTGGACACGACCGTCTGGCCCTCGACACCGTTAAACCCAAACAGCATGTCGAGCGCCTGGATATACCACGGGGCGTCCTTACCGACTTCTTCGATTTCCTTGGCAACTTCGCTGGCCTTCTTGGCGTTCGACGACTTCTTGCTCGAAGACGAATCCGAATCGTCGTCCAGGCCCTGCACTTCAATCCTCTTCTCGCCTGGCATCACCAGGCCCAAGTCCTCGGATGCCGCGTCCTTGATACCCTCCTCCGAGAGCAGCTTGTCGACGCTTTTTTGCAGCTCATCATTGTATTGCTGACGAATCTCGACCTGCTTGGCCAAGATATCGCTCGAACGCTTTGCCACGTACAGATCGCGCACGGGGAAATACAGGCTCACGAGCACCAGAGCAACGACGATGCCGATGAATAGCCCTCGCTGAGGACCATGGGTAAAGTCGTAGATCGCCTTGACCACCGCGTTGTCGTTGGCGTAGTGCATAAAGTCCGAGCCCGAAAAACGGTTCGAGGGCCTGCTCGACCTGTCGTGCGTCTGGGCCGAGGGACGCGACGCATGCGACGAACGTGCCGGGCGCACTGGTCCATCTGTCGAAGTATTCACTTGAGCATTGGGGCGCGAGGTACTTGTCGGGCGTTGCATGGAGCGGTCGGCGCCGGCGTAGGCGGACCCACCGAGCTGCACCGTGCGCGCACGGCGAGGCGACGGCTCACGCGAACCGGCGGAATAGTACCTGTTGTCGTAAATCTGATCCATGTGCGCCTTGTGCGGTTGAGGTTTGTTTGCGCTAAGTATTCTAGTTATAGCACGAGCGCGCGCACCGCCTTCGCCAGCCTTTGCTCGACATAAAAAAGGCGCTGAGCCGTATGGCCCAGCGCCCAATGGTGCTCAACCGCGCCCGGCTGGAGCAAGGCGAATCCGAGTCTTCCCCGCCCCCGCGACCTCCGCGTGCCTAGCGAATGTTGTAGAACGCGGCCTTGCCGGCGTAGCGCGCGCTGCCCTCGAGCTCGTCCTCGATGCGGATGAGCTGGTTGTACTTGGCGATACGGTCGCTGCGGCACGGGGCACCCGACTTGATCTGGCCGGCGTTGACGCCCACGACCAGGTCGGCGATCGTGGAGTCCTCGGTCTCGCCGGAACGGTGGCTCACGATGCAGGCGTAGCCGGCCTCCTTGGCGGTCTCGATGGCCTCGAGCGACTCGGTGAGCGTGCCGATCTGGTTGACCTTGACCAGGATCGCGTTGGCGGCGCCCAGCTCAATGCCCTTCTTGAGGCGCTCGGTGTTGGTGACGAACAGGTCGTCGCCCACCAGCTGCACCTTGTTGCCAATGCGGCGGGTAAGCTCGACCCAGCCGTCCCAGTCCTCCTCGGCCATGCCGTCCTCGATGGAGATGATGGGATAGGTGTCGACGAGCTTCTCCCAGTAATCAACCATCTGGGCGCTCGTGTACTCCACGCCCTCGCCCTTGAGCTCGTACATGCCGGTCTCGGCGTTGTAGAACTCGGTCGAGGCCGGGTCCATGGCGTACATGAAGTCGACGCCGGGCTTAAAGCCAGCCTTCTCGACGGCCTTGGTGATGTACTCGAACGGCTCGGCATTGGTCTTAAGGTTGGGGGCAAAGCCGCCCTCGTCGCCCACGCCGCCGCCCAGGCCGGCCTCGTGCAGCACGCCCTTGAGGGTGTGGTAGACCTCGGCGCACCAGCGCAGGCCCTCGGCAAAGCTCGGAGCACCCACCGGCATGATCATGAACTCCTGGAAGTCAACGTTGTTGTCGGCATGCACGCCGCCGTTGAGGATATTCATCATAGGTGTGGGCAGCAGGTGGGCGTTGACGCCGCCCAGGTACTGGTACAGCGACAGGCCCGCCGACTCGGCAGCGGCGCGGGCAACAGCCAGCGACACGCCCAGGATGGCGTTGGCACCGAGCTTGGTCTTGTTGGGAGTACCGTCCGCGGCAATCAGCGCGGCATCGACGGCGCGCTGGTCGAAGGCATCGAGGCCCACGACGGCGTTAGCGCACTCGTTGTTGACGTGCTCGACGGCCTGCGAAACGCCCTTGCCCAGGTAGCGGCCCTTGTCGCCATCGCGCAGCTCGCAGGCCTCAAAGGCGCCGGTCGAAGCACCCGAAGGCACCATTGCGCGGCCAAAGCTGCCGTCCTCGAGCACGACCTCGACCTCGACGGTGGGATTGCCGCGGCTGTCGAGCACCTCGCGACCGTAGACGTCCAAAATATCGCTCATGTTGTCTCCCTCTCACTTAGAAACGTAGTGGATGCAAGCGACCGGCTGACCGTGCACCATCGGTGCGTCTCCGTAAGTTAGCCATGTCGCACTTTTTGCATTATGCCCTAAGTTAGCCGAGGGATACACTTGATTTTCGAAAAATTTAGCGGGAACGATGAGGCATGTCAGCCCGTCGTTCCCGCAGTCTTACTCCTCCGCCTTTGCGGCATCCCACAGGTCGTTGAGGTCGTGGGTCGAAAGCTCGGCAAGATCCACGTGGGCGTCGGACGCCATCTGCTCCATCGCGGCCCAGCGACGGCGGAACTTTGCCGTGCTGGCGCGCAGGGCGCTCTCGGCGTCGATCCCCTCTTTGCGCGCGACGTTGACCAGGGCAAAGAGCAGATCGCCAAACTCCATTTCGCGCTCGGGCGAGCCAGGGGCCTCGGCCTCAAACTCGGCACGCTCCTCGGCAACCTCGTCCCACACGTCCTGGACCGTCTCCCACTCAAAGCCTACGGCGGCCGCCTTGCGTGACACCTTCTGCGCCTGCATCAACGCCGGCAGATGCGTGGGCACGCCATCGAGCAGACCCTCGGGCGCGGCCTCGCCCGCCGCCACGGCCTTGTCCTTGGCGGCTTTCTCGGCAAGCTTGACCTCGTCCCAAATCTTGAGCACCTCGTCGGAGCTCTCGGCATCCGCATCGCCAAACACGTGCGGGTGGCGGCGAATGAGCTTGGCGTCGATATCGCGCGCCACGTCGGCCAGCGTAAACTCGCCGGCGTCGGCAGCAATCTGCGCATGCAGCACGACCTGCATGAGCACGTCACCCAGTTCCTCGCGCAGGTGAACCGCGTCGTCCGCCTCGATGCAGTCGAGCGCCTCGTAGGCCTCCTCGATCATGTTCTTGCCGATGCTGCGGTGCGTCTGCTCGCGGTCCCACGGGCAGCCATCGGGCTGACGCAGACGCCAGATGGTCTGCACCAGATGCTGCAGCTCGGCCGACGCGTCTATCAGCGTGGGCAGATCGCGCGAGCCCTCGGCATTTTGCTGAGCCATATGCTGCGCCATGGTTAGTCCTCCTCCAGGATCACGTGGCGGAACGCGCCGCCCTCGTAGATGCCGTAGCTGTGCGAGCCGTCCTTGGGGATGCTCACGCTGCCGGGGTTGAAGAGCCACAGGCCCGGGTGCGCGGCGCTTTCCTCGTTGACCTTGATGTGCGTGTGGCCGTAGACGAGCGCGGAGCCCTCGGGCAGCGCGGGCGCGTGGTCGACGCTGTTGTGCATGCCGGCGCCAAAGACATGGCCGTGCGTCAGGAACAGCTCGCGGCCAGTCTCGTCAAACAGCGTGGCGTAGTCGGCCATGACGGGGAAGTCGAGGACCATCTGGTCGACCTCAGCGTCGCAGTTGCCGCGCACCGCGATGATGCGGTCGGCTAGGGCGTTGAGCAGCGGAATCACGCGCTTGGGAGCATAGTCGCGCGGCAGGTCGTTGCGCGGACCGTGATAAAGCAGGTCGCCCAGCAGGACGATGCGGTCGGGCTGCTCGGACTCAATGGCGGCGCAGAGGCGCTCGGTCCAGTATGCCGAGCCGTGGATGTCGGAAGCGATGAGGTATTTCATGGGGAGATCCTTTCGAATGGGGTTGATGGGGGCTGAATACGGGATCCGGCGGATGCGGAGCCCATCTACCGTGTTACTCGAATCGCAGTGCCGCGCTCTGAGCCGCCTGCATCACGCGTTGGAGCGGCACGCCATGTTCGCGGGCAAGACGGGCGCAATCCTCGTACTCGGGAGCCGCGCGCTCGCTGCCGTCGGGCAGGGTCGCCACCTTAACGGATACCTCGCCCCATGGCGTCGTTACGCGCTCAAAGCGGCGTGGCAGGCAAACGCGTTCCATCACCTGGCGACGAATGGCGTTGGTCGTGGTCTCCAAAAAGATAATCGTCTGCAAGCGCTCGATATCATCGTGCGAGCAGATTACCTGCAGCTGCCAGCCGGGGCGGCCCTTTTTGCAGTAAAGCGGCAACCAATGCACCTCGCGGGCGCCGGCCTTGCGCAGGCAATCGGCAGCGTAGGCAAGCACCTCGGGCGACGCATCATCGATGTCGCACTCCAGTTTGACGATAGTTTCGGGCGCATCAGTCTCGCGAGACAGCGGGGATGTGCTATCGCATTGCATACGGTCTGGATCCTTTCCGCGCGGGCTCGTTTTGTTCACCCAAACGCTAGCACATCGCAGGCTGCGCGAGTGTGACGGCGCGTGATGAGCGCGATTTTCCTTGTCGACAAGAAACCGACACTCCACCGCCCCGGCCAAACATGTACATCAGCCTCCAAACATGTCATTATTTGCAGCTTTTGGAGGCTGATGTACATGTATTGGAGCAAGCGAGGCCGCGCCGCGCAGCCTTTCCAATCGATTTCGAGCTCCGGCGCGCGGCGTGTTGAGAGCTGCAACATTACAATGGAGCGGATTCGCCAAATGCAAAGGAGTCGCCATGTCTGCCTGCCCGCTGGTCGATTGCCATACCCACACCTCGTTCTCGGACGGCCATGCCTCGTTTGAAGACAACGTTCGCGCCGCTGCTGCGGCCGGCTGCCGCGTCATGGTCTCGGCCGACCATCTCACACTGCCCGCCAGCATGGATGCCAACTGCGAAGTGCAGGTTACTGAGGGCGACCTGCCGGCACATCGTCTGGCTTTTGAGGATGCCCGCAAGCTTGCCGCGCAAATCGCGCCGGAGCTCGAGCTTATCTATGGCTTTGAATGCGATTGGTACGAGGGCTGCGAGCCTTTGGTTGAGCGCTGGTCCCAGGACGCCGTCGTACGCCTGGGCAGCGTGCATTGGATTGGCAACCCAGGCGATATCATGGCCGGTGCCGCGGGTACGGCGGGAACGGAAAACGTCGCTCGCCCCGATACACCCGATTCCCTTTGCGGCTGGATCGATGATGACACCAACCTGCATGTTTGGGAAAACCTGGGGGTACACGGCGTGTGGGAGCGCTACGTCGACGACTGGTGCCGCGCTTGCGAAAGCTCACTCAACTTTGACGTAATGGCCCATCCCGACCTGGTCATGCGCTTTTCGAAGGAAGGCTTTGCGCCCGACTTAGACCCCGCACCGTTTTGGCAGCAGATGGCCGAGTGCGCGCACGATACAGGCCGCCGCGTTGAGGTCTCGACCGCCGCACCGCGCAAGGGCCTCGAAGACTACTATCCCGCGACCGGATTGCTGCGCCGCTTTGCCCACGCCGAGGTGCCGATCACTTTTGGCTCGGACGCACACCGCGCCTGCGACATTTGCTGGAACATCCGTGAGGCCCAGGCACACGCCTACGACTGTGGCTACCGAGCCTTCGACGTCCCCCACCCCACCGGCGAATGGGAATCCACACCCCTCGCCTAGCCATCCCTTCATAAGTTGCGGTGGAATAGGGATTGTTTTGCCTGATGAAGCGCTTAAACAGTCCCTATTTCACCGCAACTTCCATGACCCCGTTACACCAACAAAGACTGTCCCAAACGACTAGTCGTTTAAGAACGTCCCCAATGACTAGTGGCGGCGGGCGTTGAGTTCGCCGGCCAACTCGTCGAGGGTGATGCCGTAGCGCTCAAGCGTCACGAGCAAGTGGTAGACCAGGTCGCCGGCCTCGTAGCGGATGTGATCGTGATCGTTATCCTTGCAGGCCATGATCACCTCGCTTGCCTCCTCGGCAAGCTTCTTGAGCAGCTCGTCCTCGACGTCGGTCAGCAGACGCGCGGTATAGCTCTCCTGCGGCGATGCATCACGACGACCGTGAATCACCTCGGCCAGACCTGTCAGCGTCTCACCGATATTTCCATCCTGAACGTTTGCGGTGCGCACACCCATGGTTCAATCCTTTCTGGTGGCCGAGCGTCTAATCGAGCGCCCGCCCTACGCGAGTTTCTTAAAGAAACAGGTACGGTTGCCGGTATGGCAGGCCGGGCCCGGCGAGTCGACCTTGACCAGCAGCGTATCGCTATCGCAGTCGGCCCAAAGCTCCTTGACCGCCTGCATGTTGCCGCTCGTCGCGCCCTTGTTCCAGAGCTCCTGGCGGCTGCGGCTCCAAAACCACGTGGTACCGGTCTTGAGCGTAAGCCCCACCGACTCCTCGTTCATCCAAGCAACCATAAGCACCTCGCCGGTGTCGTACTGCTGAACCACACAAGGAATCAGCCCACGGGCGTCGTATTTAAGCTCGGACGCAGTTGCCACTTGCTCCATTTAAAAATCCAATCTCACGGGAATACCTTGAGAGGCCATATACTCCTTCACCTGGCGAATGCTGAACGTCCCAAAGTGAAAGACGCTGGCCGCCAGCACGGCATCAGCCTCGCCCTCGATCACGCCCTCGGCAAAATGTTCGAGCGTGCCCACGCCGCCGCTCGCAATCACCGGAATCGGCACCGCGCGCGCCACGGCGCGGGTGAGCGCCAGGTCAAAGCCAGCCTTGGTGCCGTCGCGGTCCATGCTGGTCAGCAGGATCTCGCCGGCGCCGCGGCGAGCCGCCTCCTCGGCCCACGCCACCGCGTCGATGCCCGTGGCGTTGCGGCCTCCCGCGGTAAAGACCTCCCACTTGTCGGCACCGGATGCGCCGGGCAAACCAACGCGCTTGGCATCGATCGCCACGACCACGGCCTGGCTGCCAAACGCCGCGGCAGCCTGGCTGATCAGCGACGGGTCACGCACGGCGGCAGAGTTGAGCGACACCTTATCGGCACCGGCGGCAACCATGGTCCGCATGCCCGCCAAGTCGCGGAAACCGCCACCCACGGTATAGGGAATAGCGAGCTCCTCGGCCGCATGCGCCGCCATCTCGATAGTCGTCGCACGGTTGTCGCTCGTGGCGGTAATGTCCAGGAAGACGACCTCGTCCGCACCCTCGCGGTCATAGGCACGCGCCAGCTCCACCGGATCACCCGCATCGCGTAAGCTCACAAAGTTGACGCCCTTGACCACACGGCCGTCCTTGACGTCCAGGCAGGGAATCACACGTTTGGTAAGCATGGACTACTCCTCCCCTCGGGCGGCGGCCAGCGCCTGTACCAGCGTAAAGTTGCCCTCGTAGAGCGCGCGACCGGTAATAGCACCTTCAATCGCGCCCTCACCCACTGCGGCCAGCGCACGGATGTCGTCGAGCGTCGAGATGCCACCCGATGCCACGACGGGAAAGCCCGCGACCTCGGCCACATGGCGATACGCCGCCACATCGATGCCCGTCTGCATGCCGTCACGCGCGATGTCGGTGTAGACCAGGTGCTTAAAACCCAGCTCGGTGAGCTGTGCCACGGCATCGTCGAGTGCCACGCCCGCGCCATCACGCCAGCCGTTCACCTTGACCTGGCCGTCGTATGCGGCAATGTCGGCCACCAACAGCTCGCCAAAACCTTTGGCTGCCACCTCGGCAAAACCCGGCTCGGTCACCAGCACGGTGCCCAGCGCAATGCGGCGCGCACCGTAGCCGGCCAACTCGTCGATGCGCGCGAGCGAGCGGACGCCGCCGCCCACGTCCACGGACAGACCGTTGACGCCGCAGATGGCCTTAATCGCCGCCGAGTTGGCAGCGCATGTGTCCTCGTCCTCGCCAAAGGCAGCGGACAGGTCGACGACGTGCACCCAGCTTGCGCCCTGCTCGGCAAACGAGCGAGCAACGGCCACGGGGTCGTCGGAATATACCTTGCAGCGGCTGCGGTCGCCACGCTCCAGGCGCACGACCTTGCCGCCGATCAGATCGATTGCGGGAAACAGGATCATCGGCCAGCCTCCTCGACGATGTTGACGAAGTTCTTAAGGATGCGCTGACCCAGCGCGGAGGATTTCTCGGGATGGAACTGGCAGCCCCACACGTTGCCATGGCGCACGATGCACGGGAAGCTCCGCGTATAGTGCGTGCGCGCCAGCACATCGGCGTCGTCGGCCACCGCGTAGCTGTGGGTAAAGTACATGTTGGCACCCTCGGCAAAACCAGCAAGCAGCGGATCGGCCGCGCCGGCGGGCGTCATGTGCACCTGGTCCCAGCCCACGTGCGGCACCTTCAGGCGACTCGACTCCAGGCGCGTACACGAACCGCGCATGATGCCCAGGCCATCGACCCAGGGGCCGTCAGCCTGCTCGGGGGCGTTACCGTCGGCGACCACGCCCTCGTCCGCAGGCACGCCCTCGTTGCCGCGCTCAAAAAACAGCTGAAGGCCCAGGCAGATGCCGAGCAGAGGAGTTCCGGCGGCAACGGCGTCAAGCACGGCCGCCTCCTCGCCGCTCTGGCGCATAAAGGCGATCGCGTCATAGAACGCGCCCACGCCCGGGATGACCAGGCCGTCGGCGTTGCGGATCTGCTCCGGATCGTCCGATGTGCAGGCAGCGGCACCGGCGCGCGCAAGCCCGCGCACGACGCTCGACAAGTTGCCCTTGTGGTAGTCGACCACCACGATCTTCGGTTCGCCCACGCGACCCTCCTTTTTCCATCATCCAAAACCACCACAAAGGGGACAGGCACCTTTGTGGTGGTTTCTGCCTATATGGCGGTTACAGTGAGCCCTTGGTGCTGGGGATTCCTTGGACGCGGGGATCAAGCTCGCAGGCGTGGCGCATCGTGCGGCCCACGGCCTTAAAGGCGGCCTCGATAATGTGATGCGAGTTGCCGCCCGCCAGCTCGCGCACATGCAGCGTGAGCTTAGCATCGCGCGCAAAGGCATAGAAGAACTCGACGGCCAGCTCGGTATCGAAGCTGCCCACGCGCTCGGTCGGCACGGGCAGATCGCAATAGGCCTGCCCGCGACCCGAGATATCAACGGCGGCCATCACGAGCGTCTCGTCCATGGCAATCGCCGCATCGGCAAAGCGCGTAATGCCCGCCTTGTCACCCAGTGCCTGGCAAAACGCCTCGCCCAGCACAATGCCCGTGTCCTCGACGGTGTGGTGCGCGTCGACCTCCACATCGCCCATCGCATGTACCGTCAAATCGAACAGGCCATGGCGGCCAAAGGCGTTGAGCATGTGGTCGAAAAACGGCACGCCGGTCGAGATATCGCACACGCCGGATCCGTCCAGATCGAGCCTAACGACAATGTCGGTCTCGCCCGTCTTGCGGGTCACCTCGACATAACGGCCCATCTACATCTCCTCCTTCACCAGCGCGGCAAACGCTGCCAGCACCTCGTCGTTTTCCTGCGGGATACCCACGGTAATGCGCAGACAGTCCGCAAGCCCCGGCGCGTAGCTAAAGTCACGCACCAAAATCGAATACTCATCGCGCAGACGCTCGCGCACGCGCGTGGCGTGCGGCGTGCGCACGAGCACAAAGTTTGCTGCGCTCGGCCACGCCTCCACGGGCAGGCCCTCGGCAGCCATTGCGCGCAGGGCGCACAGCTCGCGTTCGCGCTCGGATGCAACTTGCGCCACCACGGGCGCATACGCATCGCGGGCACGCACGCAGGCAAGCGCCGCGGCCTGGCTCAGCACGTTGACTGAATAGATCTGGCGAATCGCCGCGAACACGTCGATGACCTCGGGGGTCGCGATCACGTAGCCCAGACGCGTGCCGGCGGCGCCAAACGCCTTGGACAGCGTATGCAAAATCACCAGGTTAGGATGCTCGGCGATAAGCCCTTGCGCCGTGGTGGCCGCGCCAAACGAATCGTCGGCAAACTCCACGTAGGCCTCGTCGACCATCACCATGCCGGGGCAGGCATCGCACAGGGCCGCGATAAAGTCGAGCGGCGCCACGTCGCCCGTAGGATTGTTGGGCGAGGTCACAATCGCCAGGTTGCACTCGGGTGCGGCCGCGAGCACAGCCGCCTGGTCGAGCTCAAAAGTTGCCGGGTCGCGCCACACGTCGCGCACCTCGGTCTGACAGAGCGACGCAAAGAACGCGTACTCGCTAAAGCACGGCGGGCAGTTAAGCAGGGTCCGCCCCGCGCCGCCAAACGCCAACAGGTAGTTATAGAGCAGCTCGTCGCCGCCGTTGCCCACGCAGACATTCTCGCGCGCCACACCATGCCAAGCGGCCAGCTCGTCGCGCAGATCGTTGGACATGGGATCGGGATAACGGTTGAGCGGCGTGGCAGCCAGGGCGGTGTCGACCGCCTCGCGCACGCCAGCCGGCATGGGATAGGTGTTCTCGTTGGCCGAAAGGTTGATGCGCGTGGGCGTAAAGTTGGGATCGTAGGGCTCAATGCCGGCCAAGTGGGGCTGGACGAGCTCCTTCATACGGGGCGTGAGCTCGGCCATATCAGGCCTCCTTGCCAGTCGCGCCGGCGCCATCCGCGCCCGCAGCCGCCAGGTCCACGCCCTCGGCAACCGTCGCCACGGCGTCGCCCGGCCAGGCAACCTTGGTCAGGTCGGCCGCGGCGATCGACTCGGCGCTCACGGCATCCTCGCCCTGCTCCAACACGCGGCGGCGCAGTGCGGCGGAAAGCGCGTGTGCCCACAGACCCTCGGCCTCGGCTAGACGCTGCGTGGCAGGAGCATCGGAGAGCAGGCCCTCGGGTGTATAGCAAATGACACTCGAGCGCTTAACGAACTCTTCGACCGAAAGCGGGTTGGAGAACATGGCCGTGCCGCCGGTCGGCAGCGTGTGGTTGGGGCCAGCAACATAATCGCCGAGCGGCTCGGAGCTCCAGGCGCCCACAAAGATGGCGCCGGCGTTGCGGATGCCGCCGAGCAGGCCCATTGCATCCTTGCAGTGCAGCTCCAGGTGCTCGGGCGCCACGGTGTTCACGGCCTCGACGGCGGCAGCCATATCGGCGGCCACCACGATGGTGCCCTCGTTGTCGAGCGAGGAGCGCGTGATCTCGGCACGCGGCGACTGCGCCACTAGAATGTCGATACCCGCCTCGACCTCGCGCGCAAACTGCTCGTCGCAGGTCACCAGATAGCAGGCGGCCAGCGGATCGTGCTCGGCCTGGGCCATCAGGTCGGCCGCGACCACCATGGGCTTGGCCGTGGCATCGGCCAGCACGCAGACCTCGGAGGGGCCGGCGACCATGTCGATGCCCACGTCGCCCGAAACAATCTGCTTGGCCGCGGCGACAAAGGCGTTGCCCGGGCCGGTGATCTTGTCGACGCGCGGAATGGTCTCGGTACCGTACGCCAGCGCGGCCACGGCCTGGGCGCCGCCCACCATATAGATCTCGTCCACGCCGCCGAGCTTGGCCGCGGCGAGCGTATAGGGGCTGATCAGGCCGTCCTTTTGTGGCGGCGTCACCATGACCACGCGCTTAACGCCGGCCACCTTGGCAGGGATAGCGTTCATGAGCACGGTGGAGGGATACTGCGCGCGACCGCCCGGCACGTAGATGCCGGCCGCGGCAAGCGGGGTCACCTTAACGCCGAGCATCGTGCCGTCCGGGCGCGTGGTAAACCAGCTCTGCTCGACCTCGCGCTGGTGAAACTCACGGATCTGGCGCGCAGCCTTCTCGAGCGCGGCGACAAAGGCCGGGTCGAGGCCTTCGAGCGCAGCATCGATCTGCTCTTGCGGCAGACGAAAGCTTTGCAGCTCGACACCGTCAAAACGCTGGCAGTAATCGCGCACCGCAGCATCGCCGTTGGCACGCACGTTGGCCACGATATCGCGGGCGGCGTCGACGATGTTTTGCGGCAGCACACCCTTGCGGTTGAGCTGGTTGGTAACGAGGCGCTCACCGGGAGCAAGCTTGATGGTCTTCATATCGGTATCCCCTATCGGTCGAGGTTGCGTTTGGAAAACGAGATGCCGGGCAGCGGCACCAATCGGCCCGCAGTCCGGATATGGGGGCGCCCGTGCGCGCTCGCGCTATTGTGCCGAGCCCGCGACGGGCTCAAAATGCTTGTCCTTCACGGCAGCCGCCAGGCGATCGGCCAGGTTGCGAACGCGCGGATCCAGGCGCGCGGCACCCGGGTTGACGAAGAAGCGGGCCGTGCAGTCCATAATGCGGCCGGTGATGACCAGGTCGTTGTCGCGCAGCGTGGCGCCCGTGGCGGTGATATCCACGATGCGATCGGTCATACCGACGATGGGTCCCAGCTCGATGTTGCCGTGCAGCGAAACAATGTCGGCGTTCACGCCGCACTCGGCATACCAGGCACTCGCGATGCGCGGGTACTTGGTTGCCACGCGAAGCGAACCGCGGCGGGCATAGTTGCGCTCGGCCTGACCGGCGCGCCAAACGGGCTCAGCCTCAATAAAGGTGCACAGGCCGTAACCCAAATCGACCAGCTGCAGCAGGTTGAGGTCGGCCTCGATAAGCGAATCCCAGCCGCAGATGCCGCAATCGGCACCACCGCAGCCCACAAAAGCGGGCGCATCGCTGGGGCGCACGATGACAAACTCGATATCGCCGACCGCGCCCTCGCCGGCACGCGTATCGCGACCGCGCACGATCAGGTGACGGCCGGGGTCGCGCAGCTCGGAGACGTCCAGGCCCGCGGCCTCGAGCACGTCGAGCGTGTCGGCCTTAAGCGAGCCCTTGGGAACGGCGATGCGCAGCGGACCCTCGGCACCACGGCCCGCGGCGTGGTCGCCGTCGGAAGCGGCGTCCTCAGCCGAAGTGTGCGCGGCCTCCAGACGCTCGAGCGAAAAGGCAAATCCCGCCGCCGGTACCTCGATGCCATCGCCAAACGCGCCGGTAAAGATGGAGTCGTAGCGACCGCCCGAACCCACCGGATCGGGCAGGCCACCGGCATAGGCCTTAAAGACCAGGCCCGTGTAGTAATAAAAAGAGTTCATGATGGAGAAGTCGAAGGACAGCACCTGGGCGTCCTCGGGAGCCAGGCCCTCGACCAGGGCACGCAGCTCGCGCGTCAGCGGCGCGACGATACCGGCAGCTTCCAGCAGCGCATCCACACGGTCGAGTATCTCGGCACCGCCGTGCAAGCGCGGCAGCTCGCTAATGGCGGCCTTGACGGCCTCGGACTCGGCGCTTGCCGCCACGCGGGCATCGAGGCCCACAAAGTCATTGGCGTGCACGCAGCGCAGGGCCTCGGCAGCCAGCTCGCGATCCTCGCACGCCGCGAGCAGCTCCTTAAAAGGACGCACGCTACCTGCGATAATGCGCGCATCGGGCAACGCCAGCTTGCGCACGGCCTCGGCTACCAGCGAGACAATCTCGACATCGCCCGCGGCGTCGCCCGCACCGATGAGCTCAAAGCCCAGCTGCGTAAACTGACGCGAGCCGCCGGCATTGCGCTGGCACTCGCGAACCACCGGCGCCTCGTAGCGCAGGCGCAGGGGCAGGTCGGCCGCGCGCATGCGGGTCGAAACCAAGCGCACGATCGGCAACGTGTTGTCGGGACGGACCACCAGCAAACGCCCATCATCGTCAAAGAGCTTAAACGGCGTGTCCGCAATGCGGCCACCTTCCTCGAGCGAACCCTTGTCCTCGAGCAGCGGCGTCTCAACCGGCAGGTAATGATGCTCCCTAAAGCAGCCCTTCACCGTACATGCGATCTCCTCGCGTGCCTGAGCCTCCTCGGGCAATATGTCCCGGAATCCCCACGGTGTGGCCGTCATCTGGTGAGCCTCCTCATGCTGTGCTTCGCATAGAACAGAAGACCGGCATAGCTCCGCCGGTCTTCTGGGTACTTTAGCATACTAGAGTGCTTGCGGGGAAAATACGTCGCAGCCGCTCACACCGTATTCATTTGGAAACATAGGGTAGGTTGCCGCAGCCCGACCCCACCTAGGCGCCAATCGCACGACGATACTCTGCCATTACCTGCGCATCGGCAGCTGCGGGGTCGGCAAAATAGCGCCCGTCATAGGTCTCGGCCGAAACAACTCCGCGATAGCCGCGCGCCACCAGCCTATCCAGGTCGGCGCGCATATCGCGGTCGCCGTCACCCCAGGCAAGATGCGTCGTGCCATCTGCCGCAACATCGACAAAATGCACGTGGGCGACATCATCGCCAAGCAGATCGAAATAATCGTCGATGGTATCCCCCGCCACCGCCATGGCGCCCATATCCAGACATGCCTTAAGTGCCGGATGATCAACTGCCTCGATCATGCGCTTCGTGTCGGCCGCCGAGTTCACGATCATCGACTCAACTGGCTGCAGGGCCTCGAGCACCAGTCGCACGCCGCGCTCTCCCGCATGCTCGGCAATCGCACGCAGCATCGAGGCGCTGCGACCCCACGCGTCCTCGATCGGCTCGTTCAAAAATGCCCAGCCGCTCGAGACCATGACCTGCTCGGCTCCAAGTTCCGCCGCGATATCTACAACGTTCTTAAAGTACGCGAGCGTGCGGGCACGCGCCTCATTCCCGCGCGCCGCGATATTCCACGGCTTGGGGTTGTTCTGTTCGGGACAAAGCCCCACAATCCGAACCCCATACCGCTGTGACAGCTCACGCACCTGCTCGAGCGAATCGTAACCATGGCAGTCCACATACAGGTGCATCGCCCCCGTCCAAAGTTCGCAGCACGTGTAGCCCGAGGCCGCCGCCGAAGAAAAGAACTCTTCAAGACTAAAGTAGCGATGGCTGATATTCATAACGGCAAGCTGCGGATACTCCATCTTGTCCACCTTTCGGCAAAAGGGCGCCGCAGCACAGCGTGCGCGACGCCCCCTCTTACATTGTTTTCATTATGACGGATACCCTACTGGACACCAAGCACTCCAAAGAACGCGCCAGCGATACTCACGAGCAGGATCACAAGCATGATGAGCAGCGGATTCATCTTCTTCTTGAGCATGAGATAGACAATTCCAAACAGCCCCATCGTGACAAAGCCCGGGAAGATTCCGTTGAGCAGCTCGGCGAGCGTCTGAGCACCATCGCCCGCACCGACCATGAGCGGAATGTCCACGGTGACCATCTCCATGGTCATAGCACCGATCACCATGGCGCCCATGATAGAGGCCATCTTGACGATCGTGTCCATAATGCCCGATTCCTGGACCTTGCTGATCATGTCCGAGCCAAAGCGATATCCCACAAACGTCAGCAGGTAACGGATGATGTAGTGAGGAACGTTGAACACGAGCAGGAACAAAATCGGGCCAAGAATAGAGCCCTGCAGCGCCAGCGACGTGCCGACACCCGTTGCCAAAATTCGCAGCGTGCCCCAGTAGAAAGCATCGCCCACGCCGGACAGCGGCCCCATCAAAGCAAGCTTGACATTAGAGATCGCGCTCGTGTCAAAGCTATCGTCAGTAGCGTTGACCTCCTCCATTGCAGCGGCGATGGACATGGGAAGCGTCGAGATGTACGGCGTGACGTTATAGAGCTCCATATGGCGCTTAAGGGCGGCCTTAAAGTCCGCATCCTGCGGATACAGCTTGCGAAGGATCGGCATAAGGGCCCACATAAAGCCGATATGGCCCATACGCTCGTAGTTCCAGGAATGCTCATAGGGAATCGAGCGCCAGAACAGCTTCTTAAGGTCTGCGCGGGAAATCAGCCCGTCGTAAGAAGACTCAAACTTAAAACTCATCGAACCCACTCCCAATCGCAGGATCCTCGGTTGCCGCTGCGGGCTGCTCCGCTTTTTTCTTATCACCCAAAACCGTCATCGCGACGACGATGATCGCGGCAAAGATCGCCACGCCCGTCGTGCTAATGCCAAAGTAGGCGACGAGGAAGAAGCCAGCGAAGAAGAACGGAGCCACTGTTTTGTTCATAATCATCTGCGCCAGCATCGCAAAGCCGAGTGCGGGCAAGAAGGCGGCGGCGACATCCATGCCGGTCTGAACGAAATCGGGGATGATGTTGAGCAGGCTGGCAACAGCATCGGCACCAAAGAAGAATGCCAGGGGAATAATCAGCAGGCCGCACCAGCTCTGCGCGTAACCGGCGATGAGCATGTTGCGCGTGATGGCCTTGGTGTCTCCGTCCTCGACGTTTTTGTCGATACGGTGCACCAGCAGCAGCATGACCGGTTGGCCCAGGGCCGTGTCGAGCGCCAGGACGATCGTGGCGATAGGAATACCCAGGGTCAGGGCCGCCGAAGCGTCCGCGCCGGCCTGCATGGCAAGAGATACGCCCAGGATAGTGCCGGAAATCGTATCGGGCGGGTTATAGGCGCCGACCGAGATGGCGCCGACCATGGCAAGCTCCATCGTGGCGCCCATGATCGTGCCGGTCACCATGTCGCCCATGACAAGGCCAACCAGAGGTCCGAGCACGATCGGGCGCTGGAGGTAGCTCGTGCCCGTCAGCCACTCGGAATAACCCAAAAGGGCAATAAGGAAAATCAGGATTGTCTTGATAACCATGACGGCCCCTAACCGATGACCTTCGCGGCGTCAGTCTTCGCATCTGCCGGAATCATCTGAATGAACAGCTCGTAGCCTTCGCTGAGCAGCTCTTTGACATATGCCTCGTTTTCGGGCGTAAGGAACACGCTCGTCGAGACCTGGCGGGCATCCTCGCTAAAGGCAACGTTGCCGAGGTTGATCTTCTTGACCTCCATCGCCTTGGCGACGGCACCGGCCTGCTGGATCGTCTCGCAAACCACGAAGAGCTTGTACTTGTCGGTCACACCGCTCTGGAGCGCCTTGACGGCGTCCTCGGTGTTTTTGACAACGACCTTGCAGCCCTCCGGCTTTGCAAGGGACAGGGCCTGCAGACGAAGCTTGTCATTGAGGACCGTGTCGCTCACCAGCAGGATGCAGTCGGCACCCAGAGCCGAGGTCCAGCTAACGGCAACCTGGCCGTGAAGCAGTCGATAATCTACACGAATCATCTGAATCATGATGTGCTCCCTAGTGGTTAAAACTCATCGAGTTCGGCCTGCCCCAGCAGGTCGTTGACGTACTTGACCTTGGTGTCGTCCGCCTCGACGATCTGGCGGATGGCCTCATCGATCGGGGTGGATTCGGGCACGAACAGCAGCTGAATAAGGAGCGGCAGGTTCATATTGGTCACGAGGTGCGTGTTGGGACGCGTCTGGACGATCTTGGTGAACTCGTTGTTGACACTGCCGCCAAAGAGGTCGGTGCAAACAACGACCTCATCGTCCGCGGCAAAGCCGTCCAGAATCGCTGCGGCCTCTTTGGTCAGGTCCTCGTTTCCGTCGACATACATAGAGAGCGCATGGACGTTTTCGCGCTCGCCGGAAAGCAGTCCAATGCTCTCGACGATTCCAGACGCAAAATGGGCATGGGATGCAACGATAAACTGCCTCATTCGATTCCCCTTTCTTGCGAATTTCGGCATAAAAATGCCCGGACGCATGCGCCCGGGCAGGGTGCTTCTTGATCAGTAGCTTATTTGTCACCGATTAGTAGTCGAACTGGTGATAGTAACGACGGTAGTTGAGGTTGTGCTTGGTGACCGTCTCGTAGTAAGCGGCAAGGCGATCGGTGATCAGCGAGGAGAGAATCCACGGGGAGACGATGACGCGGAACTCGTCGTCAAGGCCGGGGATCGCGAACTCGGCGGTGTCGATGATGTTGATGTCGGTGTCGCCGGTCACACCGCGGGTCAGGAAGGCGCGGACGCGCTCGTCGAGCTTGCGGTTCTCGTCCTCGCCCATGAACAGGAACACGGGGACGCCGGGCTCCACGAGCTCGAGGGTGCCGTGGAAGAAGTCGGCCGAGGTGATGTAGCGGGTGCGCTTCCACTGCATCTCCTCGAGGATGCACATCGAGAACAGGATCGTCTCGCCCCACAGGGCGCCCGAGCCGATGAACATGGTGTAGGGGGCCAGGGCATACTTCTTGGCGAGCTCCTCGGCGCGCGGCTCGAAGCTCTTGCGGATGTCGACCAGGTGGGTCCAAACATCCTTGGTCTGCTCAATAAACTTGTCGAACTTGGGGAAGCAGCCGCGGCGGTTGAGCAGGCGCAGGCCGAAGCAGTCGGCGAGGTAGTAGCCCATCTCGCAGCCGCCGTTACCGTGATCGGAAGCCATCTTGACGCAGTTCTCGGCGCCGACAGCCTGGCCGATGGGGCCCTCGGGCTTGGTCATGGCGTAGACGCGCACGCCCATGTCCTTCATCTTCTTGACGGCCTCGAGGACCTCGGGGGTGGTGCCGGACTCGGAGGCGGTGATCACGACGGACTTCTCGGTCATGCGCTTGTGGCCCATGACGTTCCACTCGGCGGCGTGGATCAGGTAGACCTCGAGGTCGCGGTCGCCGAACTTGTTCATGAGGTACTCGAGCTGCATGAGCTCGTCCCAGGTGCCGCCGACGCCCATCAGGAACACGGCGTCGTAGCCCTCGTCGGCGACCTTGTCGGCGAGCGCGGTCATCTTCTTGCCGGTCTCATAGACGTTCTTGCCGTCCTCGACGTAGCCCTCCTGGCTAAAGTGCATGATCTCGATCTTCTCGGTTTCCTTCATGGCTTTTCCTTTCTGTCCTGCACGCGAATCTATACATCGCGTTTCTTTTCGATACCAATTATAGACATACACCTAACGTGTTTTTAATACCACTTTTCAATCTGTTCCAATCCTCGGTGAACGGTCGAAATTCTCTGGTGAGTGGTATTAAATTACAATTTGATGTATAGCTAACGCTACTGGTGCCTCCCTTGCGTGACAAAGAACAGCGTTCCCACCAGCGCAATAATGGTCGATGCCCCAAACAGCACCGCCTGAACGCCCAAAGCCTCCGCCAAAAACGGAGCCGCCAGCAGCGGCACCACGCCGGCGCTCATCAGGCCAAAACGCACAAAGCCGGTAATACGCCCCAGGTATTTGATGTCGGCACGCTCCTGAATCAAGATCATCTGCAGTGGTTCCAGGAACCCCCAGGCCAGACCGTTAATCGCCTGACCGATAATCGCGACCCCCAGCATATCGGTGCCCACGTACACCATGGACCCAATGCCCACGGCCATGAGCGCGCCGAGCAGCAATCGCAGGTTGACATGGCGAGCAGAAAGCTTGGTCAGGATGAACGCACCCACCGAGGAAGTGAGGCCCACGACCGAGGACAGCCAGCCCAGCCAGACGATATCCACGTTGAGCACATCGCGATAGAACAACGACTCCAGCGAATCGAACGCGCCAAACGCAAAGAAACCCAAAAATCCCGAGATAAAGATGAGACGCAGGTCGTGGTCGCGAAACGTAAATCGCGCACCCTCGGCCATGCCGCCCAGAATACCTCCCTTCGGCTTCTCCCCTTTTGGGGGAGCAACACGCTCGTGACAGCCCAAAGAGAGCACGGCCGCCGCACCCATCATGCCCGCCATGAGCAGATAGACCGATTGCGTGGCAAAACAGCTCACGATGGCACCACCGAGCAGCGGGCCAGCGGTATAGGCGATATTGCTGTAAAACACCATGAGACCGTTCACGCGGGTACGGCCCTCGGTGGTCGACTCTAGATATCCCGGAAACGCATGCGTGCAGGTGTTGATAAAGCCGCCCGCAAGTCCCAAGACGCACGCGGCAAACACAAGCCCGGGGACAGACAACGGCGCCAACCCCACGCCAAGCGAAAGCACCGCCGTAATCACGCACGTCACAAACGACGTCCGACGCGGCCCAAAGCGGTCGATGACCGATCCCGACACCATATTGCCCACCGACGTCATAAGATTGCGCATGAGCGTAATGGCGGCAACCAAAAAGGCCGTGCCGGCCAGATCATACGTGGCCGCACCGATAAGCCCCAAAAAGTAGACCGCGTTGTTGGCGCACCACTGCAGGGACTCAATAAGAATCAGCCTGACCTCTGCCGGCGTCAGGCGCATTGCTTCGCGATCCTTCGCGAACATACGAACTCCTTCTATACAAAAAGGGGATGGAGGGCATAGACCTGCTCCATCCCCTTTCCAGGTTGCAATGAAAATCTATGCAGCCGGGCCCTTACGCCAGCACGCCGAAGAACGCGCCGATGATGCCCACGACCATGGTGGCCACGATCAGCACCATGGGGTTGATCTTCTTGGACAGCAGCCAGTAGTACAGCCAGAAGGCGATCATGCCGAGCATGCCGGGCATGATGCCGTCCAGGATGTCCTGGAGGGTCTGGGCGTCCTCGCCCGAGCCGATGGCCACCGGGATGCTGGCCCAGAACATGTCCTTGCACATGGCGCCCACGACCATGACGCCCACGATTCCCACGCAGGTCATGATCTTCTGCATGAGGCCGGTCCTCTGGGCCTCGTCCAGGAAGCCCACGCCCAGCTCGTAGCCCTTGACGGCGCCCCAGATGCGCAGCGCGAAGCCGGGGACGTTGTAGATGAGCAGGAAGGCGATGGGGCCGAAGGGGTTGCCGGCCTGGCACAGGCTGATGCCCACCGCGGCGGCGACCACGCGCAGCGTCGACAGGAAGATGGAGTCGCCGATGCCGGACAGCGGGCCCATGAGGGCGGCCTTGACGTCGTTGACGCTCTCGGGCTCGATCTCGCCGCGGGCGACCTTCTCCTCCATGGCCATCGCGATGCCGCCGACGAACGGAGCGAACTGGACGGTGATGTTGAAGAACGCGCAGTGGCGGTGCAGGGCCGCGGCGTAGTCGTCGGGGCGGCCGGCGTAGATCTTCTTGAGCATGTTGGCGACCATCAGGCAGAAGGCGATGTTCATCTGCTTGTAGTAGGTCCAGGAGAACTCCATGCCCAGGGCGCCGACGTTGACGGCGCTCTTGATGAGGTCGGAGCGCGTGATCTTGTTCTCGGGACTAGAAGTCATCGTCCTCATCCCCTTCCGCGGAGAGCTGGGGCTGGGCTCCGCCCAGGCCGAGCAGGTCGAACTTGTCGATGCCGATGATGATGGCGATCAGGGCGACGCCCAGGACGGGCACGTTGGCGTAGGAGCACAGCAGGAAGCCCAGGAAGTAGAAGGGCACGAGCTGCTTGGTGAGCACCAGGCGGCCGAGCATGGCGAAGCCCATGGCAGGCAGGAAGTTGGCGGCAACGCCAAAGCCAGCAAGGACAAAGGGCGGGATGAAGTCGAGCAGGCCCTGGATGGCGTCAGCACCCAGATAGAACGACAGCGAGCACAGCAGGAACGCCATGATGATACCGGTCAAACCGATCAGGAAGTGCATCGCATAGACGCCCTTAAGGTTGCCCTGGCCGGAGAAGACATCAGCGCGGTCAACCAGGATCGGCAGGGCGGCGTTAAGGATGTTCTTGATGGCAAGGCACAGCGTGGCGATGGGCATGGCAAGCGCGATGGCTGCCTCAGTGCTCTGGCCCAGCTGGATAGCGAAGGCGCAGGCGAGCACGCCGCCGATCGTCTCATCAGGCGGCACGTAGGCGCCGATGGAGATCGAGCCCATGAACAGCAGCTCCAGACTCGCACCGATCGCGAGGCCGGACTGCAGGTCCCCCAGCACCAGGCCCACGAGCGGGCACAGGACGATGGGGCGGAACGCATAGAGCGTACCGAGCTGGCAGTCGAACTTACCAAATGCGGCGATAAGTCCGATGAGGATTGCTTGGGTAAGCATATATCCCCCTTTCCTAATAGGACACTACGAAGAGCTCAGACTCTTCGAAATTGAACGCCTAGAGCACGCTGGCGCAGTCGACCTTGGGGTCGTCGGCCAGGGGTCGAATCTCGACCTCGACGCCACGATCCAGCATCTCGCGCACATCGGCTTCCTCGGCCGCGGTCAGGAAGATCTGACGAGAGACCTGACGAGCATCGGGACGCTTCTCGTCCTTTGGCTTGGTGTTGCCCAGGTTGACCGACTTGATCTGCGGGCAGCCCTCAACAAGCTGCTTTGCCTCAGCAATAGTGGCGACACAGATGATCATCTTGTACTTGTCGGTCACGCCCGAGTTGATAGCTTCGATTGCATGCTCCATATCTTTGATGACGAGCTTGCAGCCGGCAGGCTTGCCCATCTTGAGCGTCGTCTTCCACACCGGGTCGTTAGCGACCTTATCGCCCACGCAGAAGATGCAGTTGGAGCCAAGGCCCTGAACCCAGGAAACTGCGACCTGGCCATGAAGCAGGCGATGGTCAACGCGAAGTAGCTGAATCATAATGTGACCCCCCAAAGGTCTTGTGCCGTCTTACGGCGTGTCAGTAGGTGCTGCGGATTAGAACTCTTCTTCCTCGTCGCCATCGACCAAAAGATCGTTGACAAACTTCACGCGCGTATCGTCCGCAGCGACGATGGCGCGAATCGTCTCCTCAACCGGCGCCGACTCGTCAGAGAACAGCAGCTGGATGAGGAGAGGAAGGTTCATGTTGGTAACGAGGTACGTGCGGGGACGCGTCTGGACGATCTTGGTGAACTCGTTGTTGACGCTGCCGCCAAAGAGGTCGGTGCAGACAACGACATCATCGTCAGCAGACATGCCTGCCAGCAGTTTTTGGGCCTCCTCGGCCACGTCCATGCGGCCATCGACGAACATCGAAAGATCGTGGACGTTGTCGCGAGCGCCCGAGAGCAGCTCGACGCTCTCCTTGATGCCGGTAGCGAAGTGCGCATGGCTGGCGATGATGTACTGTCTCATTCTGTGTTCCCCTCAATAGCCCGGCACGTTCCCGCACCCGTTTTCTTTAGTAGTCGAACTGGTGATAGTAGCGACGGTACTTGAGGTTGTGCTTGGTGACCGTCTCGTAGTAGCGAGCCAGGCGGTCGGTCACGAGCACCGTCAGAATCCACGGGGAGACGATGACGCGGAACTCGTCGTCAAGGCCGGGGATCGCGAACTCGGCGGTGTCGATGATGTTGATGTCGGTGTCGCCGGTCACACCGCGGGTCAGGAAGGCGCGGACGCGCTCGTCGAGCTTGCGGTTCTCGTCCTCGCCCATGAACAGGAACACGGGGACGCCGGGCTCCACGAGCTCGAGGGTGCCGTGGAAGAAGTCGGCCGAGGTGATGTAGCGGGTGCGCTTCCACTGCATCTCCTCGAGGATGCACATCGAGAACAGGATCGTCTCGCCCCACAGGGCGCCCGAGCCGATGAACATGGTGTAGGGGGCCAGGGCGTACTTCTTGGCGAGCTCCTCGGCGCGCGGCTCGAAGCGCTTGCGGATGTCGAGCATGTCCTTCCAGATATCCTTGGTCTGCTCGATAAACAGATCGAACTTGGGGAAGCAGCCGCGGCGGTTGAGCAGGCGCAGGCCGAAGCAGTCGGCGAGGTAGTAGCCCTTCTCGCAGCCGCCCGAACCATGGTCAGAAGCCATGGCGACGCAGTTCTCGGCACCCACAGCCTGGCCGATGGGGCCCTCGGGCTTGGTCATGGCGTAGACGCGCACGCCCATGCCCTTCATCTTCTTGACGGCCTCGAGGACCTCGGGGGTGGTGCCGGACTCGGAGGCGGTGAGCACGACGGACTTCTCGGTCATGCGCTTGTGGCCCATGGCGTTCCACTCGGCGGCGTGGATCAGGTAGACCTCGAGGTCGCGGTCGCCGAACTTGTTCATGAGGTACTCGAGCTGCATGAGCTCGTCCCAGGTGCCGCCGACGCCCATCAGGAACACGGCGTCGTAGCCCTCGTCGGCGACCTTGTCGGCGAGCGCGGTCATCTTCTTGCCGGTCTCGTAGAGCGCCTTGCCGTCCTCGAGATAGCCCTCCTGGTCGAAATGCATGATCTCGATCTTCTCGGTTTCCTTCATTTGTCTCTCCTTTCTGGGGTTGTTTCCACATCCCCCATGCCAACGGGCATCAAAACCCGCTTACATTCCGTAACACTCGGCCGCTTTGGCCTTAAGCGCATTGACTGACTCTTCGTAGCCCTCTGCCTTGACCTCCATTTGCTTGGAGACGGCATCAAGATACGGGTGCACGTCCCATGACTTCAGACGCTCGGCTATCATGGCCGCAATCGTCTGGAAGAACACAAGATTGGGAATTGCGCTGAGCAGCGGAGCCACCTGAGGCACCGCAACCTCGTGAGCCCTACCCTTGGGATGGGCCGTGAGCAGCACCGTTTTTGTCGTAACGTTCGATAGCGCATCAGCGATATTCGCAAGACGCTCCGACCCCTGCGGATCGTCGACGATAAACACCAGATAGCCCGGAACGATCTGCATCTCGGGACCGTGGACGAACTCCTCGCCTTCGTGATGCATGGCAGGAATCTTGATGGTCTCGCTCAGCTTGAGGGCCGCCTCTTCGGCAACGCCATAGTTGGGGCCGTTGCCGACGACCATGGCGGGCGTGTGCTCAGAAAGCTCGAGCATGTGGTCTTGGACATATGCCTCGGCGGTCTTGCACATCACGGCATTGGCCTGGATAGCCTCACGCAGGTCGTCAAGACGCTGGGCAACGCCCTTGGCGTCAATCGTTCCGCGCGCCTGACCGCCGTAAATACCAAAGAGCACCAGGTACTCAACGAGCACCTCGACGCCCAGAGTCACAAAGTCCACCGACTCGACGCCCACACCGTAGTCAAGAACGATGTCAGCGTGTTCCTTGATGGGTGCCTCGACGTTTGCCGTGAGCGCAACTGCAGCCATATCGTGTGCGCGCATGTAATCGAGCGCCGCAATCGTATTGGTCGAATAGCCACTCTGCGAAACGGCAATGTTGAGCACATGCTGCGGATAGGTGTGTTCAAAATTGACGAAGGCCTCGGGCGTCACAACGGACACCTGCATTTGCAGGGCATCTTGCAGGTAATCGCGGGCGCAATCGGCGGCATGGCGCGACGAACCCGAAGCAACGATGCGCAGCGCGTCAAAAGAACCGGACTGGAAAATATCAACGAGCTGCGCTACCAGCTCAGACGAACGCTCGAGGTTCTCCCCCATACGCACATGGGCAAGCTGAACGTAATCGAGCATCTTCATCGTCTCACCTCGTAACAAATCATTAGTATTTGATACCAATCACAGTTACAGGTTACGGCTTTTTGATACCTCTTTGTCGATTAATTTATCCCCATCGGCGAACGGTCGATTTTGAGCCCTGTAAGGTTGTATATACAGCTGACCCAACGATCAAAACTGGTTAGTTTCCCAGCCGTTATTCACAAAATACCAGCTAGTACGTATAGGTGTAGCCGCCCGTATCGCCACGATTGAAGGACTTTACATACTCGATAGCCTGACCGCTCGCGTCATAGCTCACGCATTCCAAAAGCAAAACAAGATCGCCCTGTTCCAGTCCAAGGAGGCCGGCATCTCGTGCGCCCAGCGCTTCGATATCGAGCTTTTCCTGTGCCATGACTGGCTTTCGGCCCAGCATCTCATAGGTCTCGTACAAACTGAAGACCGACACGTCAATATCTTCGATGGTTGGGAACAGCAGGCAGGGAATCAGCGCCGTCTCAATCGATACGGGGCTACCGTTTATGCAGTTCAGCCGTCGAACGGAATAGAGCAGGTCGTCCTCGGCGATGCCAAACAGGTCGGCGTAATATGGCCCCGCATAACGCTTGGAACGCGCGAGAATACGGACGGACGGCTCGCCGCCCGAAGCACGGACCGATTCACGGAAACCGACCGTGCGTTCAAAAAAAGCAGGTACTTTCTGCGCCACAAAGGCACCTTTTCCCCGAACACGGCGAATCTGCCCGCGCCGAACCAGCTCATCGACAGCGCTTCGGATGGTCAAGCGTGTCGTACCAAATTCCTCGGCAAGGTCTTTTTCGGACGGAATCATGGAACCCGTGGGATATATACCGCGCTCGATACGTTCCTCGATGCGGCGTCGAATGCGCATATAAACCGGGGTGGCATCTACTGTTTCAGCCATTGTTCACCTGCCACGCTCCTCATGCCGTTCTCTTCGCCGTTATCGGCAAAGCGGAACTTTGTGGGCAAAATCACCGATTTGCAATGCTCCACAAAACGCATGTCCTTATCAAATTCGATCGAGCTCTCATAGAACACCGGCGTTCCCTCTTCTTGCTGGAGCAGCTCGGCCTCTTCGGCGTTCAAACGCGAGATGGAGATATGCTCACGTCCATGCTCAACACGCACGCCACCTTCTTTGAGCAAGACATCGTAAAGGCTCTCACACTCAAAATCGTGCTCGGGAAGCGCGGGGCACAGGGACAGGTTAACGTGAGCGGTCTCGATTGACGCCGGCTCGCCCTCTATAAGTCGAATGCGCTGCATGCGGAGTAAAGGAGCGCCCACAGCCACCCCAAGCTTGTCGGCAAGCGCCTCATCCGCCTCGATGGTCCCGGTGGAAACCAGACGAGAAGAGGGGTGCAGGCCGGCAGTCCGCACAGCATCGGAAAAGTTATACGTTTCCTGGAAGATATTCAGCGGCTTGGGAGGACACACATACGTACCCGATCCGCGACGGCTCTCGAGCGTTCCACACGAGATGAGCCGCGTGATACCGGCGCGCAACGCCGTACGCGAAACGCCAATCTCTTCGCACAGCACGCGCTCAGCCGGCAGGCGATCGCCGCCGGCAAGCTGGTGGTGCTGGATATACCAAAGAATTCCCTCAACAGCACGATCTTTGGGGGGAATTGCATAAGATTCGCCTGCCATTGCACAGACTCCTCATTCAGAAACGTATGCCGCCAAAATTAGACCAGCCCTCCCATGGCATCAAATTCGGCCTTGATCTTCTCAGCGACATTCCGATACGACTTATATAGACTTGAATCGCGTTTGACTTCGTCGGTCATAACGGGAATCTCAAATTTGGAAACCTCGTCTTTTCCCGTCTGAACCGCCACAACAACGCCCATACCAAGACACATATTACGCTTGGCAGCGTTTATTTTCGCCGCCTTGGCAGGATTTGCCAGGATACGCTGGGCAAATTCCTGTTTTGAGGCCACTTCCTCGGCCTCCGGATCGCCCGCCTCGGCCACTTCGCACTGCAACACATCCGCATAGTCAAAAATCTTCGGCTCGCCGCCGCGCTGATGCACGGCCCACTTGCGGCGCGTGGCATCCTGGTAGATAGCCGGCAAAAACGTAAACCGCGGTGGGTCCAAAATCGTATCCGTGATGGTAAACACATCGGGATCAAAGGCATCCTGCGGGTTTTTCTTCTTGAACAGCCCCATATCACCCTCCCGTACTAGCATTAAACAACTCAAGCTGAATATAGCACCAATTTCAAGCCGCCACTTTACCGTATCGGTACGCGGCGTCTATGGCTCGCCCAGCGGAAGAGTTTACGGACGAGGGCCGGGGTGCCTGCCTTGTTTTGAGAAGTTCGCGAAGCCCACTTTTCAAAACAAGGCAGGCACCCCGGCCCCGCCGGCAAATAGCGGACACTCCGCATGCAATCTATGCAAACAAACAAGTACGCTTAGCTACATTCGGTAAGCTCGAGCACGCTGCCCTTAACGATAAGCGCCGGCTCCAAAACGACCTCTTCGGCACGCCTACCGCCCCTACCGGCAAGACGCTTGGACATGCAGCCAAAAGCATGCTCCGCGAGGACACCAGGATCCTGCTCAATCGCGGTCAGCGCCGGCTCAAAGAGAACGTCGGCCGCCGAGTTGTCATAGCTTACGACCGAGATATCGCCCGGGATGCTCTTACCCATCTCGTGCAAGCGCTTGAGCAGACCGAGGGCAATGTTATCCGAGCTTGCGAACACGGCGGTGGCGTCAGTTGCGAGCACCGCCTCCGACGCCTCGTATGCGCTCGGAATGTAGTACTCGCTCTCAAACTCCAAACGTGCGTCGATCGGCAGGCCAACCTCGCGCAGCGCACGCTCGTAGCCGGCAAGACGTTTACGACCCGTATTGGAACGGCGAGCATTAACCAAGCAGGCAATGCGACGGTGACCCTGCTCGATCAGATAGCGGGTAGCCATGTAGCCACCCATCTCGTGGTCGAACATCACCTTGTCGCACTCGAGCCCCTCAATGGCACGGTCGACCATTACCGCCGGAATGGGCAGATGGCTGACTTCTTCGCGCAGGGCGCGGTCGTCGGAGAACTCGTCACCCACTACCAGAAAGACGCCGTCGACGCCGCGCGTCACCAGCTGGCGCAGCAGCTCAAGATCGTCGTCGGCACTTCCACCCGAGCTGGTAATAAAGAGCGCATAGCCATCCTCGCGGCAGCGCTTTTCCAAGCTGCCGGCGAGCGAGGCAAAAAAGCGGCTCTCGATATTGGGAACGATAAGGCCCAGCGTGCGTGACTCGCGCATGACCAGGCTGCGCGCGATCTGGTTAGGGACATAGTGGTTGCGCGCCGCGACCTCCTTGATGAGCTTGCGGTTTTCTTCCGAGATGCGGCAGGGCCGATTATTGAGAACAAGCGAGACCGACGAGGGGGAAAGCCCCACCTCCTGGGCAATCTGCTTGAGAGTAACTTTGTTGCCCATCTCGCTCCTTCCGAGTATTCGCGCAATCTCTTGAAAGTATAGCGACCGTCCCTCTACCTCGATGATAAACACTTTACCAATCCGGTAGACGGCTGTTTTATCGCCGCCAGCGCACCAAATCCGTCCGGGTGGGGTATATTGCAATCGATTGATGACAACGACCACCAAAAGGCGGATATTCGTATGCACGAGAACGACTTTTTTAACGAGGACCTGCTGTGCGCGCTTGCTGGCGTTGCCGGCGAGGACAACGTACTGATGAGCGAGCCCATGCGCGAGCACACCACGTTTAAGATCGGCGGCCCGGCCGACGTCTTTGTCACGCCCGATACCGAGCAGGGCCTCGTCGCCACGCTCGATACCTGCTATCGCTGCGATCTGCCCCTCACCATCGTGGGCAACGGCTCCGACCTACTCGTCGGCGACAAGGGCATCCGCGGCGTCGTCGTGGCGCTGGGCGAAGGCCTCTCCGACATTACGATCGACGGCACGCACGTCACGGCGGCAGCCGGCGCGCTGCTTTCCGATGTCGCAGCCGCGGCAGCCGAGGCCGGTCTCACCGGCATGGAGCCCATCTCGGGCATCCCCGGATCGGTCGGCGGCGCCTGCTACATGAACGCCGGTGCCTACGGTGCCTGCATGGCCGATGTGCTGGAGTCCGTGCGCGTCTACAAACCCGCTCGCCAGCTCGACGACGGCACCCGCGGCAGCGGCAATATCATCGAGTTCGATGTCGACGAGCTCAACCTGGGTTATCGAAAGAGCCGCATCGCCGATGACGGCTTTATCGTGCTTTCGGCCACCTTCAATCTCGCCCCGGGCAACGCCGCGATGATCAAGGCCGACATGGACGACTACCGCCAGCGCCGCGAGGACAAGCAGCCGCTCGACATGCCGAGCGCCGGCTCCACTTTCAAGCGCCCCGAGGGTTACTTTGCCGGCAAACTCATCATGGATGCCGGCCTGCGAGGACACGCCGTTGGCGGCGCGCAGGTAAGCGAAAAGCACTGCGGTTTTATCGTCAACGCCAACCACGCCACCGCCGCCGACGTTGACGAACTCATCCGCGACATCCAAGCCAAAGTCAAAGAGCAGTTCGACGTAGACCTAGAACCCGAAGTCCACCGAGTAGGCGAATTCCTTTAACAAAGAAGGCCCCGAAAGGGGCCTTCACCATATTTATTCTGATAACCCAGTCCGGCGTGTGGCGTATTGGATCCGAGAGGTCCGTGGCTGCCCGAAAGGCATTAGGTTGATCGCGAGTTCCGCACGAGCCGGAGAGCACTTAATGTGCTCTCCGTGCGAGCAGGACTGTCCGAGCAGGCAACCTAATGCCTTTCGGGCAGCCACGGACCAACTTACTTCAAACCACCGTTACGACAGCGCAATACCGCCAAGCCAGCCCCAACGCACGCCAGAGCCAGTGCCGTAGAACCCAATGAACGAGTCAAGCGACCTCGACGTGATGGCGCCCTCGTTACTCATAACGATGCCGCCGCCAACGTAGATGCCCACGTGGCCATAGATCAGGCCCGGTATGCCGGTGCCGCTATGCGATGAGTCGGCAACAATCATACCCACCTGCAGCGCCGAGCGGTCGGAGCTATAGCACCAGGCGTTAAACATATCGCACGCGTTACCGCCAAAGTAGCCAACGCCGGCGTTACGGAAGACATTGGTAACCCACGCCGCGCACCAGTTCTGACCCGGCGAAGGCGTGGAGTAGCACGCGTTGACGACGGCCTGCTGCTTGCCCGAGCCGGCATTCTGCTGCGGAGTTCCGGGCGCATACGGTCCACCACCCGAGCTCGAACCGCCCGAGTAGGAATTGTTCTTGTTCGCGGCGGCCGCGGCAGCAGCGGCGGCCTTCCTGGCAGCCTCCTCGGCCTGGGCGGCAGCGAGAATCTCGGAATCACGCTGAGCCATGAGCTCCTTGACGTCGTCGGAAAGACCGCTCAGCACGGTCTGGACCTCTTGCTGCTTGGCCTGCATGTCCTGCATCTGGGCAGTCTGCTGGTCCTTGAGCTTCTCCAAGTCGGCCTTCTGCGACTCAAGCTCGGTCTTTTGCGCATCGAGCTCTTCCTGGATGGCCTGAATGTCCTCGATGGCGTCGCGGTCACTCTTGTTGATCTTCTCAACATAGTGCGCATTGGCGACGAGTTCCTCAAACGAACCCGAGGCGAGCAGCAGCGACAGGATGTTGGTGCCGCCCGACTTATAGCTGGCGGAAACGCGATCGGAAAGATCGCCGCGCTTCTTTTTGAGCTCGGCCTTCTTTTCGTCAATCTGCGCCTGCGTGCTGTCAATCTGGCCCTGTACGCCCTCGATATCGTTGAGGGTCTGGGCGTTCTTGTTGGCCAGCGCCGCGTATTCATTTGCGATGCTGTCGAGCTGGGCCTGAACCTCGTCAAGCTGAGTCTGGGCCGCATTGAGCTTGTCGGTGGTTTCCTTGGTGGCCTCCGCAGCATGGGCGCGAGCGGGCAGACCAAAAAGAACGGCTGCAGAAGCTGCGCCGAACAGGGCCTTGAGGGCAGTGCGACGCGAAAGCTCCTGGGAAAGGATGGAATCGCTGTTTGGTGACATATCTACTCCGTTACATGTTTATTTATATGTCGCTCAACTCATACATATTAGCGTACATCCGGCGCATCCCAACGATTTCCACGAACGGCAGCAAACCGTGTGGTCGGCGGCTCATATGCAAACGTCAAGGTCGAGGGTATGCCCACGCCAAACATTTCCATGAGTACGTTAGCATGTTCATCTGCTTTTCCTGCCCTGCACATTTTGGGTGCCCCTGCCTGCGCTATACTCCCCTGAAGAAGTGTTCCTGATTCGATAGGAGACTACATGTCCAAAGCACTCGACCCCAAAGACACCTGCGTCCTCGTAACCGGTGGCGCCGGCTTTATCGGCTCGCACACCGTCGTTCAGCTGCTCGAGGGCGGCTACCAGGTCGTCATCGTCGACGACCTCTCCAACTCCAGCGCCGTCGCCGTCGACCGCGTCAAGACCATCGTGGGCGAAGAGGCTGCCAAGAACCTCACCTTCTACGAGGCCAACGTGCTCGACCGCGAGGCCATGAACAAGATCTTCGACACCCATCAGATCGACCGCGTCATCCACTTCGCCGGCTTTAAGGCCGTCGGCGAGTCGGTGAGCAAGCCCGTCGAGTACTACCACAACAACATCGAAAACACCCTGGTGCTCATCGACGTCATGCGCAACCATGGCTGCAAGTCCATCATCTTCTCGAGCTCCTCGACCGTCTACGGCGACCCGGACAACCCGCCTGTCACCGAGGAAGACCCCAAGAAGCCCGCAACCAACCCCTATGGCTGGACCAAGTGGATGATCGAGCAGATCCTTATGGACGTTCACACCGCCGACCCCGAGTGGGACGTCGTGCTGCTCCGCTACTTCAACCCCATCGGCGCCCATCCGTCGGGCCTGATCGGCGAGGACCCCAAGGGCATCCCCAACAACCTGGTGCCCTATGTCGCGCAGGTTGCCGTGGGCAAGCTCGAGGCCGTTCAGGTCTTTGGCAACGACTACCCCACACCCGACGGCACCGGTGTGCGCGACTACATCCACGTGTGCGATCTGGCCTCTGGTCACGTTGCCGCCCTTAACTGGATGAACGGCAAGACCGGCGTCGAGATCTTTAACCTGGGCACCGGCACCGGTACCTCGGTACTCGAGGTCGTCGCCGCCTTCTCCAAGGCTTGTGGCAAGGAGCTGCCCTACGTGATCCGCGAGCGCCGCGCCGGCGATATCGCCGCCAACTGGTGCGATGCCTCCAAGGCCGAGCGCATGATGGGCTGGAAGGCTCAGTACGACATCGCGGATATGTGCCGCGATAGCTGGAACTGGCAGAGCCACAACCCCAACGGCTTCGCCGACGCCGAGTAGCAAAAACCTACATACCGCTCTTGCCCCGATCTCACGTTGTGAGGTCGGGGCTTTTTCATGGCATGTAACCATTCGCCGAAAATCGACCAACTTTTTTATCTTGCCTGTACATGTTTAAACAACATGTTTTACAATAGGCATATCGAATCAGAACATCGGGGGCGGACTGCACATCCATCGGCAGGCCGACCCCACAACAAGAAGGTTGGTGAGCGCATTCATGGAGCGTGCAAGCGGCGTCCTCATGCCCGTCTCATCTCTGCCCGGACCATACGGAATCGGCGGCTTTGGCTGGAATGCCTACGACTTCGTCGATTTTCTCGCCTCGTGCAAACAACATTACTGGCAGATTCTGCCCCTTACGACGACCAGCTATGGCGATTCGCCCTATCAGTCGTTCTCGGCCCGCGCGGGCAACCCCAACTTTATCGACTTTGCCGAGCTTATCGAGGCAGGGTATCTGGAGCAGCGCGATATCGATGACGTGTATCTGGGATCCGACCCCAGCAATGTCGACTACGGCGCTATCTTTGGCGGCCGCCGTCAGATTCTCGACCGCGCCGCTGAGCGCTTTGCTGCCGACAAGCCGGCCGATTTCGACGACTTTATCCAGGCAAACGAGGACTGGCTCATTCCCTATTGTGAGTTCATGACCGTGAAGGAGGAGTGCGGGCTCAAGGCCTTTTGGGAGTGGCCCGAGGAGCTCCGCCGCCGCGGCGAGGCATCCAGCAAGGTCTGCGCCGCCCATCCCGAGCGCATGCTCTACCACCAGATGACGCAGTACTTCTTCGATCGCCAGTGGAGCCGCCTCAAGGCCTATGCCAACGAGCGCGACATCCTGATCATCGGCGACCTGCCCATCTATGTCTCGCGTGACTCCGTCGAGATGTGGGCGACACCTGAGCTCTTTAAGATCGACGCCGCCGGCAATCCCGTCAGCGTCGCGGGAACGCCGCCCGACCAGTTCTCGGCCACCGGCCAGTACTGGGGCAACCCCATCTATGACTGGGATGCCATGGAAGCAGACGGTTTCTCCTGGTGGGAAGGCCGCATCCGAGCCGCCCTCGACATGTACAACATCATCCGTCTGGACCACTTCCGCGGTTTCGAGGCATTTTGGGAGGTGCCGTTCTCCTCTCCCGATTCGTCATATGGTTCGTGGACGCAGGGACCCGGCCTCAAGCTCTTCAAGGTGCTCGAGGAAAAGCTCGGCACGCTTCCCATCATTGCCGAAGACCTGGGCTTTCTTACCCCTGGTGTCATCGACATGCGCGACACCACGGGCTTCCCTGGCATGAAGATCCTGCAGTTTGCCTTTGAGGGCACCAACTCGTACTACCTGCCGCACAACTACATTGCCAGCACCGTCGCCTACGTCGGAACGCATGACAACGAAACGGCACGCGGCTGGTATGAGGGAACGGCCACCCCGCGTCAGCGCGAGCAGGCGGCCCTGTATACCCACCAGCAGGCAGGCGAGTCCATGGCCGACGCGCTCAACCGCACCATCGCCGCCAGCGTGAGCGATACCTGCATCTACACCATGCAGGACCTGCTCAATCTGGGCAACGAGGCGCGCATCAACACCCCCGCCACTCTGGGCGGCAACTGGACCTGGCGCATGCTTGATGGCGCCATCACCCGCGAACTCGAGCATAAACTCACCGACTGGACCGAGACCTACTTCCGCATCCCGTCGAAAGCCGAAATCGAGCTTCCCCAATAGGAGCCACCGCGCCCGACCTCACCCCACCGTGCGGACGCGACCGCTTTTCCCGCGCGAGGCCACCCCAATCCCCTCGCGCGGGCTTCTTTTGAATTACTGACATGTAGACAACTCACCACAGGAGGAAACATGCCCCGTATCGATCTTGCGGATCTTACCGAGCAGTCCTTTGGAACTTCGCTCGAGCAACTCGATGACCGCCGCATTTACAAACTGCTGGTCAAGCTCGTACAGGAGCGCTCCGCCGCCTGCCCGCTCAACAATGGCAAGAAAAAGCTCTACTACATCTCTGCTGAGTTTTTGATTGGCAAACTGCTCATCAACAACATGATCGACCTTGGCATCTATGCCGAGGTTAAAGACCAGCTCACCGCTGCCGGCCACGACCTCAACAAGATTGAGGAGTTTGAGGTCGAGCCCTCGCTGGGCAACGGCGGCCTGGGCCGTCTGGCCGCGTGCTTCCTGGATTCCATTGCCACGCTGGGCCTTACCGGTGACGGTGTGGGCCTCAATTACCATTACGGCCTGTTCCGTCAGCGCTTTGCCGACAACCAGCAAAAGGCCGTCCCCGACGAGTGGCTTAGCGAGCAGGACATCCTGATCGATGACGACCGCTCCTACACCGTCGAGTTTGGCGATTTTGCCGTCACCTCCAAGCTCGTCAACATCGATGTGCCCGGTTACGGCCAGCCCACCAAGAACCGCCTGCGTCTGTTCGACCTGGCAAGTGTCGACGACGGCCTGGTCCCCAGCAGCTCCATCGACTTCGACAAGACGAAGATCGCCAAGAACCTCACCTTGTTCCTCTATCCGGATGATTCCGATGAGCAGGGCCGCCTGCTTCGCATCTACCAGGAGTACTTCATGGTGAGCAACGCCGCCCAGCTCCTGATCGACGAGGCCGTCGAGCGCGGCAGCAACCTGCACGATCTGGCCGACTACGCCGTGGTCCAGATCAACGACACGCACCCCACCATGGTCATTCCCGAGCTCATCCGCCTGCTCACCACCGAGCACGACATCGAGTTTGACGAGGCCGTTGCCATCGTGCGCTCCATGGTCGCCTACACCAACCACACGATCCTTGCCGAGGCGCTCGAGAAGTGGCCGCTCGCCAGCCTGCAGAAGGTCTCGCCCGCCATCGCCGACATCATCGTCAAGCTCGACGAGGTTGCCAAGGCCGAGCACGACGACCCGCGCGTCGCCATCATCGACGAGCACGACACCGTCCACATGGCCCACGTGGACATTCACTTTGGCTTCTCCATCAATGGCGTCGCCGCACTCCACACCAAGATTCTGGAGGACACCGAGCTTCACCCGTTCTACGAGATCTATCCCGAGAAGTTCTCCAACAAGACCAACGGCATCACCTTCCGTCGTTGGATCCATGGCGCCAACCCCGCGCTCGCCAACCTGCTCGACGATGTAATCGGCACCGATTGGCGCAGCACCGGCGACCTGAGCAAGCTCGCCGAATTCGCTAACGACAAGGATGTTCTTGAGCGCCTGGCCGCCACCAAGGCCGAAGCCAAGACCATCATGCGCCAGTTCATGGCGCTCGAGCAGGGCGTGACCATTCCCTCCAACGCCATCATCGACGTCCAGGTCAAGCGCATCCACGAGTACAAGCGCCAGCAGATGCTCGCGCTCTACATCATCTGGAAGTATCTCGACATCAAGAACGGCAACAGACCTAAGCATCCCGTCACCATCATCTTTGGCGGCAAGGCAGCACCTGCCTACACCATCGCCCAGGACATCATCCATCTGATTCTGACGCTGTCGCAGTGGATCGCCAACGACCCCGACGTGGCCCCCTACCTGCAGGTTGTCATGATCGAGAACTACAACGTCACCGCTGCTGAGCGTGTGATCCCCGCCGCCGATATCTCCGAGCAGATCAGCTTGGCCTCCAAGGAGGCGAGCGGCACCTCTAACATGAAGTTCATGCTCAACGGCGCTTTGACCCTGTGCACACTCGACGGCGCCAACGTGGAGATTGCCGAGCTCGTGGGCGACGAGAACATCTACACCTTTGGTGCCTCTTCCAAGCAGGTCGAGCAGCTCTACGCCAATGGCAGCTATAACGCCGGCGCGCTCTATCGCAAGCCCGGCATCAAGCTGCTGGTGGACTTCATCACCAACCCCGCCTTTATGGCGACCGGCAACGCCGAGCGCCTGCAGCGTCTGCACGACGACATCAAAGGCAAGGACTGGTTTATGGCCCTGCTCGACATTGAGGAGTACATCCAGACCAAGGAGCGCGTGCTGGCAGACTACGAGGACCAGGACGCTTGGATGCGCAAGGCGCTGATCAACATCGCCAACGCCGGCACCTTCTCGTCTGACCGCACGATCTCCCAGTACAACGACGAGATTTGGCACCTGAGCTAATTTCGTTTCCTTTACCCATCCTCTTGAAAGCGGAGTCGCGGCAACGCGGCTCCGCTTTTTGTGCCGATACGCCGGCCCGTGATTTGTCTCGACCAAACAATCTCGTTCTGTAACAGGTAGCTGCCGAAATCAGCCTCCCGTGTTACAGATCGAGATGAAAGGATAGGCAGCTCGATGCTGTCTCAATCTGTAACATCTAGACCCAATTTGGCCCTCCTCCTGTTACAGATTGAGACAAACTGACAGACGAACGGTCCCAACACAAAGAAAGGCTCCCCTCTCGCCCAGTGGACGGGAGGGGAGTCTTATATGTGACCGCGGCAAAAGGATGGCAATACCGCAGTCGCCCAAAGGGAGGGCCTGGATGCACCAGGCCTAGATAAGGTTCTTGCCAGAGACCTTATCGAAGAGGTGGGTCGCGTTCTTCTCGAACTTGAACCAGATGGGGTCGCCCGCCTTGAGCGCACCCTTGGCCTCAAGGTCGACAACGGGAATGATCAGGACGAACTGGCCATCGGGAGCGGTCACGTGGACATGCTCGGTCGAACCCATGAGCTCGGTCACCTCGACGGTACCCTGGAGCGCACCCTCCTCGCCCTTGTCGGCAAGCAGAATCTGCTCGGGGCGCACGCCGGCCGTAATCTCCTTCACGTCGCCGCCGTCCCAGTTGAGAGCAAGCTGAGAGCAGGTCTCGGGGGCGAGCGCCACGTTCATATCCTCGGTCTTGACGGTGAAGCCGTTGCCCGAGCGCGCCAGCTGGGCATCGAAGAAGTTCATCTGCGGCACGCCGATAAAGCCGGCAACGAAGATGTTCGCGGGATGGTTGAAGACCTCCTGCGGGGTGGCGATCTGCTGGACGACGCCGTCCTTCATGACCACAATGCGATCGCCGAGGGTCATGGCCTCGGTCTGGTCGTGGGTGACGTAGATGAACGTGCCCTTGATCTCGTGGCGCAGCTTGATGAGCTCGGCACGCATCTGGTTACGCAGCTTGGCGTCCAGGTTGGACAGCGGCTCGTCCATCAGGAAGACCTTAGGATCACGCACGATGGCGCGGCCGATAGCGACACGCTGACGCTGGCCGCCCGAAAGCGCCTTGGGCTTACGGTCGAGGTACTCGGTGATACCCAAGATCTCGGCAGCGGAGCGAACCTTACGGTCGATCTCGTCCTTGGGGACCTTCTTGAGCTCAAGCGTAAACGCCATGTTCTCGTACACCGTCATGTTGGGGTACAGAGCGTAGCTCTGGAACACCATGGCGATGTCGCGGTCCTTGGGAGCGACGTCGTTGACGCGCTTGCCGTCGATGAACACGTCACCCGAGGTGATGTCCTCCAGGCCAGCAACCATGCGCATCGTCGTGGACTTACCGCAGCCAGACGGGCCAACGAGGACGACGAACTCCTGGTCGTGAACGGTGAGGTTAAAGTCCTCAACAGCGAGCACGCCATCCTCGGTAACCTTGAGGTTGTGCTTCTTCTCCTCGGTCTTCTTCTTTTTGCCAAAGAAGCCCTTCTTTTTGGACTCGGTGTTGGGATACACCTTCTGAACATGTTTGAGAACGATCTCGGCCATGTCTTTACCTTTCGATATGCGGCACCATGTTGAGGGCGCCGCAGAAACTTGCAAAACAGTTACGGCATCAGCCCTTGACGGCACCTGCCACCACGCCGTCGATGATGTACTTCTGGCAGAGGATGTACATGATAACGATGGGGATAACGACCATCATGATGCAAGCCATCATGGGGCCGAGCTCGACGTGGCCGTAGCCGCCGCGGAAGTACTGGATCAAGATAGGAATGGTCTTGTACTTGGTGGAGTCGAGCGTAAGGTAGGGCAGCAGGTAGTCGTTCCAGACCCACATGGTCTCGAGAATGCCGACCGAAAGATAGGTGGGCTTCATGATGGGAAGGACGATCTTAAAGAACACCTGGACCGGGTTGCAGCCGTCGATCATGGCCGCCTCCTCGATCTCGAGTGGGATGTTCTTTACAAAGCCGGCGAACATAAAGACCGCCAGGCCCGCGCCAAAGCCGAGGTAGATAAAGCAGATGTTGAACGGCGTGTTGAAGCCGATGCGGTCCGCCAAATTGGACAGCGTGAACATGAGCATCTGGAAGGGCACGACCATCGAGAAGACGAACAGGTAATAGAAGAAGTTCGAGATCTTGCTGTTGACGCGCACTACGTACCAAGCACACATGGAGCAGCACACCAGAATCAGCACGACCGACGTGACCGTGATGATGAGCGAGTACATAAATGCCGAGGCAAAGCCCTGCTCGTTAAGGGCATGCATGTAGTTTGCGAGGCCGTTGAACGTCTCGGGCGTGAGCAGATCGAATGCCGTGGTGGTGCTGATTGCAGTTGCCTTTTTAAAGGAATTGAGCGCGATCATGAACACGGGGTAGATCCACGCGAGCGACAGGATCGTAAAGAAAATCGAGAGCGCGCGGTTGATAACCTTATCGCGTTTCATTACTGCTGCACCTCCTTGGACCTCGTGGCCTTAAGCTGAATCATGGAGATGGCTACGACCAGGATGCAGAAGATAACCGCCTTGGCCTGACCGATGCCCTGCCATGCGATACCGGCACGCGAATAGAACGTGTTGTAGATGTTCAGGGCGAGCATCTCGGTGGAGTGCGCGGGGGCGCCGCCGGTAAGGGCGAGGTTCTGGTCGAACAGCTTAAAGCCGTTGGTGATGGACAGGAACAGGCAGATGGTAATCGTCGGCATCAGATTGGGGATCTTAACCTTCCAGAACGTCTGCCATGCCGTGGCACCGTCAACCTTGGCGGCCTCGATGTAGTCGGACGGAATGGACTGCAGACCAGCGATGTAGATGATCATCATGTAGCCGACCTGCTGCCACAGGGTCAGGATGATAAGGCCCCAGAAGCCGGCAGCGGAGTTAAGGGCAATGAGCTGGGCGCCCACGTTGGAGAGCAGGCAGTTGATCAGGATCTGCCAGATGTAGCCCAACACGATGCCGCCGATCAGGTTAGGCATAAAGAAGATCGTACGGAAGATGTTGGTGCCTTTGAGCGCCTTGCGGGTGAGCGCCTGCGCAATTGCCAGGGCGATCACGTTGATGAGCACCGTCGACAGGAAGGCAAACGCCACGGTAAAGAAGAACGACGTGGCAAACTGCGGATCGGACAGCGCGCGCACGTAATTCTTGATACCGACAAAATGCGTGTTGTTAATGGTAATAAACTGGCAGAACGAGAGATAGAAGCCCTGGATAAAAGGGATCACGAACCCGATCATAAACGCCAGGCACGTGGGCAGCATAAAGAGCGGCCACCAGCGCTTGAGTGCTTTGCCCATAAAAGGGTCCTTTCAATATGCAGGGGGCGGGCAAACCAACGTCTGCCCGCCCCCTGTCGCTAATCAGATAGCTTGGGCAGCAACTGCTTACTCGGAAGCGGCCTTCTCGGTCTTCCAGCCATCGACGAAGGCGTTCTTGACGCCGTCCCACTTGCTGTTGTCGGCAGCGTAGGCGATCAGAGCCTGCTTGAGGTTCTTCTTCCACTCCTCAGAGGGGATGTAGACGAAGTCCCAAGCAACGGTCTTCTTGCCGTCTTTGGCCATGGCAACGGCCTGCTGCGAGAAGACGTTGGTGGTTTCCTTGGCGCTCTTGAACGGAGCGGTCAGACCCATCTTGTCAGCGATGATGCTGGTGGCGGTGTCAGAAGTGACGCACCAATACATGAAGTCCTCGGTGGCCTTCTGGGCATCCTCGGAAGCCTGGGAGCTGACGCACCAGTAGTTCTCGCCGCCGGAGCACAGGCCCTGGTTCTCCTCGCCGTCGACACCGATGTAGATGGGCATCATGCCAATCTGATCGTCGGTCATGCCGGCCTTGGTGAGGTCAGCGTAGGCCCAAGAACCGTTCTGATAGAAGACGGCCTTGCCGGTTGCGAACTCGTTGGTGGCGTCGTCGCCGGTCTTGGAGGCAAGCTGCGAAGGATCGCAGGTGGAGTCGGTGATGTACAGGTCGAAGATCTGCTTGAAGTTGTCGAGATACTCGCCCTTAATCTCGTCGTCCTCCTGGTTGTGCTCCTTCTCGAACTCGTAGTAGAGCGGGAGGTTGGCGAGGTGGGTGGTGTAGCGCCAGCTGGAGGAGTCGTCCATGCCGGCGGAAGTGAAGGCACCCTCAACACCAAGCTCGTCCTTGCGGGCCTGGATGTCGTCGGCACAAGCCTTCAGCTTGTCGAAGGAGTTGATGTCCTCGGCCTTGTAGCCAGCCTTCTCGAGCAGCTGCTTGTTGTAGATGATGCCGTAGCTCTCCTGGACCCAGTCGATACCCAGATCCTTGCCATCGGACTGCAGAGCCAGGGAGTCGTCAATGAGCTCACCGCGGAGCTTGGTATCGGACAGGTCGGCGCAGTAATCCTTCCAGTTCTTAAGACCGGTGGGGCCGTTGACCTGGAACAGGGTCGGAGCGGAGCTCTTGGACATCTCGGACTTGAGCTTCTCCTCGTAGGTGTTGGAGGCGGCGGTCACGATCTTGACCTCGACGCCCTTCTCCTTCTTGTACGCCTTGGCGATCTCCTTCCACTCCTTGTCGACCTCGGGCTTGAATTGGAGGAAGTAGACCTCGGCAGCGTCACCAGAAGCAGAGGAGCCGGAGCCGGCAGAACCGCCGCAACCCACGAGACCCAGACCAAGAACCGCAGCCGCGGAACCAGCAAAGCCCAGGAACTGCCTTCTGCTCATTTCGTTCTTCATTACAATCCACCCTTTCACACCGTGGCGGCACCCTTTGCCGCCGCCTTCGGAGATTGGCTCGGGGACTTTGCCCCTTTTGCTGATTTGTACGATACGCTATTTGGCTAGTTGTTTGAACAAGTATTACTAGAGCGGTAGAAAAACTTCGGTGAACGGTAATTTCAACTTGATACTTGACAAGTTTTGTATAAACAATTATTTGTTATCTAATGCAGAGAAAACGCCCGGTCAAGCCGATGTACCGTCGGTTTGACCGGGCGTTTTCTCTAATATGAGAAAGCCATTGTCAATAGGCATGTTCGTTCGAGCCCGGTTTGAAACCGGGCTTTTTCGTTTCCCGTCGGGAGAGCCCGCGCACGCTGCATGGCTTAGTCGACGCTTGCCTGGCAA
>NZ_JAMOKO010000013.1 GCF_023656745.1 Collinsella sp. BG-O-102
GGGGCAGGGGCTGACGGCCGTCCGGGGCGGTCGGCCAGCGACCACCGGTACGGCTCAATCGTATAGCCGTGCAACGGAAAAGAGCCGCCCTTTCGGACGACTCAAACTGTAATGGGGATTAAATAATCATTTGGCTGCCCGCTGGCTAAGTGAGTAGACTTTTTTGGAAATGCCGAGCACCCAACATATTTGCCTCAATAAAACCGCAGGTCACAGACTTGTGCTCTGTCGGTGTGGTCGGAGATTCGGTAAAAGTCTACTCACTTAGTTTTGCGTGATGAATATTGTCCGCAACGAGACCCCAGACGGGGTGATTCCATCGCAAATTCCGGTGACCGGGCAGCTAATTAGGCGCCGTATGGGTTGCGGTCGCGTTCGATGCGTTGGCGGATGTTGGCGTACTCGATTATCAGCAGCACCAGGAGTAGGGCCATGATGGCTAGGTAGCTCACCACAGCGCCCATCAGACCCAGCAGCTTAATCAGGATCACCGGCAGCACCACGCTTACGGCGAAGCAGATCAGGTAGATCTTGGTGACGTCTCTAGCGTGGCGCAGCACCGTGATGATGGCGTAGATAAAGTCGATGGCCGCGGTGACGCCGCCGGCGACGACCATCAGCAGCGCCAGCGTACGGTAGCGTTCAAAGCTGAGGCCGTACATAAAGCTCATGAGGGGAATACCGGGACCTGCCATAAATGCGGCGCACACGCCGGTGATGACTACGATCAGCGCCATAACGGCAACAATAATCAGGTCAAAGCGACGACGCTTGCGAGGATTAGCCCAAATGCTCGACAAGCGCAGGAGCTGCGGTTTATAGATAAATCCAATGCTCAGCAAAATAGCTTGCGCCGGAAAGAACAGGGCATTAAAGTACAGCTGATATTTGTATGCCAGCGTGCCTTCCATCACAAACTTGGGCATGCTCTCAATTAGGTTGAACAGGAACAGTGCACCAAAGAGCGGGGCGCACTGGACAAATAGGTGGCCGACCTCGCGCAGGCTCACGCGGCGCGATTTTTCGGTCTCGAGCAGGGCAAGCGGCGCGGTGACCAGCACGAGCGAGGCGATGGCGGTGACACCCATGACCATGGCCGCGATGGGCATGCTGTGCGTGAGGAACAGCGCCACGCTAAAGACCGCGATGACGCCGACGGAGCGTAGCGTTTGGCTCATGCCGGCCAGGTAGAGCTTGTCGGCCTGCTGCAGGCGGCCTTCGTACACGTCGGCGACGCCGTCGATCACCTTGTAGAGGTAGACGCCCAGGCCGATCGTCGCCATCTGCGCATCATAGCCGCGGGCGCTGCTGTACATGAGGCCGCAGCCTAGGGCGAGCGCTCCACAAAGCCAGCGGTTGAGCTGGTAGGAGGCAAAGGACGTCTTTTCGTCGATGTCTGAGACCTGGAAATTGCGCACGCCGTAGTTGCACGCGATCATGATGAGCGTGCCGGTGACAAAGGCGATGGAGAATTTGCCTGCTTCTTCGGCGCCCACGAGCTGCGTAGACACGATGGTGAGCAACGGAAACGCCAGGCCCCACACGGCGGTGCCGAGGGTGTTCCAAAGATAGTCGCGGCTGGTGGCGTGCTCCTCGTATTCCGCTTCCTGCATGGAGAAGCCGCCGCCGTAGACGGCGCCGAGCAGACGGTTCCACCAAGCGTTGACCATGCGGTGGACGGGGCCGGGCTCCCGATCGCGTTCGCGCCGGCGACGTGTGGCTTGGCTGCTATCGGGTCCGCCGGCGTTGCGCTGGCTCAGCTCCTGGATGCGCGCGAGCTCTTCGGCCGTGTGGGAGGCAGGGAAGAGGCCGTTCTCGATGCGGCCGCCCTGGGCCTTCGCGGCGCCGTCCTTCGATGCAGCGGGGTTGGAGGTGCCGTTGCGGCGGGCGATGGCGCGGCGAATGCTATCGAGGGGCGTGATGCTCAAAGCGGAGTCCTTTCTATTGCTGCGCTTTAGTATAGACGCGACGGTGTTCGCTCGTGTTTTTGAACGGATTGTTCAATAATTTCGGCGGGCGGCTGTAATTTGTCGGTAAACGTGCGGTATCCTGTTGAAGTTTTGTGACACCCCCGATGCCGCCCACGCGGTACCAAGGAGCTTCCACCTATGGACGTCGCCGCATTCTTACTGGCTCTTGTGCCGATTATTTGGCTGGTCGTGATGCTGCTGTGCTTTAAATGGCCAGCTTGGAAGGCCGCTATCGGATCGTTTGTCCTTTCGTGCTTGCTTGCCTTCGCATGGTGGCGCCTGCCGGCAGCGCAGATCGCGACCGCCTCGCTCGAAGGTTTTTTGATGGCTCTGTGGCCCATCGTCCTGGTGATCATCGCCGCGGTGTTCACGTATAACCTGTGCGTTCGTACGGGCGCCATGGACGTGATCGGCAGCATGATCACCTCCATCAGCAGCGACCGCCGTCTGCTGGCGCTGCTCGTGGCTTGGTGCTTCGGTGGCTTTATGGAGGGCATGGCCGGCTTCGGTACCGCTGTCGCCATTCCCGCCGGCATGCTCGCGGGCCTGGGCTTTGAGGCCGTGCCTGCCGTGCTCATCTGCCTGCTGGCCAACGGCGTGCCCACGCCCTACGGCTCCATCGGCATCCCCACAGTGTCCGTTGCCGACCTGGTGGGTTTGGATTCCCTTCACCTAGCGACCGTTCAGCTGGTGCAGCTCGCACCGTTCTTTGTGGTGATGCCGCTATTTATTGTGCTGGTTGCGGGCCGTGTTGCCGATGACCAGGGCAATGCCGCGAGTGTGGGCGAGCGTCTGCACGGTGTTGCCGGCGTGGCGTTGCTCTCCGGCGTGTCGTTTGTCGGCGCGGCTCTGGTCGTTGCCATGTTTGTGGGCCCCGAGCTGGCCGTGGTCGTAGGATCCATCGTTTCGCTCGCGCTGACAGCTGCGCTTGCCATGCGTGCCGAGAAGTCGGGGCATCTGGACGCACGCTTCCATATGAATATCGAGGCCGGCGAACAGCTCACCGTTAAATCGGCGCTTTCGGCCTGGTCGTGCTTCATTCTGATTTTTGTACTGCTGCTGGGTACGTCCAACCTGGTGCCCGCCGTGCATGCCGCGCTTGCGCCCTTTGCAAGCCACGTGCAGGTGTATTGCGGCGAGAACCCTGGTACGCTTACGTTTTCGTGGATTAACACGCCGGGTGTTTGGATCTTCCTGGCCGCGTTTGTCGGCGGTGCCATTCAGGGCGCTTCGCCGCGCATGATGGGCGAGGTGCTGGCCGCGACTGTGAAGCAGATGACGCCGACGGTGATCACGATGCTTTCGGTACTGGGCTGCGCCAAGGTGATGGGCTATGCCGGCATGATTTCGTCGATCAGTGCGTTTTGCATTGCGGTCGCCGGCGGTCTCTACCCGATTCTGGCTCCGTGGATCGGCGCAGTCGGTGCGTTCGTGACCGGCTCGGGCACGTCCTCGGGCATGCTGTTTGGTCCCATTCAGAGCCAGGCCGCCACTGCGCTGGGTGTGAGCGACTACTGGATGGTCGCATTGAACGCCCTGGGCGTCGCCGCTGGTAAGATGATCTCGCCGCAGACCCTCGCCATTGGTCTTGCCGCCGTGCACGTGCGCGGTAAGGATGCCGAACTCCTGGGCGCCGTGCTGCCCTACGCTGCCGGCATGCTGGTCCTGATGAGCGCCATAGCCATGCTCGGCCAAGGCCTGCCGCTGTAGTCGGCACTTAGGGACGTTCCTTATGTGCCGGCACTTTGGGAACGTCCCTAAGTGCCGGCATCCGGGGACATTCCTTGAATGTTGCCTGTTCAAGAGTGTCCCCAATGACTAGTTGTTTAAAAACGTCCCCAATGACTAGGCCGCTTGCCTGCGATTTTTGACCGTTGGGCGGGCTTGCCGTCCTTGCCGCAAAAACGTTTTTGCATATCGGGTACAACGGGCTTTACGTGAGTAAAGTGCGCGCCGCGTCCATGTGTCGCGTTTTTAAAGGAGGCCCCATGCCTGGTGTTACCCCTGCAGAAGTTTTGTCCAACTTTGGTATTACGCTCGTTGAAGATCCCGCCGAGAATCAGCCCCGTCTGCTGGTCGATCTACCCGCCGCGGAGCTCGTCGAACACGCTATCCGCCGCGAAGAAGGCCGCATGGCATCCAATGGCGCGCTGGTGATCGAGACAGGGGAGCGCACTGGCCGTTCGCCCAACGACCGCTTTATCGTTGACACCCCCGATGTCCACGACAAGATTGCCTGGGGCGCGGTCAACCGCCCGCTGTCCGTCGAGAGCTATGAGGCCATCAAGGCCGGCATCGTCGACTATCTCAACGAGCGCGACGTGTTCGTCACCCGCGGCATGGCAGGCGCCGACCGCAACCACACGCGTCGCCTGCTCGTTGCCTGCGAGCGTGCCAGCCAGGCACTCTTTATTAAGCAGATGCTCGCCCGCCCGCTTGCCCGCGAAATCGCGCGCACCGGCGAACCCGACTTCTGCGTGCTCGCAGCGCCCGGTTACCAGTGCGACCCCGCCATCAAGGGCCTCAACTCCAGCGCCGCCGTGGTCATCAACTTCCAGGAACGCGTGATTCTGGTCGCCGGCACCGGCTACTCCGGCGAGATTAAAAAGTCGATCTTTAGCGTCATGAACTACCTACTGCCCGTCGAGGACGACGTGTTGCCCATGCACTGCTCGGCCAGCATGGATCCCGTCACGCACGAGACCGCCGTGTTCTTTGGCCTGTCCGGCACCGGCAAGACCACGCTTTCGGCCAATCCCACGCGCCTGCTGATCGGCGACGACGAGCACGGTTGGTCCGACATGGGTATCTTCAACATCGAGGGTGGCTGCTACGCAAAATGCGAGGGCCTGGACGCCTTCCACGAGCCCGAGATCTTCAACGCCGTCCGTTTTGGCGCCATTTGCGAAAACGTGGTGCTCGACGAGAACCGCAAGCCCAACTACGATGACATCTCGATCACGCACAACACGCGCGTGGCCTATCCCGTGGAGCACATTCCTAACGCGTGGACTAAGGGCATGGGCACCACTCCGAGTGTCGTGCTGTTCCTGACTTGCGACGCTTTTGGCGTGCTGCCGCCCATCTCGCGCCTGACGGCCGACGCCGCCATGTACCACTTTGTGACGGGCTTTACGGCTAAGATTCCCGGCACCGAGGTCGGCGTCACCGAGCCCACGCCCACGTTCTCTTCGCTGTTCGGCGAGCCGTTTATGCCGCTCGACCCCATGGTTTACGCCAAGATGCTTGGCGAGCGCATTGCCGACGGTCGCACGCGCGTGTACCTGGTCAACACCGGCTGGATCGGCGGCGGCTACGGCGTGGGCCATCGCATCGAGCTTGCCTACACGCGCTCGCTGGTCGCGCGCGCCCTCGACGGCACCATCGAGGACAGCGAGTTCGTGCACGACGACATCTTTAACGTCGACATTCCCACGACGTGCCACGGCGTGCCCGATGGCATCCTGGTGCCGTGCCAATACTGGCAGAGCACCGCGCGCTATGACGAGGCCGCGCACAACCTGGCGGTGATGTTCGAGGAGAACTTCGAGAAGAAGTACTCGCACCTGCCCGAGTCCGTCAAAGCCGCCGGCCCGCACGTTCAAGTACACGCCGACGCCCGTCATCGCGGCCGCGGGCTGCTGGGACTTCGCCACTAGCTTCGCCGTGAGTCCATATCCACCACAAAGGGGACAGGCACCTTTGTGGTGGTTTTGCTCGCGTGGATGACTCGGGTTACAATACGCCTGACATATCGTCCCCTTCTCCGGATGGGGACAGCGCAAGCGTTCTTGTGACGGCACCGTAGGACTTTGAAGGTGGCCGTTGTAAGGGCGCTTTTTGTTTAGGCGCCCTCACTCGGGCGCGCACAATGAAGGGAGAGCGTATGAAGAGCTTTATTGCCGAGGATTCATTCTGGGAGCTGTTTCCGCAGGCAGCGGTCGGTGTTGTGGTCGTGGAGGGCATGAAGCCCACGGCCCAGATTCCTCAAGAGGACGTGGATGCGATTGCGGCGTTGCTCGACCGCGCCAATATCGATGCGGAGCGTCATCTGACCAGCGACACTATCAGCGAGAACGCACCGGTCAAGGCATGGCGCGAGGCCTATCGTCTGTTCAAGACCAAGAAAGGCGCGCGCTGCTCGATCGAGAACTTGCTCAAACGCGTGCTCAAAGGCAAGCCGGCGGGCCACATTACGCCCGCGGTGGATATTTACAACACGGTATCGCTGACCTATGCGCTGCCCGTGGGAGGCGAGGATCTGCATGCGATCGAGGGGGACCTTCGCCTGAAGGTGACCGACGGTGGCGATGCGTTCTTGCCGCTTGGCGAGGAGGCGGACGATCCGACGCTGCCCGGCGAGCTCGCCTACATCGACGATGCGGGCGCTGTGTGCCGCTGCTGGAACTGGCGCGACGGCGTTCGAACGGCGCTGTCCGATGATTCGGCCGATGCGTTCCTGGCGATTGAGTGTGTGGAGCCCGAGCGGATGGGGGATTGCCAGGCTGCGATCGATCGCTTAGCCGAGCTGCTTGAGCGCTATCTGGGAGCGACGGTTGTCATTAAGACGCTTGTGACCCGCGACAATCCTTGCGTGGAGCTGTAGCGGCGCCTAGAACCTATTGATGCCCCAAACCACCACAAAGGTGCCTGTCCCCTTTGTGGTGGTTTTTATGTTGATGGGTTAACAAATAGGGTGCGCAGGGCTGGCGGCCGATAAGTACGGTTAAGATGTTTACCCGTTAGCATTATGCAAGCGAAAGGCGGTCGTCTCCCATGCAGCAGAACGACGAGACACGTTTCGAGGACTTTGTCGGACTGATCAGCGGACTCTACAAGGAGATCCAGCGCATTAAGACATCCGAGGGCGCAAGGCTGGGCCTCAAGGGCTCCGACGTTATGTGCCTGTACTATCTTGAGCGCAGCAAGGACGGCCTGACTGGCGCCGACCTCGCTCGCATGGCAGGCGTGACCCGCGCCGCCGTCTCGCGCACGCTCGCGCATCTGGAGGAGGGCGGCTACGTCGAGGTCGATGATTCGGGCGATGCCGCCGTTAAGTATCGTGCTCCGGTGCGCCTGACCGCTCTGGGCGGCGAGAGTATGAGCGAGGCGGACCGCATCATTCGCGAGGTGCTCGATACCACCGGTAAGGCTATGGGTGTGGAGCAGCGCGAGCAGATGTATGCGTCGCTACGCACGATTCTCAACACCCTGCGCGAGATCTAAGGCCGCCAAGGCATTTGCTTCCAATTAACAACTGCATAGTCCCGTTTGAGCGCGTATGCCGTGCCGGGGCTTGCTGTCAAAATTCCCTGCGAGAGGTCCGCGCAAGAAAGGATTCGCTATGTCCATTCGTATTATTACCGATTCCGCGAGCGATATGTCGCCGGCTGAGCACCCCGCTCTGCGTGTTCTGCCGCTGTCCGTCACCTTTGGCACCGATGTGTACATGGATGGCGTCGACATCGATCACCAGCGCTTTTACGAGATGCTCGTGGAGCGCGATGAGCTGCCCAAGACCGGCCAGGTCAACCCGTACGCGTTTTCGCAGGCGATTGCCGAGGCGCGTGAGGCCGGCGACGAGGCAGTGATTATTACCGTTGGCGCCAAGCTTTCGGGCACCAATCAGAGTGCCCGTACCGCACTTGCCGAGGCGCCGGGCGGCGACGTGTTCGTGGTAGATAGCAACAACGTCACCCTGGGCGAGCGCGTGCTGGTCGAGTATGCGCTGCGCTTGGTGGACGAGGGCCGTAGCGCGGCCCAGATCGCGGCGGCCGTCGAGGCCGTGCGCGACCGTGTGGTCGTCATCGGCCTGCTCGAGACGCTGGAGTACTTGGTGCGTGGCGGTCGCCTGTCTGCTGCTGCGGGCGCTGTGGGCACGCTGCTCAACGTTAAGCCCGTGGTGGCCGCCGAGGACGGCCTGATCGTGCAGCTGGGCAAGGCGCGCGGTTCCAAGAACGGCCGTAACCTGCTCAACCAGAAGGTCGAAAAAGCGGGCGGCGTCGACTTTTCCATGCCGCTGGCGCTGGGCTATACGGGCCTTTCGGACGCCGTGCTCAAGAAGTATATCGAGGACAGCGCGGCACTGTGGGCTGGACACACCGAGAACGAGCTGCCCATCCACACCATTGGCGCCACCATCGGCACCCACGTGGGCCCCGGCGCCGTAGCCGTAGCTTTCTTCCGCCCCGCCAACTAGCTTTCCGGTCAAAACCACCACAAAGGGGACAGGCACCTTTTTGGTGGTTTATGCTTGTTTCGGTTGAAAGGAGCATGCGATGGCGTCTGAGGGCTTTTTTGAGCGGGTGTATGAGGTGGTCGAGCAGATTCCCGAGGGGATGGTTGCCACCTACGGTCAGGTGGCGCTGCTTGCCGGTCGTCCGCGGAGCGCGCGCTATGTGGGCTATGCGCTGCACAGCAACCCGCGCCCCGGCCAAATTCCCTGTCATCGCGTGGTGTTTGCCGACGGCCGTATCTGTGAGGGCTTTGCCTTTGGCGGCCCCGATGCCCAGCGTGAGCTCTTAATGGGGGAGGGCGTGACGTTTACCGATCCCATGCACGTCGACTTGGCCGCCTGTCGCTGGCCTGCCGGACTCTAACAGCTCTGCCGTGGCCAAAACCACCACAAAGGTGCCTGTCCCCTTTGTGGTGGTTTTACGCTGTAGGTTTACCAGAGCTAACTTATGGAGAAGGTGTGGTGGCGTACTTTGCCGTCAGAAAGTAAACCACGGTGAACTATATTGGTTTCAGCAACGGAGCAGGCAATAGGCGATGAAAAAGCCTGCCCTGTTGAGTTTGATTCGCATTCCTCCCCTCTGTGCGATTCAACGGTGTACTTCGGGAACAGGCCCGCTGGCAACTAGCTGCCGGCGGGCCTGTTCCTGTTTGTCGAGGGGGTGCGATGGACGGAGCCGAAGCGGTCCGGCTCCAAAAAAGGCGGACGCCGTAGCGCCCGCCCTAAAGCAATCGAAAGCTCAAGCCAGCAGATCGGCCTAGTACACCATACCCATGGCGTCCTGAACCTCGGCCAGGGTCTGCTCGGCGATCTCGTTGGCGCGACGGTTGCCCTCATGCAGGACGTCCTTCACATAGTCCAGATCGTTCTCGTAGCGCTGGCGACGCTCGCGGATAGGTGCGAAGTACTCGTTGACGGCCTCGGTCACGTACTTCTTGAGCTGGCCGGAGCCGCCCATGCCAATCTCCTCGGCAATCTCGACCTCGGAGCGACCGGTGCAGATGGCAGCCGTCGAAAGCAGGCCGGACACACCGGGGCGGTTCTCGGGGTCGAACGTGATCATGCGCTCGGAGTCGGTCTGGCTCTTCTTGATGCGCTTGGCCGTTTCCTCGGCGGTCATCGAAATATTGATGGCGTTGCCGTAGCTCTTGCTCATCTTGCGACCGTCAAGGCCGGGCAGCAGCGGGGTCTCGGACAGCAGCGCCTCGACCTCGGGAAATACCTTGCCGTAGCGGTTGTTAAAGCGGCGGGCGATGGTACGGGTGAGCTCGATGTGCGGCAGCTGGTCGCGGCCGACGGGCACCACATTGCCCTTGCAGAACAGGATGTCGCAGGCCTGGTGCACCGGGTAGGTGAGCAGAAGGCCGGTGAGCTCGTGGCCCGAGGCCTCCATCTCGGCCTTGACCGTGGGGTTGCGCGCCAGCTCGGCCTCGGACACCAGCGACAGGAACGGCAGCATGAGCTGGTTGGCGGCGGGCACGGCGGAGTGCGCGTAGATCATGGTCTTGTCGGGGTCGATACCGCAGGCAAGGTAGTCCATGACCATGTTGTACACGTTGTCCTGGATGTGCTCGGTGGTGTCGCGGTCGGTGATGACCTGGTAGTCGGCGATGAGTACGTTGGTCCTGGCGCCCATGTTCTGCAGCTCCACGCGGCCCTTGAGGGTGCCAAAGTAGTGACCCAGGTGCAGACGGCCGGTGGGGCGGTCGCCGGTAAGCATGGTGAACTTCTCGGGCGTCTTGGCCAGGCCCTCGCGAATGGCGTTGCTCTTTTGCAGCGCGACTTCGTAGCTGTTCTCGTTTGGCATGATTGCTCCTAACGTATGTTCATGGGTCAAGATGATAACGCGTTTATTGGAGGGGCGGGGCGTAAGTAGGCGAGGGGCGGGAGAGGGGTGGCTTGTGCGATGGGTGCGGCGCGGCTGCGCTTGGCCAACGGTGTCTGGGCACATCCTCGGCAGCTTATCCTAGAGCTTGTGGTGGCGCTCTTCTTTACGTTCCTCGGCTGCTTGCTCCTCCTGCTTAAAAGCGGGGTCGTCGGGGGTGACGAGCTCGTCCTCGTGCGTGCGCTTGTTGTAATGGTGGCGCAGCACGGGCTCAAACAGATGTAGATGCTTGGCAAAGGCCGCCGAGCCAATGGCGAGCACGGTAAAGATGAGCACGCGCATGGGCACCTCGACCTGGTTAATCGCGGCGGCGCCGGCCGAAAGCATGATGCACCAGGCATAGATGAGCAGCACGGCCTGTTTTTGGTTGTAGCCTTCTTGGATCAGGCGGTGGTGGATGTGGCCCTTGTCGGCCTGCCCGATGCTAATGTGGGCGCGCTTGCGGCGCACAATGGCGCTAAACGTGTCGATGATGGGCACGCCGGCAACGATGAGCGGGATGATAAGCGAGGTGAGTGCGGCGGTGCGGCTCACGTTGAGCAGCGAGATGGAGCCCAGCGCAAAGCCCAGAAGCAGCGACCCCGAGTCGCCCAAGAAGATGCTTGCGGGGTTGAAGTTGTAGCGCAAAAAGGCCAGACAGGCGCCAAAGAGCGCAATGGAGAGCGCGGCGGCGTCGATGCGGCCCGAGAGAACGGCCATCGAAAACATGGTGAACGACGCGATGCCGCAGATGCCCGTGGCCAAGCCGTCGAGGCCGTCGATGAGGTTAATGATGTTGGTGAATGCCACCAGATAGATTACGGTGATGGGGTAGGCGAGCCATCCGAGCATGATCTCGCCGGGGGCAAACGGGTTGACGATGACGCCGATCCGCAGGCCGCCCATGCAGGCGATAAGCGCGGCGAGGACCTGTCCGGCCAGCTTTTGCTTGGGCGTGAGCTGGAAGACGTCGTCGATAGCGCCGGTCGCAAAGATAACGGTAAAAGAAAGCGCAAGTATGGGGTAGCTGATGTGCAGACGGGGGTGGGGCACCAAAACGGGCGGCCAACCCAGGTACCAGGTGCCTAGGATTTGCACAGTGCAGGCGACGACCAGGCCCAAAAACACCGCCGTTCCGCCCAAACGCGGGATGGGCTTGGTGTTGATGCGGCGCTTAGAAGGATAGTCGACGGCGTCGAGCTTGATTGCCAGGCGCTTGACCAGGGGTACCGTGAGGAAGGTCGTGATAAAGGCCGCCGCTGCCACGCATAGGTACGGTATGTAGCTCGGGGATGAAGCCATGAATCTAAAAACCGCCAAGCGTCGAAGGAAAAGGTCAGAAGAACGCCATGCGCAAAGGGCATAGCCGAACCATGATACTCGACCAAGGGGGGTGCATGGAATTGCACGCAGCGATAATCACGCGCTTACCAGATATTGGAATGTTGTCGATGGCTTGTCGGGATGCCGGCGGGGATCCATATGGACTGTATGGTGATTTTCGGCAAAAGAAAACCACCCCCCACGTTACGAAAATGAACCCACCTAAAACAGGTGGGTGCCCTCATCGACTGTTCCAGCGTCCTTAACAACGAAGGATACCTGTACTAGGTACGACTGTGTGGGCTCCCTAAATAAACGCGACGGTTCACCCAGTTGCTCCGCGGGGGGCGGAATACCTACATCATAAAGCGGCACTTTATCGATTCCAGTCTTGACATTACAAAAATCGTGTCGGACGATTACGGCGCCTTAGGGACGGAGCCGTCTACGCGGTCTGGCCCTTTACGTTTGAGCTGCTGAATCGTTGTTTTGGAGCATGTTTTTATGCCGACGTCGTTGACCGAACTTTTTTCGCCCGCCTGCCATTTGTGTCCGCGCCGTTGCGGTGCGGCGCGCGATGAGGGCGCGCACGGCGTCTGCGGTGCTAACGACACGCTCAAGGTGGCCCGCGCCGCGCTTCATATGTGGGAGGAGCCGCCTATCTCGGGCGAGGCCGGTTCGGGCACGATCTTCTTTAGCGGTTGCTCGCTTAAATGTATCTACTGCCAGAACCACGAGATCTCGACCGGCAATTTTGGCCTTGAGATTTCGCCTGAGCGTCTGGTCGAGATTATGCTGGAGCTGCAGGACCAGGGTGCCAACAACATCAATTTGGTGACGGCGACGCACTATGCGCACCTGTTGCCTGCCGTGATTGCCGCGGCACGGGCGCGCGGACTGGTTATCCCGATCGTCTACAACACGAGTGGTTACGAGCGCGCGAGTGCCGTGGCCGCGCTGGGCGACCTGATCGATGTGTGGCTTACCGACTTTAAATATGCCGATGCGGCGCTTGCGCAGTCGCTCTCCCATATAAAGGATTACCCGCGTGTGGCCGTGTCGGGTCTGGCCCAGATGGCGCGCGAGATCGATCGCCGCGGGGGAGAGCTGGTGGATGACGACGGGCTCATGAAGCGCGGCATCATCGTGCGCCACCTGGTGCTGCCGGGGCATGCGGATGACTCGTGCCGCGTGTTAGACCTGGTGTGGCAGACGGTGGGCGACGTGCCGATCTCGGTCATGAACCAGTACACGCCCAATGCGCTCATGCGCGAGCAGGGCGGCGAGTTGGCGCGCGCCGTGACGCGCGAGGAGTACGAGCAGGTGCTCGACCATGCCGACGACCTGGGCTTTACGACAATGTTCTGGCAAGAGGGCGGCGCGGTAGACGAGAGCTTCACCCCCGCCTTCGACACCACCGGCGTCCTCACCAGCGCAAAGTAGAGCGCACGCTGATGATTTTTCTGGGACGGGGATTAAAAAATCATCGAGAGGATCGCCTGTTCGAAAAGTTGTCAAAATAGCCGCGTCCCAAAAAGACTGGTTATTGGGCGTTGACAGTTGGCGAGCCGTAGGTAAAATATCGACTTGTCCTGGGGACGTAGCTCAGTTGGGAGAGCGCTGCCGTCGCATGGCAGAGGCCGAGGGTTCGACTCCCTTCGTCTCCACCCACGGATTTGATAAGCCGCTGACATTGTGTCGGCGGCTTTTTTTAAAAGAAAGGGCTATATCATGGCCGAGCTTGAGTCCCAACCATTGTCCGACGAGGAGCGCGCCGAGTTGGAAGAGCTCCGCGCTGAGAAGGCCCGCCGCGAGGCTCGGGAAGAGGCCCGTCGCGAGCGTGAGGAGCTGGCTGCCCTGCGTGCCGAGCGTGCGAAGGCCGAGGAGGCCGCCGCGAACGCCGCATCCGCATCGGCGCCCGCGCCCGCACCCAAGCCCGCTGCTGCGAAGCCTGCACCTGCCGCGCCCAAACCTCAGCCTAAAAAGGCCGCCCGTCCCAAGTCCGTCGAGCCCAAGCCGAGCCGTGACGAGATGACCTTTGCCCAGCGCATGGTTACCTCCAAGGAGCCTATGGGCGAGAACGAGATCCCTGGCATGGCGCCGGCTCAAAAAATCATCATTGTCCTTGCCCTCATCGCGTTTGTCATCTTTATGGGCTACACGATCCTGACCAGCATGGGCCTGCTCTAACCGACTCGCATCGGGCGTCATGTCCGCATGCTCTGCTCTCGTCCAACCCTCAAATTCTGCACCACACATCCGAAAGGTCGCCCCATGGCTTTGACCGACATCTCGCATCCCACCGACATTGCAATGCTCACCGATCTGTACGAGCTCACTATGGCCCAGGGCCTGTGGGAGAGCGGCAAGGCCAATGAGCAGGGTTGTTTTACCGCGTTTTACCGCGACCATCCCTTTGGCAGCGCCTATGCCGTCATGTGCGGCACCGCCGAGCTGCCCGAGCTGGTCGAGAATCTGCGCTTTACGCCCGAGGACATCGACTACCTCGCCTCGCTCCAGGCCCCTGCTGGCGGTGCGATGTTCAAGTCTGGATTCCTCGACTACCTGCGCGATTTTCGTGCGCATGTAAACATCGACGCCGTGCCCGAGGGCGAGCTCGTCTTTCCGCGCGAGCCCATGGTGCGCGTCACCGGCCCCGCGCTGGAGTGCCAGCTGCTCGAGACGGCGCTGCTCAACATCGTCGGGTTCCAGACGCTTGTCGCCACCAAGACGGCGCGCGTGGTGCTCGCCGCCGACGGTCGCCCCGTGGCGGAGTTTGGCCTGCGCCGAGCCCAGGGTCCCGATGGCGGCCTGGCCGTTGCGCGCGCGAGCTACGTTGCCGGCTGCTCCTCTACGTCCAATGTGCTCGCCGGCCGCCGCTACGGTATTCCCGTCTTTGGCACGCATGCTCACAGCTGGGTGATGAGCTTCGATTCCGAGCTCGAGGCCTTCCGTGCCTTTGCCAAATCGAGCCCCAAGAACTGCACGCTGCTCATCGACACCTATGACGTGCGCGAGGGCTGTGAACATGCCATTACGGTTGCCAAGGAGATGGAAGCGGTGGGCGAGCGCTTGTCGGCCATTCGCATTGACTCCGGCGACCTCGCCAAGCTCTCCAAGTATGTTCGCGGCCGTTTTGATGCCGAGGGCCTGCCCTATGTGGGGATCTCGGTTTCTAACGATCTGGATGAGTACACGATTCAGTCGCTGCTCGACCAGGGCGCGCCCATCGACAGCTTTGGCGTGGGTACCAAGCTTGCGACCTGCTATGACCAGCCGGCGCTGGGCGGCGTGTACAAGCTTTCCGCCCGCCGTGCGAGCGAGGCAGATCCATGGACGCCGGTGGTCAAGCTCTCCGAGCAGCCCTACAAGCGCACGATCCCGGGTGTGCAACGCGTGCGCCGTTATTACGACGGCTTTGGCGGCCCGGTCTGCGACATGATCTACGACGAGGACCATCTGGCGGGGGAGGGCGCCGCGCGCGGCAATACCCTCGTGGCCGTGAATGATGCCGCCCTGGTGACCGACGTGTCCGAACTTGAGTATCGCGAGCTGCTGGTGCCGATCGTGCGCGATGGCAGTGCGGTGGCTCCGCGTGAGAGCATCCAGGACGCGCGCGAGCGCTGTGCTTGGGCGCTCAATCATCTGGACGCAGCTTTCAAGCGCTTCCTGTACCCGCAGACCTATGTGGTGGGCATGGAGCAGGGCCTGGCTCAGGTGCGCGACGAGCTCGTGCGCAAGAACATGGCCGCGGCTTCTGCCTTTCCCTGGGCTCACTAATTTCTTGGGTGGTAGGGGCGAGTCACGCTCCCTTGGCCGCCAGCTCGGCCGTTCGCTGAACAGTTGATTGGTTTGACGTATGACGACTTCTTATAAAACGATGGTGGTAAAGATCGGTTCGTCCACGGTTGTGGGCACTGACGGCAAGGTCAACCGCTCCTTTATCGGCGGGCTTGCCGATCAGGCCGCAGCGCTGCACAAGCTCGGCTGGCGTCTGGTCGTGGTGAGCTCGGGCGCTATCGCCTGTGGCTATCCCGTGCTGGGCTTCGACCGCAAGCCGGTCGGCGACCTGCCGAGCCTGCAGGCTTGCGCCTCGGCTGGTCAGTGCATCATCTCGTCGGCCTACGACGAGGAGTTCCATGCGCGCGACCTGCTCACCTCGCTCGTGCTGCTCACGCGCCACGATACGGCCCGCCGCACGTCTTACCTGCACGCGCGCGACGCCCTGCTGCGCCTCGTGGAGCTTGGCGTGGTGCCGGTCGTCAACGAGAACGATACCGTTACCGTCGATGAGATTAAGTTTGGCGACAACGACACACTGGCGGCGCTTGTGAGCTGCCTGGTTTCTGCCGATCTGTGCGTGACGCTCTCGGACATCGATGGCCTCTATACTGCCAATCCGCATGAGGACCCCACGGCCGAGTTTGTTCCTGTCGTGCATAAGATCGATGCCAAGATTATTGCCTCGGCGGGCGATTCTTCCACATCGGTGGGCACGGGCGGCATGATTACCAAGATTCGCGCGAGCCGCATCCTGATGACGGCGGGCATTCAGAGCGTGATTTGCTCGGGCGAGGAGCCCGATGCGCTCGTGCGCCTCGCCCGCGGCGAGAGCGTGGGCACGCTGTTCGATCCGCCGGCGGAGCGTCTGGACATCGCACCCCGCAAGCTGTGGATCGCGCTGGGTGACAAGGCACATGGGTCGGTGACGGTTGATGACGGCGCCGCGAAGGCGCTGGTCAGCCGTGGCTCTTCCTTGCTTGCGGTGGGTATTCGCGAGGTCGATGGCCAGTTTGCCGAGGGCGATGTGCTCGATGTGTGCGATCCGAGCGGTATGGTCGTCGCCCGCGGTATCGCCGAGGCCGATTCGGACGTGCTGGAACTTGCTGCCGGTCGCCGCCAAGACCAGATTGCCAGCAACCGCCTGCTGGCAGACCTGGCCGAGAAGCCGGCGATACACAGGGATAATTTGATCGTATTTGCATAACCAATTGACGCTGCAAACGCCCCTAAGCGGCAATCTGACGTTCAATCGTCGGGCATGACCAAAAGGTCAATGCCCTCCTCTTTCACGTCACCTTGCTCGCTTAGGGGCGTTTTCGCTTTCCGTCCTCTACCTGCGGCATTGTCGTTGCCGGCACTTGTTCGGCACTTGGGGACGTTCCTTTTGTGCCGGCAGGTGGGGACACTCCTTTGTTAGAAGATCCGGCGCAGGTCTCCGCGGTTGAGTGCTTCGTCGAAGAGGTGCTTGAACACCACACTGCCGTGCAGACCGTCGTGCTCGAACTCGTTGGTCACCCAGGCATGCGAGTTGCCCACGCGGCTGAGCGTATCGAGCTGCAGGCCCGAATCCACGTACATGTCGTCGAAATACACCGCGGCCTGGAGCGGCACTTCGTTGTAGGCCAGGCGCTGCGGGTCGTAGATCTTGTCCCAGCTGGTGTCTTCCATCAGCAGGTCCATGGCGGGCTTGAAGGGCTTGAGCTCGGGCATCTGCTCGAACATCCACGGGAACATGGCCTCGCCGGTAAACATGAGCGGGCGCGCGAGGGTGTCGAACTCGGTGCGGTGAGCCTTCTCTTCAGCCGCGGCCCAGCCAATGGGCATAGTGTCACCGTCGGCGTATATGAACTCCTGCAGCGTCCAGTACAGCGGATTCGTGCGCGTGTTGGTGCGCTCGAAGGCGCGCATCAAAAAGCTGTCAGATACCGAGGCGTCGCAGGTCAGCGTGCCGTCGCCATCAACAAAAGCGTGATCGATAATCCAATGCATGCGTTCAAAGCTCGGCTTCATGCCAAAGTCGCTGCCCATGAGCTGTAGGCGCTCGACTGTCATCGGCGAGCCGTCGGGCAGCACGGGCTTCTGGGCTTCGAGCGCATCGGCCAGGGCTGCCACGCGCTCGACGTCAGCGGGGTAGCGGTCATAATACTGCTGCGTCTTGGCGGCCATGCGCGGGAAGGTGTGCGCGTAGACCTCGCTTGCGCTCGCCGGCACGTGGGGGATTCCGCCGCAGGTAAAGCTCGCCGCCACGCCCTCGGGGAAGAGCGACAGGTAGCTCAGCGTCAAAAAACCGCCGTAGCTTTGGCCGAGCGTGACCCACGGCTTGCCTCCAAAGCCCACTAGGCGCAGGTACTCAAAATCGCGCACGATGGAGCTGGCGAGGTGGCGCTTGAGGTAGTCCGCCTGCGAGCGGGCCGCATTGGCGCCTGCTGCCTCGGCGCGATCGCCCAAGGCGGCAATCGTGCGCCCGTCCACGCAGCTGCTGCGTCCGGTGCCGCGCTGGTCGGGAAGGACCACGCGGAAGTGCTTGACGGCCTCCTCGATCCAGCCGTCGCTTGTGGGCGTCAGCGGACGCGGGCTCTCGCCGCCGGGGCCGCCCTGCAAAAACAGGAGCAGTGGCAGATCGTCGTTGATGCGGTCGGGCGCGCAAACCACGCGGTAGAAGAGCTTGATGCTCTCGGGCGCGCCGGCGATGGGTGCCGGCATAGCGCCGCGGCGCATGGTGCTGCCGACGGCCAGGAGCATCGGCTCCAGGCCGCGCCAGTCAAGGGGGACGTCGATGCTGTGGTCCTCGACGTAAAGGCCGGGGACGTGGTACGAAGTGATGAGGGCCATGTGAGACTTCCGTTCGTTGCGGTGTTTCGGGTTGACCAATTCTACCGCCGCGGGCGAGGCCATGCGCAAATCGGCTACCATGGTTGCAAACTTCTAGGAGAAAGGGCCGCCCATGTCGGTCGATATAGCCACGTATGTCCACGATCTTGCCGTTGCCGCCAAGGCAGCGTCGGCCTCGCTTGCCACGGCGAGCGATGAGCAGCGCCAGGAGGCCGTGCGCGCCATGGCCGCAGCACTGCGCAACGGTGTCGACTCCATCGTCGCCGCCAACGAGCTCGATATGTCCGCTGCGCGCGATGCGGGTACCTCGGCCGGACTGCTCGATCGCCTGCTGCTGACGCCCGAGCGCGTCGAGGGCATGGCCGCCGGCCTGGGAAAGCTCGCCGAGCTGCCCGATCCCGTGGGCCGCGTGCTCGACCACCGTATACTCGCAAGCGGCGTGGACCTGACCCGCGTGAGTGTGCCACTGGGTCTGGTCGCCATAGTGTATGAGGCGCGCCCCAACGTGACGGCCGATGCCGCGGGCATCTGCATCCGCACCGGCAACGCCTGCATTCTGCGCGGCGGCTCGCTGGCCTATCACTCGTGTGCCATGATTGCCGAGCTGCTGGCCGATGCGCTCGAGGCCAAGGGCTTCCCGCGCGAGGCCGTGTCGATGATCGAGTCCACCGACCGCGAGGCCACTGGCGAGCTCATGAAGCTCCGCGGCATTGTCGACGTACTCATTCCGCGCGGCGGTGCAGGCCTGATCCAGCGCTGCGTGCGCGAGTCGCTTGTGCCGGTGATCGAGACGGGCACGGGCAACTGCCACATCTACGTGCATGAATCCGCCGACTTTGATAAGGCGCTCAACATTATCGTTAATGCCAAGACCCAGCGCGTAGGCGTGTGCAATGCCGCCGAGTCGCTGCTGGTCGACCGTGCTGTGGCCGATGCGTTTTTGCCTGCGGTCGTTGCCGTGCTGCACGACCACGGCGTGCTCATTCACGGCGACGAGGCCACGTGCGCCGCGTGCGCCGACGCCGGCTTTGTAGAGGGCGATGACTACGTCGCCGCGACTGAGGAGGACTGGGGTCGCGAGTACCTGGCGCTCGAGATGAGCGTGAAGGTCGTGGCAAACGAGGACGAGGCCATCGCGCACATCAACCGCTACGGTACCATGCATTCCGAGGCCATCATTTCCGAGGACGTGGACGCCTGCGAGCGCTTCTTGGATGCGGTCGATGCCTCGGCCGTATATGCCAACGCCAGCACGCGCTTTACCGACGGCGGCGAGTTTGGCCTGGGCGCCGAGATCGGCATCTCGACCCAAAAGCTCCACGCCCGCGGCCCCTTTGCCGCCGAGGCCCTCACCACCTACAAATACAAGCTTCGAGGCACCGGCCAGGTCCGCCCCTAGCGTCCGCGCAAACAAAAACCACCACAAAGGTGCCTTTCCCCTTTGTGGTGGTTTTAAGTGGCGCGGGCGGTTAGGCCTGGAAGGTATCGTGGTCGGGGGCGAAGGACTGCATGGCTGCGATGGTGCGGTCGAAGAGCTCAGGAAGCTCCCAGCCCAGCATCTCGGCGCCCTGCGAAATCACGTCGCGCGAGCAGCCGGCGGCAAAGCGCTTGTCCTTGAACTTCTTCTTGAGCGACTTGGTCGTAAAGTCCATAACGCTCTTGCTCGGGCGCATGATGACTGCAGCGCCGATCAGGCCGGTGAGCTCATCGCAGGCAAACAGGATCTTTTCCATCTGCAGCTCGGGCTTGGGCAGCGAGGTATTGAAGTCCGACGTGTGCGTCTGGATGGCGCGAATGAGCTCGGGAGACGCACCTTCATCCTTAAGAATCTTGGCAGCATAGATGGTGTGGTTCATGGGGTCGTCCTCATGCTCCTCCCAATCCAGGTCGTGCAGCAGACCGACGATGCCCCAAAACTCCTCGTTCTCGGGGTCGAACTCGCGCGCAAAGTAGCGCATAGTGCCCTCGACCGTCTCGCCATGGGTGATATGGAACGGGTCCTTGTTGTGCTCATTGAGCAGTTCGAACGCGCGGTCGCGGGTGATTCCGGCGGTAAGCGGCTCTGCCATAAGAGACTCCTTGTGCTCGTGGGTATCGATAAGAATGAATACTACTAGAACAAGAAAACCACCACAAAGGTGCCTGTTCCCTTTGTGGTGGTTTTTGGCGCGGATGGGTTAGTTGAGGGCGGCTTGGGCTAGGCGGGCTTCGGCGGCCTCCTCGGTGACACCAAGGGCCACGGCGAACTCCTCGATGGAGCGGCGTTTGGCCTCCTTGAGTACGCGCATGTAGTAGGAGCTGGGTTTTTTATCAGCTTCCTCGGCCTGGCGAATGCGGTGCATCATGGTCTTTGCCACGCGGACCGTCTCGGGCGCACCCAGCTTGAGCTGCTGCTTAAAGTGCGTCTCCTCAAGCGAGCTGTTGCGCTCGGTAAAGGTGTCGCACTCCAGCTCGTCATAGTGGCTCAGCAGGTGCTCGGCATCTTGCTGCGAGATGGCGGCGTGCAAACGGTCGGCCTGCGCCACGGGGTACATGAGGATCGTCTGCGCATGTCCCTGCTTGGTCTCGAGCAGTAGCATGGGCTGCGGTGTGTCGTCCCTAAAACCGACGACGGTGCAGACTCCCTGACCCGGATGAATGACGTGTTGACCGATTGAGAACATGCTACCTCCAACTTATACGAATTTACGTATGTCTAGAATAACACGCTGACGTGCGCAAACCCTTACTTTATGCAGGAAAAGCACACAACTCCGATAGGTAAGAGTATTCGATAACAGGCGCAGCTCATTCACACCTTTATGCATTTTCAACGCCTGCATAATCTGCAGGCAGACTGGCATCTTTGAGTGACTCCATACAAGCTGTAGTCAATTTTGTGCATATGCAATATCGATTGGCTTTACCCTGCGACAGTGCCCGTCGCTTGTGATAGAGTGCTACAAACTCTGGCTTTTGCCCTACGAGTGACCAAGAGCTCGGGGGCTTTAACACAAGGAGGATCTATGCCCGAGAAGATTGAAGAGCTGGTACGCGCTGCGCTTGCTGCGGCCCAGGAGGCCGGCGACCTTTCCGCATTTGAACTTGACGATTGCGCTATCGAGCGACCGGCTGACACTTCTCATGGCGAGTGGACCTCTACCATGGCCCTGAAGTCCGCCAAGCTGGCCCATTGCGCCCCGCGCAAGATCGCCGAGGCCATCGTTGCCCATATGCCCGAGGACCCCGCGATCGAGAAGGTCGAGATCGCAGGCCCCGGCTTCATCAACTTCTACCTCTCCGTTGCCGTCAAGAATGCCATCTTTGGCGAGGCTCGCGAGAAGGGCATGGACTTCGCTAAGTCCAACGTCGGTGGTGGCCTGAAGACCCAGGTCGAGTTCGTTTCCGCCAACCCCGTCGGCCCCATGCACATCGGCCACGGCCGCTGGGCCGCGCTGGGCGATTCGCTCTGCCGTGTTATGGACCACGCCGGTTACGACATCCAGCGTGAGTTCTACATCAACGACCACGGCTCTCAGATGAACACCTTCGGCAACTCCATCAGCACGCGCTATATGCAGCTTGCCGACATCATCGCCAAGCAGGGCGTGGATATCGACGAGGCTCACAAACTGCTGATTGCCGACCGCGACGCCTTTGTTGCCGACGAGAACGACGAGCATCCCGAGACTCATCCGTACCAGGATAACTTTGCCGAGACCCTTGGCAAGGACTCCTATGGCGGCGACTACATCATCGACGAGGCCGCCGAGTTCTGGCGCACTGACGGCGACAAGTGGGTCAACGCCGATCCTCAGGAGCGCATGGAGAGCTTCCGCGAGCGCGGCTATGTGAAGATGGTCGACAACATGCGCGACCTCTGCCACGCCGTCAATTGCGACTTCGATCGTTGGTACTCCGAGCGTTCGCTGTACGTGAAGGACACCGAGGGCGAGACCGCCGGCACCTCCGCCGTCGACCGCGCTTTTGAGAAGCTCGACAAGATGGGCTATCTCTACACCAAGGACGGCGCCCTGTGGTTCCGCTCCACCGACCTGGGCGATGACAAGGACCGCGTCCTGATCAAGTCCGACGGCGAGTACACCTACTTCGCCTCCGACGTTGCCTATCACTGGGATAAGTTCCAGCGCGTCGACCACGTCATCGACATCTGGGGCGCCGACCACCACGGCTACATCGAGCGTGTCCGCTGCGTCTGCGATGCCTTGGGTTACCCCGGCAAGTTCGAGGTTCTGCTGGGCCAGCTCGTCAACCTGCTGCGCAACGGCAAGCCCGTCCGTATGTCCAAGCGTAAGGGCACCATGGTGACCCTGCAGGAGCTCGTCGACGAGGTCGGCTCCGACGCTGCCCGTTACACCCTCATCTCCAAGAGCTCCAACCAGATGGTCGACTTCGATATTGAGGCCGTCAAGAAGCGCGACAACTCCAACCCGGTGTACTACGTGCAGTACGCTCACGCCCGCGTGTGCTCCATCCTGCGCCGTGCCGCTGACGTTACGCCCGAGCAGGCTGACGAGATGGGCATGAAGGCCGTCGCCGCCAAGGCCATCGGTGAGAACGTCGATTACTCGCTGCTGACCGACCCGACCGAGCTCGCCCTTTCGCGCAAGCTCAACGAGCTCACCGACCTCATCGCCAGCTGCGCTCGCGACCGCGCCCCGTTCCGTCTGACTCACTTTGCCGAGGAGCTCGCCGGCGACTTCCACAGCTTCTACGCTGCCTGTCAGGTGCTGCCGAGCGAGGGCCGTCCCGTCGACCCCGAGCTTTCGCGTGCCCGTCTGGCCGCTTGCGATGCCGTCCGTGTGACGCTCGCCCTGGTGCTCACCCTCGTTGGCGTTTCCGCGCCCGAGCAGATGTAATCTACGGGTCATTTGACCGTACAGACTTGGTTTAACTAAGCCTTGAAAGCCCGATCTCCCACGGAGGTCGGGCTTTTTGCAAACGCCGACGTATTGACGAATTTGGAACTGCTGGAAATACGAAACTATGCCGGTTTACTACGATGAAATGAGAAATTCCAACCACGCCGGCTTTTCGCAAAAAGTGCAAGGCATCTACCTGCGGTTTTAGTTCAACAAGTTTCGGAGTGGTCGCGGTTGAGCGATTCATCGTAGTAAACCGCCATAGTTTTGGCGGAGGCAGTCAGATTTGTGGGTGTTAAACCAAAAAGTGCCCCTTTTGACTAGTCGTTTAAGAGCGTTCCCAATGACTAAGTTGCAGGTGGTTGCGGTTGTGTTACACTAACGCTGCGTATATGACGCAATCATCTCGATACAGATCAATGATGTCCGTCGTTTTGAACGGAACTAGACTGTTTAGCCGCCCTGAAGGTTTATGCAGGGAGCATGTGATCACAGGGCTTGAAAAGAAAGTTGAGCAAACACTGTGTCTGATCAACAGCAAGAAAACGAAATAACGACGACGCAGACCGCTCCCGCTGCACCGGTTGCGTCGGACCAGGTCGCGGAGCCCGCGCAAGCCTCGGCTCCTGAGACGCCTAAGGCTGCTTCGACGCCTACGCCTGCAGCGGCTGAGAAGGCCGTGCCTGCAACTGGTGAGGAGGCTGCTCCGGCAAAGCCCAAGCGTACGCGCCGCACGACCAAGCCTGCTGCTGACGGCGAGGAGGTCACCAAGCCCAAGCGCCGTACCACGCGCACGACGCGCGCCAAGCGCACCGTTGCAGCTGACTCCTCGGCGCCGATTTCCGATGAGGTCGCGCAGGCACGTGCGTTGGCGCAGATTAGCGAGGCTCAGGTGGTGCGCGCCCGCCGTCGTGCTGCCGAGCGCGAGGCCGCGGCTCTGACCGAGTTTGCAGCCCCGTCTGTGCCCGAGACCCCTGCCGCCGACCAACCGACCGAGAAGCCGGCACCGCGCACACGCCGTCGCACGGCTGCTAAGGCCGAGCAGGTTGCTGAACAGGTAACCCCCGAGCTCACTGAGGCTTCGGTCCGTTCCGCGGCAGGGGAGGGCGCATCGCCAACTGAGCCCGCTGCGCCTGTCGAGGCCAGCGAAGTTCCCGTTGTCGATCCGGCTTTGCGCCCGCACCGTCGCGGTCGCAAGCCCAAGGCCTTCGTCGAGGCAGAGAAGGCCGCAGCCGCAGCCGCAGCTGCTCGGGATGCTGCGGCGACCGCCGAGTCTGCAACCGCTGCCGATGCACCCGTTCAGGATGCTGCGACTTCCGAGGCCGCTCCCGCCGATGCCGAGCCCGCCGACGTTCGCCCCGGTCGCAGCCGTCGCACTGCTGTTAAGCGCACGTCCAAGGCTAAGGCTGCCAAGAAGGGTGCGTCCGAGGATTCCGACGAGACGACCGCCGATGCATCGACTGATGCCGCCGAGCCCCAAGACGTCGAACAGCCTGCGTCCGAGAAGCCCAAGCGCGGTCGTAAGAAGTCCGCTAAGGCCAAGGCGTCCGAGCATCAGGCTGATGTCGAAGCGCAGGTCGATTCTGGCGCCGAGGCCAATGAAGCCGCTGCGGTCAATGCCGACGCCGCCGCAACCGATGCTGCCGCGCCCGCCGAGGCCGAAGACGGCACTCGTTCCAACCGTCGCCAGCACAAGCGCAACGAGGAACGCAACGAGCGCAACAACGACCGTCGCAACCGCCAGCGCGATCGCAAACAGCGCAACAAGGAGCGCAACGCCGCCCCCACCGAGCCCACGCTTTCGCGCGAGGAACTCGCGGCCATGAAGGTCGCCGAGCTGCGCGAGAAGGCCAAGGAGTTCGAGATCGAGACGACCGGCAAGAAGAAGGCCGAGCTCGTCGAGGAGATCTACACCACTGCCGCGAAGGCCGAGGGCTTCCGCGACATCAAGGGCATCCTGCAGATTCGTCCGGACAGCTCCGGTATCATCCATGCCCACGGTTACATGAAGTCCAACGACGACGCCTTCGTCCCCGCCTACCTCATCCGCTCCGCGCGTCTGCGCACGGGCGACGTCATCGAGGGCTCGCTTCGTCCTTCGCGCGGCGGCGACAAGCGCGCCGGCCTCGCCAAAATCACGACCGTCAACGGTCTAGACCCCGAGCAGATTCGCAACCGCCCCAAGTTTGGTGACCTCACCCCGGTCTATCCCAACGAGCCGCTGCGCATGGAGCACGGCAAGGACTCCATTACCGGTCGCGCCATCGACATCGTGTCGCCGATCGGCAAGGGTCAGCGTGGCCTGATCGTGTCCCCGCCCAAGGCCGGCAAGACCACGATCCTCAAGAAGATCTGCCAGTCTATCTCGATTAACAACCCCGAGGTGCACCTCATCTGCCTGCTCGTCGACGAGCGCCCCGAAGAGGTCACCGATATGCAGCGTTCCATCAAGGGCGAGGTTGTGGCGTCGACCTTCGATATGCCCGCCGACAACCACACTCGTGTGGCAGAGCTCGTCATCGAGCGCGCCAAGCGCATCGTGGAGCTGGGCGGCGATGTTGTGGTGGTGCTCGACTCCATCACGCGTCTTGCCCGCGCGTACAACTTGGCGGCGCCCGCCTCAGGCCGCATCCTTTCGGGCGGCGTCGATTCGGCGGCACTGTATCCGCCCAAGCGCTTCCTGGGCGCAGCCCGCAACATCGAGAACGGTGGCTCGCTCACCATCCTGGCCTCTGCCCTCATCGACACCGGTTCCAAGATGGACGAGGTCATCTTTGAGGAGTTCAAGGGCACCGGCAACATGGAACTCAAGCTCGACCGCGATCTTGCCGACCGCCGCATCTTCCCGGCCATCGACCCCGTTGCCTCCGGTACGCGCAACGAGGATCTGCTGGTCGACGAGCAGATGCGCCCGTTTGTCTTTGGCCTGCGTCGCATTCTTGCCGGCATGAACAACACCGAGCGCGCGGCCGCATCGTTTATCAAGGGTCTTAAGGGCACCAACACCAACCAGGAGTTCCTGGTGCGTTCGGCCAAAAAGCACAGCGACTACGAGCAGACGTTCTAGGTTGTCATCCACACGCAGCGATAGTCATCAATGCAATAAAGGGTCGGGGCTTTGAGCCTCGGCCCTTTTCTATATCGCCGCTCCGCGCTTTTTTGACCATAAGACTGGCAAGCAGCAGGTTTCCCGTTTCAATCCGACATCGTCGCTTGCAATCGACAGGGCGGTTTCGCATAATAGCTTTTAAGCTTCGCGACGGAAAACGCAGATGAAACGAACCATATACCGTTGCTTTGGGGCATAGCCCCGCTTCATCTTCTCTCGCGCAGCCAACTGAATGATGCGATTTGGGTGCTGGAAGATGGGGAGAGCTCATGGCTTCTTCTGATGCAACACAACGAGCAGTCCTTGCCGGACTTTCGTGCGGGATCGGCCTTGCCGCTCCCGTGGTTATGTATGCCGCGACGCTGCCGTTTTCGTCGGTGAACGAGACGGTCGTGGCGGGTGCGGTTCCCTTCGCCGTGGGCGCGGTGGCGGGCGTGGGTATCTATGCCGCCTCGCTGGGTATCTCCGAGTACCGTGCGCAGCGTGAAGAGCGTCTGTTCCAGCCCGATGCCATGGGCGGTGCCGCCAATCTCAATCAGCATCAAAGCGAGTTCAAGACCGCCTCGATTCCAGCTCAGCAGCAGGATGCGACTCCTTACGCTGCGACTTCTGCTTCTCAGGCTCAGGCGGAGCAGTCTACCTCGGCATTCCTTTCCGGCCTGACTGGTGCGTTCCAGCGCCGTCATGCCGATGATGGTGTCCCTACCATCGCTCGAGCCGCAGATGCCATGGACGAGGACGAGGCTTGGTCCATGATCGACAGTATGCTCGACGACGATTCGCCGGTGAGCTGCGACCCTGCACACTCGCGCGACGTCTATCAAGTCGCCATCGACGAGCTCACCAACGGCGGGCAGACCGGCTCCTTCAATCGCGACGACATCGCCGCCGCGGCACGCGCCGTGTCTGGTTCCCAGGCCGCCCCTGCGGGCAGCACGGCGGCTTTCGTGGCACTCGTTGCCAACGCGGCAGCCAATAACGCCTACAACGCTACCTCGGCGGACGCGAACGCTTCTGCCGACAATTCGTACGTTGATGAAGCCATGACTGCGGACGAGGAGGCCGTTGCCGCCCGCCGTGCCGCCGAAAGCTCGTTGTGGGGCGCTCCTGCCCAGCAGCAGGCGGCTGAGGCTGCGCCGTACAATGCAAACCTCGCCAGCATGCCTATCATCTCCGGTGCCGTGGACATCGATCTCGATGACCTCGATGAGCCTGCAGCCATCACCGCATCGATTGATGCCCAAGATCGCATCGACACCGGCGACCTTCCGGACGCCTCGCTCGAGGTTGATGTTCCCATGGCCGATTACTCGTGCCACGAGGACATGTGGGCCGCCGCCACCGCGATTCTGGATGAGATTGACGAGCCTGCTCCTGTTGCAGCCCCCGCTCCCGTCGCTGCCCCTCAGCCTGCTGCCCCCGCCTATGTCGGCCGTCACAGTGCTGTGTTCCCCGAGGATACTGCCCGTATCTCGCGTGAGAGCATCGAGCGGGCCGAGGCTATTGCCGCCGGCATTATGGAAAACCGTCGTCACGAGCGCGTCAATCAGATCCTCGAGGAAGAGATCGAGCGCCTGCAGTCCTCAACTGCCAAGCGTACGGGCCGTGCCTATCTGAGCGTTATCGAGGGCGGTACCGCCAGCTTCGCGCCGCTCCGCGCGGAGGCATAACTTCTGCATGGCTAAGATCAATCGAAAATGGGCGGTTGTAACCTGCCTGATGGCGCTCTTGATCTGGGGCAATTCGCTGGTTCCCGGCTCGGGGTCGGGCTCGCTGAGCCTAACGGTCATGGAAGCTATCCGCGGTTTCCTGCACAGCGTGGGACTTCCATATGAATGGGTGACCAACTTTGTTGTTCGCAAGTGCGCGCATTTTACCGAGTATATGGTGCTCGGCATCTTGGCAACGCACGCCTTTGATTTTGAGGGCCGGCGCACCTTTGACGTGCTGCTGCCCACGGCGGTGTTCCTGCTGTTGATTCCCTCAATCGACGAGACGATTCAGCTCTTTGTGCCGGGACGCGCCGGCATGATCACCGATGTGATGATCGACTGCTGTGGAGCGGCAACGGGCGTTGTGCTCCGATATCTCTTACGGTCGCTGATGTGCGCCAAAAAGGCCGCCTAGGACGTATTGTTTGGTCCTAGGCGGCCTTTTTTATTTGAGGGCTTATATGAGGCGTGGTGACGTCGTTCCGTAGGTCGGATTTGCCGGGCGCGCCACGCCCTGTGGGTGCGTCTGCTACTGAAGCGCCTGTGCGCCCAGGGCCAGGCAGCCCATGATGCCCTGCTTGCCCTCGAGGCTGTTGTTGACAATGTAGGTATCGATGTCGTTGACCTCGGGCGTGACGATATAGCCGTTGAGCATCTCGGCACACTTCTTGCGTGCGAGCGGCACGATGGGGGTGTGGTCGGCCACGCCGCCGCCGATGATGATCTTTTGCGGCGCGTAGCACAGCGTGTAGGTCATGAGTGCCTGTGCCAGATAGCCGGCGAGCAGGTCCATGGCCTCCGGGTCATCGGCCATGTCTCCGGCGCTCTTGCCATCCCAGCGCTTTTTAACGCCGGGGCCGGCAATGAGGCCCTCTAGGCAGTTGTCGTGGAAGGGGCAGGCGCTGTGCTCGCCAATGGTGTCGCGCGGGTCGCGCGTGACCAGGATGTGGCCAGCCTCGGGATGCATCATGCCGTGCACGAGCTTACCGCCCGAGAGCACGCCGGCGCCCACGCCGGTGCCGATGGTCAGATACACAACGTCAGTGAGGCCCTGGGCGCAACCAAAGGTGACCTCGCCCAGGCAGGCGACGTTGACGTCGGTGTCGTAGCCGCAGGGAATATTGAGCTCGTTTTGGATGGTGCCCAGCAGATCAAAGTAGCGCCATGCCGTTTTGGGCGTCTCCAGGATCTTGCCGTATTGGGGCGAGGCAGGGTTGACTGCGGTGGGGCCAAAGGCGCCGATGCCCAGCGCGGCGATGCCCTTGTTCGCAAACCACGCGTTGACGGCCTCGACGGTCTCCTGCGGGGTCGTGGTCGCGATCTGCTCGCGCTCCAGGACCGTACCGTCTGCATAGCCCGTGGCGCAGACCATCTTGGTGCCGCCGGCCTCGAGCGCTCCGATAAGCTGCTGTTCTGCCATAGTATTCCTCTCTCTGGGACGAGTTGCTCCGTGACTAAAGTATAGAGCTCTAAACCATTTAAGAAAGCGCTATAAAAAGAAGCCTCGCAACGCGGCGGGCGGTGCGAGGCTTCTTTGGTTGCTTTAGTTGCCGGGCCGTCCTTACCCGCGCGGCTTGATTTTATCACGTAACGACTTGAGGTTCTCCAGCGCCGCGTTAAGCGTCTCGTCTCGCTTGGCAAAGTGGAAACGAATCAGATGGTTGACGGGCTCGCGGAAGAAGCTCGAGCCGGGCACGGCGCCCACGCCCACCTTGGATGCGAGGTCCTCGCAGAATTCGAGGTCGCTGTCATAGCCAAACTCAGAGATGTCCATCATGACGTAGTAGGCGCCCTGCGGCACGTTATGCTCAAGACCGATGCTATCGAGCCCCTGGCAGAACAGGTCGCGTTTGGCGGTGTAGAGGTCGAGGACCTCATCGTAATAGCTGTCGTCGAAGTTGAGGGCGGTGACAACGGCTTCCTGCAGGGGAGCGGCGGCACCCACGGTGAGAAAGTCGTGGACCTTCTTGATACGCTCGGTGATCTGGGCCGGGGCGATGGTGTAGCCCAAGCGCCAACCGGTGATGGAGTACGTCTTAGACAGCGAGCTGCAGCTGATGGTTCGCTCGAACATGCCGGGCAGCGTGGCCATATAGACGTGCTCGTGGGGCGCATAGACGATGTGCTCGTATACCTCGTCGGTAATGCAGTAGGCGTCGTACTTTTTGCAGAGGTCGGCGATGAAGGTGAGCTCCTCGCGCGTAAAGACCTTGCCGCAAGGGTTGGAAGGGTTGCACAGGACGATGGCCTTGGGGTCGTTGTCGCGGAAGGCTGCCTCGAGCGTCTCGCGGTCAAAGTCGAATGTGGGCGGGTTGAGCGGCACATAGATGGGCTCGGCACCCGAGAGAATGGTGTCAGCGCCGTAGTTCTCGTAGAACGGCGAGAAGATGACGACCTTGTCGCCGGGGTTTGTGACCGTCATCATGGCGGCCATCATGGCCTCAGTTGAGCCGCAGGTGATCACGATGTTCTCATTGGGGTTGATCGGCATGCCCATAAAATGCTCCTGCTTGGCAGCAAGCGCCTCGCGCATGGCCAGGGAGCCCCAGGTGATGGAGTACTGATGGTAGAGCGGCTTGGGGTCGGTGGCGATGGTGCCCAGGCTATTGAGCAGCTGCGCCGGAGGATCGAAGTCAGGGAAGCCCTGCGAGAGGTTGACGGCGCCGTACTTATTGGAGATGCGCGTCATGCGGCGGATGACCGAATCGGTAAATGTCGCCGTGCGGTTGGAGAGTTCTTTCATGCTTGTCCTTTCGAGCATTTGCAGTGGGGCAAGTTTACTCCTATGAAACCGGTGGGAAATGCTCGAAATGGATCCGAAAAACTCTTTTCAAAATTCTTGAAAATTGGGGCTTGCATCGCGTGGCGTTCCTTGCAATAATAGTCGAGCGCGAAGCGCATAGGACACGGTGGGTGTAGCTCAGTTGGCTAGAGCGACGGGTTGTGGTCCCGTAGGTCGAGGGTTCGAGTCCCTTTACCCACCCCAGTTCTTGCTTTGTGTTGATATCGGGTCGTTAGCTCAGTTGGTAGAGCAGGGGACTCTTAATCCCAAGGTCCAGGGTTCGAACCCCTGACGGCCCACCACACGATATCTCCTCTAAAGTCCGTCACAACGGACTTTAGCTTTGGGTCGTTAGCTCAGTTGGTAGAGCAGGGGACTCTTAATCCCAAGGTCCAGGGTTCGACCCCCTGACGGCCCACCCAAAGATTGTTAAAGCGACTGGCTTAGGCTGGTCGCTTTTTTGTTAACCTCACATGGGGTCGAACCCGTCGGGGCGCGAAGTTGGGGAAACTGCATCGTGATTCCCTTAGGGAAACACGGCTAAAGCCCCATAAACGTGCTCTCCTTATGAGAATTATGCTCACGGGGCTCGATGCATGTTGAGAAGTTGTGCTCAAACTCAAAGTGAGAATCGATTTAGTCTGCTCGATAGTGCGATCCGAGACTTTCGGTTCGCTTACGCATGGCTTTGATCATTTCCTGTGCTAGTTGAATCTGCGATTGCAGGCGGGCGAGGGCTGCGACTTCGCTGTCCTGGGCTTTCTGTGTGCTCAAGGTCGTTGCCTCTGTCTTCAAGCCCTCAAGCTCGTGTAGTGCCTCGGATAGGCCCGTCTCTGTGCGGTTGATCATGCAATAGGTGCTCATCGTGTGCTTAAGGCTGTGTGTCAGGCGTTCGGCATCTGCTGTAGCTATGCCATGCTGGGGGAGGGCGATATCCGCCTTCAGGGCTGTCTCAGGCTCTTTCTGCGCTGCAAGGGCTGCCGATGTGCCTGCGATGCGCCCGAACACGATGCCGTTGGCGCTTGACAAGCCACCAATGCGGTCGGCGCCGTGCATGCCGCCTGTCGCCTCGCCGCAAGCGTAGAGGCCCTCAACGCCCGTGTGCGCGGTCTTATCGATCTTGATGCCGCCGTTAGCGGCGTGGGCATACATCGCAACGCGCATCTCGTCAGTCGGGGCGATGCCGTGCTCGTCTTGCAGCCAGGTGGCAAAGGTCTGCACAAACTCTGGGACATCCTCGCGGGGGAAGTCGTAGTGGAGTGCCAGGCCTTCGACACCTGCCTGATCGATGACGAGATCGATAGCGCGGGAGGCCAAGCGTGACGTGAAGGGACCATATCCAGAGCGCTGCTCGAGCAGGTCGTCCAGCTTGTCGTCGGCAATATCTACCGGCTGGTCTACGTGCACGTAGCGCCAGGTTTTCTCATTGAAGACCAAGTTACGTCTGGGCTCGATGAAGCCGGGCATCATCTGCATGAACTCTATATTAGTAAGTGTTGCGCCGTGCGCCAGCGCGATGGCCTGCGAGGAACTGAGCACATCAGCCGACGTAAGGCTGCGCTCGAACAGGCCGCCTGTGCCACCGGCTGCGATGACCGTGGCCTTGGCAGCAAAGGGCACGATTCGATTTTCGGTAAGGTCGTAGAGTACGGTTCCGGTTATTCTGCCGTTCGTGTCCTCAACAAGGTCGATAAGCTCATGGCGGGGGAGCAGGCGAATGCCGAGCGACTCGATCCAGGTCGTCAGAGCGTCCTCAAGGGGCTTGCGGGTGAGGCCGAGCCACATGCGCGTCTTGTGGTCAAAGCAGGGGATAAATTGCTTTTGTTGAGCACTCTTGGCGCTTTGCGGACGCTGGAGCTCAACGCCCAGGTCTTGCTCGAGCCAGTCAATCGCTTGGGGAATGCCGTGGACGAACGTTTGGACGAGTTCGGGGTCGGCAACGCCGCCGCCGACGGCCAGGATGGTGTCGATGAGGTCCTGCTCGTCGTCTTCGTCGACGGGACCGATGAGGCCGAGGCCCCAGGTACCCGGGAAGAAGCTCGCTCCACTCATGGTCTTGCCGGCGCTTGCCACAGTGACGGTTGCACCCGTGCGTGCCGCTTCGATGGCGGCACAAAGGCCCGCAATGCCAGATCCAATTACCAGTACATCAGTCGATTCCATCGGATTCCTTTCTCGTCCGGCGCATTGTCGCACGGGTGATCGGCAATGGGGCCGCAAAGACCCGGCAAATCGGTAAAGGGCAAATATGGCAGGTGGGCGTCATGGACGCTCTGACGCTCCATCTCATCACATCTTGCATTTCGCCCCAGCTGATATATCGGCATTAGCTACCCTGCGCCAGCGCAAACAAAAAGAGCCGCTACCTCGAAAGGTAGCGGCTCCAAAGCTCAACTATATGAGCATCGCGCGGGCGCGATTAGGCCTTGAGGGCCTCCTCGACGGCGACAGCGCAGGCGACGGTGGCACCGACCATGGGGTTGTTGCCCATGCCGATGAGACCCATCATGTCGACGTGCGCAGGCACGGAGGAAGAACCGGCGAACTGGGCGTCGGAGTGCATACGGCCCATGGTGTCGGTCATGCCGTAAGAGGCAGGGCCGGCGCCCATGTTGTCCGGGTGCAGGGTACGGCCAGTGCCGCCACCAGAAGCGACGGAGAAGTACTTCTTGCCAGCCTCGAGGCGCTCCTTCTTGTAGGTGCCAGCGACGGGGTGCTGGAAGCGCGTGGGGTTGGTGGAGTTACCGGTGATCGAGATGTCGACGTTCTCGTGCCACATGATGGCAACGCCCTCGCGGACGTCGTCGGCGCCGTAGCAGTTGACGGCGGCGCGGGGACCATCGGAGTAGGGGATGGTCTCGACGACCTTGAGCTCGCCCGTGAAGTAGTCGAACTGGGTCTTCACGTAGGTGAAGCCGTTGATGCGGGCGATGATCTGAGCAGCGTCCTTGCCCAGACCGTTGAGGATGACGCGCAGCGGCTTCTTGCGAGCCTTGTTGGCGTTCAGAGCCAGGCCGATAGCACCCTCAGCGGCAGCGAAGGACTCGTGACCGGCCAGGAAGGCGAAGCACTCGGTGTCGTCGGAGAGCAGCATAGCGCCCAGGTTGCCGTGGCCCAGACCGACCTTGCGGTCCTCGGCGACGGAGCCGGGAACGGTGAAGGCCTGGATGCCCTCGCCGATGATGGCGGCAGCCTCAGAAGCGGACTTGGCGCCACGCTTGACAGCGAGAGCGCAACCGAGGGTGTAGGCCCACTCGGCGTTCTGGAAGGCGATGGACTGGGTGTTGTTGACGATCTCACGCGGGTTGAAGCCCTTGTCGGTGCAGATCTGCAGAGCTTCCTCGAGGGAGGCGATGCCGTTGTCGGCGAGGCACTTGTTGATCTTGTCAGCGCGGCGCTCGTAACCTTCGAACGTAACAGTCATAGTTATTTCCCTCCCTTTCTACTCGTGAACCGGGAACACGCTGGCGACGGAGTGAGTCTCCTCGTCGGTGCGCGGGTCGATGTACTTGGCAGCGTTCTCCCACTGACCATAGTGGCCCATAGCGCCAGCGATGGCCTCCTCGGGGGTCTTGCCGGCCTTGACAGCGTCGGTGAACTTGCCGAGGTTCAGGAACTCGAACGCGATGATCTCGTTCTTGTCGTTGAGAGCCATGCGGGTGACGTAGCCCTGAGCGAGCTCGAGGTAACGAGCGCCCTTGGCCTTGGTGCCGAACATGGTGCCGACCTGAGAGCGAAGGCCCTTGCCGAGGTCGTCGAGGGAGGCGCCCACGGGCAGGCCGCCCTCGGAGAACGCGGTCTGGCTGCGGCCGTAAACGATCTGCAGGAAGATCTCGCGCATAGCAACGTTGATGGCGTCGCAGACAAGGTCGGTGTTGAGGGCCTCGAGGATGGTCTTACCGGGAAGGATCTCGGAAGCCATGGCGGCAGAGTGGGTCATGCCCGAGCAGCCGATGGTCTCAACGAGGGCCTCCTCGATGATGCCGTCCTTGACGTTCAGCGTGAGCTTGCAGGCGCCTTGCTGAGGTGCGCACCAACCCACACCGTGCGTAAGACCGGAGATGTCGGAAATCTCCTTAGCCTGGACCCACTTGCCCTCCTCGGGGATGGGTGCGGGGCCGTGGTATGCACCCTTGGCAACGGGGCACATGTTCTCCACTTCCTGTGAGTACTGCATGCCTCTCCTCTCTATCGTGTTGGCGTCCCGTCTGGGGGCCGTGGCTGGCGATTGCCGGGCGACCCTTCGAAAGGGACATGACATGCAGCCCTTATAATACCGCGAAATGCACGGAATATTCGGCGAACGGCTCAGTTTTCGTAGCGAGAAGTCCGGAAGTTTTAATTGAAACGGTTTAACTCTATGTTCTGTGGTCGCGAACTTCCGTAGAGGGGGTCCGTCTTGGGCAAGCTATTGGTCAGCTCTTGTAAGCATTGCGGGGGTTGACCTGTTGCAACGGTGCCGTTCGCCGCCTGATTACTGCCTTTGGCCGCGCGAGTGTATTGTTTTGCGTGAATGTTTTGATGGCACGCTTCAATCGTGCTGTATTGGATGGCAAGCAGATCCCGGCGAAGGGAGCGCCATGCAGCGCGTTTGGAGAACGGTTACCGGCTTTTACCATGTCTGTGCCCGCGGTACGGGCAAGCGGCTCATCTTTGAGGGCGATGACGACCGGTGGGAGTTTTTGGAGCTGATGCGCAAGTGCTGCCGCGAGGAGGGCGTGACGGTTATCGCCTGGTGCCTTATGGGCAATCACGTGCATTTGGTGCTTGCAGATTACGAGGACAGGATGAGCGCGGCGATGCACCGTCTGCTTTTGACGTACGCGCGGCGGTTCAATAAACGCACGGGGCGCACAGGCCATCTGTTCCAGAACCGTTTTGACCGGCGTTCGCTCGATACCGATTGGCAGGTGATGGAGGCTATTCGCTCCGTACACGCCGGTCCGCAGGAGGTGGGCATCAGTCTCATTGAGCGTTATCCCTGGAGCAGCTTTGCGGAGCATTTGTGCGCTTACGACGGTGACGCGGCCGATGTCGCGAGGGGATTTTCTGATCCTTCTTGCGTGCTTGAGCTTTTTGGTTCTGCCGAGGGCTTTATTGCCTATTCGCTTTCGGCGCCCGACGGCAGTGAGCCAGCGCTGTGCGATATGAAAGAGACGGAGTGGGAACGCCACGCCTTTGCCAACAAGTTGGCGAAGGAGCTAGGGGTTCCGCTCAACGGGGTTAAAACTGTACCACCGGCGCAGCGCGATACCGTTATTGTTGGATTGAACAATGCCGGCTTTACAGTGCGTCAGATTGAGCGGTATACCGGGATTGGCAAAAGTACCGTCTCTCGTATCGTGCGCACTTATGCTCAGGTGGACGCGCAGGTCGAGGGATCGAAATAAAGGCAGAAAAGAAAATGGCCGAACCGCTCTTAGTCAAGCGATTCGGCCAACGAAATTCTTAAGATTTGGGATAAATACTACTGATTATTTTGCCCCTCGAGCATGCCGTCGAGGGTGCGCCAGGCGAGCTCGGCGCATTTGACGCGGGCGGGCATGTGCGAGATGTCCTGAAGCTGGGCGGCCTCGTCCAGGTCTTCCAGGTCTTCCTCGGAGAGCTGCTCGCCGCGGATCATGGCGAGGAAGAGCTCTGCCAGGCGGTGAGCTTCCTCGACGGTCTCGCCGGTGATGAGGTCGGCCATGATGTCGGCACTGGCCTGGCTGATGGCGCAGCCGTGGCCGGTAAAGGAGGCCTCCTCGATCACGTTGTTCTCGACACGTAGCTGCAGGGTGAGCTCGTCTCCGCAGCTGGGGTTGATGCCGTCGTGCTCGTGCGTGGGAGCATCCATCTCGTACTTATAGTCGGGGTGCGAGTTGTGCTCCATAAATGTGGTGGAGGTGTACAGATTACCCATTGAACGTGCTCCAAACGTGATGCAGGCCGGCGATGAACTTGTCGATGTCGGCCTTGTCGTTGTAGAAGGCCACGCTGGCGCGGCAGCAGGCAAGGTTCTCGACGCCCAGCCAGGTAAGCAGCGGCTGCGCGCAGTGGTGGCCGGCGCGGATGCAGACGCCGTCCATGTCCATGATGCTCGCGACGTCGTGCGGGTGGATGCCCTTGACGTTAAAGCTCACGACGCCGTGGTGGTTGTCCCAATAGATGGAGCCGATGATCTGGACAAAGTCGAGCTGCATGAGTTCGCCCATCAGATAGTGGACGAGTGCCCGCTCGCGGGCCTGGATGTTCTCGTAACCCACCGTGTTGACCAGGTAGTCGAGTGCTGCACCCGTGGCGAAGATGCCGGCGGCGTCCTGCGTGCCGGCCTCGAATTTCTCGGGAACGGGCGCCCAGATGGCGTCCTGCTCGGTGACCGAGTCGATCATCTCGCCGCCGGTGAGCATGGGCGGCATGGCGTTGAGCAGGTCCATTTTGCCCCACAGCACGCCGATGCCCATGGGGCCCATGGCCTTGTGCGCGCTAAAGGCAAAGAAGTCGGCGCCCAGGTCGGCCACATCGACCGGCATGTGCGGCAGCGACTGTGCACCGTCGACGACCAGGTAGCCGCCGTACTTGTGCACGAGCTTGCCGAGGTTCTTGACCGGGTTCTCGACGCCCAACACGTTGGAGACCTGACCCACGGCCAGAATCTTGGTCTTGGGACCAACCTTGGCAAGAACCTCCTCGGTGGTGAGCTGACCGGTCTTGGTGGGGTAGAGGTAGACGAGCTTGGCGCCGGTCTCGCGGCAGACCTGCTGCCACGGAATCAGGTTGGAGTGGTGCTCCATGATGGTGATGACGACCTCGTCGCCCGGCTCGAGGACTGTGGGTGCAAAGCTCTTGGCGACCAGGTTGAGCGACTCGCTCGTGTTGCGGGTGAAGACGACCTCGTTGGCCTGGGCGGCGCCGATGAGGTCGGCGATCTGCTGGCGCACCTTCGCGATAGCCTCAGTGGCCTCGACGGACAGCGAGTACAGGCCGCGCAGAGGGTTGGCGTTCATGCGCTGGTAGAAGTCGCGCTCGGCGTCGAGCACACAGGCAGGACGCTGCGCGGTGGCGGCACTATCGAGGAAGGCGATCTCGGGGTGCTGCTGGAACAGCGGGAACTGGCCCTTGTAGGGGTTAGTCTCGATGTCCACAGTGGGCCAGCCGCGCGAGGCCTCGTCGCTGGCGTCGAGCTCCATAGGCTCCGGTGCGGTACAGGTGTCGCATTTAACGTGCTCGGTGTCGATCATGCGAGCTCCTCTTCAAAGTTGTCGATCAGGTTGTTGCCCAGGCGGACGACGGCGGCGCGGGTGCGCTCGTCGGTGGCGGAAAGTGCGGCGTCCTCCAGCTTGGCGCGGACGAACAGGTCCTCGGCGGCGTTTTGGTCAAGGCCGCGGCAGGCGAGGTAGAACAGTTGCTCGTCGCGGACGTGGCCGATGGTGGCTCCGTGGTTGCCGGCGACGTCGTCCTCGTCGCAGAGGATGACGGGGACGGTTTTGTTGTCGACGCCCTTGTTGGCGAGCAGCACGGTCTCGCGCTCGGTGCCGGTTGCGCCCTTGCAGCCGTGCACGAGGTCGATGGTGCCGCGGTAGACCTTCTTGGACGTGCCGGTCAGCACGCCGTTGGCGTCGATCTCGCACTCGGTCTTGCGACCGCGGTGGCGCAGCTCGTAGTTAAAGTCGCGCACCTGCTCTCGGGCGCCCAGGTAGTCAGTATCGATGGTGACCTTGGCGGTATCGCCCAGCAGGTCGCCGGCAAGGCCGGTGGCGCTGGCGCCGGCACCCAGGACGGTGTGCTGCACGTTGACGCGCGCGCCCTCGTCCAGGAACAGGCCGGTGTCGTCGAGCGCGATCCAGCTATCGTCGAGCGTCTGCGTGCAGGTTACGTTGACGGTGGCGTACTCGTAAGCGCACACGCGTAGCACAGAGACCACGACGCCCTGGCCGTTGACGGGGGAGTCCAGGGCTATGCGCAGATCGAGTGTTGCCTGCGGACGGGCGACGACGTCGATGGCAGCGATGGCCGCGGCTGCATCGACACCGCTCACGCGCACGGTAACCGTGGCGTGCTTGTATGCGGGCACATCGATGACGATGCGCTTGGTAGCGTGCTCGGCCAAGTAGGCGTAGGCAGCCTCACCCATGCCGGTTTCGAAGGCCTCAGCAGGGGAGAGCTCTTCCTCGAGCTTAATGGCGCCGGCCTGGTAGACGGAGGTTGCGGGCACGTCGAGCTCGGTCTCGGGCGTGATGCGGGCGCGGTCGGCGGCATCACCGGGGGCGGAGGCACGGCGCTCGGGGAAGCGCTCGGCCATGGCGTCCATGGCGGCGTCGAACGCGTCTGCCACGCCGGTAAACTGCTCGTCCAAGCCCTCGACCTCAATGGTCTCGGTGGGAGCGGCGGCAAGCTCGTTAGAGAGCTCGAGCTTGGTCTGATTCATCTTCAGCCAGCCCCAAGTGGCAGCCGGCATCGCGTTGACCTGCTCGAGCGTGGTAGCAGCGGTGTTGGTTTCCTGTTTCATTATCCGATCGCTCCTTCCATCTCGAGCTTGATCAGGTTGTTCATCTCGACGGCGTACTCCAGCGGCAGCTCCTTGGAGACCGGGTTGGCAAAGCCGTTGACGATCATGGTACGGGCTTCTTCCTCCGAGATACCGCGGCTCATCAGGTAGAACACCTTATCGTCGCCGATGCGGCCGATGGTGGCCTCGTGGCCGATGTCGACGTTCTTGGCGCGGATGTCCATGGCCGGAATAGTGTCGGAGCGGCTTTGGTCGTCGAGCATCAGCGACTGACAGCTCACGGTTGCCTTGGAGCCCTCGGCCTTGGGCGTGGCAACGATAGAGCTGCGGAAGGTCTGGATACCGCCGCTCTTAGAGATGCCCTTGGTCTCGACGGTTGCCGAGGTATCGGGTGCGTTGAGCACGACCTTGCAGCCGGTATCGAGGTTCTGACCGGCGCCGGCAAAGGTGATGCCGGTAAAGCTCGACCGGGCGCGGCGGCCGTTGAGCACGCTCATGGGGTAGAGGTAGCCCACGTGGCTGCCGAAGGAGCCACTGATCCACTCGATGTCGCCGTCCTCGTCCACGCGCGCACGCTTGGTGTTGAGGTTGTACATGTTCTTGGACCAGTTCTCGATGGTCGAGTAGCGCAGGTGTGCGCGTTTGCCCACAAAAAGCTCCACAGCGCCGGCGTGGAGGTTGGCCACGTTGTACTTGGGCGCGGAGCAACCCTCGATAAAGTGCAGGTCGGCATCGTCCTCGACGATGATGAGCGTGTGCTCAAACTGACCGGCGCCCTTGGCGTTGAGGCGGAAGTAGCTCTGCAGCGGAAAATCGAGCTTGGTGCCCTTGGGCACGTAGACAAACGAGCCGCCCGACCACACGGCGCCGTGCAGGGCCGCAAACTTGTGGTCGGTGGGCGGGATGAGCGTCATAAACTTCTCGTGGATGAGCGGCTCCCACTGCGGGTCATGCAGGGCTTCCTCAATACCGGAGTAGACGATGCCCATCTTGGACGCCGTGTCCTGCATGTTGTGGTAGACGAGCTCGGAGTCGTACTGCGCGCCGACGCCCGCCAGGTAGCTGCGCTCGGCCTCGGGGATGCCCAGGCGCTCAAAGGTATTCTTGATGTCGTCGGGCACCGACTCCCAGTCGTGCTTTTGTTCGGTGTTGGGCTTGACGTAGGTGACGATGTTGTCCATGTCCAGGCCCTCGATGGAGGGGCCCCACGTCGGGTCGGGAAAACGGTTGAAGATCTCGAGGGACTTTAAGCGCAGGTCGAGCATCCACTGCGGCTCGTCCTTTTTGGCGCTAATCTCGCGCACGATGTCGGGCGTGATGCCGGCGTCGAGGCGCTCGAATCCCTCCTCGCCATAGGTGAAGTCGTAGAGGCTGCGGTCGATGTCCGCGACCTCGGTGCGGTTCTTGGTCATTGCGTCGCCCCTTTACGCCTGCTGCTCGGCAGCGGCGGCCTCGGCCTGGGCGCGCTGCTCGGCGGCCTCGCGCTCGAAGGTCTCAAAACCGTTCTTGTCGATCCAGGGGATGAGCGAGGCGTCGTCCTCGCGCACGATGTGGCCCTTGACCATAACGTGGACGCGGTCGACATCCAGGTGCTCCAAGATGCGCGTGTTGTGTGTGATGATGAGCATGGAGCCGTCGCAGCTCTTGCGGTAGGCGTCCATGCCGTGGCTGACGGTGGACAGGGCGTCGACGTCTAGGCCCGAGTCGGTCTCGTCGAGGATGGCGAGCTTGGGCTGCAGCAACAGGAGCTGGAGCATCTCGACCTTCTTCTTCTCGCCGCCCGAGAAGCCCACGCCCAGCTCGCGGTTGAGGTAGGCGGTATCCATGTTGAGCTCTGCCGCGAGCTCCTTGACGCGACGGCGGAACTCCTTGCCCTTCATCTCCAGGCCGGGGCGGCCGGCGATGCTGGCGCGCAAAAAGCTCGACAGCGGCACGCCCGGAATCTCGACCGGGGCCTGGAAGCTCAGGAACAGGCCGGCGCGCGAGCGCTTGTCGGTGGTGAGTTCAGTGATGTCCTGGCCGTCAAAGACGATGCGGCCGTCGTTGACCGTGTAAACGGGGTCGCCCATGACCAGGTGGCCGAGGGTGGACTTGCCGGCGCCGTTGGGTCCCATCAGAACGTGGGTCTCGCCGGCGGCGACGTTGAGGTTGACGTTGTGGAGGATGGTCTTCTCGTCCACGGAGGCGGTCAGACCTTCGATGGAAAGCAGCGGATTTGCGCTCATGCTGTCCCTCTCTGTATATGGTGTACTCATAGGTGTACTAAACCCTAGGAATCTTCTCGGAATAAAGTTACTATGGGTTCGGCGTTAGTCAAGGGAAAACCCGACTAATCCACTCGACTTTTTAGATGTGGGACATAATAATCAGGTTTGTTTGCCCCGCGTGCATAAGATTTGGGACAAACACTCCTGGTATTTTGTCCCAGCAACGATGGGAGGGTAGGTATGCTCATTTCTTCCAAGGGCCGCTATGCCCTCCGGCTGATGATCTATATCGCGGCGCTCGGTGACGCCGAGGGCAAGATTGCCCTGCGCGAGGTTGCCGACCGCGAGCATATCTCGCAAAAGTATTTGGAGCAGCTGGTTCGTCCGCTTATGAAGGCGGGCCTGCTTAAGAGCGTGCGCGGCAAGGGCGGCGGCTACATGATGGCCAAGGATCCCTCCGAGGTACGTGCGGGTGACATCCTGCGCGCCGTCGAGGGCAGCACGGCTCCAGTGGCGTGCGATGGCATCGACAACAGCTGCACTCGCAGCGATCTTTGCTCGACCGTCAAGTTCTGGCGCGGCCTGGACGACGTGATCGAAAAGTACGTCGACGGCGTGACGTTGGCCGACCTGGCCGCCGTCCCCGAAATCAACTTTGACATTAAGCTGTAGGGGTGCAAATGGCATCTCTCGACAAGGTGTACAAGCAAATCGAAGTTTTTGCTCGGGAATGTGACGCCGAGAAGGTCGTGTTGTTTGGCTCTCGTGCTCGAGGCGACAACTTGCCCAAGAGCGATATTGACATCGCCGTAGCAGGTTGCCGGGATTTCGGCCGTTTCTCATATTTGATCGAGGAACATCTTGATACTCTTTTAGATGTAGATGTCGTCAATCTCGACGAGTCCCTATCGCAGCAATTGCTCGATGAGATTGCCAAGGATGGTGTGATTCTGTATGAAAAAATATGAGAACTTTGTTAGCGCCTTGGCGAATCTTGAGGATGCGCCCAATCAGGATCTCAACAATGATTTTGTTCAGAGTGGATTGATTAATAAGTTCAATCTTCAATTTGAACTGAGCTGGAAGCTCCTTAAGCGTCTGCTCGAGTATGAGGGCGCCACGCTTGCCGCGTCGGGGTCTCCTCGTGCCATCTTGAAGGAGTCCTACCGATTCTACGACTTTATTGATGAGGCAGCCTGGCTGGATATGCTCAGAGACCGCAATACGAACGTCCATATCTACGACAACAAGCTCGCTCAAGATTTGATTCAGCGCATCTTGAACGTCTATATTCCCGCTTTCTGTCAGTTGAGAGACGGGCTGACGAAACGTTACGGCGAGCTTCTGTTGGCGCCCGACGACCAGTTTGTCTAATTCCTTAAGATTTCGCGGAGGGTTGTTGCCGTTTACCGAGGGGTTGTTGTGTAACAACGGGCGAGCTGCAATACTTATTTTTATCTTTGCAAACTGAACTTTAACTACACCAATGCAGGGAGGATTTTATGCAGCCCAAGCATTCCGCGATTGTCGCGGGCCTGACGCTGGCGCTTTCGTTTGGCGCCGTTTCCGCGCCGGCACCCGCCGCCGCCGAGGAGCCCACGCCGGGCGTTGCCTCGGATGCCACCGATATCGACAAAGGTCTCTACACCCAGCAGTCCTTCTCGGGCGTGCTGAGGTCGGTCCAGGGCGTTTCGTTTGTCAACGTGACTCCCGAGATGAAGTACTTTACCAAGTACGAGAGCCATGGCAACTATAACCAGGGCTTTTCGTATGGTGACGGCTACAACGCGCTGGGCTATTACCAGTTCGACCGTCGTTGGTCGCTCATTCCGTTTATGAAGCAGGTCTACAACTACGATTCTGCCAAGTACGGCATGCTCAAGGATGCGATTGATCGCGGCAGCGAGATTTCCAACGCGAGCAATGCCATGTACGAGAACGGCCAGCTTACCGAGCTGGGCCGTATTGCACAGGAGGCCTTCCAGGGTGCTTATAACACCGATCCTGCTGAGTTTTCGGCTCTGCAGGATGCGTATGCGTACAACTCGTACTATGCGGTGACCGAGGCGTGGCTCAAGAGCGGCCTGGGTATTGATATTTCGGGCCGCGCCGATTGCGTCAAGGGCATGGTGTGGAGCATTACCAACATGTGCGGCACTGGTGGCTGCAGGGACTTTTTCCGCTGGGCGAATCTTTCCAACGATATGTCCGACCGCGAGTTTGTGACGGCGCTCTCCAATAGTGTGGTCAACAATGTCGCCACTAAGTTTTCGAGTCAGCCCCAGTATCATGAGGGCTGGAAGAATCGTTATAAGAATGAGCTGAAGGACTGCTTGGTTTTTATCGCCGAGGATGAGGCTGCCGCTGCGACGCCCGTGCAGCCCGAGCCTACGCCGGCGCCCTCGCCGACACCTGATTCGAATGACGACTCGAGTGACGATGCCAACGATGATAGGATGGATGCGCCCTCGACCGATGCTGACGGTAATGGCTCTGCTGGTGGCACTACCAACGACGGCTCTACCTCGAACGGCTCCGATTCGAACGGCTCTGCTGCGGGCGATTCGTCTTCAAGCTCTGCCGGCAATACGGGCAGCGACGCTTCTGGTTCGACCGACGCTGACACCTCTAACTCATCTACCGGCTCGAGTGATTCGTCCATTGACACTGGCTCTAACAACGGCTCTGGCTCTGACGCAACCCCTGATTCCGATGCTTCCAAGGACGACTCGAATAAGGCGCCGGACGCTCCCGTTGCTTCGCCGGATAAGAAGCCCTCTTTCTCCGTGCAGCTTGGTTCTACGCTGGGCTCTTCGCTGATGGCTGGCGTCAATAATGGCTCGACTCAGAACAAGGACAACTCTGATCAGGTTTCCACGGAAAAGACCGAGGCCGCAAAGGGCGACTCCAAGGATGAGGCTTCCGAGAAGACCGAATCTGATAAGGGTTCTAGCTCTGAGGAGAAGGACGACAAGTCCACTCAGAAGAAGGACGAGGGTAAGAAGTCTGAATCTGAGGGGAAGGACAAAAACAAGGACAAGACCGAGGACGGAAAGCAGCAGGGCGAGGACAGCAGTAAGGGCAACACCGACAAACAGAACCAGGAGCAAAATGACTCCAAGACGGTGACCACTACAACCACCACTACAACGACTAAGACTTCGGGCGGTAATATGCCCAAGACGGGCGACCTTATCGTTATGGCGAGCCTTGCCAGCGCGAGCTTGGCCACACTGGGCGCTACGTCTATCGTAAGTGGTAAGCATAAGCTCGATCAGCAGAAGAAGGCTTCTGGGGAGGACGGCTCGGAGGAGTAGCCTCTCGGTTGCCAGATAACTAAAGAGTCGGGACGGGGTCCGGTGCGAATGCGTCGGGCCCCGTTTTGTTGTGCAACGATTAGTTGTGCCCCCTCATACCTCTTGTTGCTACCGTTGCCCGATATGTTTGCGCGGCGACATCGGTACGCGCGAGGCGGTCATTACAATTGGCATCGTGTTGCGATTTAGGGGGAACGTTTTGGTGTCTGAACAGGCAAATAATGGTTGTGCTGACGGCTTTGGCGTGCGTTTGATCGGCTGTGCCGACGATGCGGCTTTGCCCATTGGCGTGCACGACTATGCGGAGGCTCTTGGTTGCTGCATGCTGGTTGACAAGACCATGTTTATTGCCGATGTGTTGGACTGCGACGCGTCCGTTGTGGTGTGCTGTCGACCCGAGGGTTTTGGCAAGAGCATGAACTTGTCGATGCTCAGGGCTTTTCTGGAGCGTCCAGCGGTCGGTCGCTCTGGTCAGCGTTTGTTTGCCGATGCTCAGATTTGGGATGCGGACGGCGGGCGCTATCGGGATGAGCATGCTTGCTATCCGGTGATATCGCTGGACTTTTCTGGCGCTGCGAGGCGTGGCCCCGCTGTTGCCAGCGTCGTGCGCGATGCCCTTTCGGGCGAGTGCGCTCGCTGGCTGGCGCTCTTGGAGGCTCCGGATTTAGCTCGAGATAAGGTGCGTCACATCGAACGCGTCGCGCGTGGCGTGGCGAGCGCGGACGAGGTTGACTCGGTGCTCGGTGTGCTCATTGAGCTGCTGGAGATGGCCTGCGATGAGCAGGTTGTATTGCTCGTTGATGGGTACGATGCGGCGTGGTCTCGCCGTGCGAGCGCGAGGGACGCTTCCGACGCCGATCCGGCAGGGCTATTCGATCGCGTGCTGTTCGATGCCATTGCCACTGCGCGCGATTCGTTGCGGCTGACGTGTTTGATGGGGGAGCGTCCCGGCCCTGCCGAAGCGGCGCTTTCTTTGCATGGCTGCTCGTATTGTCTGACGACGCCGCTTTCGACCTGGTGTGACCGTTGGTTCGGCTTTTCGGATGCCGAGGTCCAGGCTCTTTTGAATCATGCTGGGCGCGAGGAATATCTTGATGATGCGCGTGAATGGCTCGAGGGGTATCGGTTTGGCAGGGCCTATTGCTCGAGTCCGGCACGCGTGATCGGTTTTCTGGACCGAGGCTGCACGGCGCCCGTGCATGCCGATCTGTATGGATATGCCGATTGCCTGAGTAGGGTAGTTGCCGGGTGGAATCTCGAGCGTCTTTCGGTCTTGTTCGATTTGCTCGAGGCCCATGGGTGCGCTGAGGTCCCGCTTTGTTTGGGCACTGCAGAGCTAGATGTCTCGCCTGACGATGGCATGTGGACAGCGCTATATCTGTCCGGTTTTCTCACGACGGATATGACTGAGGAGCCAGAACATGGCAATCGCCTCCGTGCCTTGCGGTTGCCCAATAACGAGCTTCGCCAGGCCTTGCGTCTAGTGATTGTTGAGTGGTTTGAGTGCGCTGCCGAAGACATTCGAGACGTCGATGCGTTTCGCGACGGGTTGTGCCGTGGGGACGAGGATACGGTGAGGCGGGCGCTAAGCCGCATCCTGGGAGATGCGGGAATCGGTGCGACCGACCCAGATGCGCCGCTGCCATATCACCTGCTCTTGCAAGGACTCTGCTTTGGATTGCCGGGCTATGCCAATCCTGCTTCGAGGCGAAAGTGTGGCGCGGATCGCTGGGACATCCAGGTTTTTCCTACGGGCGCCGTGTTCGACGTAGCAGATACGATTGGCATGCTGGACGAGCGTCCGCTGATAACGATTAACTTGATGTATGACCCCGATGTGGATGCGCTGGGCCTGGAATTGCTGGCCGTGCAGTCGCTACTCGACATAGAGCGCGACGGCATCGACGAAATCCGTGTGCCGCGACCGGGCGTTGGCCGCATGCGCTGGGGGTTTGGTTTTGATGGGCAGCATGTGACTACGGTGTGCCAGCGGCTTTAAGCACTGAGGTGTTTCCGGCTTCCGTTACTTGGTGGCCTTCATGGGCGGCATGGGCTTCCAGTTGGGGTCCTTGATGATCTTGCGGGCGTCCTTCATGCCGCGGCGCAGCGCCGGAATTCCGGTCTTAAAGCACTTGTCAACGGCGGCCAGGCGAATGAACTCCTTGCAGAAGGTCGCGGCGTTGCCCAGACGGAACAGCACGGGGTGATAGTCGCCGTAAATCTGCATGTAGCGGGCCAGATAACCGCGGTTGCGCATGATGTAGTAACGGTTGGTGTCGCTCGTGGAGTTGAGCTGGCGCTTGCCGGCGATATCCCAGTTAGAGACGGCGCGGGCGCGCTTGAGCACCACGTCGGCGACCACGGCGGCGGGGAAGTGTTGGCTGGCTACGTAGCCGTAGCAGGCATCGTCGCCGTAGATAAAGAAGCGCGCATCGGGCAGGCCGATCTTGTCGACCACACGGCGCGAGAACATGCCGCCCTCAAAGCACAGCTGGTTCATGGCGCGATGGCCCTCGGGGCCTAAGTCCCACTTGGCGACGGGGTTGGGAATGCCGAGCGAAAGGATGAGCTGGTACTGCCAAAAGAAGGCGCCGCCGTCAAAGTCCAGGCGCGAACCCTGGATGACGTCGTAGCGGTCGGTCCACTTGGCCAAGCGCTCGATGCCTTCGGGGATGACGAGCACGTCATCGTCCATGACCCAGAACCACTGGGCCCCCAAGTCGTAGGCGCATTTAGTGCCGGCGGAGAAGCCGCCCGCACCGCCGCCGTTTTCGAGCTGCGGGGCGTAGATGACACGGTCGGTGCCGCCCTGCGCGTCGGGCTGCTCGGTGTCGATGCCCCACAGGTTGGCCAGGCGCTCGTTGAATGCGGTGCACATGGCCTCGGTCTCGCGCGAATTCTCGTTATCGACAATCACGATGCGCCAGGGCGCGGCCGTGAGCTCGGTCATGGAGTCGAACAAATTGGCCAGGAGTTCCTGGCGTTTGTACGTAACGACGACGATGGCGAGCTTATCGATGGGAGCGGGAAGGGTTGAAGGCATGAGGCAATATATCCTTTCACGCGCGGCGGGCGAGTGCTGCGCGGAAGCTATCGAATACGTCCTTGGGACTGTCCTATTGTAAAGGCTCGGCGCACCTTGGCGGCAAGCTTTGAATAAAACGCAGGAACCTGCCATGGGCCCGCCGCATGACGTGGGGCTGCTTTGCCCGCAAGAGGCTCCATAGATTATATAAACGCCCGCTGGCGCGCTGACCCTTTGATACCATGAAACGACAGGTATTTCCTAAGGAGCACATTTGTCTACTAACGCCTCTGGCAGCCCTGTTCTGTCGCTGCTTATTCCCATTTACAATGTTCAGCGCTACCTGCGCGAGTGCCTCGATTCCGCCCTGGCGCAGACGCTCAAGGATATTGAGATCATCTGCATTAACGACGGGTCGACCGACAACTCGCCGGCGATTATCCGCGAGTATATGGAGCGCGATAGGCGCGTCAAGATGATCGACAAGGCCAACAGCGGCTACGGCGACTCGATGAACCACGGCCTGGAGATGGCGCGTGGTAAGTACGTTGGCATCTTGGAGTCCGATGACTTTATGGCGTCCGACGCACTCGAAAAACTTGTCTCGGCCGCCGATAGCAATAATGCCGACTTTGCGAAGGCGAACTTTGATTTCTACTGGTCTAAGCCCGAGGAGCGCCGTTCGCTGCACGAGATGTTTAAAGCCAAGGACTGTGGCAAGCCAGTGCACCCGAGCGATACGACGCAGTTCTTTAAGCAAAAGCCGTCGATTTGGTCGGCCGTGTACCGTCGCGATTTTCTTGAGCGCAACGGCATCAAGTTCTTGCCGACTCCGGGGGCATCCTTTCAGGACACGTCATTCGCCTTTAAGGTGATCGCGTGCGCCGATAAGGCTGTTTACCTGCATGATGCCGTGTTGTCGTATCGCCAGGACAACGAGAATTCCTCGGTCAATTCTTCGGCTAAGGTCTTTTGCGTCAATACCGAGTATGCCGAGATTGAGCGTTGGATTCGAGAGGATTATGCCCGCGACCACGCAAGCGGCGATGTCGCGCGCATGCTCAAGTTTAATCAGCTCATTAAGTACGATTCGTACATGTGGAACTACGTGCGCCTGGCGCCCAAGTTCTATAAGGAGTTCCTGGTTCAGATGGCCAAGGAGTTCCAAGCGGCCTTGGACGCCGGGGACTTTTCGCTTGATGACCTCAAGCCGTGGAAGCGCGCGAATCTCGCTGCCATCCTCAAAGATCCCGAGGGCTGGGTTGACGAGCATCCGAGTTTTGCGACGGATGGTGCCTTGGGGCGTGCTAAGTATTACGCTTCGGTTGGAGGCCCAGGCGTGGTTGCTGCCTTCCTCATCGAATCGCTGAGGGGGTAGGTCGGCATGGGAGAGGCCTCGTGTCCTAAAGCTACCATTGTCGTCCCCGTTTACAACTCTGCGCGCTCCGTTCAGCGATGCCTCGATTCGCTGTTGGCCCAGTCCGAGCGCTCGATTCAGGTTGTCTGCGTCAACGACGGTTCAACTGATGATTCGTTGAGTATCTTGCGCCAAATCGCGCAGTCTGACGATCGCGTGCTGGTGATTGACCAGGAAAACGCGGGTGTCTCGTGCGCTCGAAATGCCGGTATCGATGCCGCCGGAGGCGAGACCGTCTTTTTTGTGGACGCCGACGATTACATCGATGCCCGGACGGTCGAGCGCGTGCTGCATGCCATGGAGTCTGCGGATGCCGAGGCCGCCGTTTTTGGCGGCGTCTGTGAACCTGCCGATGCTGCCCCCAAACGCGTCCAGCAACTCATGAGCCCCAAAGCTGGTACCTTCGGCGCCCGCGATCCTCAACTGCTGTTCCATTCGAATGCGCAGCCCTATGCCTGCCGTGCGGCTTTTTCGCGCGAGCTGCTCAATCGCGAAGGCATTCGCTTCGCCCCCGGTTTGGCTTTGGGCGAGGACGTCGTCTTCCAATTTGCGGCTTATGCGCTTGCCCGCAGGACCGTCGTCATGCCTGACAAGTTCTACCACTACGTGATGGAGAGCGAATCGGCGACGCACGAGTTCAACAGTGCCGAGGCGCGCGCCAAAAAGCTTGACGCCCACATGAAGATGCTCGAGGAGGTCTTGGAAGACTGGGCGGCCTATGGTCTTTTGGACCTGTGTCCCGGCGAGCTGATAACTTGGTTTTTGGACCTAATTATGTTCGATCTGGCGCGCTTGGATGCCGATGACTTCCATCGCGTGGCGGCTCGCGTCAACATGGACCTCACGACGTTTTTGGGAACGGAGTGGGCGGATATGCCTGCTAAGGGTGCCGTTCGCCGTGTTGCCCACAAGCTCGTTGCGGCGACCTCGGGCGTTTCGATGGCAGACGCCACGCTGTTCTATCTTTCGACTCGCGGTCTCAAAGCCTGCCTGGAGCGCTTTCTATAATTCCAAGCGCTGCCGCCCGCCGCAACTCGGCTGCTAAAATAACCCTGTTACACGCTATTCAACGGGAGGTTCTCTTGCAGAACTCTGATACCCCTAAAGTTTCGCTGCTTGTCCCCATTTGCAATGTCGAGCGCTATCTGCGCGTGTGCCTCGATTCCGCCGTGGCGCAGACGCTCAATGACATCGAGATCATCTGCATCAACGACGGCTCCACCGATAGCTCGCCGGATATCATCCGCGAGTACATGGAGCACGACCCCCGTGTAAAGATGATCGACAAGGCCAACAGCGGCTACGGCGACTCGATGAACCGTGGCCTGGAGATGGCGCGCGGTGAGTACGTGGGCATCCTTGAGTCCGACGACTTTATGTTTGAGGATTCGCTTCAAAAGCTGGTCGCCAAGGCCGATGCTGAGCATGCCGATGCGGTAAAGGGCGACTTTTATCTGTATTGGTCCACGCCCAGCGAGCGACGTGAGCTGTTTGGGATTATCGACGAGCATATGACGGGCGCCGCGTATCGCCCCGTCGATCGCCCGGGCATCTTCTACCGCAAACCTTCCATTTGGTCGGCTATCTATCGGCGCGCGTTCCTCAACGACAATCAGATTCGCTTCCTTCCCACGCCGGGTGCCTCGTATCAGGATGCGGGTTTTAACTTTAAGGTCTGGGCATGCGCCGAGCGTGCTGCGTTTATCGCGGACCCCATTTTGTGCTATCGCCAAGACAACGAGAAGAGCTCCGTTAATTCGCCCAACAAGGTATTTTGCGTGTGCGACGAATACGCCGAGATGCAGCGCTTTTTGGATGAACGCCCCGAGCTTAAGGCTCAGCTTCAGGGTATTTTAATGCGCATGAAGGTCGATACGTACCGTTGGAACGATGAGCGCCTGGTCGATGAACTGCGCGAGCAGTTTTGGAAGAAAGCCTCGTCCGAGCTCAAGGCCGACTGGGATGCCGGTCGCTTTGATCTGTCGCTGTTTGATCCGCGTGGCGAGACCGACTTGCGCCTGATGGTCAAGTCGCCCCGCGCCTATATCGATTCGCGCTTTGACTTTAAGAAGCCGGGCAAGCTCAATACGTTTAAGCATTACTTTAAGATTGGCGGCCTGCCGCTGGTCTGGCGTGTGCTGACGTATCAGTGCACCTACGGCGACAACCCGCACCCCGATGACGTTCCGGCCGCACAGTAGGAGCGAGTGACTATGGCTACCCCCAAGATTTCCGTTGTCGTTCCCATCTATAAAGTGGAGGAGTGCCTGGCCTGGTGCCTGGACTCCCTGCTTGCGCAGGACATGCCCGATTGGGAAGGCGTGCTGGTCAACGATGGCTCGCCGGACGGCTCGCGCGATATTGCGGCTGCCTATTGCGAAAAGGACGCGCGCTTTACGCTGGTCGATAAGGAGAACGGCGGCCTGTCGAGTGCGCGTAATGCAGGCATCGCCGCGTCCACGGCGCCTATCGTTGCGTTTTTGGATTCCGACGACCGATTTACGCCCGATGCATGCCGCGTGATCGTCGATGCCTTTGAGCGCGAGGACTGCGACGTTTTGACCTTTGGCGCGAATCCGTATCCGCTTGAGGCGGGGTATCCGTGGCTTAACTATGTGCTGAGCCCGCGCGATGTGTCGTTTGAAGGCTATAGCTCCGACCTACTGTTTAAGGAAGCATCTCGCCCGTTTGCATGGCGCACCGCCTGCAAGCGTGAGTTTTTGCTGGGCAACGGGATCGTGTTCGACGAAACCGTTAAGTATGGCGAGGACCAGGTCTTCGATTTTGCCGTGTACGGTCGTTCGCACAAGACCGCGCTTATCTCGAACAAGCTGTATGATTACCGCGTGGCGCGCAAGGGTTCGCTCATGGACACCATGCGCTACGACGACGAGACGCGTCTGCTGGAGCACGTGAAGATTTACTCTGCGGTGCTGGCTGACTGGCAGCGCGACGGTCTCGATGCTCAGCATGCCGATGACCTGGCGTACTTCCTCTGCGATCTGGTGCTGTACGATGCGCTCAGGCTGTTGAGTACGGATTGCGGCAAGGTGTTTGCTGCCGTTGCCACGGCGCTTGCCGGTTCTGCCGTGGGCAGCGATGCTGCGCTCGCACAATGCGCTCCTTCTGTTGCTGCTATGGTGCGTGCGGCGCTTACCAGCAAGGCCCCCAATGTCCGTGCGTGCAAAAAGCTCATGTTCGATTACGACGTCTTGAGGTTTGGCCGCCTGGGTGCCTGCAAACGCATGGCAGCGAACGCCCTGGGAAAGCGAGAAGTGTAGATGAGTATCAAGCATTTGGCACTTTGCCGCAGCCAGGGCCGTCTTTTTGTGCTGCTTCGTTTTGCCGGTCAGGATGTCGCCGCGCTTATTGAGCGGGAGGCCTCTCAGGCGTTTGCCCATGCGACTACGAGCGGTTCTTGTTTGCCGTCACTGGTGCTCCCGGTCGATCATGGCCGTGTGCTGGCGCTTTGTCCTTTCGTTTCCGATTACGAGCGCGAGCTCGCCGTTTTGGTGCTTCCGTTTTTGGATGGCACGTCGATGGATGTCGTTTTTGCATCCGGTGGCCAAAGGTTGGGCTCTATTCGTCTCGATAGCCGCGTGGCCAAATTGGAATCCAAGATTAACTACAAAGCAAAGCCTGCGCTGTGCGCGCTTATCCGCGATGCGCAGCGTGGCGAACACTGCGGCCGCTACGAGATCGATGCCATTCGCTATTTGCCGGCAGACGTCGGCGCGGTGTGGCGCTATGAGGTTACCTGGGCGGGAGACCCCCAGTGCGCGCCTGAGCTCCAGATCTTCGATACGCATATGAATGCCATCGATGTTACCGTGCATGTGTTTGAATCGCAGGTCGATGTTCCGCAGCAGAACGGATGCCGCATCAATAAATCGTATCTGAGTGTTGAGATGCCTCAGGATATACGAGATTTTGTCGCGATCGTGAGCGATCCCACAGAGCGGATCCAAAGCGGGTTTTGCGCCATGGATGGTCGCCTGTACAACGGCATGGTCGACGACAGCTGGAACCGTATGAAGGACGCGCGTGCAGACGACGCAGCTTATCGACGTTGGTTTGAGCAGCATCGCGCAAAGCCGGGCGATTTGGCGTGCCAGCGTGTCGCTTCGGCGGCCTTTGCCTATAGACCGCTCGTGAGCATTGTGGTGCCGTGCTACAAGACTGATCGGGTCTACCTGCGCGAGCTGCTGGAATCGGTGCAAGCCCAGAGCTATGACAACTGGGAATTGCTGCTTATGGACGCCTCGCCCGAATGGGACGCGGTGGCCACCCTTGCGGCAGGTGCCAACGACGAGCGCATCCGTCGCATCGAGCTTCCCGGCAACGGCGGCATTGTGGTCAACACCAACGCAGGTATCGAGCAAGCGACAGGCGACTACATCGCTTTCTTGGACCACGATGACATTCTGGAACCGGACGCGTTATTCCAGTATGTTTCCGCACTGAACAAGGCGGCCGAGGGCGAGCGTCCCCAGGTCCTGTTCTGTGATGAGGACATGTTCCAGAAAACGGGGGAGTGGGGCCAGCCGGTCTTTAAGACCGTACTCAACGTCGACCTGCTCTATAGCCATAACTGCGTGACGCATTTCCTGATGGTGGAGAAGGCGCTCATCGATCACATTGGTATGTCCCCAGAAGACGTTGCGGGCGCCCAGGACTACGACTTGACGCTTCGCTGCCTTGCAGCCGGCGCGCGCTTTGAGCACGTTGCGCATGTGCTGTATCACTGGCGCGTGCATCCGGGATCGACCGCCGATGGCTCTGCCGATAGCAAGCCGTATGCTATTGAAGCCGGGCGCCTTGCGCTGCAGCGTCACTTTAACGAGCTGGGCATTTGCGGAACGGTCGAGGAGACCGAGATGCCGTTTGTCTATCGCATGCGCTATGCGCTGCCGGAGCCTGCGCCGCTGGTGAGCATTGTGATTCCCACCAAGGACCACGTTGAGACGCTCGATGCCTGTGTGATGTCGATTGCCCAGAAGGCCACGTATGCCAACTATGAGATCGTCTTGGTGGAGAACAACAGCGAAGCCCCGGATACGTTTGCGTATTACGAAACCCTGCCGGAACGCGTGGCTTCAGCATCAGGAGGCAAGGGCATCGCGCGCGTTGTGTACTGGCCGGGCGAGTTCAATTACTCTCAGATCATCAATTTTGGTGTGGAGCACGCTAAGGGCGACTACCTGTTGCTGCTCAACAACGATACCGAGGTTATAAGCCCGGACTTTATCGAAGAGATGATGAGCTATCTGCAGCGTCCCGATGCGGGAGTGGTGGGCGCCAAACTCTACTTTGCCGATCATCTGGTGCAGCATGCCGGCATTTTGGTTGGCGTGCGTGGCGCACTTGCCCATGCCAACCAGGACTTCTCGGCAAAGCGCGAGGGCTACTATAAGCGCGCCGTTCGCCCGAGCAACTTTAGCGCCGTAACGGGCGCCTGCCAGATGGTCCGACGCGACGTATTTGAGCAAGTCGGAGGCTATACCGAGGAATTCGCTGTTGGCTTTAACGACGCAGACTTTTGCCTGCGCGTGTGGGAGGCGGGCTACCGCACCATCTTTACGCCCTATGCCGAGCTGTACCACTACGAGTTCACCTCGCGCGGCAGGGAAGAGGCCAACGAGGAAAAGCTGCGCCGCTGGAAACGTGAACAGGCACTGTTCATTCAGCGCTGGCCGGAGTTCTTCTTGACGGGCGATCCGTGGTTGGGGCCGAACTTATCCGCTGAGGGCGAGTATTTCTCGATCTAGCGCGGAGTGATTCCGAGTTTGGGTAGCGATTCAGCAATCGTGTTGAGCTCATGTTGCTGTAGGTAGGCGGGATTGAGAGCTTCTTTTCTATAGGCTAGGTAGCTGTCTCTGGTCAGTTCCCTTAGCTGTTTAGTAAAGAACTGCTCCCAACTGAAGAACTTCTCGCAGTCGATGAAATCGGCAGGATGAAGGAGCATGTCTTGCGTTTCGACATCGTTGAAGAGTCCCGATCTCAGCACAAGCCATTCAAACGATTCCGGCAAAAAGAGCTCGATCTCCTTAAATCTTCTGAGCGAATAGACATAGGGCATCTCGGGCCCAAAAGCGGCCCCATCTGCAATTACGAGCAATTTTTGGGCTGGGGAGCTCAGAGCGGTTTCGTATATGTTTGATTTGCCACCGGCACTTACGCAGCGAATTTTACTTTTGGCGCACAGGACTTTAAAGAACTCATAGCCGGCATTGCTGTCTTCGACGATGACTTCTTCTGGCCGATCTCCATCGTAGAGCTCGTCTCCGTAAATGCGGTAGATAGAAGTGTACGTGCGTGTGTAGACAGGATATTTTGTTGTGGCCCTGTTGGTGTTTTTGAGGCCATAGATCTCATCCACGCTATAGGGGAGCTGGGGCAATTCGTCCCTCGCGACGATGACGTAGTAGTTGGAACTGTGTCGAGCTGCATGCTGGAATGCATGGCTCCTTACGAATTTTTGCGTATCGTCCACAAACACGATGCTGTTATCGATGCGACCGAGTTGCGCTTCCCAATCTTTGCCGCCGATGACGCGGCAGGGGGCTGCGCAATTAACGATAATCCCGCTTTGGGCTCCCAGGTTTTCGTATGCACGGAGGCTGTCTAACAGGGTGGTTTTGCCTGTTGCGCTTTTGCCTTGGATGATGGTGAGGTTTCGGCGAATGGTGAGTTTGACCTGAACTTTATTGGTCCTTACGGTCAGCTGGTATTCCCCTCTCATGCTCGAGCCTCCCTCAGACATTTTGCCGAGATAAGGACAAGCTCATCCATGGTATGAACAATCTGTCCGGAATTGATGACACGGGCTGTAAAACGCGCTTTGCCAAAATCCATCATATGGTAGAGGTTGATGGTGATGTCATGTTTGGAGGCGATGCGCAAGATCCAATAGGCGCAATTATCTCCGCAGGTTGAGGCGTTGTAGAGGTTTTGAGGCATAAAGAGCATCAGTAGAAGTGTTTTGGTGCCCGTTGATAGTTTCTCTGGCGGAATAACGCCAAGCACCTTGGTGTCAATTGCGTTTGCGCCAAGAACAGTGCCACTATCAATAGATTTGATAATGCGCTGTGACAGGGGATCTTGCAGCCAAGAGGGAGAATAGCTGTAATCAAAGAATGTTGACGTGTCATAAATCACATCGTCTCTGTCGCCGTAGTGAATGCTGAGCATTGTTCCTCCATGGTTGCCTGTTGCGACTACTTTACCATGTTGGGGTCGATTTCCCTCAAGCAGTGGGTAATGGGTCAATCAACATGTCTGTTAGAACGAACCGATGACTTTTACGGGTGTAACAGCTTTCTATCCTGCGGTAATTGCCTGTCTCGATATGTTGGATTTAGCGGGTCGAAACAAACGATATTCCGCGATAAGCTTATACATGTTTATATAAACCGATAATTCTCGATATAACTTACGATAGGAATATAAAGATGCGATTTGACATGAAACGACAGATTGAAATGCTTGAGACTCTTAAGAAGCCTTTCGTACGGGAGTATTTTTGCTAATGTCGAGAAATGCATTGGGATGTTGATTACAAAGCTGTAGCTGGAGGTAGACATGGCAATACTTCGAACTTCATGGTTAAACGAGCCCCTGCCGCAACAGGTTCTGGAAGACTCTAATTGGATGCGTGTAGTTCATTTTTTCCTGATTGAGTCTCCCTGCCCTGGTCAGAGTAATCGTAATAATAATGAGATTGATAAATGGGCGCCCGCCCCTTGGGTAGGGATTCGAAGCTTAAAGACTTCTCTAAATCAAGCTATATTTAGTCGCAGGGATGTCGATGTGATGCTTGTGGTAAGAAGCAAGAAAGAATTAGAGGGCACCTGCAAAAAGCTAAACTTAGATGAGTATTTTTACGAAAATGTTGATGATCAGCGCATGGCGTTTGTGAAAGTTAATTCGAAGGGCAATACGAGCAAATACATGAGTTTGTTTTATCACATAAGAAATGCTCTCGCGCATGGTCGTTTTGCATTTAAAACCGACACATTAGAGCGTTTTGTGTTTATTTTTGAGGATGGAACCGTTACATCCGATGGTAAGGAATTTGATTTGACAGCGCGAGGCGTCATTAGGCTTAATTCATTGGTCTTGGCGATTAATACCATACAAAAGGGACCTGGAAAAACGGTTGATATCGAAGAGAAAATCCTCGCAGCAATTAGCGATGGCATTAATACAAAGCGAAAAATTAAAGATGAACTTGGTATTACGGATAAGGACTGGTCTACATATAGTCAAGTACTTAAAAAAGAAGGAAAAATAGAATGCAGCCAGCACAAATGGTCAATTTGCAGCGGGGGCTAAACTGCCAATGGGTCGAACCCGTCGCCCCCTCCGCGGCCATTTCCCGGAGCGTCGCATCTATAATCTCCTGTAGGTCATCTTGTCTCTTGTTCACCTCAATGGCTCTCCTAACGCCGGTGTTGGCACCAACGGCGTAGCGGCGGCGGGGAGGCACGGCGGCCATCGTTCGGTGACCGGGATTGGTCAAAATCGTTTGACTATTAGTGGCTAGATCGCCCGGCGCTAATAGCGCATGCTAACCTCAAGTCCCGACCATCCCGCAGTCCAACTTTCTATTCGTAGCCCCACCAGAGTCAAACTTCTCAGAGAGAGGTTATTCAGGCGCCACAGAGAGGCTACGTGCAGTTTGCCCTGCCGGACCTAGATATCTATCTGCGAGAGAATGCCGAGGAGATTCTCGAACGGTTCTAGGTCAAGGTATTATTAGGTTTTGTTTTTACTTGGTGGCATTTTGGTAAAAATACGAGATTCCCGTATCGAATTTCTTCGCATTGTCCTTATGTGGACGGTAATGGCTCATCATTTTGTTGTTCACAACGCTGATTCTGTTTCCGTATTTCCTGGTTCGTTTACTAGGTTTTTCTACAATATCTTTTTCTATCCAATTGGAAGAACTGCGGTCGGCTGCTTTGTTGCCATAACAATCTGGTTTGTTGCGGGGAAAGCCGGATACTCCATTAAACAAGCTGTTAAACAGATAGCTTCAATCGAAGGCACGGTTCTCTTTTATAGTATTGCGCTGGGTTTTTTCTTCATGCTTCGCGGTGATATTCAAGTAAGCCCAACCAATTTGATAGATATTTTTGCACCAACTCTTACTGGTTCTAGTTGGTGGTTTGTGACCGTCTATGCTTGGCTTGTATTTTTGCTGCCCTTTATAATTCCGGCTTTGCATGCGTTGGGCAAGAAACTACATCTGTATCTAATAGTCTTTCTGGTCTCTGTCTTTGGATTCCTGCGCTATGTGCCGCTCTTTTGGATTCCCATCGACGGGCTACTAGTGGATTTTATTATAATTTGTGTTCTTGTTTGCTATATTCGCTGGTTTGTAGATTTGTCAACAGTGGATATACGGCGCTTGGTTGCTTGCTGCATTGCTTCCTTTGCTGGAGTTGCAATCTCGTTTTATGGTCAATTCCATTTTGATGGCTTGCTGGGCTCGACCTTTGCGAATTTGTATAACGGTTTTTTCGGTTCGCCGGCGTCTATTTTTTCGTTAGCTATAGCAATCTCGGTCTTGTTGATTGAATTAAAAATGCCGCATTTTTCCTCCCGTTTCGTTAACGCTATCGCAAAACTTTGTTTTGCTACTTACCTTATTTCTGACTATGGGCCCATTCAAAGTTGGCTTTGGAGCTCGCTGTTTCCCTTTACGCGTGTAGGTGTGTTTCGTCAAGAGGATTTGAGCAAAAAGAGCATCGGAAATTGAACAGCCTGAGCATCGGAAGCGCGCACGCTTTTTGAGCGGCTAGCCCTCCTGCATGAGGGCATGGCGGACGCGGTAGGACTCGCCGCGGAACTGGACGAGCCTCCCGTGGTGGACGATGCGGTCGATCACGGCGGCGGCCATCTGGTCGTCCCCGAACACCGACCCCCACCTGCTGAACTCCAGATTCGTGGTGATCACCACCGACTGTCTCTCGTATGCGTCGGCGAAGACCTGGAAGAGCAGCCTCGCCCCGTCCGCGTCGAGCGGGAGGAACCCGAGCTCGTCGATGACGAGCAGGCGGGCCTTGCCGATAAGCGCGGCCTCCCGGTCGAGCCTCC